>NZ_DATINC010000028.1:0-13820 GCF_035474675.1 Jatrophihabitans sp. | reverse complement strand
GCAGTCGATGACCACCACGCTGACCTCGGACGTCAACTCGACGTTGCAGCAGATCGCCGAGTTGACCGCCGCCGGCTGCGACATCGTCCGGGTGGCGTGTCCGAGCCAGGATGACGCCGACGCGCTGTCCGCGATCGCGCGGAAGTCGCAGATTCCGGTGATCGCCGACATCCACTTCCAGCCGAAGTACGTCTTCGCCGCCATCGACGCCGGCTGTGCCGGGGTGCGGGTGAACCCGGGCAACATCCGGGCCTTCGACGACCAGGTCGGCGCCATCGCGCGGGCCGCGGCCGATGCCGGGGTCTCCATCCGGATCGGGGTGAACGCGGGCTCGCTGGACAAGCGGCTGCTGGCCAAGTACGGCAAGGCCACCCCGGAGGCGTTGGTGGAGTCGGCGCTGTGGGAGGCCTCGCTGTTCGAGGAGCACGGCTTCTCGGATTTCAAGATCTCGGTCAAGCACAACGACCCGGTGGTGATGGTACGGGCCTACGAGCTGCTGGCCGAGCAGTGCGAGTACCCGCTGCACCTGGGGGTGACCGAGGCCGGGCCGGCGTTCCAGGGCACCATCAAGTCCGCGGTGGCCTTCGGCGCGCTGCTGAGCAAGGGGATCGGCGACACCATCCGGGTGTCGCTGTCGGCCCCGCCGGTCGAGGAGGTCAAGGTCGGCCTGCAGATCCTGCAGTCGCTGAACCTGCGCCAGCGCAAGCTCGAGATCGTGTCCTGCCCGTCCTGCGGGCGTGCCCAGGTGGACGTGTACTCCCTCGCCGAGAAGGTGACCGCCGGGCTGGAGGGCATCGAGGTGCCGCTGCGGGTGGCGGTGATGGGCTGTGTGGTGAACGGTCCGGGGGAGGCCCGGGAGGCCGACCTGGGAGTGGCCAGCGGTAACGGCAAGGGCCAGATCTTCGTCCGCGGCGAGGTGGTCAAGACGGTGCCGGAATCGATGATCGTGGAAACCCTCATCGAGGAGGCGCTGCGGATCGCGGAGGAGATGACCGCGGCCGGAGTCGGCTCGGGCGAGCCGTCGGTGGCGGTCAGCTAGGGCGGTGTCCTCCAACTCCGGCCGATGTGGGGGAGCCGATCATCCCTCGCTATCGGGCCGGGGGCTGTGGCCAGCTTCGTGGCACGCTGGCAGGGCTCGGTGATATGACCGCCGTCGGCGCGATGCGCAGCGTGCCCGGATGTATTCCAGCTGCGCGTGGTCGCGCCGGTGCGGGACCATGGCAGGGGACTACGTCGCCTTCAGCATCGCGAGTTGAACAGTCCGATGGCATCCCGTCCGATCTGATAGAGCCCGATTATGGTCGTGGGAACGTCGATCAGGAGGGACCCCAGGCGTGCCAGGTCTGAGCCTGCTTCACTGAGTCCGGCACGGGCACCGTAGCGCAGGCTGCGCAGGAAACCTGATTGACCGGCGAGCTCCTGCCAGGCTCTGGCATTCTTCGCCAGGGCCGTGCCCGCTTCAGCCAGGCCGTAACTGATGCCACCGAAGACCAGCCCGAGCAGGTCGGCTGTGAGCTCGCCCTTGCCCTCCTGGTGAATGCCGCGCCGGATCAGTCCGGTGCCAGCTTGGACACCGGCCGCGCCGAGCCCGGCCAGAGCGCATGACGCTGCTACGCCTTCGCCAACAATCGAAGCCGCGGCGCCGAGGGCGCAGACACCGGCTCCGGTAGCGACGTACCCACTCGCGTCGTGGACGAAATCCAGGGCCTGGCCGGCGCAGTCCCACGGGCTGGTCCAGCCACACCCGAGGCCGCTCGGATCCCATTCGTTCAGCGGAGAGCCATGGCCGTACTGGTACGGCTGTTGGGTCAGTTGCTCGATCGGGTCCCTGGACAGGAACTGTGCCGAGGTCGGGTCGTAGTAGCGAGCGCGGAGGTAGTACAGCCCGGTTTCGGTGTCCTGGTACTGCCCGTTCCAGCGGATCGGGGTGTCGGTAGTTCCGGTTCGGGCCTTGAGATTGCCGTACGGGTCGTAGGTGTAGCTGGCTACGACTGAGCCGGAGTTGTCGGTGAGCAACCGGGTGGAGCCGTAGGCGTCTTGGTGGAAGTACTGCACTGTGCTCGAGGTCAGCTGTTCGATTGGAACACCGCCGGGGCCGTAGATGTAGTAAGTGGAGCCGGCGGCGAGCAGCAGTGGCATGGTGTTGTCGGCCTCGTCCCAGACGAAGGCGGTAGCCGTGCCGGAGACGGTTTTCCCTACGCGGCGGCCATCACCGTTGTACTGATAGGTGGCGGTGGCGTTGTAGTTGGTGAGTCGGTCGGCCTGGTTGTAGGCGAGGGTGGTGGCGCTTCCGGTGGGCGGAGTGCTGCTGGTGCGGTTGCCGTCGCTGTCGTAGCCGTAATTGGTCTGGGTCGCCTTGAGAGTCACCATGGCGGCGACGAGCTGGGTGGCGGTGCCGCTGTGACTGGCCGTGCGGGTGCCGGTTGCGGCTAGACCGGTGAGGGCCTGGTCGGCGAAGGCGACATCGGTGCTGCCACCGGTCTGCTGCGCCCGGCTGGTCATGCCGGTCGGTGGGGTCCAGCTGCCGGCGACGCCGTCGGCGCCGGTGATGAGCAGCAGCCGGTCGTTCGCCGCGCCGGGGGTGAGCGAGGGGGCGGTGACCGCGGTTCCGGGGCTGGCCGATCCAGCGGCGGTGACGTCGATGGGTGTGCTGGGATGCACGCTGCGGTAGGTGGTCAGGGCGAGGCTCTTGGCGAACTTGGCGGAGAAGGTGACCGTGACCGAGGTGTCGGTGCTGGTCACGGCGTGCCGGTAGATGAGGACCTTGGCAGCAGAGTTGGAGGCGCCGGAGGTGTAGCTGCCCACGCTGGTCCAGCCGGCCGGCAGGGTGGCGCTCTTGTTGCTGTCAAGCGTGATCGCTGCGATGACCGTGTCGCCGGTCGCGGTGCCGGTAGGCAGGGTCAGGGTGAGCGTCTTGTTGGTGGCATCGCCCGCGCCGGCCGAGCCGATATAGGAGATGGCCGGGCTGTTGGCGCTGGCTCGCAGTTGGCTTGCGAGGTCGAAGACCTGGTTGATGTTGGCAGGCCGGCTGGTGAGGTTGTCGGCGGCGTCATAGCTGTAGGCGGTGGTCTGGTCGAGGCTGGTGAGCCGGTTGACCGGGTCATAACCGTAGCTGTGGTTGTCGCTGGGCACGCCGGTGGCCGACACCGAGGTGAGCAGATCTGCGCCGTCGCGGCCGTAGCCGAAGCTGGCGAACGGCGTGCTCGGGTTGGCGGTGGATGCGTCGCTGATACCGACTGGTCGATCAGCAGTGTCGAAAGTGAAGCTGGCGGTAGTGCCGTTCGGGTAGATCTCGCTGGTCAGATTGGAGTTGGCGTCGTAGTTGAAGGTGGTGGTGTGGCTGTTCCAATCGGTGACGGTGCGCAGCCGGTTGGCGCTATCCCAGCCTCGGGTAACGGTGCCGGCACCGGATGGGTAGCTGATCGAGCTGAGTCGGCCGCCGATGTCGTAGCCGTAGCTGACGGTGTGGCCGGTGCCGTCGGTGGTGTTGGTGAGCCGGTGCAAGGAGTCGTAGGTCCAGCTGGAAGTGCCGGTGCCGTCGGTCATCGAGGTGCGCTGGCCGTCAGCGTCGTAGCTGATGCGGCTGATGTTGGGGGTGAGGTGGTCGGAGTAGCTGATGCTCACCAACTCACCGGCCGCGTCGTAGCCGTTGGCGGTGACCCGGCCGCTCGAATCGGTCTTGCTGGTCAGTTGGCCGGCCAGGTCGTAGCCGTACGAGGTGGCCCGACCGAGCGGGTCGGTGACCGAGGTCAGGTCGCTGCGAGAGTTGTACTGGTAGGTGGTCGGCTGGTTGTTCCCGTCGTACTGGACGTGCACGGTGCCGTCGGGCCAGTAGTCGGTGCGTTGCGTGCTGCCGTCTGGACGGCGTACGGCGGTCCGCTCGCCGGCCGCGTCGTAGCTGTAGCCGGTGGTGTGGTTGTTGCCGTCGGTGACCGAATCCAGGTTGCCGTCCTTGTCGTAGTGCCGCACGGTCTGGTGCTGGCTGGAGGTCGCTGAAGTCCACAGCGGATCCCTGGTAATGGTCGGCCGTCCATAGGCGTCATAGGCATATGTGGTTGTGTATGCGGCCGGATCGGCATTGGCAAGGTTGCCTTTCGGCGACACCATCCGGACACGCAGCGAGCGAGCGGTGTCATAGCCATAGGTCGTCTTGTCACCCGCAGCGTCGGTGGTCGAGATGAGGTCGCCATAGGCGTCGTAGGTGTTGATGGTGGTGTTGTCGTTCGGATCCGTGACCGAGGTGACGTCTCCCGGATGGGCCGGATCGTCGTGGTGATAGGTGGTGGTCGCGGTGGCCGTGGTATTGCCATAGGCATCCTGCAGCGGCGCTTCGGTGGTCAGCAGGTTGCCGGCGTCGTCATAGGTCAAGCTGGTGGTGATCGGGTGCCAGTAATCGATTCTCTTGGGTTCGGTGACCGAGGTGACCTCGTTGAAGTCGTTGTAGGTGTAGTAGGTAGTCCGGTTGAGGGCATCGGTTCGGGAGACCGGGTTGCCGTTCGAGTCATACTGGGCCCGGCTGATGTCCCCGTTCGGGTCGATCACCATGCTCCGCCCCAGGGTGGCCGGGTCGTAGCGGTAGTAGGTGGTGGCGGCCTGTCCGGTGCCGTACCCGCGGGTGACCGCAGTGAGCAAGCCAGCGGTGTATTCGTCGGCTCGCACGTTGCCCTTCGGATTGGTCACCAACGTCGAGCCGGCAGCACTGATGTAGTCGAAAGAGGTCTTGCGGCCCAGCGGGTCGCTCTGCCAGTCGACCCGGCCGGCCGAGTCGTAGTGATTCGTCACAACCGGCGACGGGGTGGTGGTCGTGTCGCCGTAGTACCGCGGGGAGCGCATGGTCAGCATCCGGTGCGAGCTGTCGTAACTGAACTGCCAATGCCCGTTTCCGGCGTCGATCACGTCCGTCAGGTTGCCGGCTGCGTCATAGCCGTAGCTCACCGTGCGAGCCGGCGTCGAGGAATCGGAGATCGAGCTGACGTGGTTACCGGTCAGGGAGAACGTCAGGGTCCGCCCGGCCGGGTCGGTGACCACCATCTGGGAGCTGGACGGGTAACTCAGAGTGGTCGTGTAATTGTTCAGGTCGCTGATCGCGGTCAACCGCCCGGTGGTATCGAACCGGTAGGTCCTCTGGGCATGTTTTACCAGCGTCCAGCTGCCATCGGCGTTGTGAGTCAGCGTGGCCAGCACCCGTGGTGGCGCAGTCCAGGTGGAACCGTCATAGCTGAAAGTCATGGTGGCACCACCCTCGCAGTGGGCCACCACGCTGCCGGCCCCGATAGACAAGTTCAGCGCGTAGGAGTCAACCCAGCCATAGCCGAACCGGCTGTCGGTGCTGGCCGTCAGTGAGTTGTAGGTACGCGCCAGATCCAGCGCCGGCCCGCGGCCGGGTATCGACAGATCGGTGAAGGCGTGCCAGAAATTGCCGGAAGCGGTATCGATCGGATAACCGGTCGCCGAGCCGTGTACTGCATGGCTGTCACAACCGCCGTACGTCTCTGACGGATCGACCGGACCTCCCTGCGGCGTGGCTTGTGGATATTGCGCAGCCTCAGCGGCTGATTCCGAGGGGTACACCGCGAATGAACTCGAGGCTGTCTGCGCCAACGTCTGCCCGTCGTTGAACGTCTCTGAGAACGTGTACACCACCGTCCACGTGCCCCAGCACACCCCAGACGTCGGGACGGAAGTTGGATAGCTTCCCTCGTAGGCGCTGGCCAGATAGCCCGTGTCGATCATCGACCAGCCGTAGGTCGACTGCTGATCCACCAGCCGGCCGCAGGCGTCATAGACGGCGTCGGTCTGGCTGTTGTTCGTGCTGGCCTCGGAACCGCTGACGGAGTCGTAGACCTGGACGTAAACACAGAACGGCAACAGTGCCCCGCCGTAGCCGAGCGAGGAGGATCTGCAGTCCTCCAAGTACCAGCCACCTGAACCGTCACCGACAGCATTAGTCCAGTTCTTCTCATCTCCGAACCCTCCTACCCAGGGATCGGTCATGGTCAACTGGTCACCCTGTGGGTTCGTGACGGTGGGGCGAACCCGCTTGACCGAGGGCTTCGTCACCGCCGCCTTGGGCACCGCGGGATAACCCGCCGGAGGCGTCCCGTGACCGACCGGACGGACCCGGGGCGACGCGGGCGCCGACACCGGAGCCGGTTCCGGACCGTGATCGGGTGGCAAGGCGAGCACCGGTTGCACCGCTGAAGCGATAACAGTGATGCCAATGCTCAGCAGGATGAGTAGTCGACGCGACAGAGCTGGCTTACCGGACACGGGACCCCCAAAGCTGCCGGTTGCGCGGTGGGCCCGGCGACCCTAACGCCTTTTAGACAGATATGAGAGAGTCTTTACGAAAGTGAGATTTGCTGGTTTCTCAGTGCAGCCCGGCCGGTAAACCGTTTGTGGCCGGTCGGCAGCCGGGAGGAGACTCAACCGGCGTGGACATCGAGATCAGGCCGGCGACCGCGGACGATTACGAAGAGCTGCTGCGGCTGGACGGTTTCGCCTTCGGCGAGCACTACACCGAGCAGGACTTCACCGACGCCTTCGGGTCCGAGCCCGCGACCTATCTGGTGGCCACCCTGGCCGGCCGGATCATCGGGATCACCGGCCACTACGACTTCGACATGACGGTGCCCGGCGGCACGGTAGCGGTGCCCGGCGTCACCTGGGTGTCGGTGAGCCCGCTGCACCGCCGGCGCGGGGTGCTGCGCGCGCTGATGGACCGGCAGGTCCGGGACTTCGCCGCCGCGGATTTCGCCGCGGCCATCCTGACCGCCAGCGAGGGCAGCATCTACGGCCGGTTCGGCTACGGCCCGGCCTGCTCGGTGCACCACACGGTGATCGACCGCCGGTTCACCCGGCTGGCCCGGCCGGAGCGGCAGGTCAGCGGTGAGGTGCAGGTGCTGACCGCCGAGCAGGCCCGTCCGGTGCTGCCGGAGCTGCACCGGCGCTGGCGCGAGCAGGTGCCCGGCGCACTGAACCGTACCGAGTCCTGGTGGGACCATCTTTTCCTTGACCGGGAACAGCACCGGGGCGGGATGAGCGCCAAGTTCTACCTGACCCACCCGGACGGCTATGTCAGCTACCGGGTCAAGGAGCAGTGGAACGAGGGGATCGCGGCGCTGCAGTGCCGGATCACCGACTACGTGATCGGCAGCACGGATGCGCACGTCGCGCTCTGGCAGGTGCTGCTCGGCATGGACCTGTTCGAGACCATCGACAGCCACCAGATCCCGGCCGACGACCCGCTGCCGTTCCTGGTCACCGACTTCCGGCAGGTGCGTACCACCGCGGTCAACGACGGGGTCTGGCTGCGTCCGGTCGACGCGGCGGCGCTGCTGGCCGCGCGCAGCTACCGGGCCGAGATCGACACCGTGGTGGAGGTCTGCGACCCGCTGCTCGGCGACCGGCGGCTGGCGCTGGCCGGCGGCCCGGACGGCGCCAGCTGTGAGCCGACCGACCGGCCCGCCCAGGCCAGCTTCAGCCTGGCCGGCCTCGGCTCGGCGTACCTGGGCGGGCACCGGCTGCACACCCTGGCCCGGGCCGGCGCGCTGCAGTGCGACGACCCGGCGCTGCTGACCCGGCTGGACCTGGCCTTCTCCACTGACCGGGCGCCGTTCCACGGCACCGGGTTCTAGGGCTCACCCACCGGTTGGCGGGCTGACCCTCCGAGTACGTCGGAGGCCGGTACACCGGTGCGCCGAGTCCGGGTGCGCGCGGTACGTTTTTCCTATGACCGTCATCCAGGCCCGGCCCCGGGTGCTGGCAGCCGCCGACGAGCTGGCGGTGCGGTCGCTGGTGCAGCGTGACCGGGTGCTCAACTGCGTGGTGGACTGCCGGCTGCAGCGGGCTCCGGACCTGAACCCGCAGCGCCTGGGGGGCTACCTGTGGGGGGTCGGCGAGGCCGGTGACGAGCTGCGCGCGGCGGCGTTCTGCGGCGGCAACCTGGTGCCGGTGGGCGAGGATCTCGCCGCCCTGGAGCTGATCGCCGGCCAGCTGGCCCGGGGCGGCCGCAGCTGCTCCTCGATCGTGGGGGCGGCGGAGTCGGTCGCCACCATGTGGCCGGTGCTGTCCCGGCGCTGGGGGCCGGCCCGGGCGATCCGGGCCAGCCAGCCGCTGCTGGCGACCCAGGCGGTGCCCGGCATCGAGCCCGATCCCCGGGTGCGCCGGGTGCGGCCGGCCGACCTGCCCCGGTTCCTGCCGGCGGCGGTGTCGATGTTCACCGAGGAGCTCGGGGTCTCGCCGATCGGCCCGGACGCCGGCCGGGGCTACCGGGCCCGGGTCGCCGAGCTGATCGAGGCCGGCCGGGCCTTCGCCCGGTTCGACGAGCAGGGCCAGGTCGAGTTCAAGGCTGAGATCGGGGTGCTGGGCCGGGCCACCGCGCAGCTCCAGGGGGTCTGGGTGCGTCCGGACCGGCGCCGGCAGGGGATAGCGACCGCCGCCATGGCGGCTGTCCTCGGCTACGCGCTGGAGCTGGCGCCGTCGGTGAGCCTGTACGTCAACGACTACAACATCGCCGGCCGCCGGCTCTACGACCGGCTCGGCATGCGCCAGGTCAGCACGCTGAGCACGGTGCTGTTCTGAACTAGTGTCGGCGGCTTGTGGTAATCCATCACCCATGAGCCTGGACGCGGTGATCTTCGACTGGGGCGGCACGCTGACCCCGTGGCACACCATCGACCCGATGGAGTGCTGGCTGGCGGTGACCGCCGACGAGGTGCAGGCCCGGGCGCTGCACGAGGCCGAGATCAGCGTCTGGCAGGCGGTCAAGTCCGACCACCGCAGCGGCACCATGGACGACATCCTGGACCGGGCCGCGTTGCGGCTGACCCACGAGCAGCTGCGCACCTACTACCAGTGGTGGGACGCGCACAGCTACACCGACCCGGCGGTGCCGGGGTTGTTCACCGCGCTGCGCGAACGCGGCTTGAAGATCGGCGTGCTGTCCAACACCGTCTGGCCGGCCGAGGAACACCGGCGGATCTTCGAACGGGACGCCGTTGGCCACCTGATCGACGGCGCGGTGTACACCTCCGAGATCCCGTGGGTGAAGCCGCATCCGCAGGCCTTCCGGGCAGCGCTGGACGCGGTCGGGGTGGCCGACCCAGGCCGGGCGGTCTACGTCGGCGACCGGTTGTTCGAAGACGTCTGGGGCGCCAACCAGGTCGGCATGCACGCGGTGCTGGTGCCGCACAGCATCATCCCGGCGGCCCAGACCACTGGCATCGAAGGCACCCCGGACGCGGTGATCACCGACCTGGCCGACCTGGTCGGGGTGATCGACCGGTGGCTGGCCGACGGCGTGCCGGCGCGCGCCGTTCCGGACCAGCCGTCGACCTAGCGGCCCGGAACGGCTAGAGGCCGGGGAACGGCACCGTCGGCGCGGTGGGGCTCAGCAGCGTGCGCCATCCGGTGGCGTCCCGGGCCGCGGTGTTCAGGCCGGTCAGGGCCTGCCGCCGGAGAGCGGCCTGCTCGGCGGCGGCCGCCGCACTGTCCGTACCGTCGCCGGCGGGGCCGGTCGGAGCGGCCCGCGCGGCCAGCACCGGTGCCACCAGCAGGTAGCGGTAGGCGCCGGCGCAGGCCTGCTCGACCTCCAGCGCCCAGCGCTGCGCATCGGCGGGCCCGGTCACCGGCTGCGGCGGGGCGTAGCTGGCCTCGGCCGGTACCGGAACCGCATGGCGGGCGGCCAGCTGGGCCATCACCTCGTCCCGGGTGTTGCGGTGCCGGGCCTCCAGCTGCCGGGCCTGCTCCACCTGGCCGGCATCGCGCAGCGCCACCCCGATCACCGGGTAGCTGTACACCGCGGCATGCTGGGCGGCCAGCACCCGCTGCAGGGCCTGCACCACCGGGTCCGCCGGCTGCTTGCCGGGCGTGGTCATCGCAGCACCTGGACGTGGCTGGTCAGGCAGGCGGCGATGCTGCCCAGCAGCGGCACCACCTCCGCGGCGTGCGGCTCGGTGTCCGGCCACTGCAGGCAGGCGGCGGTGGTGGCGGTGGCCGCGGTCCTGCTGGCCTCGGCGAGCGCCGCAATGGGGTCGGCCGCCGCGGTACTGGATGGGCCGCTCGACGAGCTGCCCGGGGCCGGCACGGCCCGCGAGGTCGAGGCGGTGACCGCCAGCCGCCAGCCCGGATAGCGCTGCAGCACCTCGTGCAGCGCGGTGCCGTGCGCGGCCACGTCGGCCCGCAGCCCGGCCAAGCCCGGATGGCTCCGCTCACCGACCAGCACCCGGTCGTAGGAGGCCAGCAGTTGCCGCTGCCGGGCCAGCGCCGCGGTCAGCGCCACCGGCGGCGGGGGCGGCGGGGTGGCCACCTGGTGGTGGACCCGCCGGGTCAGCCCGAGCAACGCGCCGCCACCGAGTGCCGTGCCGAGCAACGCCCGGTTCAGCAGGGTCCTGCGGGAGATGTCGGCCATGGCGCGAGCAGTCTCTCATTGCGGGCTGCCTCGGTTCCACACCCGAGGACGCGTGTGCCCCGTCCGAACCGTCCCGGGCTGCCGGGATTTCCGGGCGGGACGGGCGTTTGGCTGAGTACGCTTTCGTCGTGGCCAGCTGGGCAGTGCCCTCGTGAAGGTTCCCGAACTCACCGGCGAGATCGAGCGCCGGCTGCTGATCAACTACCGGGTCGATCCGGACGCGGTCGCGGCGATGCTGCCGGCCCCGTTCCGGCCCCAGTTGGTCAACGGGTACGCCGTGGCCGGCATCTGCCTGATCCGGCTCGGGTCGATGCGGCCCCGGCCGCTGCCGGCGTGGGTCGGGGTGCGCAGCGAGAACGCCGCCCACCGCATCGCCGTCGAGTGGAACTCGCCGACCGGCGTGCAGCAGGGCGTCTACATCCCGCGCCGGGACAGCGACTCGTTGCTGAACGTCGTCGTCGGTGGCCGGCTGTTCCCGGGTACCCAGCACCGGGCCACCTTCGACGTGGCGGAGTCCGCCTCCGAGATCCGGGTCGCCTTCACCGCGCGGGACGGCAGCGCGGACGTGAGCGTCGCGGTCAGGCTCTCCGACAGCTTGGAGGGCAGCGCGCTGTTCGCCGACGCCGAATCCGCCTCGGCGTTCTTCGAAGAGGGCTCGACCGGCTTCTCGGCCACCGCCGACCCCGGCCGGTTCGACGGGCTGGCCCTGCACACGACGGCCTGGCAGGTCGAGCCCGCCACGGTGCTGCAGGCGCGCTCGTCGTTCTTCTCCGACCGGGCGGTCTTCCCGGACGGATCGGTCCGGCTCGACTGCGCACTCGTCATGCGCCGGGTTCCGGTCACCTGGGAGGCACTGGCACCGCTGCGCGGGTGAGAGCGGGGACGGTCCGGTTTCGCGGCGGGCTGGGGTGCCGATCCCGCCGGTGCCACTCCGACGAGTGCGCCCGGATGGATGCCGGTACGCTGGTGAGACAGCCTTTCGAAGCTGGCGCGCCCGACTTCGCGGGGCATCGAACAGACAACTGGACACCGACGGGAGCGCCCACATGACTGCGCGAACGCCGCAACGTCAACAGCTGATCGAGCTGATCGGGCCGGTCGTCAGCGCCGCGGGGTACGAGCTGGACGACCTTTCGGTGACCGCCGCCGGCCGCCGGAGCCTGATCCGGGTGAGCGTCGACGGTGACCGCGGCATCGACCTGGACGCGGTGGCACGTATCTCACGCACGGTCTCCGACGTCCTCGACGCCGACGGTGCCGCCAGCTTCGCCGGACCCTACGTGCTGGAGGTCAGCTCGCCGGGGGTCGACCGGCCGCTGACCGAGCCGCGGCACTGGCGCCGGGCCACTGGCCGGCTGGTCACCGTGGACGTCGACGGCCGGCCACTGACCGGCCGGGTGGTCGGCGCCGACGACTCGGCGGTGCAGCTCGACGTCGAGGGCCGGCAGCACAGCCTGCCGCTGGCGGGACTGGGGCCCGGCCGGGTGCAGGTGGAGTTCTCCCGTCCCGGCGACCCCGGGCCGGACGAGACCCAGCCGGACGACACCGAGCTGGACGACACCGAGCTCGACGAAGCCGAACTGGACGAGGCTGAGCTGGACGAAGCCGAGCCGGACGAGACCGAGTCGGACGAAGCCGAACCGGACGAAGGGGGCCGCAGCCATGGTCTCGGTTGACATCGCGGCGCTGCGCAGCATCGAGCGGGAGAAGGAGATCTCCTTCGAGACCGTCCTGCAGGCGTTGGAGACGGCGCTGCTGACGGCCTACCGGCACACCAACCACCCGATGCCGCACGCCCGGGTGGAGATCAATCCCAAGACCGGCGCGGTCACCGTGTGGGCCGCCGAGTACTCGCCCGACGGCGAGCTGGTCGAGGAGTTCGACGACACTCCCACCGACTTCGGCCGGATCGCGGCGATGACCGCCAAGCAGGTGATCATGCAGCGGCTGCGCGACGCCGAGCACGACCACACCTACGGCGAGTACTCCGGCCACGAGGGCGACATCGTCACCGGCATCATCCAGGCCGACGCCCAGGCCTCTCAGCGCGGCCTGGTGCTGGTCAGCCTCGGCAAGGTGGAGGCGGTGCTGCCGCAGTCGGAGCAGGTGCCCGGCGAGGTCTACGAGCACGGCACCCGGATCAAGTGCTACGTGGTGTCGGTGACCCGCGGGATGCGCGGCCTGCAGATCACCGTCAGCCGGACCCACCCCAGCCTGGTCAAGAAGCTGTTCGCGCTGGAGGTGCCCGAGATCGCCGACGGCAGCGTGGAGATCATGGCGGTGGCCCGGGAGTCCGGCCACCGGACCAAGATCGCGGTGCGCAGCCGGGTGGACGGGCTCAACGCCAAGGGCGCCTGCATCGGGCCGATGGGGCAGCGGGTCCGCAACGTGGTGGCCGAGCTGCACGGCGAGAAGATCGACATCATCGACTACGACGAGGACCCGGCGGTGTTCGTCGGCAATGCCCTCTCGCCGGCCGCCGCCCGCGAGGTCCGGGTGATCGACCCGGTCGCCAAGGCGGCCCGGGTGGTGGTGCCGGACTACCAGCTGTCGCTGGCCATCGGGCGGGAGGGCCAGAACGCCCGGCTGGCGGCCCGGCTGACCGGCTGGCGGATCGACATCCACTCCGACGCCGAGCAGGCGGCCCAGGAGCAGTCGCCGCAGCCGGCCGAGGACTGGGATCCGGAGCCCGCGGTCGACATCCACCCGGTGACGCGCATCTCTGACCGGCAGGTGGCCGAATCCGGCGCCGGTGGGGAGTAGAGTTGTAGCCGGTCGTCAGCTCGACGGTGGCCAGCTCGGTGACACGCGCGTCCTGCGCACCTGCATCGGCTGCCGCCAGCGAGCCCCGGCCGCCGATCTGCTTCGCGTCGTAGCGGGGCCACCAGCGTCTTCCGGGGCCGGCGACTCTTCGAGTCCGCCGCGCCAGCCGGTCCAGGTGCTGCCGGACCCGCGACGCCGTGCATCCGGACGGGGAGCCTGGCTTCACCCGGTCCTCGGATGCATGGAGCTCGCCGAGCGTCGTCGGGCGTTCGGACGGGCGTTGCGCAGCACCGCCCAACTGGACACCTCGCCGGTTCGGACGTATGTCGAGTCGATTGCCGGCTAGCCGGTGGATCGAGTCGGAATTGCCCTCTCGCCAGCTCCCGCTGACGAGTACGCAGCGATTGTGAGAAGACCTATGAGCACCCGATGAAGCGCCAACCATGAGTGCGTTTCCCACCTAAATCGGGACCGAGCGGGCTTGTCCGCCGGTCCTGCGACGAAGGAGTCCAGTGGCAGGCAAGGCCCGCGTACACGAGCTCGCCAAAGAGCTCGGCGTACCCAGCAAGGAAGTTCTAGCGAAGCTCAACGAACTCGGCGAGTTCGTCAAGAGCGCATCGTCCACGGTCGAGCCGCCGGTTGCCCG
>NZ_DATINC010000027.1:0-13868 GCF_035474675.1 Jatrophihabitans sp. | reverse complement strand
TGGCCGAGGCTGGTGGTGACCGTGGTGGGCGTACCGTCAGCGTTCGCCGCCGTACTGGTGTCGGCCGCGACGGGATTGATAGCCACGGTCACGCTGCCGGCGACGGTGCCGGGCGGGTCGACGTGCACGCTGTAGGTGCCGGCGGCGGTCAGTGCGGTGGTGTCGATGTAGTTGGCGCCGCCGCAGTACCAGACGGAGTTGAGCGAAGTGCCAGCCGGGTCACGCAGCAGCATCGAGAAGCACTGCGAGTAGCTGCCGTTGGAGATGTTGACGAACACCCGCTGGCCGGCGGTGGCGGTAAAGGTGAAATCGGCGTTCTGCCCCAGGACGGTGGTGACGGTATGCGAACTGCCATCAGCACTGACGGGGGTGACGGCGTCGGGCGGCACGTTGTAAATGGCGATGGTGGCGCTGCCGGTATCAGTACCACCGGGGTTGAACACCAAGGTGTATCCGCCGGCTTGGTCCAGCGTGGTGGTGTCGATGGTGGCGCTGGCCGAGCAGACTGGCGTGCTGGTGACGCTCGTTCGGCTCGGGGAGAGCAGGGCGACGCTGGCGCAACTGGTGGTGTGTGCGGTGTTGCCGGTGATGCTGACGTACACCCGCTGCCCGGCGGTTGCGGTAAAGGTCAGATTGGCGCTCTGCCCGATTCCGGTGGTGACGGTCTTAGGCGTGCCGTCGGTGGTAATGGAACTGGTGGAGTCCACCACCAGGTTCAACGTTACCGGCAGCGAGCCGCTGCTGCCGTTCGTGGAAAGGGCCACGGTGTAGCTGCCGGCCGTCGGCAGCAGCTGGTCGAGGTAGTTGTTGGTCGCCACGCAACTGTCCGAGCCGATCGTCACGCCGTGCGGGTCGTAGATGGCGAGTGTGCCGTTGCAGGACGGGACGCCGGAGGTGCCCTCTTGCACGAACAGATGGCTATTCGCGGACGCGTCGAAGACGGCCAGCGCGACATGGCCCGAGCCGGAGGTTGCCAGCGTCACCGTAGCCGGCAGCGTCACCCGCTGGCCGGTGTCGAGGGTGTTGCCCGTCAGCCCGGCGGGCAGCACGTACAGGTCCGTCGAGCTGGTGGCCACTCCCGTAGGGGTGGAGACAGTGACCTTCCCGGAGCCGACCGCGTTCTGCGGCACCGTGACGGTCAGGCTGGTTGCGGTCGCGGCGGTCACCAGAGCGCGGGTCTGGTTGATCTGCACCACGTTGCGGGCCAGGTTCAGGTCGAAGTGGCTGCCGCTGATCGTGAGGGTCGCGCCGAGGCTGACCCGGCTGGCGCTGAAGCCGGTGATGGTCGGAGCCTGCCCCGACGGGTCGACGGTGAAGCTGGGCCCGGTGGCGGTCGTCTTGCTCACCGTGACGGTGACCGCTCCGCTGGTCGCACCTGATGGGACGGTGACAGTGAGCGATCCGGCCGTCGCCGCGGTCACTGTAGCGGCCTTGTTGCTGGTGAACTTGACCGTGTTGTTGGAGGGGGTGGTGCTGAAGTTGGCGCCCCGGATGACGACGGTGCTGCCCACGGTGGCGTGTTGCGGCGTCATGCTCATGACCTGCGGGGAGGTGCCGGTGCTCGGCGTGGTCGCGGTCATATTGCCGGCCGCGTCATAGCTGTGGGTAACGGATCCCACGCCAGGCTCGCTGGCACCTACCAGTCGTCCCGAGGCGTCGTAGCTGTAGGTCACCGGGCCGGCCGGCGGCAGGGCAAGGCTGGCTGAGGCGACCGGGCTCTCGAAGCCCAGCACCAGACTGGCGGTGACGAGGAGGGCTACCGCATCACGCAGGCGGGCAACGGGACGGCGAGGGCTCATCGGAGCCTCCAAGTTCGCTAGCAGCACGGACTAACGTGATGACACGGGCTAAGCGGGATGACAGGCGCTAAGCGTGATGAGGTGGGCTTAGCGTGAAGAGATGAAAGCACTGCCGTTCGGTTAAAACAAGATGTTTGAATGAAGCAGTTCGATCAATTTAAAAGGTTCCTTATAGTTCCTTTACTCCTCCTTCACTCCACGGGGATCTCCGAGAATCCGCCGTTCGGCGGCTGGGGTCTGCCACTGCAGAGCATTTGTGCAGGCACGGAGGCCGGCGAATACCCATCAGATGCGGCAGGTTCGCCACCATGAAGAGGTGGAGTAGAGGACGAGGGGCGCTATTTCAAATAATATTTAAATGTTTTCTTCATTCATCCTAGGTAATAGAGTTTCCGCTCATGCCCCCTTCCTTTCCTGGCGAGGTATCCCGGCGAGCTGCGCTCTCGGCCGCGCTCGGTGCTGCCGCGGCGGGGGTGGCCGGCTGTACGGCGTCCCATGCCCGACCGGCCGCGGCGACCGCAAGCGTCGCCGCCAGCAACGGCAGCACCACACCAGCGGTCGTAACTGAGCCGTTCTACGGCCCGCACCAGCCCGGCGTGGTCACCCCGGCGCAGGCCTGCCAACTCCTCTCCGCCTTGGACGTGACCGCGACCAGCGCGGCCGAGCTACGCCGACTGCTCGACGACTGGACCGCCGCGGCAGCGCTGCTGACCAGCGGCAAGCCGGTACCGGCCCCGGCGGACCGGCCGGCGCTCACCGACACCGGCGAGGCGGCGGACGCGTCAGCATCCCGGCTGACCATCACCATCGGCTACGGGCCGAGCCTGTTCGACAAACGCTTCGGCCTGGCCGCCCGCCGCCCTGCCCCGCTGGTCGAATTACCCCACTTCAGTAACGACAATCTGCAACCGGCCTGGTGCGGCGGCGACCTGGTGCTCCAGGTCTGCGCGGACGACGCCCAGATCGCCTTCCACGCCCACCGGCAACTGCTGCGGCTGGCCAGCGGGTTGGTAAGCGTGCGCTGGTCGCAGTCCGGCTTCCGCGGACCGCAGCTCGGCGACAATGCCAAGCCGCTCACCCGCAACCTGTTCGGCTTCCACGACGGGGTCCGCAATCCGGCGCTCGACGATGCCAAGGCGCTGGAGAAAGTGGTGTGGGCCGGCGGCACGGACTGGATTGCCGGCGGCAGCTACCTGATCACCCGCCGGATCCTCCTGTTCACCGACGGCTGGGACGACGTGCCCGACGACCAGCAGCAGCGGATCATCGGCCGGGACAAGCAGTCCGGCGCGCCGCTGTCCGGTGGCAGCCTGACCAGCTCGCTGGATCTGGCTGCCAAGAGCACAGATGGCAGCCCGGCGATCCCGCTCGACTCGCACGTCCGGCTGGCCTCGGCCGAGCTGAACGGCGGCGCGCAGATCCTGCGGCGCAGCTACGCCTTCTCAGACGGCTCACCGCCCGGCGTCCAGGCCGGGCAGATGTTCTGCTGCTTCCAGTCCGACCCGCGCACCGGCTTTCTCCCTATCCAGCGCCGGCTCAGCCAATCCGATGCGCTGAACACCCACAGCCAGCACGTCGGCAGCGCGATCTTTGCCATCCCGCCGGGCGTGCAGCCGGGCCAGAGCTGGTCGGCCGCGCTGTTCGGCCAGGCTTAGGCCTACCTCACAATGGATTTCAGCTCCGGATCAGCCGCTCGGCGTGGTCGTGCTCGGCCGCGGTCGGCTCGGCCGGCCCGCTGGCGGTCAGCCGCCAGCGGGTGACGGTCCCGTCCGGGACGATGAGCTCACCGGCCTGCAGCGCCTGATCGATCCGGCGATGCACCTCGTCCGCCCGGTCCGGCTCAGTGGCGAACAGGGTGCGCAGCCGGACGGTGTCGCCGTCCCGGTCGGCGCGGGTGGCGTGCGGGGCCAGCGGGCACGGCGGCTGGTGTTCCCAGTGCCCGCACAGGGCGACGGTGATGGCCGCCCCCGGCGCGCCGTCGTCGGCGGGTGCCGGCATCAGCAGCTCGGCGGTGTGGGCGAAGGCGCGGCGCATGCCGTCGAGTGTGCCGGGCGACCGGCGGGGTTGTCACAGCCCGGAGATCACCACCCCGGGACAGGGCTCACAGCCCCGGGATGGGCCGGCAACACGTCGGGGTCAGCGCCTGGGCCACGGCGGCCAGGCTCGTTGCGGTGTCGCGGCCGGCCGGGCGCACCACCAGCTGGGTGAGCGGCGGCAGCGAGCCCTCCAGCGTGCTGACCGCCCCGGTGGCCCGGTTGACGACCGCGATGCTGCCGTCCACGGTGATGACGAACAGCCACCGGCTGTCCGGCGAGAAGGCGGTGATGCCGTCGAAGGACTCCAGGTTGGCCGACACGCCGATCAGCTTGCGGTTGCCGGACTTCAGGTCGAGCAGGTACAGCCCGGAGGTGCCGTTCGAGCTGTTGGTCAGCATCGCCGCGGTCGCCCCGTCCGGAGAGATGATCCCGGTCCGCGGCTGGTTCACCGTCGCGGTGCTCACGGTCCGCCGGCTGCCGTCCAGCCGGTTGACGAGCACCTGCTGGCAGCGGTACTGCTCGTCGCACTCCACCACCAGCCAGCCGGTCGGGCCGACGGCCAGCAGCGCGCCGGTGCTGATCCGGCGCAGGCCGCCCGGCCGAGCCTGGTACACCCCGCCGATGCTCGGGTACAGCAGGTAACCCGCCCCGTCGGAGACCGCCTCGAAGGACGAGCTGCCGGTGGGAACCGGCACGAAGTCGGCGAGCCGCCTGCCGTCCAGGGTGGCCAGCGCCATCACCGGCTGGTGGTCGTCGGCCGGCCGGACCCACATCTGGCCCGGTGCCGGCCCCGGGAACACCGGGCCGTCCAGGTTGAGCTGGGCAGGCAGCACGCGGGCCGGCTTGCCGTCGGGCACCAGGTAGCCCGGGACGTGGTCCAGCGGGCGGATGATCACCCGGTCCGAGCCGGTCAGCAGGGAGACCGGGCCGCCGCTGTTCAGGTCGGGAATCGTGGTCTGGATGATCCGGCCGGCGGCCGGCTGGATGCGTACCAGCACCCTGGTGCCGCGGGCGATCAGCTCCCAGCCGGTGCTGGCGCCGAACAGCGGATGGCCCAGCGGGGTGACCGTCACCGAGGTGGCCGGGGACGGCGTGGTCCCCGGCAGCGAGACCCGCGGCGCCGGCCGGGAGGCCGGCGTGCTGGCACCGGCCGCCGCGGGAGTGGCCGGTGGGCTGTTGCGGACGTGGTTGATCGCCGCCACCGCACCGGCGACGACGAGCGCGGCGAGCGTCAGCGTGAACCATCTCGGCCAGGGCAGCCGGGGCGGGGTGCTGCCGGTCGACAGCTCCTCCACGGTGCCGTCGTCGAGCCAGTGCACGTCGTCGAAGTACCCGTCGTCTCGGCCCACAACTCATTGTGGCCCGGCGCCGGGTGGCCGCCGCGGCCGTCCGGCGATTCGCAACCCCTTCGTCACCGGCAACGTCCCGCGGTTTCGGCCGGCCGGCGCCTATCTTGCGGATGTCGCGGCGTGCAACAGCTCGGCCCGTGCCGGTGTCAGTTGGTCAACGGGCTAGGAAGGCGGGCGCGGCATGAGGATCGACCGGAGGATCCGCGGACTGGTACTGGTGCCGGTCCTCGCGGTGTGCGCGGCGGTGCTGTCGGGGTCTACCGGGTCGGCGAGCGTGCCGACCGGAGGCGCCCAGGCGGTGTTCAACCGGATGACCGAGGCCCAGCGGATCGGCCAGCTGTTCATGGTGGGCGGCGCCGCCACCGGGGTCAGCTCGGCGACCCTGTCCGCGATCAGCAGCTACCACGTGGGCAACGTGATCCTGACCGGCCGCAGCTCGCTGGGGCTGGCCGCGACCCGGTCGGTCACCCAGGGCCTGCAGGCCCGGGCCACCTCGGCGGCGACCGGCGGGGTGCCGCTGTTCATCAGCACCGACCAGGAGGGCGGCTACGTCCAGGTGCTGTCCGGGCCGGGCTTCTCCACCATTCCGCAGGCGCTCACCCAGGGCGGCTGGGCGACATCGACGCTGCAGGCGGCGGCGGCACACTGGGGCGGCCAGCTGACGGCGGCCGGGGTGAACCTGAACCTGGCGCCGGTGCTGGACACCGTGCCGGTCGGCCAGGTCAACCCGCCGATCGGCTACTACTACCGCGAGTACGGCCATACCCCGGACGTGGTGGCCTCGCACGGGGTGGCGGTGATCCGGGGCATGCTGCAGGCCGGCGTCACCACCACGGTCAAGCACTTCCCGGGTCTGGGGCGGGTCGACGCGAACACCGACACCACCGCCGGGGTGACCGACCACGTCACCACGTCCAACGACGCGTACCTGGCGCCCTTCCGGGCCGGGATCCAGGCCGGCACCCCGTTCGTGATGATGTCGAGCGCTTACTACCAGCTGATCGACCCGGCCCGGCCGGCCGCGTTCTCCGCCACCGTCATCGGTTCGCTGTTGCGCAACCAGCTGGGGTTCCACGGCGTGGTGATCAGCGACTCCCTGGGCGCGGCGCAGCTGGCGGCATGGGCGCCGGGCGAGCGGGCGGTGAACTTCCTGGAGGCCGGCGGCACCATGGTGCTGATCAATGACCCGAGCCAGATCCCGGCCATGGTGGGCGCGGTGTCGGCCCGGGTCGCGAGCAATTCGGCGTTCCGGGCCAAGGTGGACGCCGCGGCGCTGCTGGTGCTGCGGACCAAGCAGGCCCGCGGGCTGATCGGCGCGGTCGTGCACGACTACAACGGCGACGGACGGTCCGACCTGGCGGTCTGGCGGCCGTCCACCGGGACCTGGTGGGTGCACGGTGTGACCACCGCCCAGTGGGGCAAGCCCGGTGACGTGCCGGTGCCGGCCGACTACAACGGCGACGGACGGGTCGATCTCGCGGTCTGGCGGCCCTCGACCGGGGTCTGGTGGGTGCGCGGCATCGAGACGGTGCAGTGGGGGTTGCCGGGGGACGTGCCGGTGGTCGCCGATTTCAACGGCGACGGACGGGCGGACCTGGCGGTGTGGCGGCCCTCGTCCGGTATCTGGTACGTGCGCGGGGTGACCACCGCCCAGTGGGGCAAGCCCGGCGACCAGGCCGTGCCGGCCGACTACAACGGCGACGGACGCGCCGACCTGGCAGTCTGGCGGCCCTCGACCGGAGTCTGGTGGGTGCACGGGGTGGTCACCGCCCAGTGGGGCAAGGTGGGCGACGTGCCGGTACCCGGCGACTACCACGGCGACGGACGCGCCGACCTGACCGTCTGGCGGCCCTCGACCGGAGTCTGGTGGGTGCGCGGCGTGGTCACCGCCCAGTGGGGCAAGCCCGGCGACGTCCCGGTCTGAGCCCGGCGTCCGGCCGCATCCGGCCCCTGATCAGCGTGACCTGCGGCCCGGTCGGTCCACGTCAGCCGGCTGGCCGTCGGTCCCGCGAGCCCGATCCTCGCCCCGGCCAACGACATGGGCAGGCAGCTCGTCCCAGGCCAGCACGCACGGCTGCGGCCGCCAATCCCGCAGCCACCAGCTGGAGAAATGCCAGATGCCACGACAACGACTTTCCACCCCATTCCCTTTCAGCAGTTCAGCGATCTGACGCCATCCAGTCGTGCAGAACCACCGGCACGCCGGCTCGTAACTCGACGCGCCCCTGGACGGCGGGGAGGGATCGGCTCCGTCCCCGCCGCCCAGGAACTCTGCAGCGGTGTCGTCTTCTAACCCCGGGGATTCAGGCTTTCTAACCCAGGATTCTGTTCAGCAGCATGGCGATCTGGTTGACCACTGCCGCCAGTGCGGGCAAGGGCACCCGCGACGCTGGCCGTCGACGGCTGGGCGGTCCGGGGCGCGGCCGAGGCGACCACGGCAGAACCCACGAACAGGGTGCACGCCGCCACGATCGCGAGGAGCACGTACCACAACCTGCGTAGCAGACCGCTCCACCTCGATCTCCGTGCCGTGTCGGTGACCATCGAATCCCTTACCTCTTCCGACCTCCGGATCGGTGCCAGCCGTTCCGGCCGCCGATCGTGGAGGGACTCAGCACTATGAAGAGCAGCTGGAAGCCGCCGCATCACGCGGGCCGCATCGCCCATCTGCCGGTCTGCCGTCCGCAGGAGCTCCGTAGGCCCGGGGGCTGCGAAGCGCAAGGGGGCGGTGCAGCGACGGCCGACCTGGCCCGCTCCCGCGTAATGCCGACCGTCCGAGGGCGTCCACCCGGTGGCTGCAGCTGCCGCCGACCAGTCGGCGCCAGGAATTCCGGGCTCCGCCCGTATCGCGGCAAGGGCTTGCAGGTCAGTACTGGCAGGCCTGTTCTGGCGGTAGTGTCGCTCCATGAGCGCCACCCTCTCTCCGGGCCCTGACCCCGGGGAGAGTGGGATCGACATCGGAGAGCTTCTCGCGCTGGTGCGGCGCGTGGTGACGCCGCGGGTGCCGGATCCCGCAACGGCCGACGATCTGGTGCAGGAGACGTTGACCCGGGTTCTCGATGCCGGCGACCGGGTCACCCAGGGCATGCACGGCCCCTATGCCATCGTCACCGCCCGCAACCTCGTCTCCTCCTTCTTCAAGCAGCAGGAGACCCAACGGCGCAACCAGCACCGGCTGGCCGAGCCGGCACCGGATGAGCACGTCGATCAGCAGTTGCTGGACGGCGAACGACGGGCGGCGATGGCGACCGCGCTCACCCACCTGTCCGACCGGGACCGGCAAGCCCTGGTCGCGCACGAGGTCGACGGTCAGGACACCGGCTCGCTCGGTACCCAGCTGGGCATGACGGCCGGCGCGGTCGCTGCCCAGCTGCACCGGGCCCGGGCCCGGCTGCGGGTCGAGTACCTGCTGGCACTGGAAAGGATGGAGCCGCCGACCGACCGTTGCCGGCAGGTTCTCTATGCACTCTCGGCCCGGGACCGCCGGCGGCAACGCGAGCTCGACGCCGCCCGGCACCTGCTCGAATGCGACCTCTGCCCGAAGATCAGCCGGCCGCTGTTCGAGCGAACCGCCGACAGTGCCAGGAAGGACGTCATCGAGATTCGCCGGGACGCCGACATCGTGACGGCGCGGCAGGCAGTGCGCGAGGTTGCTTCCGGCGTCGGATTCTCCCGGACGGACGCGACCATCATCGCAACGGCGGTGTCGGAGATCACCCGCAACATCGTCCGGTTCGCCGAACGAGGCGAACTCAGCATCGAGGTGATCGAGGAGGACGGCTACGGCGTGCTGATAACCGCTCGGGATACCGGCCCCGGCATTCCCGACGTCGAGCGGGCAATGGTCGACGGGTACAGCACCTACAGCGGGCTGGGGCTCGGCCTGCCCGGGGCCCGCCGGCTCATGGACGAGTTCGAGGTGGTGTCAGAAGTGGGTCGGGGAACGACGGTGACCATGATCAAGTGGCTGAAGGGAAACGCCAGATGACTGAGGACCAGCACGTCGTCGAGCAGGCGGCAGCAGACTTTCCACCCCTCGATCCCCAGGACGAGGAAGAGCTGCTGCCACAACTGGTGGCCCACCTGCGCGACAACCGGGCCAAGCTCCGGCAGGAATGGGCCGGACGCATCCAGGAGGCCCATCTGCTGCAGGCCATGACGCCCCAGGAGGTCGCCGCGGAGACCACCTCGGTGTACGACAACTACGTCGAGGTACTCGAGACCGGAAGCGTCGAGGCGCTGCAGCACTACGCCCGCGACCTGTCCGAGCGGATCATTCCCCGGGGTGTGGAGACCCATGAGGTGGTGGGCATCGTGCTGCTGCTCCGCGACGTCCTCGCCCGATCGCTCTTCGGCAAGTACCAGCAGGACTTCTCCATGCTCAACCGGGTCCTGGACGCCTACGAGCCTGCCGCGAACCGGATCGCCAATACCGTCGCGGTGAGCTTCGTGGATGAGCGGGAACGGGTGATCCGGCAGCAGCAGGACGCCATCCGGGAACTGTCCACGCCCGTTCTCCCGGTGCGGGAACGACTTCTCATCCTGCCGATCATCGGGGTGCTGGACACCGAGCGAGCGCGTCAGCTCACCGAGCAACTCCTCGCTGGCATCCGCAGGCATCGTGCCAAGGTCGTCGTCATCGACATCACCGGTGCCCCTACCGTGGACGAGGCAGTGGCCAACCACCTCGTCCGTACCGTCGACGCGTCGCGTCTGATGGGTGCGAGCGTCATCATCACCGGGCTGTCGCCCGGTATCGCCCAGACCCTGGTGACGATCGGGGTCGACCTCAGCAAGATGAACACGATCGGCGACCTGCAGGGTGGCCTCGAAGAGGCAGAACGGCTGCTGGGCTACGCCGTCAGTCGGCAGGAGGGTTTCGCCGGATAATGGATGCCGGGCCAGCGCTCGTCTCGATCCTGCGGCAGGGTTCCACCCTGATCGCATCGATCCATACTGCCCTCGACGACACCCAGCTGACTCGCTTCCAGCGTGATCTGATCGGACAGATCGGGGCACGGCGGTCGCGCGGGGTGATCATCGATGTGGCCGCGCTGGATGTCCTGGACTCGTTCGGACTGCGCACCCTGAGAGACATAGCGGAAATGGCCCGCCTTCGCGGCGCCACCACCGTGATCGTGGGAATCCAACCGGACGTCGCCCTTGCCATGGTGGAACTGGGCCTCGGCACCGGAGCGGTGCGGACGGCTCTGGATCTGGAGGAGGGCCTGGCCTACCTGAACGGCGCGGCGGGCGCTGCCGCGTACTCCGACCACCTGGTGCCACCGTGGCAGTGACCCCGGAGCTGCACCGTAACTACCGGGTCGCGTTCCTGCGTTATCTGCCGCGGCGCGAGGAGGCGCCGCTTCGCGCGGCCTACGAGATCGGGCGCTCGGCGGTCGTGGAAGGAATTCCGATCCTGGACCTGGCCGAGTTGCACCACCAGGTGTTCCTGGAGGTCATCCAGAACACCCCGGAAGCCGACCTGGTGGGTGTCACCACCGGCGCATCGGAGTTCTTCCTGGAAGTGCTCGCTACCTATGACATGACCCACCGGTCGCTGCTCGACCAGCAGCGACCGTCCGAGCCCGGGACGGAGAGTCCCTAGCCCGCCGCCGGAAAAGCAATCCGGCCGAGCGGCCGGCCCGCCTGTTCCCCTTTTTACGAAAGGCCGTCATGGGAGTACCGAGAGCTGAGCTGGCTGGCAAGGTCGCCATCGTCACCGGTGCCGCGCGCGGCATCGGGTACGCGATCGCCAGCCGGTTCGCGGCCGAAGGCGCCGCCGTCGCGCTGTCCGACATCGACGTCGCCGGCGTCGAGAACGCGGCCCGAACCCTCGGCGAGGACGGGGCGAACGTGATCGGCGTCGGCGGTGACGCAGGGGTCGCCGCCGACGTCGACCGGCTGATCCAGGCGACGCTGGAGGAGTTCGGCGGCGTCGACATCCTGGTGAACAACGCCGGCGACGTCACGACGCTGCGGCATTTCCTCGACAGCGACCAGGACTGGTGGGACCGGCTGGTGCGCACCAACCTCACCAGCCACTACCTGTGCACCCAGGGCGTGGCCGGCCTGATGGCCGCGGCCGGCGGCGGCTGCATCATCAACATGTCCAGCGGCGGGGCGAACCGCTCGCACCGCGGCATGGTCGCCTACGACGCCACCAAGGGTGCCATCGAGGCGATGACCCGCAGCCTGGCGCTCGACCTGGCGCCGTACGGCATCCGGGTGAACGCCCTGGTGCCCGGGCTGATCGCGACCAACCCGGCGCATCTGGAGCCGGCTGCGCGCAAGCTGCGGGACGAGACGATCCCGCTGGGCCGTGGCGGGACGCCGGAGGACCTGGCCGGGCCCGCGGTGTTCCTGGCCTCCGACGACGCCGCCTACGTCACCGGCGCCTGCCTGGTGGTCGACGGCGGGGTGCTGGTGCAGCAGCGCTCGCCGCAGGTCGAGGTGTTCGGGCTGGACAAGTTCCCCCGGATCCCCGGCAGCAGGTTCGCCTGAGGTCTCGCCGTATCCGAACGACACCTGTCTTTAGAACGGCAGTACCCAGGAACGGCAGTGGGCCCGCCCCGGAATCCGGGGCGGGCCCACCGATCGTGCGTCAGACCGTCAGGACGGGTTGTTCACCGTCACGGTGAGCGGTCCGTTGGTGGTCTGGCTGGTCACGGTGATGCTCACGCCGTGGCCGGCCACGTAGGTCGACGACAGCGGGTTCGCCGACGACCAGTACCGGTCCACCACCGAGTCGTTGAAGGTCGGGATACCCGCGTTGGACGGGGCCGAGGCGGTCAACGTCTGGATGGTGGCGTTTTTGCCGGTGCCCACCTGGACCTCCTTGTGCAGCGCGACCGCGTCGGTCGCCTGCAGGCCGAAGGTGGCGTCGAACGGCTGGCGCCGGTTGCCCGGCTTGGTGCCGTCGGAGTAGGTGAACGGCGCCGGACGAGCGTCCACCGGCAGCACCAGGCCGTGGCCCTGGTGGTCGATGGTGTTGTTGTCGTTGTAGGTCTCGTCCGCCATCCACACCAGCAGGCCGTCCTGGTAGGGGAACCGCTCAACCCAGTTCGGGGCCGTGAAGCCCTTGCTGAAGTTGTACGGGCCGGTCTGCAGCGTCGCGTCGTAGCCGGTGTAGGTCCGGTTCTCGGCGAGGTAGTACCGGTCCCCGATGGTGGACTCGGTGCCGGTGCTGCGCTTGAAGCCACCCGCCGCGGTCCAGCCGTTGTCACCGGACTCGACGTTGTCGGTCAGCAGCGTGGTGCCGCCGGACTTCACCACGAAGTCGTCGAGGAACGCGCCGCCGAGGTTCACCCCGCCGTCACTCTGGTACCGCAGCCGGAACAGGGTCGTCTGGCCACCCGGCACCGACCACTTCAGGCTGGTCCACTTGCCGTTGGACGAGCCGGTCAGCGGGCTGCCGATCTCGGTCCAGCTGGCCCCGCCGTTGGTGGAGTACTCGCCGTGCAGGTAGTCGAAGCCGTCCTCGATGTTGTACCAGGCCTTCGCCGTGACCGTGGCGGTCCGGATCCCGGTCAGGTTGAGGCTGCGGGCCAGCGTGGAGTTGGAGTCACTGGCGTTGCCGGTCCACCAGGCGTAGCTGCCCGAGCTCGGCGCGGTGTAGGTCTTCTGGACCGCCTGGTCGGGCACGTCCACGATCAGCGCCTGGGACTGGCCGGTGGTCTGCATGGACGCCGGGCTCAGCGTGTAGCTGCCGCCCTGGCCCTGGGACACCACCGAGTAGTTCAGCCAGCCCAGCTGCTGCTTCTCCCACGGGCCCATGTGGTCCGGGGTGCTGCCGATGTCCTCGGTGCCGTGGTTGAGCCAGGAACCGGCCGACATGATGGTCCAGAAGCCGGTGCCGTTGTCGCCGCCGTTGGTGTCGTAGAGGTCCGGCAGGCCGAGGTCGTGGCCGAACTCGTGCGAGAACACCCCGAGGCCGCCGTTCTCCGCCTCGACGGTGTAGTCGCCGATCCAATAGCCGGTGTTGCCGATCTGGGTGCCGCCGAAGCGCACCGGGGTGCCGCCGACGGTGGGGCCGGTGATGCCGTAGTCGGTCTGGTTGACGTACCAGCGGTGCGACCAGATCGCGTCCTCGCCGCCGTTGCCGTCCTCGCCCTCGCCGGCGTGCACCGCCTGGAAGTGGTCGAGGTAGCCGTCCGGCTCGTCGAAGTTGCCGTCGCCGTCGTAGTCGTAGCGGTCCCAGACGTCGAAGGAGGCCAGCTGCGCCTTGATGTCGGCGTCCGACCGGCCGGCGGCGACCTGGGCGCTGTACCAGGCGTTGCCGGAGTCGGAGATGAACTTCCAGGCGCCGCCGTTGTTCTCGACGGTGTTGTCGCCGTAGGTGGAGGCGTTGCTCGGTACCTGCACCCAGTTGCTGACGTCACCGTCGACGGTGTAGTGGCCGGCCGACTGGGTGGAGTAGAAGTTCTTGAACGACTCGCCCGGGCCGAAGAACAGGTCCAGGTAGTGCTGGCGGTTGAAGTCGGCCGTCCACGCCGTGCTGTTGTCGAGGCTGCGGTCCGGCTGGGCGATCTGGTTGTGCTGCGGGCCGGGGGTGGTGCCGAGCTTGCCGCTGCCCTGGGTGCCGAAGTCGGCCAGGATGGTGAACACCCGGCCGGTGCCGCTGACCGCCGCCTGGTAGTACTTGTCGTCGGCGAGCTTGACGACGCCGTCGGCGTTGGGGGCCG
>NZ_DATINC010000026.1:0-16769 GCF_035474675.1 Jatrophihabitans sp. | reverse complement strand
GTGGCAGCGCCTGCACCACGGTCACCCCGCCGCCGACCACCAAGACCATCGCCGAGATCCAGGGCACCGGCGCCTCCTCGCCGCTCGTGGGCAGCACCGTCACCACCACGGGCATCGTCACCGCGGCCTACCCGGACGGCGGGTTCAAGGGTTACTACCTCCAGACCCCCGGCACCGGCGGCGCGCTCGACCTGACCAGCCACACCGCCTCGGACGGCATCTTCGTCTTCCAGTCCACCGGCGCGCTCCCGGCCGCCGTGCAGGTCGGCAAGTACCTCCAGGTCACCGGTTCGGTCAGCGAGTTCTTCGGCCTGACCGAGCTGAGCGTGGCCGCTGCCGACGTCACCGACCTGGGCACCCCGCCGGCGGCCGTCACCGCGGCCACCACCTCGAGCTGGCCGACCACCGACGCCGCCCGCGAGTCGCTGGAGGGCATGCTCTACCGCCCGACCGGCAACTACACGGTCACCAACACCTTCACCACCAACCAGTTCGGTGAGGTGGGCCTGGCCTCGGGCACCAAGCCGCTGATCCAGCGCACCGAGGTCGAGCGGCCCGGCCCGGCGTCGGCCAGCGCCACCGAGGCGGACAACGCCGCTCGCGCGGTGACCCTCGACGACGGTTCCAGCATCAACTTCCTGGCCACCAGCGGTGGCCTGCTGGTCAACGGCAACCTGACCCCGCCCTACATCTCCCAGACCGCTCCGGTCCGGGTGGGCGAGCCGGTCGCCTTCAACAGCGACGTGGTCGTGGACTTCCGCAACAACGTCTGGAAGTTCCAGCCGACCAGCACCGTGGTGGGCCCGGACAACACCGCCTCGCCGGTGAGCTTCGGCAACACCCGCACCTCGGCGCCGGACAGCGCCTACATCGGCACCGCCGACCTCAAGGTCGCCTCGTTCAACGTGCTGAACTACTTCACCACCCTGGGCACCGACAACAGCTCCTGCGTCCCGTTCAAGGACCGGGACGGCGACGGCTCGTCCGTCAGCGGTGGCTGCGACCAGCGCGGCGCCTGGGACTCGGCGGACTTCGCCCGGCAGGAGGCCAAGATCGTCAAGGCGATCAACGCCCTCGACGCCGACGTGGTCGGCCTGATGGAGATCGAGAACTCCGCGCGGCTCGGCGAAGCGACCGACGAGGCGCTCAACCACCTGGTCTCGGCGCTGAACGCCGACGCGGGTGCGGGCACCTGGGCGGCCAACCCGTCCTCGGCGGAGCTGCCGCCGGTGGCCGACATGGACGTCATCAACAGCGCCATCATCTACAAGCCGGCCAAGGTCGCGCGGGTCGGCGCCTCCCGGGCGCTCGGCACCCAGAGTGCCTCCGGCGGTGCGTTCGACAACGCTCGCGAGCCGCTCGGCCAGGTGTTCCACCCGGTGGCCGGTGGCGACGACTTCCTGTTCGTCGTCAACCACTTCAAGTCCAAGGGTTCGGCCGGTCCCTGGCCGGGCGACGCCGACACCGGTGACGGCCAGGGCTCCTCGAACGAGTCCCGGGTCCGCCAGGCCACCGCGCTGCGCGACTGGGTTCCGACCGTGCAGGGCGCTGCCAAGGCCGTCGTGATGGTCGGCGACTACAACTCCTACGCCCAGGAGGACCCGCTGCAGGTGCTCTACGACGCCGGTTACACCGACGCCGAGCACCAGTTCAACCACGGCGAGTACTCCTACTCCTTCTCCGGCCTTTCCGGATCGCTGGACCACGTCCTGATGAACGCCGCCGCCCTGAAGCGGGCGACCGGCGCCGACATCTGGAACATCAACTCGCCCGAGTCGGTGGCCCTGGAGTACAGCCGGTGGAACTACACCGCCACCGACTTCTACCAGGCCGACCCGTACGCCTCCTCCGACCACGACCCGGTCGTGGTGGGGCTGACCGCGAGCGCTCCGACCAAGACCGTCCAGGTGCTCGGCATCAACGACTTCCACGGCCGCATCCAGGCCAACGGGGTCGAGGCCGGTGCCGGCGTGCTGGCGGGCGCGGTCAAGCAGCTGCGTGGCCAGTACCCGGACACGGTGTTCGCCGCGGCCGGTGACCTGATCGGCGCGTCGACGTTCGAGTCCTTCATCCAGCACGACAAGCCGACCCTGGACGCGCTGAACTCGGCCGGCCTGGAGGTCTCGGCGGTGGGCAACCACGAGTTCGACCAGGGCTACAACGACCTGGTGAACCGCGTGATGGCTCCGTACAACGCCGACACCAACCCCTACGGCGGCGCGGCGTGGCAGTACCTGGGCGACAACGTCCGGCACGCCGACGACCACTCGGCAGCGCTTCCCGAGACCTGGATCAAGGACTTCGGTGGCGTGCAGGTCGGCTTCATCGGCGCGGTCACCGACCAGCTCGACCAGCTGGTCTCGCCGGCCGGCATCGCCGGCCTGCAGATCGAGTCGCCGGTGGTGGCTGCCAACCGGGACGCCGACAAGCTCAAGGCGCAGGGCGCTGACATCGTCATCCTGCTGGTGCACGAGGGTGCCGACACCACCGCGCTGTCCTCGGCGACCGACCCGAGCACCCCGTTCGGCAAGATCGTCAACGGCGTCAACGACAACATCGACGCGATCGTGTCCGGGCACACCCACCTGGCCTACAACCACTCGGTGACGGTGCCGGGCTGGGTGGCCGAGGGCCGTCCGGTGACGACCCGTCCGGTGGTCTCGGCCGGCCAGTACGGCTACAACCTCGACCAGCTGCTGTTCACGGTGGACGACAGCGACAAGGTGGTCGGCCTGCAGCAGAACATCCTGCCGCTGGTGAAGACGCCGGCCTACCCGACCGACTCGGCCACCCAGGCGATCGTCGACAAGGCGGTGGCTGACGCCGCCGTGCTCGGCGCCCAGCCGCTGGGCCAGATCACCGGTCCGTTCAACCGCGCCAAGCTCTCCACCGGCGCTGAGAACCGGGGTGGCGAGTCGACCCTGGGCAACCTGGTCGCCGAGGTGCAGCAGACCGCCACCGAGTCGGCCACCACCGGTTCGGCGCAGATCGCCTTCATGAACCCGGGCGGCCTGCGGGCGGACATGGTCGGCAGCAGCTCGACCTACCCGAACACGCTGACCTACAAGCAGGCGGCCAACGTCCAGCCGTTCGCCAACACGCTGGTCAACATGAAGCTGACCGGCGCGCAGATCAAGGCGGCGCTGGAGCAGCAGTGGCAGCCGGCGGGGGCGGCCCGGCCGTTCCTGCGGCTGGGCATCTCCCAGGGCTTCACCTACACCTACGACCCGCAGGCGGCGGCCGGCAGCCGGATCACCGCCATGTGGCTCAACGGCACCGCCATCGACTCGGCGGCCAGCTACTCGGTGACGGTGAACTCCTTCCTGGCGGCCGGTGGTGACAACTTCGGGGCGTTCGCCCTGGGTGTCAACAAGAAGGACACCGGCCAGACCGACCTGCAGGCGATGGTCGAGTACATGAACAGCCACACCCCGGTCTCGCCGGACTACACCCAGCGCTCCGTCGGTGTGAGGTTCCCGGCCGGTGCCCCGGCGTCCTACCTGCCGGGTGACCAGGTCAACTTCAACCTGTCCTCGCTGGCCTTCAGCACCGCGCCCGACCTCAAGGACTCCTCGGTGACCGTCAAGCTCGGCGCCACCGACCTGGGTTCGTTCGCGGTGGACAACACGGTGGGTACGGCGATCACCGACGAGATCGGGACCGCCTCCGTCAGCTTCACCCTGCCGACCGGTCTGCCGACCGGCTCGCAGAACCTGACGGTGACCGGCGGTCAGACCGGCACCACCACCACGGTGCCGATCACGATCGACGCGCTGGTGACCACCACCACCACGCTCAGCGCCTCGGCTTCGTCCCAGTTCTACGGGACGGCCAACCCGGCCACGCTGACGGCGACCGTCGCCACCAGCGACGGCAGCGCGCCGGCCGGTTCGGTCCGGTTCGAGGCCGGTGGCACGGTGCTGGCGACCGTTGCGGTGAGCGCGGGCAAGGCCACCTACCAGGTGCCGGCAAACACTCCGGCGGGCACGTTGCAGATCACCGCGACGTTCGTGCCCTCGGCCACCCGCGGCGTGGTGGGCTCTACCTCCTCCGCGCTGACGTTCACGGTGAACAAGGCGGTCTCCACCACCGCGCTGGCGGCGTCGGCGGCTTCGCAGACGTACGGCACCACCAGCCCGGCCACTCTCACGGCGACCGTCACCCAGAACGACGGCAGCTCGCCGGCGGGCAATGTGCGGTTCGAGACCTCGACCGGCACGGTGCTGGCGACCGTCGCGGTGAGCGCGGGCAAGGCCAGCTACCAGGTGCCGGCGACCACTCCGGCCGGGACGTTGCAGATCACCGCGACGTTCGTCCCGTCAGTTCCTGAAGGCGTGATCGGCTCCACCTCCTCCGCGGTGACGTTCACGGTGAACAAGGCGGTCTCCACCACCGGCCTCACCGCGACCGCCAGCAAGGTGAAGGGCAAGTACGAGGCACGGATGACGGCCACCGTCTCGCTGAACACCGGTAAGCCGGCCGTAGGCACCGTTGCCTTCTTCATCAACGGTGTGATGGTTGCCCAGGCTCCGGTAGGAGCGGACGGCAAGGCTTCGGTCAGCGTTTCGGTTCCGAAGGATCGACTGCAGGTCCGGGCGCAGTTCACCCCGACCGACGCCGCCAACCACCTCGGTTCGACCAGCCCGACCCTCACGCTCAACGTCGCGTAAGGATCGCTGAGCACCACAACGAGGGGGCCCGGTCAGGCAGTCGCCTGACCGGGCCCCTTCGCGTGTCTGCCTACTTCGCCTGGGCGCCCAGCCGGGCCAGCAGCTCGTCCACCGCACCGGGCGCCTGCGGGGCGACGAACACCTGCAGCTGGACGGTGAGCTGCATGGTGCCGTCCCGCTTGGTGGTGTCGCCGGTCAGCTGGGAGCCCGACACCAGGGCGGCACGCCGGGCCGGGCCCTGGATGTCGGCCAGGAAGCCCAGGTCGCGGGTCGCGGTGCCCTTGACCACCACGGTGAGCGGCAGGCCGAACAGCTGGCCGGCCGGCGAGACCAGGCTGGTCCCGGACGTCCGGGGAGCCGATGCCGCCCCGGACGCCGCGGCCGCATTGCCGGCCGCGGCGGACGAACCGGTGGCGGCTGCCGGTGCCGCCGCGGGCGCCGGGGCGGGCGAGGTCATCGCCGCCGGCTCACCCGCGGTGATGCCGCTGATGCTGACCCCGTTCTTGACGGCGTAGGCCGTCAGCTGCCGGGTGTACTCGGCCAGGCTGCTCTCGATCGGAAGCTCGGTGCGGGCCTCCTGCAGCGAGGCCACCAGGGCGTCCATGTTGGCGTTGTCGGCCTGCAGCCGGTGCAGCTTGGACTGCAGGCTGATGTTCTGGGTCTGCGAGGCCACCGTCTGCTCGTCCAGCGAGGAGGCGTTGGACAGCTCCGGGTTGACCACCAGGAACCAGGCCATCGCCGCGACCACCACCCCGGCGACGGCGCCGCCGACCACCCAGATCCGGTCGCCCTTGAGCGCGCTCATCAGTTGCCTCCGGTCTTGGACTGGGTGTCGTAGCGGTGCGAGAGCAGCCGGTCGTCGATCGAGAACTGGACCGTGAACAGGGTGCCCTTGTCGTTCGTCGTGTTGGACGTCGGATACGGGTCGATGAAGCCCGGCAGCAGGCTGAGCCGGTCGACCAGCGTCGAGACGTCGGTGACCCGCTCGGCCTGCCCGGTCACGGTGACCAGGCCGATGTGGGTGCGCCCGGAGGTGTCCAGGTTGCCGGTGCCGGTGGTCATGTTGGCGGTGGCCTGGCGACCGGCGGTGGGCGCCATGGTGACCGCCAGCTGGCTGACGCTGGCACCGGCCGGCATCTGCTTGAGGATCGAGGTGGTCAGTGCCGCCATGTCGACGTCGGTGTCCAGCAGCGTGGACAGCTGGGTACGCACGCCCGCCACGCTGCTCTGCAGCAGGGTGACGTCGGCGTAGCGCTTCTGCTGGGCCAGCAGCTGGGCGGTGCGGCTCTGCTCGGCGGACAGGGCGTCGGCGGCCTGCTGGCTGCGGTAGAAGGCGTAGCCGTAGCCGAGGCCGGCCAGCAGCACCAGCGCGCACAGCGCGTAGGCCACCAGCTTGCGGATGGCCCGCACCCGCCGGGCCTGCAGCACCTCGGGCGGGATCAGGTTGGCGACGACGCCCCAACCGGGCATCGTGCTCCACAGCTCTCGTGGCTGCATCGTGGTCATGCCGCTGCTCCCATCGCCAGGCCTACCGACACCGCGGTGGCCGACAGCTCCGCGTCCTCGTTCTGAAGCTCCTTCGAGGCCAACCGGTTGCGCACGTGCTGCATCGGGGCGATCACGTTGGCCGGCAACCCCAGGTGCTCGCTGAGCAGGTCGGCCAGCCCCGGCAGGGCGGCGCCGCCGCCGGTGAGCGACAACCGTTCCACCGGGGCGCTGTCCTCGGTGGTCCCGAAGTAGTGGATCGAGCCGCGGATCTCGGCCATCAGCGGCCGGATCCCCTCGTTCAGCGCGTCGGTGAAGTTGCGGTTCGTGGCGAGCAGGCCCTGCAACCGCTTGGCGCTCTCGGCCCGTTCCAGGTCGAGCCCGACCCGGTCCACCACCCGCTCGGTGAGCTCCTGGCCGCCCCGGGCCACCGCCCGGACCACCTTCGGCACCCCGTAGCGGTGGATAACGATGTTGGTCATGTGCGCGCCGATGTCGATCACCGCCTCGACACCGTGCTTCTCGTCGGCGATCGCGCGCAGCGCCGCGAACGAGGCGAGGTCCACCCGGGCCACCTGCAGCCCGGCGGCCTCGACCGCCTGCACCGCGGTCAGCACCGGCTGGCGCGGGGTGGCGATCAGCAGCCCCGGCACCATGCCGGTCGGGTCCGCCTCGCCCAGCGGCAGCCAGTCGATCAGCGCCTGGTCCAGCGGCAGCGGCACCACCTCGCGGGCCTGGTAGGGCAGTGCCTTCACCAGCTGCTCGTGCGGCAGCTTCGGCATGGCCAGGTCGCGGACCACGGTCTGCTGGTTGGTGATGCCGAGGATGACGTTGCGGCACTCGAAGTGGTTCTGCGACCACATCTGCCGAAGTGCTGCCGTCACCGCGTTCTGGTCGCACACCACGCCGTTGAGCACCGCGTTGGGCGGCAGGTCGACATGGCCGCAGCCGTGCACGCTGACCGAGGGCCGGCCGTCGGTGGTGCCGTGCGACAGGATCGCCGCCCGTACCGAGGTGGCGCCGATGTCGACCCCGATCGCGTGGCCGTCAGGATTGACGATGCCGATTTTGGGGTTGCAGATCTGGCGGTGCTTCATCGCTTCTCCTGAGAGGTGGCAACGCAAGGTGTAGACGCCGCCGGGCTCAGAGCCCGGTCAGCCTGAGATACCCATCGGCAAGTGGGCGGGCGAAGTACAGGGCTATCGCCACACCGGCGAGCATGAAGGGGCCGAACGGCACCGGTGTCTTGCCGGTGCCACGCCTGCTGGCCAGCACCGCGATGCCGGCCACCCCGCCGAGCAGGAAGGCCGCGAACGCCCCGACCAGCAGGGCCGGATAGCTCAGCCAGCCGAGCATGGCGCCGACCAGGCCGGCCAGTTTCACGTCGCCGAAGCCCATTCCCTTCGGATAGGCCAGCGCCAGCGCGAAGTAGCCGCCGAACAGCGCCACCGCTCCGATCGCGGCCCGCAGCAGCGGCCAGTAGTCCTGCTGGGCCAGCGCGGTGCCGGCCAGCAGCACCGCCAGCACCGGGTAGGAGGGCAGCACGATCGCGTTGGGCAGCCGGTGACAGTCCAGGTCGATCGCCGCCAGCGCGATGGCGATCGAGGTGAAGTACAGCCAGGCCGGCAGTCCGGCCAGCCGGTCGAGTGCCTCCAGCCGCCAGCTCACCGCCACGAACGCCACCGCGGTGAACAGCTCGACCAGCGGGTAGCGGGCACTGATCGGCGCCGCGCAGTCGGCGCACCGGCCGCGCAGCAGCAGCCAGCCCAGCACCGGGATGTTGTGCCGGTTGCGCACCGGGGCGTCGCAGTGCGGGCAGTGCGAGCCGGGCGTCACCAGCGACTGGCCGGCGGGCACCCGGTAGATCACGACGTTGAGGAACGACCCGATCGCCAGGCCGAACACCGCCACCGCGACGAGCACCAGCCACATGGCGCAGACTCCTCGATCGCTGGGTACGGACGACCTGGGCTCCAGGTACGGAGGTCAGCATCTCAGGCTCCCGTCGAGACGCTGATGACGTTCCAGGTGTTGTTGGTCAGTCGGCCGTCCGGCGGCGGGATGTAGGGCACCCGCAGGCCGCCGTTGATCGCCTGGCCGGCGCGCATGTTGTCGTAGTTGTAGGTCACCGAGATGCCCGGCATCTTGGTGCCCGAGCCCTGGTACGGCCGGCCCTGGTACGGCAGGCTGGTCGGCCCGCGGTGGTACTGGTAGAGCCCGCCGTAGATGTCGATGCCGTAGCCGATGATGCCGCGGTAGAAGTTGTCGGCCAGGAACGAGCCGCGCAGCGCGAAGATCGTCGCGTAGATCGACCCGGTGCCGCCGTTGGTGATCGACGGCGCGGCGCTGGGCACGTACGTGTTGGACGGGTAGTTGCTCGGCAACGGCCAGCTCAGGTTGTCGGTGTAGACGCCGCTGAGGTCGTTGGGGCAGTAGCCGGTGCTGGTGAGGCCGAGGGTGCCGTCCACCGCACAGGTCATCGGCCGGTACAGCCGGACGTTGTGGGTGGCGATCAGGGCCAGGCCGTCGCTGGTGCTGGCGACCGTGTTGTTGCTGTAGGTCAGGTCGTTGGTGATCACGATGTCGTGCTCGGCCACGATCGAGACGTTGCCGTTGGTGGTCCCGTCGACGTAGACGTCGCCGTAGCCGTGGTAGTAGGCGGTGACGTCGTTGTTCGGGTCGGTGTAGGTCTTGCTCGCGTCGTAGCCCGAGTCACCGGGCTGCTTGCCGTGCCACGGGAAGTTCTGGGTGGTGTTCAGCGGCGAGCCTGCCGCCGCGCTGCTGGTCTTGGTCAGCGTGCCGATGATGATCGGGGTGGTGTTGTTGACGCAGTCACCCTTCTTGGTCAGCGAGCCGCAGACCACCCGGTTGACGCTGACGGTCCAGCTGCTGGCAGTGGTGGTGTAGCCCTTGCCGAGCGTGGCCTGCATAAACGTCCCGGACGGCGCGGTCGGCGTCACCGTGGTGGTGGTCGGGGTGCCCGCGGTGACGGTGACGGTGTACCAGAACGAGTTCTGGGCGGTGCCGACCTTCTGGGAGTTGGTGCTCAGCTGGTCGGTGATGGCGGTGGTGAGGCCGGCCGTGGTGGGCGCGGTGGTGGCCAGCTGGGCGTCGACGGCGGTCTTGATGGCGGTGAAGACGTCGTTCTTGGGATTGCCCTGCCCGGTCTCGCAGTCCAGGTTGCGGCGCTTGGTCGGGCCGCTCACCGGGCAGGCCGCGGTGGCGACGTAGGAGGAGTCGTCGGTCCAGGTGCCGGTCAGACCGTCGGTGGCGCTGGCCGCCGGCACGCTGAGGTTGGTGGTGGTGTTGAAGACCGGGCTTGCCACCGTGGCCTGGGTGGGCGTGAGGCCGGTGGGGTTCTTGACGTAGATCAGGGTGCGCGACAGCGGCACCACCGCGTTGATCACGCCGCCGGACGGGTCGGTGGTGCTCTGGCCCAGGCCGTCCACGGTGTTGACGTTGGCGTAGGAGCCGGTGCTCTGGTAGCAGGCCGAGGTGCCGGCCGGGGTCAGCGGGCTGGTGATCCGGGCGATGTTGCCGCTGATCTTGATCCGGGTCGGGCCGGTGTAGACGCACTGGGCCAGCGGCAGCGCCTCGGTGGCGTCCTCGGGCAGTTCCAGCGCGTTGGACTGGTAGATCGGGAACACCCGGTGGCCCGAGCTGTCGGTCGGGTAGTTGCTGGTGAGGGTGGCCTCGCCGTCGGTGCCCGGGTAGGCGCGGTCGTAGCCGCCGTTGGCGCCGAGCGGCTGCTGGCTGCCGTTGATCGCACCGGTCCACACGGTGTAGGCCGCCGCGTCGAAGTTCGGCTCGGAGTTCTTGGACACGCCGGTGTCCTTGCCGCGGTCGACCAGGTAGGCGTCCTGGCTGTAGACCGGGCCGTTCATCACCATGTTCGGTTCCATCGAGGAATCGCAGGTGTCGTTGTGGGTCACCGAGGCCGCCGACCCGCTGGACGGGGTGTAGCTGCCGCCCTCGCTGAAGTACGCGAAGCTGGAGTCGGTTCCCATCGCGGTCTGGGTGGCCGTCGAGGGCCGCCGGCCGGCGTTGTTCCAGGCGGTGGCGGTGCCCCGGCCGGGACCGGCCGCGGTGGGGTAGTACAGGTCGTCGCAGATGTTGGTGCTGTGCGAGGAGTCGCAGGCCGGGGTGGTGGCGGCGTCGACGTAGCTGCAGGTGCCGTTCCACTGCAGCACGCCCGGCTTGCTCTTGGAGCTGATCGAGGTGCCGGTGAGGTTGGCTGCCGAGGTCACCTGCACCGAGCGCGACCGGTAGAAGTTGTTGATGAACTCGGCGGAGTAGGTCTCGTACTTGGTGTAGTACTGGAAGTTGTTGAAGCTCGGGCTGGCGTCCACGTCGGCGACCAGCACCTTGATCCGGTACTTCGGGCTGGTCTTGCCGGTGGGCACCTGGCCGACCGACTTCACCCGGGCCAGGCCCGAGGTCGCGAAGGTCACCGTCCACCAGTAGGACTCGACGCTGGTCGCCCCGTCGGCGCCGGTGATCGCGACGCCCTTCTGGTTCAGCGGGTCGGTGATGCCGCTCTTGTTGGTCAGGCCGGTGGTCAGCGCGGCACAGCCGAAGCCGGAGACCGGCGGGCAGTTGGTGTTGACCCAGCTGAGGAAGTTCTCCAGGCCCGCCTGGGCGGCCGCGGTCGCCTCGCCGGAGTCGACGCTGTCCTTGGCGGGCCGGATCTGGCCGGTCAGGGCGGTGGTCGCGGTGGTGATCATCAGGATCGCCAGGATGCTGATCATCATCACCAGCACCAGGCTCTGGCCGGTGTCCTCGCGGCGCAGCCGGGCCAGCAGGCCAGGGCGCGTGGCCCACGGGCCGGCCTTGCGCCGCCGCCGGATCGGTGTGCTTGTCATGACAAGAGAACCCCGATTTCTCATGACGGGTATCCCGAACTCACCGACGCCAGCGAGGCGAAGTCCATGCTGCTGGTGTTGGACGGATCCAGGGCGGTGAAGGAGATGCCGATGCTGCCGACCTGGTTGAGCACCTTGTCCACCTTCAGCGCCGGGTTGCCCCGCAGCGGGCCGGAGCTGACGGCCAGCGATGCGGTGCCGATGGTGGGGTCGAGCATCCCGGCGCCGGTCTGCCCGCTCTGCAGGCACAGTCCGGCCGTGGGGGTGGTGCCGCTCAGGCAGCCCAGCTGGGTCAGGTCGACCGGGCTGCCGGAGCGCGAGTACGGCTGGAAGACCGGCTGGGTGCCGGTCTTCTTGGCGGTGAACCCGAGCTGGCGCACCGACTTGACCGTGGTGTTGTCGGGCTGGAAGACCACCTCGATGAGCTGGCCGACCCCGGTGGCGGGCACGCTGACCCGCAGCATCAGCACCACCTTGGTGGTCGCGCCGGGCGCGGTGAACGTGCCGCTGACCGCGGTCGAGCGGTTGTTCAGGTTGGCGTAGAAGACGATCTTGGTGCTGGTGACCTCTTCGAACCGGTCGGCCTGGGTGGTGGGGTCCAGCCAGCCGGCCACCCGCAGCATCGAGGTCCAGCTGTCCAGGGTCAGCCGGGCGTCACCGGAGTTCTGGTTGGTCAGCACGGTCTTGTACCCGGCGTGGCTGGCGCCGACGAAGAACAGCACCGCCATGGTGCCGAGAATGGTGGTCAGGATCATGCTGATCATCAGCTCGGCCAGCGTGACGCCGCGGTCCTCGGCCAACCGGGAGCCCGCCAGCCGAGACCGCGCTGCGCGCCAGTGCCGGCTCAGCACGACAGCACCGTGTCGTAGCGGACCGAGCGGTTCGAGCTGTCGTTCCAGCTGACCTTGACGGTCACGTTGCGGGACGCGCCGGGCGTGCAGGTCGCGCTGGCGGCGGGGTTCAGGATCGGCGTGATCGTGAAGGTGGTGCCCTTGAGCTTGACGGTGGAGGCGGCGGCGTCCAGCAACGACAGGGTGCTGTTCTGGCCGCGCAGCTTCTCCACCTCCTGCCGGGCCAGGTTGGAGGCGACCACCCGGTTCTGGGTGACGCCGGTGAGCTTGACCAGGGTGACCAGGGCCATCATCACGGCGAAGGACACCACGGTGAACAGCGCGATCGAGACGATGACCTCGGTCAGGGTGAAGCCGTCCTCGCCGGCCGGGGAGTCCCCGTCGCCGGCAGCGGTCTTGGCGGCCTGCTTGTCCGCACCGAGCACCCGCCGGAGCAGGCCGGCACGCCCAGCGGAGGACCGGTCGGTCGTCGGTGGGTTCATGCCTGCACCTCCTCGGTACGGCGGTTGGCTCGCTGCGATGGATGGAACGGACTGGAAATCAAGGGGAAACGAGACTGGGCGGGCGGTCGAAACCACCCGCCCAGCTCGAACTGCCGGCGATCAGCTGGTGGTCGTCTGACCGGTGGCGCTGCTGTAGGTGTAGACCTTGTCGCCGGGGCTGCCCGCGGTGGTGGCGATGGTGTACGAGCCACTGGCCGGGGTCAGCACGAGCGAGTTGCCCGGGGAGACGTTGATGGTGCCGGTGGCGGCGGTGGCGCCGGAGCCGCAGGTGATGTTGCCGCTGCCGGTGATGGTCACCGCGGCAGCCGGGTAGTTGTTGCCACCGTCGGCGTAGCACTGCTCGACGACGGCGATCGCGTTGCGGGTGTCGGAGGCGGCCGACTTGTTCTTCGCGCCCTTCTGGTAGTTCAGGTACATCGGGATCGCGATGGCGATCAGGATGCCGATGATGACGACCACCACCAGCAGTTCGATCAGGGTGAAGCCCTTGTCACCCTCGGCGCGCTCCTCGCGGAGCTGGTGCAGCTTGTTGAGCATTGGAGCCTCCTGGCTCGGTAGGAGTGCGGCCTTCGGCGCGGGTTGCCTGAGCCTTACTAGTCACTTCGCGGGGTTAAATCGGCATGATGTGAGGCTGGATTAGCAGACAGTGCGACTATTTAGTTACTGTCGGTATCGATCCGATAACTATCAGTTACAAATGGGACGCAAGAGGTACCCGGGACGGGTGTGGTCCCGCAGGGTAGGGGTCAGCCGGTCTGGATGTGCTGGTAGATGGAGAACATCGGCAGGTACAGGCAGATCACCATGGTGCCGATCACGGCGCCGAGCAGCACCACCAGCAGCGGTTCCATCGCCGAGGTGAGCGACTCGGTGGTGGTCTCCACCTCGTGGTCGTAGAAGTCGGCGACCTTGTCCAGCATCTCGGTGATCTGGCCGGTCTCCTCACCGACCTCCATCATCTGCACCACCATGTTGGGGAACAGCGGATGCTTGCTCAGCGGCCCGGACATCTGCTGGCCGACCCGCACCGCGGTCCGGACGTCCTCCATCGCCTCGGAGACCACCGCGTTGCCGGCGGTGCCGCCGACCACTTCCAGGGCCTGGATGATCGGCACGCCGACCGCGAGCAGGGTGCCGAGGTTGCGGGCCCAGCGGCTGATGGCGAGCTTGGTGAACAGCGGCCCGAACACCGGCAGCCGGAGCTTGAGCCGGTCCACCTTCAGCCGGAAGTTGTAGTTGGTGCGCATCGCGCGGCGATAGCTGCGCAACGCCACCACCGCCGCGATGACCACCAGCGGCAGCACCCAGTAGCTGTTGTGCGACAGCACCACCATGATCTTGGTGGGCAGCGGCAGGTTGCCGCCGAGCTGGGCGAACATCTTCTCGAAGACCGGGACGATGAAGATGATGACGCCGGTGCCCAGCAGCAGCGAGAACAGCAGCACGATCACCGGGTAGGTCATAGCCGACTTGATCTTGGCGCGCAGGTTCGAGTCGTCCTCGTACATCTTCGCGATCCGGCTTAGCGCCTCGTCGAGGAAACCGCCGGTCTCGCCCGCCTTGACCATGTTGACCATCAGCAGCGGGAAGTGCTCCGGGTGCACCGACATCGCCTTGGACAGCGTCGAGCCGCCCTGCACGTCGGTGCGCACCTGGCCGAGGGCCGTCTTGAGCTTCGGCTTGGTGGTCTGGTCCTCCAGGATCGCCAGCGAGCGCAGCAGGGTCAGGCCCGAGGAGGTCATCGAGGCGAACTGCCGGGACAGGATCGCCAGGTCCTTCAGGGAGGTCCGCTTGGAAAAGCCCGGGATCTTGAGGTCCTTCTGCAGGCCCTGCCCGGTGAGCTCCACCGACAGCGGCATCAGCTTCTGGTCGGCGAGGGAGTTGGCGGCGGCCTGGGCCGACGCCGACTCGATCTTGCCCTTCATCAGCACGCCGGCCCGGTCCAGGGCCTCGTAGGCGAACGTCTTGGTAGGCATGGGGATCAGATCCTCGCCAGTCGCTTGAACTCGTTGGGATCGTGCGCCAGCTCCATCGCGGTCGCCTTGCTGATCAGCTGCTCGCTGTAGCGCTGGGCCAGGTGCTGGTCGAAGCTCAGCATGCCGGCGTCGGCCGAGGACTGCAGGAAGGACGGGATCTGGTGCACCTTGCCCTCCCGGATCAGGTTCCGGATGGCGGCCGAGGCGATCATGATCTCGCAGACGATGGAGCGGCCCATGCCGTCCTTGCGCGGTGCCAGCGCCTGGGTGACCACGCCCTGCAGGCAGTTGGCCAGCTGCGCGCGGATCTGGGTCTGCTGGTGCGGCGGGTAGATGTCGATCATGCGGTCCACGGTCTGGGCCGCGGACTGGGTGTGCAGGGTGGCCAGCACCAGGTGGCCGGTCTCGGCGGCGGTGACCGCCACCGAGGTGGTCTCCAGGTCACGCAACTCGCCGACCAGGATGATGTCGGGGTCCTGGCGCAGCACGTGCTTGAGCGCGATCGCGAAGTCCTGGGTGTCCGAGCCCACCTCGCGCTGGTTGACCACGCTGCGCGAGTGCGAGTGCAGGTACTCGATCGGGTCCTCGATGGTGACGATGTGCGAGGACCGGGTCTGGTTGGCGACGTCCAGCAGAGCCGCCAGGGTGGTCGACTTGCCCGAGCCGGTCGGGCCGGTGACCAGCACCAGGCCGCGGGTCAGGTGGGCGAAGCTCTCCACCGAGCGGGGCAGGCCCAGCTCCTCCAGGCTGCGGATCTTGTGCGGAATGGCGCGGAACGCCGCACCCACCGCGCCGCGCTGGCGGTAGACGTTGACCCGGAACCGGCTCACGCCGGGGATGGCGTAGGCGGTGTCGAGCTCCTGGGTCTTGTCGAAGCGGTCCCACAGGCTCTCGCTCAGGATCGAGCGGATCAGGGTCTCGGTGTCGACCGGTGCCAGCCGGTTGCGACCGGCCAGCGGTTCCAGGTGACCGTTGATACGCATGCAGGGCGCGATGCCGGCGGTGATGTGCAGGTCCGAGCCGCCCAGCTCCACGAGCATGGTGAGCAACTCGTCCAGCTCGTGCTTTGCCTCGTGCATGGCGAGGGGCGCCTCGAGGGCGATCAACGGGTTCATGAGTGTTCCTCGGTCGGGGTGTCAGTCGTAGGCGGCGGGGTGGTCATACCGTCACCCGCAGCATTTCTTCCAGGGTGGTAAGCCCATCGAGGGCTTTGCGCAGGCCGTCGTCGCGGAGGGTCACCATGCCCTCGGCGACCGCGACCTTCTTGATCTCACTGGCCGATGCGTGCTCGACGGCCAGCCGTTCGATGTGCTCGGACACCGGCATGACCTCGTTCAGCGCCAGCCGGCCGCGGTAGCCGGTCTGTGCGCAGGACCGGCAGCCGACGGCCCGCCACATGGTGCCGGGCTCGCCGAACTGCTCGTAGTTCCACTGCACGGCGGACAGTTCCTTCTCCGTCGGCTGGTACTTCTCCTTGCACCACTCGCACAGCCGGCGGGACAGTCGTTGGGCCAGCACCGCATCCAGCGACGAGCCGACCAGGAAGGGCTCGATGCCCATCTCGATCAGCCGGGGCAGGGCGCTGGGGGCGTCATTGGTGTGCAGGGTGGACAGCACCAGGTGACCGGTCAGGGCGGCCTCGACGCCCAGCTGGGCGGTGGCCCGGTCCCGGATCTCACCGATCAGCACCACGTCGGGGTCCGAACGCAGGATGGCCGGCAGCACCGCGGCGAAGGTCAGGCCGGCCTTCGGGTTGACCTGGACCTGGTTGATGCCGTCCATCCGGTACTCCACCGGGTCCTCGACGGTGATCACGTTGACCTCGGGGCGGGCGATCTCGCCCAGGGTGGCGTACAGCGTGGTGGACTTGCCCGAGCCGGTCGGCCCGGTGACCAGCACCATGCCGTGCGGCTTGCGGAAGCTCTCGGAGAACCGGCTGTAGTTGTAGTCGGTGAAGCCGAGCTTGCGCAGGTCCAGGTCGATGCCGCCGGTGTCGAGCACCCGCAGCACCACCTTCTCGCCCCACACGGTCGGCAGGGTGGCCGAGCGCAGGTCCACGCTGCGCCCGCCCAGGTCGCGGGTGATGCGGCCGTTCTGCGGCACCCGGCGCTCGGTGATGTCCAGTCCCGACAGGATCTTCAGGCGCGAGATCAGCGCGCCCTGGATGCCGCGCGGCACGGCGTCCACCTCGTGCAGCACGCCGTCGATGCGCAGCCGGATCTTGAGGTCGAACTCGCTGGGCTCGAGGGGGATGTCGGAGGCCCGGGAGCTGATCGCGCGTTCCAGCAGCGAGTTGACGTAGCGGACCACCGGGGCGTCCTCGTTGACCGAGTTCAGCCCGTCGTGGTCGCCGGAGCCCTCCTCGGCCTCGGCCTGCGCGGCCGCCTCGTCCAGGTCGGTGCTCTCGCGGGTGTAGCGGTCC
>NZ_DATINC010000025.1:0-33135 GCF_035474675.1 Jatrophihabitans sp. | reverse complement strand
CAAGGTGCTGGTCGGCCGGGCCCGCCGGATCGAGCGGTTCCTGTCGCAGAACACCTTCGTGGCCAAGCAGTTCACCGGCATCGAGGGCTCGTTCGTGCCGATCGAGGAGACCATCGACGCGTTCAAGCGGCTGGCGGCCGGTGACTTCGACAACTACCCGGAGCAGGCGTTCTTCATGTGCGGTGGCGTGGAGGACCTGGAGAAGAAGGCGCACGAGCTGCGCAACGCCTGAGGTGTGGGCCGGCACGTCGGTAGAGCGAGGAGCGGAGTGAATGGCTAGCACCACCACCATGCAGGTCGAACTGGTGTCGGTCGAGCGACCGATCTGGTCGGGTGAGGCCACCGCGGTGTACGCCCGGACCACCGAGGGCGAGATCGGCGTGCTGCCCGGCCATGCTCCACTGCTCGGGGCGCTGGCACCGGGCTGGCTGGTGCGCATCCTGCACGCCGACGGGGTCGAGCAGCGGGTGGCGGTGCACGGCGGGTTCCTGTCGGTGCGCCCGGACGGCGTGTCGGTGCTGGCCGAAATGGCCGAGGATGCCGAGGAGATCGACGTCGCCCGGGCCCGGCACGCCCTGGAGCGGGCCGGCACCGGCACCGACGAAGAAACGGTCGACGCCCGCAACCGGGCGCTGGCCAGACTGCGTGCGGCAGGCGAACAGATTTAGCGATTCCAGTCAGGATCCGGCAAGCTGGGTAGACAGCGTGTAGGAGGCCCCGATTGTTGGCCGAGCTCGAGCTCTCCGGCCTGATCGTGGTGTGCCTGCTGGCTGTCTGCGCAGTGGCCCTCTGGCTCGCCGTGCTGGTGCATCAGCGCCGGGTGGTGGCCTCGGCCGGCGGCCTGCCGATGGCGCTCAAGCGCGACGACCAGCGCTGGTCCAACGGGGTGGGCCGCTACGTCGGCGACGAGCTGCACTGGTACCGCACCCTGTCGTTGTCGCTGCGACCGGTGCTGCGGATGCCGCGCAGCGACCTGGTGGTCATCGCGAGCCGGCCGTGGAACCCGCAGCGCGACATGGCGCTGCGGCCGAACCTGACGATCGCCGAGTGCAAGTTCCGCGACGGCGAGGTCAGCCTCGGCTTTCCGGACAACGGGCTGACCGGCTTCCTGTCCTGGCTGGAGTCCTCGGCGCCCCGGTTCTGATACCGCGGGCGTCCGGGCTGGCCGCTCAGCCGGCGTTCGCGCCGCCCGGCTGCCACAGCACGTCCGCGCCGGCGTTGGCGCACCGGGCCAGGATGAACAGCAGGTCCGACAGCCGGTTGAGGTAGGTGGCAGCCAGCGGATTGGTGTGCTCCGGGTCGGCCTCGATCAGCGCCCAGGTGCTGCGCTCGGCCCGCCGGGCCACCGTGCGGGCCACGTGCAGCAGCGCCGCGCCCGGGGTGCCGCCGGGCAGGATGAAGCTGGCCAGCGCCGGCAGCTCGGCGTTGAACTGGTCGCACCAGGCCTCCAGCCGGCTCAGGTAGCTCTCGGTGATCCGCAGCGGCGGGTACTTGGGGTCGGGGATCACCGGGGTGCACAGATCGGCCCCGACGTCGAACAGGTCGTTCTGCACCTGGCGCAGCACCGCCGCGAGCGGTTCGGCCAGCTCGCCGAACGCCAGCGCGGCACCGAGGGCGGCGTTCGTCTCGTCCGAGTCGGCGTAGGCCGCCACCCGCAGGTCGGTCTTGGGCACCCGGCTGAGATCGCCGAGCGCGGTGGTACCGGTGTCACCGGTCTTGGTGTAGATGCGGGTCAGGTGTACGGCCATGGCCTCAATCTAGGGCCTCGATGATCTCCAGCTGTCGCCGGTCACCCGGGACGCCAGCTGGAGTGGTCGTGTGCGAAGACCACCTCGGCCGGCTCCAGCCGCTCGATCCGCGCCACCCAGTCCGCGACGTCCGGCAGCGGGGGTGAATGCCCGTCCCGCCGGGCGCGCAGCGCGAGCAGATCGGCGGCGAAGCCGGTGGCGTTGTCGTGGCTCTGGCCGGCCACCACCACGGTGCCGTCCGGCTTGCCCACCACCAGCGACTGGTGGCCCGCGGTGTGGCCGGGCGTCGGCCACACGAACACCCCGGGCAGCAACTCGCCGTCGCCGCTCACCTCGCGGTAGACCGCGTCCGGGGTGTCGATGAGCGCGGCCAGCGTGTAGTCCGGCTCGGTGCGGGCGGTGGCCAGCTCCACGGACTGCACGTAGATCGGCGTGCCCCCGAACAGCCCGTTGCCGCCGCAGTGGTCGAAGTGCAGGTGGCAGTTGGCGACCAGGTCGATGTCGGCGATCCCGACGCCGAGTGCGGCCAGCGCCTCGGCCACGCCGGTGCGCCGCGGCCGGTACCACTCGTCCACCTCCGGGTCGGTTCCCATCCCGGTGTCGAAGAGCAGCAGGCCGTCCGGATGGCGCACCAGGTAGCCCAGGCACGGCTCCACCCGCACCGATCCGGTTCGGGTCTCGGCGGCCGGCCGGACGAAGTAGCCGTAGTCCAGCCGGGACACGCTGACCGGTGCCATGGCTAGCGCTGCCCGGCGTTGGGAGCGGAGCCGTCCAGCACCTCGCGAGCCCTGGCCTCGTCCCGGCCGAAGACCAGCAGGTCGTAGCTGTCGCGGTCCAGCCGGGAGACCGAGCAGCGCAGGCCGTGCGCGGACAGCAGGTTCTTGCCGGCCAGCACCTGGGCCCGCGGTGCCCGCGACAGCACCGCGGTGAGCAGGCCGAGGTCGGCCTGCGGGCCGCTGTCCGGACGGCCGGTACGCGGCCGGGACGGGGAGAACACCCAGCGCATCACGACAATCAGCACCGCCAGGATGCCGGCCGCCCACACCAGGATGCCGAGGTCGAAGCCCATGCCCAGCCTGCCCTCCGTCAGGCGGATCACCCGCCCTGCCCGCCAGCATGGCAGCCGCCCGGCAACCACCGCGAGTGGCCCGGCGGCTATCGTGCGAGCAACCCCGCCGGCCGTCGCGCGCAGGCCTTCGCCCGTTCGAACCGTTCCACAGATCCGAGGAGAGACACGCCATGACACAGCAGGTAGCGATCGTCGGGGCCGGCCTGATGGGGTCGGGGATCGCCCAGGTGACGGCGGTGGCCGGGCTGCCGGTGGTGCTAACCGACGTCACCGAGGTGGCCCTGAACCGCGGCAAGGACGGCATCGAGAAGTCACTGGCCAAGTTCGTCTCCAAGGACAAGCTGGCCGAGTCCGACGCGCAGGCCGCGCTGGAGCGGATAACGCTGTCCACCGACCTGGGCGCTGCCGCCGAGGCCGACATCGTCATCGAGGCGGTGTTCGAGAGCCTCGACGTCAAGCACGGGATCTTCACCACCCTGGACGGGCTGTGCAAGGACGGCGCGGTGCTGGCCTCCAACACCTCCGCGATCCCGATCAGCCAGCTGGCGGCAGCCACCCGGCGTCCGGAGTCGGTGGTCGGCACCCACTTCTTCTCGCCGGTGCCGATGATGGCGCTGTGCGAGCTGGTCCGCGGCTACAAGACCTCCGACGACACCCTGGCCCGGGCCCGCGCCTTCGCCGAGCAGATCGGCAAGACCTGCATCGTGGTCAACCGCGACGTCGCCGGCTTCGTCACCACCCGGCTGATCGCGGCGCTGGCCAACGAGGCGGTCCGGCTGCTGGAGACCGGGGTGGCCACCGCCGAGGACATCGACACCGCCTGCAAGCTGGGCTTCGGTCACGCCATGGGGCCGCTGGCCACCCTGGACCTGACCGGCATCGACATCATGCGCAACGCCACCACCAACATCTACAACGACACCCGGGACGGCAAGTTCGCCCCGCCGGAACTGCTGTCGCGGATGGTGGTGGCCGGCGACCTGGGCCGCAAGACCGGGCAGGGCTTCTACAGCTACTGACGCGTTCCCGGCCGTCCGGGCTGCGTTCCCTGCCGTCCGGGCTGCTCCGGCGCTGTGCGAACTGAGCCACATCGCCCTACTCGCCGGTAGCGGGCGTGCCAGACTCGGCCTTACCAGACCCGTTTCCATGATCAGGAGCGTGCGATGGCCGAGCGGAGCACGCCGTGGGTGATGCGCACCTACGCCGGGCACTCCAGCCCGCAGGAGTCCAACGCGCTGTACCGGCGCAACCTGGCCAAGGGCCAGACCGGGCTGTCGGTCGCCTTCGACCTGCCCACCCAGACCGGCTACGACCCGGACGCCGAGCTGGCCCGCGGCGAAGTCGGCAAGGTCGGGGTGCCGATCGCCCACCTCGGCGACCTGCGGGCGCTGTTCGACGGCATCCCGCTGGCCGACATGAACACCTCGATGACCATCAACGCCCCGGCCATGTGGCTGCTGGCGCTGTACCTGGTGGTGGCCGAGGAGCAGGCTTCCGCGACAGGCGTGCCGGCCGAGGAGGTGCGGGCCCGGCTGGCCGGCACCACCCAGAACGACATCGTCAAGGAGTACCTGTCGCGCGGCACCTTCATCTTCCCGCCGGCCGAGTCGCTGCGGCTGATCACCGACCTGATCGCCTACACGGTGGCCGAGGTGCCGCGGTGGAACCCGATCAACATCTGCAGCTACCACCTGCAGGAGGCCGGTGCCACGCCAGTGCAGGAGGTCGCCTACGCGCTGTGCACCGCCATCGCGGTGCTGGACTCGGTGCGCGCGTCCGGCCAGATCCCGCCCGAGCGGTTCGGCGAGGTGGTGGCGCGGATGTCGTTCTTCGTCAACGCCGGGGTGCGCTTCGTCGAGGAGCTGTGCAAGATGCGCGCCTTCGGCCGGCTGTGGGACGAGATCACCACCGAGCGGTACGGCGTCTCCGACCCGCGCCAGCGGCGGTTCCGCTACGGGGTGCAGGTCAACTCGCTCGGCCTGACCGAGGCGCAGCCAGAGAACAACGTGACCCGGATCCTGCTGGAGATGCTCGGGGTGACGCTGTCCAAGGACGCCCGGGCCCGGGCCGTGCAGCTGCCGGCCTGGAACGAGGCGCTCGGCCTGCCCCGGCCGTGGGACCAGCAGTGGTCGCTGCGGATGCAGCAGGTGCTGGCCTACGAGACCGACCTGCTGGAGTACGACGACCTGTTCACCGGGTCGGAGGTGGTCGAGGCCAAGGTGGCCGAGATCGCCGACGGCGCCCGGGCCGAGATCGCCCGGGTGCTGGAGGCCGGCGGCGCGGTGGCCGCGGTGGAGTCCGGCTATCTCAAGGCCGCGCTGGTCGCCTCGCTGGCCGAGCGGCGGCGCCGGATCGAGACCGGCGAGGACGTGGTGGTCGGGGTCAACCGGTTCACCGAGACCGAGCCGAACCCGCTGACCGCCGACATCGACAGCTCGATCCTGACCGTCGACGCCGGCGTGGAGGCGGCCGCCGCGGCCGCGGTGCGGGCCTGGCGGGCGGGCCGGGACGCCGCCGAGGTGGCGGCCAGCCTCGCCGAGCTGAAGGCGGTGGCGGCCACCGACGCCAACCTGATGCCGGCCACCCTGCGGTGCGCCCGGGCCGGCGTCACCACGGGGGAGTGGGCCGGCGCGCTGCGCGAGGTGTTCGGCGAGTACCGGGCGCCGACCGGGGTGTCGGCCGCCGGTGCCGCCGGGGTGGGCCCGGCCGATTCCGCGCTCACCGAGCTGCGCCGCCGGGTCGCCGAGACCGGTGCCGAGCTCGGCGGCCGGTTGCGGTTCCTGGTCGGCAAGCCGGGCCTGGACGGGCACTCCAACGGTGCCGAGCAGATCGCCGTGCGGGCCCGGGACGCCGGCTTCGAAGTGGTGTACTCCGGCATCCGGCTGACGCCCGCACAGATCGTCGCCTCGGCGGTGGAGGAGGACGTCGCGGTGGTGGGCCTGTCGGTGCTGTCCGGCTCGCACCTGTCGGTGGTCCCGGAGGTGCTGGACGGCATGCGGGCGGCGGGGCTCGACGACGTCCCGCTGGTGGTCGGCGGCATCATTCCGGACGCCGACGCCGCCCGGCTGCGCGAGCTGGGGGTGGCCCGGGTGTTCACCGCCAAGGACTTCGAGCTGACCGCGGTGCTCGGCGAGGTGCTGGACGCCGTCCGGGAGGCCCAGGGGCTGGCGGCGGACGAGCTGGTCTGAGCCCTGGACGATCTGGCCCAGGGCGGGGGCGTCGGCGCGCTCGCCCTATGCTGCCCAGCGTGCGCCTGGTGATCGCTCGTTGCAGAGTCGACTACGTCGGACGGCTGACCGCGCACCTGCCGATGGCGCCGCGGCTGCTGATGGTCAAGGCCGACGGCTCGGTGCTGGTGCACTCCGACGGCGGGTCCTACAAGCCGCTGAACTGGATGTCGCCGCCGTGCACGCTGGTGGAGTCCGAGCTGCCCGGCGGGGAAGCCCTCTGGACGGTCACCAACAAGACCGGCGACCAGCTGCTGATCACCGTCGAAGAGGTGCTGCACGACTCGCAACACGCTCTCGGGGTCGACCCGGGGCTGGTCAAGGACGGCGTCGAGGCGCACCTGCAGGTGCTGCTGGCCGAGCAGATCGAGACCCTGGGCCCCGGTTACCGGCTGGTCCGGCGGGAGTTCCCGACCGCGATCGGCCCGGTCGACATCATGGCCCGGGATGCCTCCGGGGTGTCGGTGGCGGTGGAGATCAAGCGGCGCGGCGACATCGACGGCGTGGAGCAGCTGACCCGCTACCTGGAACTGCTCAACCGGGACCCGCTGCTGGCCCCGGTCCGCGGGGTGTTCGCCGCGCAGGAGATCAAGCCGCAGGCCCGGGTGCTGGCTCTGGACCGGGGCATCGAGTGCCTGGTGCTGGACTACGACCTGCTGCGCGGGGTGGACGACCCGTCCCAGCGGCTGTTCTGAGCGCGGCGGGCATGACGTGTCGGGCATGACTTGTATAGCGGGCTGAGCTACCGGCCAGTAACCTCGCGGGCATGATCGCCGTCTCGGAGCAGTCCGGCAGTTCGGTTTCGCTACCCACCGACCGGCAGCGGTTCGACTCGGTCAACCCGGCGACCGGCGAGCCGATCGCGAGCTTCGAGGTGCACACCGCCGAAGACGTGGCCGCCGCCGTCGAGCGGGCCCGGCAGGCCGCCGCCTGGTGGGCGCAACTCGGCGCCGCCGGACGCCGGGCCCGGCTGGACGCCTGGCGGGTGCAGCTGGTGCGCCGCACCGACGAGCTGGCCGGCTTGATCGCGCGGGAGAACGGCAAGCCGGTCGACGACGCCGCGGTCGAGGTGACCATCGCCATCGCGCACCTGGCCTGGGCGGCCCGCAACGCCGCGAAGGTGCTGCGCCGGCGCCGGGTCAATCCCGGCCTGCTGGCGGTCAACCATTCGGCGTTCGTGGAGTACCTGCCCTACGGCGTGGTCGGGGTGATCGGGCCGTGGAACTACCCGGTGCACACTCCGATGGGCTCGATCTCCTACGCGCTGGCGGCCGGCAACGCGGTGGTGTTCAAGCCCAGCGAGTACACCCCGGCGGTCGGCCGCTGGCTGGTAGACACGTTCGCCGAAGCAGTCCCCGAGCAGCCGGTTTTCCAGTTGGTCACCGGCTTCGGCGAGACCGGCGCCGCGCTGTACCAGGCCGGGGTGGACAAGCTGGCCTTCACCGGCTCCGCGGCCACCGGCCGGAAGGTGATGGCCGGGTGCGCGGCCACCCTGACCCCGTGCGTGATCGAGTGCGGCGGCAAGGACGCCCTGATCGTGGCCGCCGACGCCGACCTGCCCCGGGCCGCCGAGCAGGCGGTCTGGGGGTCGATGTACAACGCCGGCCAGACCTGCGCCGGGGTGGAGCGGGTCTATGTCGAGGCGCCGGTCTACCAGGAGTTCCTCGACCGGGTCAGCGCGGCCGCGGCCGGCCTGCGCACCGGGCCGGAGCATGGCGCGGCGGCGCACTACGGCGCGATCACCATGCCGGGCCAGCTGGAGGTGATCTCCTCCCACGTCCGGCAGGCGCTCGAGCACGGCGGCCGGGCGCTGGTCGGCGGGCCGGACTCGGTGCGGGCGCCCTGGGTCGAGCCGGTGGTGCTGGTCGACGTGCCGCCCGACGAGCCCGCCGTCACCGAGGAGACCTTCGGCCCGGTGGTGGTGATCAGCAAGGTGGCCGACCTGGACGAGGCGGTCGAGGCGGCCAACTCGGGCGGCTACGGCCTGGGCGCCTCGGTGTTCAGCCGCCGGCACGGGCGCCAGCTGGCCAGCCGGCTGACCGCCGGCATGGTCAGCATCAACTCGGTGCTGACCTATGCCTCGGTGCCGGGGCTGCCGTGGGGCGGCAGCGGCGAGTCCGGCTTCGGCCGCATCCACGGCCCGGACGGCCTGCGCGAGTTCGCCCGGTCCCGGGCGGTCACCGCCCAGCTGTTCGACATCCCGCTCAGGATCGCCACCTTCGCCCGCCCGGACCGCTCGGTCCGGCAGCTGCGCGGGCTGGCCCGGCTGCGCTGGGGCAGGCGCTGACCTCCGCCGGCGCGTGAGACTTCACCCACCTCCCCGGTGCGTCCGGTCGGGCCGGGAGGTTACCGTGGGCCGACAGCGGGCCACCGCTCGACTGTCATAGGGATCGCCTCGTCCGGACGGTCGAGCCCTATGACGAAACCCGAGCGCGCCCGACAAAGCTTCGAGGAGGCCAGCAGTGGCGCGGACATTCAGCCGGGTGGGCGTGGTGGGCCTGGGCACCATGGGTGCGGGCATCGCCGAGGTGTTCGCCCGCAACGGCCTGCAGGTGGTGGCGGTCGATCGCGACCAGGCCGCGGTGACCCGCGGCCGGGGCCACATCGAGCACTCCACCGGCCGGGCGGTGGCCCGCGGCAAGCTGGCCGAGTCCGAGCAGGCCGAGCTGCTGGGCCGGATCAGCTTCGACACCGAGCTCAAGGCGATGGCCGACGTCGACCTGGTCATCGAGGCGGTGCCCGAGCAGCTCGCCCTCAAGCGGGCCATCTTCACCGCGCTGGACGAGATCTGCGGGCCCGAGACGATCCTGGCCACCAACACCTCCTCGCTGTCGGTCACCGAGATCGCGGTGGCCACCACGCGTCCCGGCAAGGTCGTCGGCATGCACTTCTTCAACCCCGCCCCGGTGATGAGGCTGGTCGAGGTGGTGCGCAGCGTGGTCACCGAGCCGGACGTGGTGGCCGACATCGAGGCGTTCGTGGCCTCGCTCGGCAAGACCGACGTCACCATCGGCGATCGGGCCGGCTTCATCGCCAACGCGCTGCTGTTCGGCTACCTCAACCACGCCGCCGCGATGTACTCCGAGCGCTACGCCAGCCGCGAGGACATCGACGCCGCGATGAAGCTGGGCTGCGGCCTGCCGATGGGCCCGCTGGCGCTGCTGGACCTGATCGGCCTGGACACCGCCTACGAGATCCTCGACACCATGTACAAGCAGTCGCGGGAGCGGCTGCACGCCCCGACCCCGATCTTCAAGCACCTGATCACCGCCGGCCTGCTCGGCCGCAAGGTGGGCCGCGGCTTCTACACCTATGACGGGCCGGACTCGCCGAAGGTGGTGGCCGACGCCAGCACCCCGGCTGAGCAGCCGGACAACGGCGGCGCCCGCCCGGTGCAGCGGGTCGGCGTGGTGGGCTCGGGCACCATGGCGATCGGCATCATCGAGGTGTTCGCCCGGGCCGGCTACGACGTCACCTTCGTCGCCCGCTCGGAGCAGAAGCTGCAGGCCGCCCAGAACGCGGTCCGGCGCTCGCTGGACAAGGGCGTGCAGCGCGGCAAGCTGACCGCCTCCGAGCGCGACGAGGCGGCCGGCCGGCTGACCGGGTCGGTCCGGCTGGACGACCTGGCCCCGATGGACCTGGTCGTCGAGGCGGTGGTCGAGGACCTCTCGGTCAAGCAGGCGCTGTTCGCCAACCTGGACGGGATCTGCCGGCCGGGCGCGGTGCTGGCCACCACCACCTCCTCGCTGCCGGTGATCGCGTGCGCGGCGGCCACCGGGCGGCAGAGCGAGGTGATCGGGCTGCACTTCTTCAACCCGGCGCCGGTGATGTCGCTGGTCGAGGTGGTCAGCACGGTGGCCACCGCCCCCGACGTGGAGGCCACCGCGCTGGCGGTGTGCACCCGGCTGGGCAAGCATCCGGTGCGCTGCGGCGACCGGGCCGGCTTCATCGTCAACGCCCTGCTGTTTCCGTACCTCAACGACGCGGTGAAGATGCTGCAGGCGCACTACGCCACCACCGACGACATCGACTCGGCCATGAAGGTCGGCTGCGGCTACCCGATGGGCCCGTTCGAGCTGCTCGACGTGGTGGGCCTGGACGTGGCACTGGCCATCCAGCGGATGCTCTACACGGAGTTCCGTGAGCCCGGCTTCGCGCCGGCCCCGCTGCTGGAACACCTGGTCACCGCCGGCCGGCTGGGCCGCAAGTCCGGCAAGGGTTTCCGCGAGTACACCTGAAAGGTTCTTCTCGGTCCGGGCGTTGCATCGGTCGAGCCGGCTGGAGTTGTCAGAAGGGAGAAGGGCGATGGTCGCCGACGGGCTGCCCGACGTGGTGGAACTGGACGCGCTGCCGGCCCGGGTGACCATCTGCGAGGTCGGCCCGCGCGACGGGCTGCAGAACGAGTCGGCGATCGTGCCGCTGGAGGTCAAGCTCGAGTTCATCGAGCGGCTGGCCGACGCCGGCCACCAGCTGATCGAGGTGACCAGCTTCGTGCACCCGTCCTGGGTTCCCCAGCTGGCCGATGCCGAGCAGCTGGTCGCCCGGCTGGACCGGCGTCCGGGAGTGCGCTACCCGGTGCTGGTGCCCAACGCCCGCGGGCTGGACCGGGCGCTGGACGCCGGCGTCACCGAGATCGCGATCTTCGCCAGCGCCACCGAGACCTTCGCCCGGCGCAACCTGAACCGGACCATGGCTGAGGCCCTGCAGATGTTCGCCCCGGTGGTGGCCGGGGCCCGCGACCGCGGCCTGCGGGTACGCGGGTACCTGTCGATGTGCTTCGGCGACCCGTGGGAGGGGCGGGTGCCGCTGCCGCAGGTGGTGCGCGCCGCCACCGACCTGGTCGGCCTCGGTTGCACCGAGATCAGCCTGGGGGACACCATCGGGGTGGCCACCCCGGGCCAGGTCCGGGCGCTGTTGCGGCTGCTTGCCGAGGCCGGCATCGGCCCCGACACCGTGGCGGTGCACTTCCACGACACCTACGGCCAGGCGCTGGCCAACACGCTGGCCGCACTGCAGGCCGGCGTGCGGATCGTGGACGCGTCGGCCGGCGGGCTGGGCGGCTGTCCGTACGCCGAGAGCGCGACCGGCAACCTGGCCACCGAGGACCTGCTGTGGCAGCTGGCGGGGCTGGGCATCGAGACCGGGGTGGACCTGGCCAAGCTGGTCGAGACCAGCGCCTGGATGGCACGCCAGCTCGGCCGGCCCAGCCCGTCCCGGGTGGTCCAGGCGTTGGCCGGCTGACATGCCCAGCAGGCGGCAGTCGAAGTGGAACCGGCCGGCCCGGCCGCTGGCCACCGAGACCGGCGAGCGCGCCGAGAGCTGGCGCGGAACGGCCTACCGGGTCCGCCCGGTGGCCGGCACTGGTGGCGGGCCGTACCGCTGCCCGGGCTGTGACCAGCTGCTGCCCGCCGGTGTCGGGCACGTGGTGGCCTGGCCCGCCGACGACCTCGACGCCACCGACCGCCGGCACTGGCACACAGCCTGCTGGCAGGCCCGCGACCGCCGGGCGCCGGGCATCGAGCGCAGCCGCAACGCCCCCCGCTACGGCTGAGCGGCTCAGCGGCTGGCCTGCCGGGGCAGCACCACCTCGCGCATGATCAGGGTGAGCACCGCGACCAGCGGGATCGAGATCAGGAAACCGATCACGCCCAGCACCGTGTAGCCGACCAGGGCTCCGACCAGCGCGCCGGCCGGGCTGATCCGGACCGACCGGTCCAGCACCCGGGGCAGCAGCAGCATCCGGGCCACCGCCTCGTAGGCGATGAAGAAGCCGATCACCCCGATGCCGGTCGGCACCGACTCCAGCAGCACGACGGTGGAGACCACCAGCGCGCCGAGCGCGGTGCCCAGCACCGGGGCCAGGTCCAGCACTGCCGCAATGAAGGCCAGCGCGAACGGGTAGGGCACCCCGACGATCCACAGGAACACCGCGGTGACGGCGCCGCGCACCAGCGCCAGGGTTACGGTGCCCACCACGTAGGCCCCGATCTGGGCCACGATCTTGTCCCCGATCCGGCTGACCCGGGGCCGCCGGGAGGCCGGCGTCAGCCGGTAGGCGAAGGCGGTGATGTCGCGCAGGTAGGCCAGGAAGTACAGCGTGAGGATGGCCACCGTGAAGACCTCGAAGATGGTCGAGGCCACCGTGCTGCCGACGCTGAGCAGGTTGCCCGCGACCTGCTGGATGACGGCCGAGCCCTCCAGCCGGTGTTGCACCGAGTCCAGCAGGCCGAACCGGCGGTCCAGCTCGGCGACCCGGCGGTTGTGCTGCAGGTCGGTGACGTAGCCGGGCAGGTGATGCAGGAAAGTGGCGGTCTGGTCGACCAGCGGCGGGACGACGGCCAGGCACATCCCGGTCAGGAACACCAGCGTGCCGACGAACACGATGGCCACCGACGGGCCGCGCTTGAGCCCGGCGGCCTCGATCCGGCGCACCGCCGGGTCCAGGCCGGCCGCCAGGAACAGCGACAGCCCCAGCAGCACCAAGGTGTCCTTGCCGTGCTCCAGCGCCCGGAACAGCAGGTAGGCCAGGCCAAAGCCGATCGCGGCGGTGAGGCCGAGCCGGAACGGGGAGTAGGTGGCAAACCCGCGCCGGGGGCGGCCGGTCAGCTGCTGCTGCAGGGACTGCTCGGCAGCCGGCGGCACTGCGCCCCACGCGGACGCCGGCCCCGACGCGGACGGCAGGACCAGCCCGGCGCCGGACGGGACCGGCTCGGCGGCGGCCTGGTCCGGCTCGGCCGGCGGGAGAGCCGGCTCGGCGGGGGACGGCGGGACCGGTCCGGCACCGGGCGGGGCCGGCTCAGCGGTGGACGGCAGAGCCGACTCGGTCACGAGGGCGCGGTGTCGGGCGCGGTGTCGGACAGAACGCCGCCGAGCCGCTCGTGCAGGGCCACCAGCTGCTGGTAGGTCCGCTGCCGCTCGGCCGCGAGCGCCTCGGCCCGCCGGTGGGCCTCGGCAACGATCTGCTCGGCGGTGTCGCGGGCTGCCTGGTGGTCGAGCTGGGCCTGCCGCTCGGCGGCGGTGCGCCGGGCTCGCAGGGTGATCTCGAAGTCCTCCTCGGCGGTGCGCAGCCGCTCGGCGGAGGCCCGTTCGGCCATCGCCCGGGCCGCGGCCGCCTCGTCGTCGAGCCGGGTGCGCTCGGCGGCGGCCGCCTCGGCGATGCTCGCCGCCGCGGCCTGCGCCTTGTCCAGCTCCGCGGTGGCCTGATCCAGGATCCGGTTGGCCTCGATCCGGGCCTGGGCCAGCTTCTGGTCGGCCTCCGCCGAGCGCTGGCTGGCCGCGGCGGTGAGCCGCTGCTGGGCGGCGGCGGCCTCGGCCCGGACCCCCTCGGCATCCGCCCGGGCGGCCGACAGCACCCGGTCGGCCTCTTCCTCGGCGGCCCGCCGGATGCCGGCCGCCTCCTCCTCGGCGGCCTGCCGGGTCTGCTCGGCCTCGTCGGTGGCCAGCTGCAGCATCTCCCGGATCCGGTCCGAGACGTGCACCACCGGGCTCGGTGCCTCGGCCGCCTTGGCGGCCTGTTGCTTGAGCGACTCGATGTAGGCCTCGCGGCTGGCCAGTTGCGCGGCCCGGTCGGCGCTGGTGGCCAGGGCGGCGTCGCGGGCGGCCTTCAGCTCCGCGATCTGGGCCTCGGCCCGGGACACATAGCCGTCCACCTGGCGCTTGTCGTAGCCGCGGATGCCGACATCGAAGATCGGCTCGTCCTCGTCGATCAACGGCAGGAGCTCGGTGCTGTTGTCTTCTGCTGCCATGCCACCATGGTTGCATGCCGGGCCCCGGCGTAGCTGCCGCGCAGCGTATCCGTTCCGGTTACCGAGCGTGGAGTCCGGGAGTTCGGAGGGGCAAACCGCTCAGGCGTTGCGGAACCGGTTGATCGCGTCCAGGTGCTTCGCGCGCAGTTCGGGTGCGGTGACGCCCTGCCCCTCGGCCTCGGCCAGGCACAGCACCCCGACCTTGCCCTGGTGGCTGTTGCGGTGCACGTCGTAGGCCGCCTGGCCGGTCTCGGCCAGCGGGTAGGCGCGCGACAGCGTCGGGTGGATGGCGCCCCGGGCGATCAGCCGGTTGGCCTCCCAGGACTCGCGGTAGTTGGCGAAGTGGGTGCCGACGATCCGCTTGAGGTTCATCCACAGGTAGCGGTTGTCGTACTCGTGCAGGAAGCCCGACGTGGAGGCACAGGTGACCACGGTGCCGCCCCGGCGCACCACGTAGACCGAGGCGCCGAAGGTCTCCCGGCCGGGGTGCTCGAAGACGATGTCGGGGTCGTCGCCGCCGGTCAGCTCCCGGATTCGGGCGCCCAGCCGCTTCCACTCCGACGGGTCCTGGGTGTGTTCGTCCTTCCAGAACCGGTAGCCCTCGGCCGACCGGTCGATGATCAGCTCGGCGCCCATCCGGCGGCACAGCTCCGCCTTGTCCGGCGAGGAGACCACGCAGACCGGGATCGCGCCGCCGTTGAGCGCGTACTGGGTGGCATAGCCGCCCAGCCCCCCGGAGGCGCCCCAGATCAGCACGATGTCGCCCTGCTTGAGGTTGGCGCCGTTGTGGCTGACCAGCTGCCGGTAGGCGGTGGAGTTGACCAGGCCGGGGGAGGCGGCCTCCTCCCAGGTCAGGTGCTCGGGCTTGGGCATCAGCTGGTTGGACTTGACCAGGGCCAGCTCGGCCAGCCCGCCGAAGTTGGTCTCGAAGCCCCAGATCCGCTGCTGCGGGTCGAGCATGGTGTCGTCGTGGCCCTGCGGCTCCTCCAGCTCCACCGACAGGCAGTGCGCCACCACCCGGTCGCCGACCTGCCAGCGGGATACCCCCGGACCGGTCCGCAGCACCACGCCGGCCAGGTCCGAGCCGACCACGTGGTAGGGCTGGTCGTGCTTGCGGGCGAGCTCGGAGCTGCGGCCGTAGCGCTTGAGGAACTCGAACGTCGACACCGGCTCGAAGATCGAGGTCCACACGGTGTTGTAGTTGATGGCGCTGGCCAGCACCGCGATCAGCGCCTCGCCGGGCCCCACCTCCGGGGTGGGCACCTCCTGCAGGTGCAGCGACTTGCGCGGGTCCTTGTCCCGGGTGGCGAGCCCGGCGAACATCCCCGCCTCGTCGGCGCGCACCACCACGCCGCGGTAGCTGTCGGGAACCGCCAGCCCGGCGAGTCCTGTCAGGGCGTCGGTACTGGCCTCGTTGACGGCGGCACGGATCTGGTCCACGGCGGATGTCCTCCCCATCGACGCAGGCTGCGGCGTTGCAGGCTGTGACGTTCGGTAGAGGAGGTTACTGACGGGTAGCGCTTTCACGCCGGATGGGGTGACCGGTTGCACACCGGCCGGCGTGTCACCGGACTACCGGGCCGGCTCCACCAGCTCGATCAGCACGCCGCCGGCGTCCTTGGGATGCACGAAGTTGATCTTCGAGCCCGCGGTGCCGCGCCGGGGCTCGTCGTAGAGCAGCCGCAGCCCGCGCTCGCGCAGCTCGGCCGAGGTCGCCGCCACGTCGTCGACGGTGTAGGCCAGCTGCTGCAGGCCGGGGCCGTTGCGGTCCAGGAACTTCGCGATGGTGGAGTCGGCATTCAGCGGCGCCAGCAACTGGATCCGGCTGCTGCCGTCGCCGACGGCCAGCATCGCCTCCCGGACGCCCTGCTCGGCGTTAACCTCCTCGTGCACGCTCACGATGCCGAAGGTGTCCCGGTAGAAGGCGATCGCCGCGTCGAGGTCGGCGACGGCGATTCCGACATGGTCGATCCGCAGGATGGTCATGGCTCATGGTGCGCCCTGGGCCGGGCGGCGGAGAAGGCGAACCGCCCCGGGGTGGCACGGTTCATAGCGCGACCGGCCCGGCAGCGGCTGTCAGCGGCCGGCCGGGTCGATATCCTGGCAGCTAGTACCGCGGCAGCTCGGGAACCCGAGCCGGCACCGCCCGCCGAAGCTGTAGGAGGCCACATGTCAGCAACCACCTCGGTGATCGTCGCCGGTGCCCGCACCCCGGTCGGCAAACTGCTCGGCTCCCTCAAGGACTTCTCCGGCACCGACCTCGGCGGGCTGGCCATCAAGGCCGCGCTGGAGCGCGCGGGCGTCGCCCCGGAGCAGGTGCAGTACGTGATCATGGGCCAGGTGCTCACCGCCGGCGCCGGCCAGATCCCGGCCCGGCAGGCCGCCCACAAGGCCGGCATCCCGCTGAGCGTCCCGGCGCTGACCATCAACAAGGTGTGCCTGTCCGGCATCGACGCCATCGCACTGGCCGACCAGCTGATCCGGGCCGGCGAGTTCGAGGTGGTGGTGGCCGGCGGCCAGGAGTCGATGAGCCAGGCGCCGCACCTGCTGCCCAAGTCCCGCGAGGGCTTCAAGTACGGCACCGTCGAGATGACCGACCACATGGCCTACGACGGCCTGTGGGACGTGCTCACCACCCAGGCGATGGGCGCGCTGACCGAGGCCGCCAACACCGGTGACCAGGAGTTCAGCCGGGCCGAGCAGGACGCCTTCGCCGCGCGCAGCCACCAGCTGGCCGCCGAGGGCTGGAAGAACGGCATCTTCGACGACGAGGTGGTGCCGGTCTCGATCCCGCAGCGCAAGGGCGAGCCGCTGGAGTTCCGCACCGACGAGGGCGTGCGTGGTGACACCAGCGTCGAGGTGCTGGCCCGGCTGCGGCCGGCCTTCCGTCCGGACGGCACCATCACCGCGGGCTCGGCCTCGCCGATCTCCGACGGCGCCGCGGCGGTGGTGGTGATGAGCAAGGCCAAGGCCGAGGAGCTGGGCCTGAGCTGGCTGGCCGAGATCGGCGCGCACGGCGTGGTCGCCGGTCCCGACTCGAGCCTGCAGCACCAGCCTGCCAACGCGATCCGGGCGGCGGTGGCCAAGGAGGGCATCAGCGTGTCCGACCTGGACCTGATCGAGATCAACGAGGCGTTCGCCGCGGTGGGCCTGGCCTCGGTCAAGGAGCTGGGCGTGCCGGCCGACATCGTCAACGTCAACGGCGGCGCGATCGCCATCGGCCACCCGATCGGGATGTCCGGCGCCCGGATCGCCCTGCACCTGGCGCTGGAGCTGCAGCGCCGCGGCGGCGGGACCGGCGTGGCGGCGCTGTGCGGCGGCGGCGGGCAGGGCGACGCCCTGATCCTGCGCGTGCCACCCACCGCGGGCACCCGGAGCGAGGGCAGCCAGCACCCCGCGGCCTGATCGGTGGTCTCCGGACGGGCCACCCTGCGCGGCGCGAAGGCCGACATCGCCGGACTGGTGGAGCGGGCCAGGAACGCCGATCCGCGGTCGGTGGCCAGGCTGATCTCCCTGGTCGAGGACGGCTCGCCGGCGCTGCGCGAGGTCGCCGAGCGGTTGATGCCCTTCACCGGCCATGCCCGGGTGGTGGGCATCACCGGCTCGCCCGGAGTCGGCAAGTCGACCTCCACCTCGGCGCTGGTCGGCGCGCTGCGCGCGGCCGGCAAGCGGGTCGCGATCCTGGCGGTGGACCCGTCCTCGCCGTTCTCCGGTGGCGCGCTGCTCGGCGACCGGGTGCGGATGCAGGACCACGCCACCGACCCGGGGGTGTTCATCCGCTCGATGGCCACCCGCGGGCACCTCGGCGGGCTGGCCGCCGCCGCGCCCCAGGCGCTGCGGGTACTGGACGCGGTGGGCTGCGACGTGGTGCTGATCGAGACGGTCGGGGTCGGCCAGTCCGAGGTCGAGGTGGTGCAGCTGGCCGACACCACGGTGGTGCTGCTGGCGCCGGGCATGGGGGACGGCATCCAGGCGGCCAAGGCCGGCATCCTCGAGATCGCCGACGTGTTCGTGGTGAACAAGGCCGACCGGGACGGCGCCGATCAGGTCGCGCGCGACCTGCGCTACATGCTGTCGCTGGGCGGCAAGCACTCGACGGCCGGCGCCTGGCGCCCGCCGATCGTCAAGACGGTGGCCGCCCGCGCCGAGGGGGTGGACGACCTGGTGGCCGCCCTCGACAAGCACTGGAACTGGATGACGGCCACCGGTGAGCTGCCGCGCCGCCGGCAGGCCCGGGCCGGTGCCGAGATCGAGGCGATCGCGGTGGAGACGGTGCGCCGGCGGTTCTCCGAGATCCACGGCGCGGCGGCCCTGACCGAGCTGGCCGGCCGGGTGGCGGCCGGCCAGCTGGACCCGTACGCCGCCGCCGACGAGCTGGTCGGCTCGCTGCCGTCCTGAGCTGTCCCGATCGCAGAGGGTTCGTGCAGACCTCAGGCGGGCCGGCGCAGCCGCTCGATGCCGGGATGGCCAGCCAGCGCCTCCAGCTGCAGCAGGCACCACGGCGACAGCGGCGGGGTGCGCCCGGCCAGCACGTCCGCCCAGTCCACCCAGCTGCTCTGCTCGACCTCGGTGGGGCGCGGGGCCGGCTCGCTGCCGACCCGCACCCCGAACACCGGGCAGATCTCGTTCTCCACCACGCCGTCGAGCTCGGCGCGGTAGCGGAAGTCGGGCAGCAGCTCGACCACCTCGTCGGCGGACAGGCCCAGCTCGTAGTCCAGCCGGCGGTGCAGCGCCTGCTGGAAGGACTCCCCGGGCATCGGGTGCCCGCAGCAGCTGTTGGTCCAGACACCCGGCCAGGTCTGCTTGGACAGCGCCCGCCGAGTCAGCAGGAACCGGCCCTGCCGGTCGAAGACATAGGACGAGAAGGCCAGGTGCAGCGGCGTGTCGGCATGGTGCACGCTCGCCTTCGGGGCGGTGCCCACCACGGTGCCGGCCTCGTCCACCAGCACGATCAGCTCCGTCATGACCCACCTTCTGCCGTCCGGGCGACTGCCGCCGTCCGGATATCAGACCGCCCTGCCGCACTCTAGACCGGCGCGGCCACCGCCCACCGTCCCCGCTGGCCGCGCGGCCGTGCCCGCCGGCCGGCTACCGGCGACCGGACGTGGCCGAGCAGGTCTCGCGCGACGCATCCCGGTCCGATGGTCCCTGCGAGCACCGCGCGGCAGCGCTGGAAATATGCTCCCGCGAACCCTTTCCGCAGACTCCCGTCGCAGACACTTGCGCTTCGCCGGTCAGTCATCTGGTGCATCGGATGAACTATCAGCAATGATTATTCCTGTTGGCTAGCGCACGATTCCGACCTTGACCTAGTGTCTGCGCTACCCGCACGATTCAACACGATGCGCCGATGGGGGCTGTACCAGCACGCCAGCCGCCCGGCCATCGCGCCCCCGATCAGAAAGCCCGCCTGGTGCCCCCTCCCGACGCAGCAGTCTCGCCAGATGCCGCCACCCGGCTCCGCAGCATGGTCAACCTGGCGACCCCGTTCGCGATCCGGGTGGTGGCCTCGCTGCAGGTGGCCGACCAGCTGGCGGCCGGCGTCCACGACGTCAACGCGATCGCCGCGGCGGTGGGTGCCGACCCGGACGCGCTGGACCGGCTGCTGCGCTACCTGGTGCACCAGGGGGTGTTCACCGAGGACGGGAAAGGGCACTTCGACCTGACCGAGGTGAGCCGGGAGCTGCTCGACCGGAGCCCGGCCGGCATGGGTCGCTGGCTGGACCTGGAGAACATGGGCGGCCGGATGGACCTGGCCTACACCGGCCTGCTGCACTCGGTGCGTACCGGCGAGGTGGCCTATCCGGTCGTGCACGGCCTGACCTTCTGGGAGGACCTGGACGCCGAGGAGCACCGCCGCTTCATCGACGAGCTGATGGTGGTGCAGGGCAGCCGCACCTCGCCGCAGGTGGCCGAACTCTACGACTGGAGCGCAGTCACCGAGGTCTGCGATGTCGGCGGCGGCAGCGGCATCCTGCTGTCGGAACTGCTCGGCCGGCACCCGCACCTGCGGGGCACCCTGGTGGACCTGCCCAATTCGCCGGCGGTGGCCCGGCAGCTGTTCGCCGAGCGCGGTCTGACCGACCGGACCGAGATCGTCACCGGCAGCTTCTTCGACCCGCTGCCGGCCGGCCGGGACGTCTACACCATCTCGCGCGCCGTCACCGACTGGCCGGACGCCGAGGCCACCCGGGTGCTGCGCCGGATGGCGGAGGCGGCGGGCGTTGGCGGCCGGGTGCTGGTCATCGAGGTGCTGCCCACCGATCCGCAGGTGCCCTACGCCACCTCCTTCGACCTGGAGATGCTGGTGACCGTGGGCGGGCGGGAGCGGACCGGAGAGGACTTCGACGCGATCGCCGCGGACGCCGGCCTGGTGCCGGTCGGCGTCTACCGGGGCCGGCAGGGGCTGGTACTGCTGGAGTACGCATGTGCACCCCGCTGACCGGCCCGCGGCCAGCCCGGCCGGCCCAGCAGTCGACACCCCAGGCTGGAGGGATCAGGCCATGACCATCACCGGACGGGTTCCACCCGCCCTGCTCGACGACCTGGCGCACAGCCGCGCCGGTGCGCTGCTCTTCGACGCGCTGGCCGCCCGGTGGCCCTCGGACTCCGACGAGCTGAACAGCATCGCGCGCTACGCGCTGCTGCCGGCCGGCAAGTTCCTGCGTCCGGTGATGACCCTGACGGCGGCCGAGGCGGTCGGCGGCGAGCCGAGCCAGGTGCTGCCCGCGGCGCTGGCCATGGAGTACCTGCACGTAGCCACCCTGACCCACGACGACATCATCGACGGCGACCTGCTGCGCCGCGGGCGTCCCACCGTGCACGTCGCGCACGGCCTGGCGCACGCCATCGTGGCCGGCGACCACCTGATCTTCGCCGCCTTCACCGGCCTTGCCGAGTGCCGGGCGGCGGGGCTGCGCGATCCCGCGGTGGTGGAGTCGGTGGCGGTGCTGGCCGAGGCCGGCTCGGACCTGTGCCGGGGCCAGATGCTGGAGTCCCGGCTGGTCGGCGACATCACCGCCGACCCCGCGCTGTACCTGGAGATGGCGCGGCTCAAGACCGGCGCACTGTTCCGGGCGGTCTGCCAGATCGGCGCGCTGCTGGCCGGCGCGACCAGCGAGCAGGCCGCGGCGCTGGGCCGCTACGGCTCCTACCTCGGGGTGGCCTTCCAGATCCGCGACGACCTGATCCTGTTCGCCGACCCCGACGACACCGACAAGCCGACCGGCAGCGACCTGGCCAACGGCCGGCCGACCCTGCCGGTGCTGATGGCCTACCAGACGTCCGACGCCGACACCCGGCTGGCGCTGGCCGCAGCCCTGGCCCGCCGGTCGGCCGAGCCGGCCGAGTTCGACGAGTTCCGCTCGCTGCTGATGGCCACCGGCGCGCTGCAGGGCTGCCAGGACCACGCCACCGAATACGGCCGGCTGGCGTTGGACGAGCTGTCCGAGCTGCCCCCGTCGCAGAGCGTGGACCTGCTCACCGGGATCGTCCAGTGGGCGGTCACCACCCGGCCATGACCAGCACTTGCGTACTTCGGCCTCCCGGTCGGCTACGGTGAGCCGGCTGCGTACCCGGGCGACCGCGCACCTGCAGACCTGGCGGCTCTACACCCTGTGGTACGTCGGGTTCGTGGGCCTGGCCGGCGCGGGCCTGAGCCCGGGCCGGCACGAGGGCGTCCGGCTGGTCGCGGCCTGGGCGGTGCCCACCCTGGGCTGGCTCGGCGGGCACTACCTCAGCGACTACTTCGACCGCGACCTCGACGCCATCGCCAAGCCGCACCGGCCGATCCCGTCCGGCCGGCTGCTGGCCCGGACGGCGCTGGCCTGCGGGGTGCTGGCCATGGCCGCGGTGGCGGTGCTGGCGGTGCTCACCGGCTGGCGCACCAGCCTGATCGCGGTGCTGGCGGTGGCGGCGGTGCTCGCCTACGGCCTGCGGCTCAAGGCCGCCGGGATCGCCGGCAACCTGGTCCGCGGGGCGCTCGGGGCGCTGGCGCTGCTGTACGGGGCAGCCTGCGTGCCGCCGTTCGGCTGGTCGCAGCTGCTGCCGTTCGTCGCCGCGTTCTGGCTGCACGACACCTGCTCGAACCTGGTCGGCACGCTGCGTGACGTCGACGGCGACCGGGCCGGCGGGTACCGCACCCTGCCGGTCACCCACGGCACCGGCACCGGCGCCCGGGTCGCCCTCGGGCTCTACCTGGCCACCCTGGCCGCAGCCGGCTGGGGTGGGCTGGCCGCCCCCGCCGGCCGGACCGGCTGGTTCCTGCTGGCGCTGGCCGGGGTGGCGGCGGTGGGCCTGTCCGCCGTGCTGCCGCTGCTGCGGGCCGGCGAGCTCGCCGCCCGGGACGCGCTGCGCGCCCACGAGCTGCTGGTGCTGGAGCGGATGTGCCTGGCCGCGGCGGTCCTCGGCCTGGGACTGGGCGCGCTGCCGGCGGTGCTGCTGCTGGTGCCCGCGCTGGCCCTGACCTGGTGGTCGCAGCGGATGCTGCGATCCTGGTACGAATTCGGTGCCGGCCGGCCGCATCCCGAGCCGGCCGGCGCCACCCCGCCGAGCGTTCCGAAGGGAAATAGCTATGCCTGAGCTGGCCGAGCGGGCCGCGCACGCCGTCCGGTTGGGAGCCGAGGAGCTGTTCGGCCGGCAGCGCGACAACGGCGCCTTCGGCGACGACCCGCCGCCCTCGGTGCTGGGCACCGCCGGCGCGATCACCGCGCTGTGGTTCGCCGACCGGGCCAACTCCGCCGAGCTGATCGCGGGCGGCAGCCGGTGGCTGCGCTCGGTGCAGCAGCCCGACGGCGGCTGGGGCGGCGTGCTCGGTGCCGGCAGCGAGCCGGTTGCCACCGCGGTGGCCACGGCTGCCCTGCAGATCGTCGACCCCGGGGCCAGCACCGAGGCGATCGCGGCCGGCCGGGCCCGGCTGGAGCAGTTTGGCGGCATCACTGCGGTGACCGATCCGGCGGTGCTGCTGCTGTGCAAGACGTTCTACCTGCTGGCGGGGTTCCTGCAGCCGTCGGACATGCGCCGGCTGCCGCTAGAGATCGTGCTGTTCGACAAGGTGCGCCGGGAGCGGATCGGGTTCCGCACCGCGCCGTTCGCCGCGCTGGCACTGGCCCAGTCGGTCACCGACCCGGCCCCGGGGCTGCGCGGCCGGACCGCGCGGCTGGCCCGGGGCAAGGCGCTCGGGCTGCTGCGCGCGATCTACGAGCACGAGGGCCGGACCGGCGACTTCTCAGAAGACCCGTGGCCGGCCGCGCTGGTGTGCCTGAGCCTGGCCCGGGCCGGCCTGGCCCCGGACCTGGTGGCCGCCAGCGCCGGCTACCTGCGCCGCTCGGTGCGTCCCGACGGCTCCTGGGACGCGGTCAGCAACCTGGACCTGACCCGGTCCGGCTACGCGGTGACCGGGCTGGTGGCGGCCGGCTACGCCGGTGACCCACGGCTGGAGCAGGCCCGGCAGCTGTTTCACCGCTGCCAGCAGCAGCAGGAGTTCACGGTGCTGGCCTGCCCGCCGGGCGGCTGGAGCTTCTCCGGTGCCCGCGGCTGGCCGGTGACGCTGGAGTCCGCCGAGATCGTCGCCGCGCTCGCCGGGCTGCCGGGTGCGGCCACCGATCCGGTGCTGCGGACCGGGGTGCAGTGGTTGCGCGACCGGCAGGACAGCCGGGGCTCCTGGAGCCTGTGGGTGCGCAACACCAAGCTCGCCAACGACGGGCCGTGCCCTTCCATCACCAGCCAGGCGATCGTCGCGCTGCTGGACGCCGGGCTTGCGGCCGACAGTCCCGAGATCGGCAAGGCGGCGGCCTGGCTGGCCACCCAGCAGCGTCCGGACGGCACCTTCGACAACCTCTGGTACCGCGACTACACCACCGGCACCGCGGCGGTGCTGGCGGCACTGGCCCGGGCCGGCCGGGGTAGTGAGCCGGTGGCGGACCGAGCCCGGCAGTGGCTGGCGGGCACCCAGCGCCCGGACGGTTCGTGGGGCGACGGGGCGGACTCCGACAGCTCGGTGGAGGAGACCGCCTGGGCGCTGAACGCGCTGCTGGAGGCGGGCCTGGACCCCGCCTCGGACTCCGCCCGCCGGGCGGTGTCCTGGCTGGTGGACGCCCAGCTGCCCACCGGCGGCTGGCAGCCGAGCCGGATCTGTGCCTACATCCGCCACCACATGTACTACCCCAACGGCGCCATTACCCGGGGCCTGGCGCTGCGCGCGCTGGGGCTGTACTCGGAAAAGACCGAGCAGGCCGACGAGACCGCCGGCTCCGTCCCCGGCCCTGCAGTCAGCCCCGCCGTAAGTGAGGAGTCCGGTCGATGACCCGTCCGACGACCTATGTGACGGACCTGCACGACATGTCGATGAACGAGTCCCGGTTCGGCCCACTGCCCAGCGTGCGGGCGGCCGTCGAGCAGGGCGCGGCGCAGCTACACCGCTATCCCTCGCACACCGCGGCCGAGCTGGTCGCCGCGCTGGCTGGCCACTACGGCGTGTCGCCGGCCGAGGTGCTGGTCGGCCCGGGCTCGGCCGGCCTCACCCAGAACCTGATCGCCTCGCTCGGGCCGGAGCGCACCGAGGTGGTGTACCCGGCGCTGTCGTTCGAGGCCTACCCGCTGATGGTGATGAACACCTACTGCCGGCCGGTTCCGGTGCCGATGGCCGGCTACGGTCTCGACCTGGACGCGATGGCCGCGGCGATCACCGACAACACCCGGTGCGTGCTGGTCTGCAACCCGAACAACCCGACCGGTTCGGTGGTCGGCCGCGACGAGCTGACCGCCTTCCTGGACCGGGTGCCGGCAGACGTGCCGGTGTTCCTGGACGAGGCCTACCGGGAGTTCGTCACCGACCCGGACGCCGCCGACGGCATGCAGTTGCGGGCCGGCCGGGACAACGTGTGCGTGCTGCGCACCTTCTCCAAAGCCTACGGCCTGGCCACCCTGCGGGTCGGCTACGCGATCGTGGCAGCGGCCATCGCCCAGCAGGCCCGGATGACCAACATGGTGTATTACCCCGGCGGGCTGGCCCAGCTGGCCGCGGTGGCCGCGCTGGAGCCGGAGGCCGAGAAGCAGATGCAGGAACGGTGCGCCGAGTTCGCCGGCGTCCGGGCCCGGTTCGTCGAAGACCTGCGGGCCGCGGGACTGGACGTGCCCGACTCGCAGGGCAACTTCGTCTGGCTGCCGCTCGGTGCCGAGGCCGAGGACTTCGTCGCCCGCTGCCGGGCGGCGGGCATCCTGCTGCGGGCGCACCCCGGCCTCGGCGTGCGGGTCACCGTCGGCACCGACGAGGCCAACCAGCGGCTGCTGGGCGTGGTGGCTGCCGGATGAGGGTGCTGGTCACGAGCTGGGGCTGGCGGTCGCACTTCTATCCGCTGGTCCCGCTGGCCTGGGCGCTGCGCTCGGCCGGCCACGAGGTGCTCGTCGCCAGCCAACCGGGCATGACCGACGTCATCACCGGCGCAGGGCTGCCGGCGGTGGCGGTCGGCGAGGACCTGGACTTCGCCGAGGTGTTCTCCGGCAAGATCGGCCGGGTGGCCACCCGGGCCGAGCGGGCCCGCGGTGCGGCACCCGAGTCGGTGACCCCGGCGGTGACCCCTGACGGCGGGGTGGTCCGGTATGCCGCGGCCATGCTGCCCGATCTGGTCGCCTTCGGCCGGGAGTTCGGTCCGGACCTGGTGCTGTTCGAGCCGCAGAACCTGGCCGGTGCGGTCACCGCGGCCGCGCTCGGGGTGCCGGGCGTGCGCCAGCTCTGGGGCCCGGACGAGACCACCCAGCTCGACCTGGACCGGTCCTCGGTCCTCGGGCCGCTGGCCGAGCGGGTCGGGGTGGACCTGGCCGAGGTGCGCCAGGCCGGCGACCTGCTGCTCGACCCGTGCCCGCCGGGCATGCAGGTCCGGTTGGCGGCACCGTCCGAGCCGGTCCGGTTCGTGCCCTACAACGGCCCGACCGTGCTGCCGGACTGGCTGCGGCTGCCGCCTCCGGACAAGCCGCGGGTGTGCCTGACCTGGGGCACCATGATGGCCTCGCTGGGCCTGGACTCGAAGTTCGACCTGCCCGCGGTGATCGCCGAGCTGGCGGGCTTGGACGTCGAGCTGGTGCTGGCGCTGCACCCGGCCCAGCACGCGGGCCTGGGCGAGCTGCCGGACAACGTCCGGCTGCCCCGCTCGCCGCTGGCGCTGCAGCTGGTACTGCCCAGCTGCCAGGTGCTGATCCACCAGGGTGGGGCGGGCAGCATGATGACGGCGCTGGCCGCCGGGGTGCCGCAGGTCGTGGTGCCCCTGGTCTCGGACCAGCACTTCAACGCCGAGCGGCTGGTGGCCGTCGGCGCCGGGCTGAGCGTGCCGGACGGCGCGGCCGGCCCGGAGCAGGTCCGGCGGCTGGTGGCAGACCTGCTCGCCGGTACCCGGATACCGCACCGAGCGGCCGAGCTCGCCGGGCAGGTGGCGGCCATGCCGCCGCCGGCGCTCCTCGTGCCGGTCCTGGAACGGCTGTGCCGCACCACCCGAACCGGATCCCTGTCAGGAGCACCTCTGTGAGCCAACCGATGCCCAGCTACCCGCTGCCCCCGCCGCCCTCGATCTACGAGCCGCCGCCGGTGCTGGTGGACTTCCAGCGCAACCAGCCGGTGGTGAAGGTCCGGATGGCCGACGGCATCGAGGCCTACCTGGTCTCGCGCTATGCCGACGTCCGGCAGATCCTGGTGGACCGGCGCTTCAGCCGGGCGGCGGTGAAGGACCCGGGGGGCCCGGCCAAGGAGCTGGGGGAGCTGGAGACCGAGTCGCTGATCGGCATGGACCCGCCGCGGCACACCCGGCTGCGCAAGCTGGTGTCCTACGCCTTCACCCCGCGCCGGGTGGAGGAGCTGCGGCCCCGGATCGCCGAGCTGGTGGACGGGTTCCTGGACAAGATGCTGGTCGGGCCCGGCCCGGTCGACCTGGTGGCCGGCTTCTCCACCCCGCTGCCGGTGGCGGTGATCAGCGAGCTGTTCGGGATTCCAGAGGAGGAGCGCTGGAAGTGCAAGGAGTGGTCGGACACCATGATGGGCGACTGGCAGGTCGACCCGGAGGGCACCGCGGCCGCCGTGCAGGGCTTCAAGGAGCTGATCGACAGCCGCCGGGACAAGCCCGGCGATGACCTGCTGACCGCGCTGATCAAGGTCAACGTCGACTCCGACCGGCTCACCGACGAAGAACTGCTGATGGTCAGCATCGGGGTGATGATCGGCGGTCACGAGACCACCACCACCCAGATCAACCTGTTCGTGCTGACCCTGCTGCGCTTTCCCGAACAGCTGGCCGCGCTGCAGGCCGACCCGGGCAAGATCCCGGCCGCCGTCGAGGAGCTGAGCCGGTTCATCCAGCTCGGCGAGACCGGCGTGATGCTGCCCCGGGTCACCCTGGAGCCGGTCGAGCTGGGCGGCACCCTGATCCCGGCGGGTTCCACCGTGCTGCCGGCTTTCATGGTGGCCAACCGGGACGAGCTGATGTTCACCGAGCCGGACGGGCTGAAGCTGGACCGCCCGGCCAACCCGCACCTGGCCTTCGGTGCCGGGGTGCACCACTGCCTCGGCGCGCAGCTGGCCCGGGTGGAGCTGCAGGAGGCGATGAAGGGGCTGCTGGCCCGGATGCCCAACCTGCGGCTGGCGGTGCCGGAGTCGGAGCTGCGCTACACCCAGGGCCTGGTGGTCCGCCGGCTGGAGGAACTCCCGCTGTGGTGGTGAACTCCTCCGACCGCTCCTGCGCGGTGGTGATCGGGGCCGGCATCGCCGGGCTGTGCGCGGCCCGCGCCCTGGCCGACCGGTTTTCCCAGGTGGTGGTGCTCGACCGGGACGAGCTGCCGGATGCGGCGGTGCCGCGCCGCGGGGTGACCCAGGGCGGCCACGGCCACGTGCTGCTGGTCTCGGGCCAGCGGGCGCTGGGCGAGCTTTTCGAAGACCTGATGGACGAGCTGGTCGCCGCCGGCGGGGTGCGCTTCGACCCGGGGACGGGGCTGTCCTTCTATCGGTTCGGCTCGATCTGGCCGGCCGAGCCGTCGGAGCTGCGGCTGGTCACCTTCAGCCGGCCGCTGCTGGAGCTGGCGATCCGGCGCCGGGTGGCGGCGCTCTCCAACGTCAGCATCCGGGACTCGGTGTCGGTGGCCGGGCTGGAGGGCGTCGGGGGCCGGGTCACCGGGGCCCGGTTGGACGACGGTGAGCTGATCGAGACCGACCTGATCGTCGACTGCACCGGCCGGGGCGCCCGGTCCAACCACTGGCTGGCAGCCCTCGGGTTCCCAGCGCCGCGCACCAGCGAGGTCAAGGTCGGCGTCGGGTACGCCACCCGGTTCTACCGCCGCTCCCCGGGCGACCTGCTGCAGGGCTCGGCGGTGTTCTCGCTGCCCAGCCCGCCGGCCGAGAAGCGGGCCGGTCTCGCGCTGCCGGTGGAGGACGACCGGTGGCTGATCTCGCTGGGCGGCTGGCACGAGGACTTTCCGCGTGACCTGGCGGCCTTCGAGCGGCACGCCAAGAAGCTGCCGCATCCCGGCATCGCCCGGCTGCTGGAGCGCTGCGAGCCGCTCACCGAGCTCTCGGTGGTGCACTACCCGACCAGCCGGCGGCGCTACTTCGAGGAGCTGGCCGAGCTACCCGGCGGGTACCTGGCGCTGGGCGACGCGATCTGCAGCTTCAACCCGATCTACGGCCAGGGCATGACCTGCGCGGCGCTGGAGGCGGTGGAGTTGGGCAGGCTGCTCGACGGTGCCGCGGGTCCGGTGGATGCGGAGCTGTCCCGCCGGTACTACCAGCAGGCCGGGAGGATCGTGGCGACCCCGTGGCAGTTCGCGACCGGCGGGGACTTCAGCTATCCCGAGACCGGCGGCGAGCGCCCGCGCGGCATCCGGCTGAAGAACGCCTACGCCAAGCGAGTGCAGCTGGCCTCGATGGTCGACCCGCAGGTCCGGCGGACGTTCACCTCGGTGCAGCACCTGATCACCGACCCGGCCGAGCTGATGAAGCCGGCCATGGTGGTGCGGGTGCTGCGCGGTGCCCGCAAGGCGACGCGGCTGACCCGGGCGGGCGAGCCCGCCTCGGTCTGAGCCGAAATTGGCGGCGGGCGCTCAGGCAGCCGGAGCCTTGTGCAGGTGCTTCTCGACGTAGTCCGCGACGGCTACCAACCAGGCGCGGTAGCTGTCCCAGCCACCCCCGGGCGGATAGTAGACCGCGCCGAGTTGATCAAACCGCTGCTCGATTTCCTGCTCGGTGGCACATTCGCCGAGCAGCTGCTGCATGTCAGCGTTGAAGCGGGGCGCCCAGTCCGGTTGGCCATCGATGAAGTCGTCCACGGCATGCCAGAGGTCGGAGTAGTCGTCCTTCCAATCCTCGTGGAGGTAGCAGTCAAGCAACGTTTGCAGCGCCTCTAGCCGCTTCATTCGATCACCCTTGCAGTGTCGTTCCGTTCAGGCAGCCGGAGCCTTGTGCAGGTGCTTCTCGACGTAGTCCGCGACGGCTACCAACCAGGCGCGGTAGCTGTCCCAGCCACCCCCGGGCGGGTAGTAGACCGCGCCGAGTTGATCAAACCGCTGCTCGATTTCCTGCTCGGTGGCACATTCGCCGAGCAGCTGCTGCACGTCAGCATTGAAGCGGGGCGCCCAATCCGGTTCGCCGTCAATAAAGTCGTCCACGGCATGCCAGAGGTCGGGGTAGTCGTCCTTCCAATCCTCGTGGAGGTAGCCCCCGAGAAATTGGTACAAGGCTGGAAACTGCTTCATTCGATCACCATAGCCGTGTGGATTCGGAATCCTGTCACCATTAACGGGCTGCGCTTGACGATCACCCTCATGCCGCTGGCATGTACCAGTGTGCCGGTCGCCCGGGGGATCACGACACCGACCGGTCGGGTTATCGTCGACTCCAGTATCAAGGTCGTGACCTTGCCTGTCAGCCAGCGGTCCAGCGTCACACCGTGCTCCTTGAACGTCCAGCTGATGCCGGACTCCGCAGTCTGGCGGTCGTAGAACGTAGAGGCGGCCGTGAGATCTGGCTCGGTGGCCAGCCGGTTGCGCAGGAATTGCTCGCTCTTGCCGACGTGCTTGGCCAGGGTGTGGCCGCCGTCCAGTCCTTCGTGGACCATCAGCCCGCCGCCGGGAACCAGATGGGTCACCTTCGCAGCCGTCCGCAGCCCACGCACGGCGCCGCCTCCGACGGGAACGGCCGCCGCGAGGTCCATGCCGAGGTTGCCGGCGCTGACCTGCTCACCCTGCTCGCGCCGCGCGGAGTCCACCGCCAGTTGGGCGACAGCGAGCACCGTTGCCGCAGTCAGGCAGGCCGCCCCGACTGCGGGGCAGACGAACAGCAGGCCCACTCCGAGGGCGGTCAACCCGAGGTTGAGAGAGCCGAGGCAGGCCGAGATGTTGGCCAGGGATGGATGCAGCACCGCCCGTTCGAAGGGACTGAGCGCGGCCCCGACGACCCCCGCGACGTGGTGGCCGAACGCGGCGAAGCCGTGCCGATCCCGGGTCGGATCGCTCTCGTCAGCCTGTGACAGCGCGGCGATACAGCGGTCCAGCGCGTCGGCCCACCGGTCGTAACCGGCTTTGAACGTGCTGGCGAGCGGCAACAGGTCCGCCGCCGTCGGCCGGGTGGTCTCCGCCGAGCCGAGCGTCCCGGGACATCGACCTGCGACGTCCTCATAGCGCTGTCGCAACCGGTTGCGAGTGACGACCAGCAGCGGTGCGGTCTCGTCCAGGACGCTGGCATAGCAGTTCAGCGCACCGGCGTAGTGCTCGTAACGCTCGGCGGTAGCCGTGATCGAAGGCGCGGAGGCCCGAAGCTGCTCGACGAACGCTCGATGTGCCACGCCGCGCCACATCGGGGTCTCGGTGCAGGACAGCAGGCTTTCCGCGACCCGGCGCAGGTCAGCGGCCCGGGCGTCCGACCGGCGGGCAGCCGACCGCAGCTGTACCGGATCGCCGGCCGGCATCCGCTGGCTCAGGCAGGTTCGAGCCGCCTGCAGCCCGTCGCCGGGCAGTTCGAACCGGCTAGTCGCCATGGCAGCCGCACCCGGACTTGCCAGCCATCTCCCGCATGGGGGAGCACGTTAGGCAATCGGGCCGACTGGTGCGCTGAGTTATCCACAGGCCTGCTCAGTGCGGCCACCCATCCACAGCCCCACTCAGTGCGGCCACCCATCCACAGCCGGCTTCAGTGCGGCCGGTCATCTCCAGAGCCGGCTAGCACCCCCGCGCCCTCAGCGGTAGGAGGAGAACCCGGTGAGCCGCTCGCCCAGCACCAGGGTGTGCACCTCGTGGGTGCCCTCGTAGGTGTAGACGGTCTCCAGGTTCACCGCGTGCCGCAGCGGCGAGTACTCGGTGGTGATGCCGGAGCCGCCCAGGATGCTGCGCGCCTCCCGGCACACCTCCAGAGCGGCCCGGACGTTGGAGAACTTGCCGAAGCTGACCTGGTGCGGCTGGATCCGGTGGGCGTCCTTGAGCTCGGCCAGCCGGCGGGCCACCAGCTGCATGGTGTTCACCGTCACCGCGAGTTCGGCGAGCTTGCGCTGGGTCAGCTGGAAGGACGAGATCGGCCGGCTGAACTGGACCCGGCTGTTGGCGTAGTCCAGCGCGCTGGTCAGCGAGTCCCGGGCCGCGCCCACCACGCCCGCGATGATGCCGAACCGGGCTTCGGTCAGGCACCCCAGCGGCGCCCGCAGCCCGCGCGCCTCCGGCAGCTGGGCACTGGCCGGCAGCCGTACCTCGTCCAGGCTGAGCTCGGAGGTGATCGAGGCGCGCAGCGAGATCTTGTGGTGCACGTCGGAGCTGGTGAAGCCGGGAGTGCCCTTCTCCACCAGGAAACCGCGGATGCCGTCCTCGGTACGCGCCCACACCACCGCGACGTCGGAGATCGAGCCGTTGGTGATCCACATCTTCGACCCGTGCAGGATCCAGTCGTCCCCGTCGCGGCGTGCGTAGGTGCGCATCGAGGCCGGGTCCGAGCCGGCGTCGGACTCGGTCAGCCCGAAGCAGCCGATCGCTTCGCCGCGGGCCATCCGGGGCAGCCATTCCTGCTTCTGCTGCTCGCTGCCGTAGGCGTGGATGGCATACATCGCCAGTGACCCCTGCACGCTCACCAGCGACCGCAGCCCGGAGTCGACCGCTTCGATCTCGGTGCAGGCCAGCGCGTACTGGCTGGCCTTGGCGCCGGGGCAGTCGTAGCCGGACAGGTGCATGCCGAGCACGCCCAGCTTGCCGAACTCCAGCGCCAGGTCGCGGGCCGGCAGGGTGCCGGCCTCGAACCACTCGGCGATGTGCGGACGCAGCTGCTCGGTGGCGAACCGCCGCACGGTGTCGCGCAGCAGCCGGTCCTCGCCGTCGAGGGTGTCGTCGAGGTCCAGCAGGTCCACCCGGTCCAGGGCGTCGAAGTCGGGCTGGGGTGCGAGCGTCATGAGGTCACGATAGTCCTCGGCAGCCCCGTCCCGGTTGCCCTGCGGGCCCGGTGTGGGCTAGTCGTTAGGCTTATCGCATGTCCGGACCGCTGCCCTTCGACCCGGTCGAGCGCGCCAGCGACTCCTGGGCCAAGCACTACCCGGACGCCGGCGAGCAGGTCTATGCCGCGATGCGCGCGGTGACCTCGATCATGCGGGCCCAGCAGATCCTGATCGCCGGCCTGGACGCGGCGCTGCGCCCGTTCGGGCTGACCTTCGCCCGCTACGAGGCGCTGGTGCTGCTGACCTTCTCATCCACCGGCGCGCTGCCGCTGTCCAAGATCGGTGAGCGGCTGCAGGTGCACGCCACCAGCGTGACCAACCTGATCGACCGGCTGGAGGCCTCCGGAATGGTCCGGCGTGAGCCGAACCCGCGCGACGGCCGGGGCACCCTGGCGGTACTGACCGACGAGGGCCGCCGGATCGCCGACGCCGCCACCCGGGAACTGCACAAGAACCGGTTCGGGCTGGAAGGCCTGTCGGCCGAGGACCTGGACGGCCTGTTCGCCTCGCTGCGCCGGCTGCGGGTCGAGGCCGGCGACTTCGAGGTCTGACCCCGCGCTGGCTGAACCCCCGCACTGTCCGAGCCCCGCGCTGGCAGACCTCAGCTGACCGCGGCCTCCGGAATGCTCAGCCGGCGCCGCACCGGGTCGACCAGCAGCTGCCGTCCCAGCGGCAGCACGCCCATCGGGGAGGAGTGCCCGTAGTCCAGGTTCGCCACGAACGGCAGGTCCGGCCGGCCGGCCACCGCCAGCTCCTCGCAGACCGCCTCGTACAGGGCCAGCGTCTCGCGCAGCGACATCCCCTCCGGCCGGGAGAACAGCAGGGCCGACAGCCGCGCCACGATGCCGAGCGCAACGAACTGGCGCAGCCACGCCCGCACCTGCAGCTGCGGCGGCCGCTCGTTGG
>NZ_DATINC010000024.1:0-8872 GCF_035474675.1 Jatrophihabitans sp. | reverse complement strand
CCGGCTGCTGGCGAACTCCGGCCCCAGGATGTCGCCGAGGCTGACCGCCCGGGCGCCGGCGGCCACCACCGCCACCGCCTGGGCCGCGGCCAGCGTCCGGGACAGCCGGCGGGCCAGCCAGCGCAGCGGCTGGGCGATCGGCCGGATGGTGCCGAGGTCCGGGCAGGTGCCCACCACCACCGGCAGATCCTGCTCGGCCAGCATGCCGAGTGCGGTGTTGAGGTGGCGGACCGACTCGGAGGCCCGGATCCGGTGGGTGACGTCGTTGGCCCCGATCATGATCACCACCAGGTCGGGACGCTCGGGCAGCACCAGCTCGACCTGGCTGGCCAGCGCCGAGCTCTGCGCGCCCACCACCGCGACGTTGCGCAGCCGGACCGGTCGCCGGGCCAGCGCCGACAGGCCCAGCGCCATCTGCGCGGCCGGAGTCTCGACGTCGGTGTGCACCCCGTAGCCGGCGGCCGACGAGTCGCCCAGCATCGCCAGCACCAGCGGGGCCGAGCCGGCCGGCACCCCAGGTGCCCGCCACACCCCGTCGGCCCGCGGCGGGTCGGCCTCGGCGGGCTGGATCCGGCGCCGGGCCAGCTTGGACTCGCCGTAGAGCACGCCGGCCACCGCCGCGCTGATCGCGCCCAGGCTGCCCGTTCCGAAGGCGGCAGCGGTCACCACCCGGCGCGCCCGCGAAGCCCGACTCATGCAACTGCCCCCTCTCGACCGGTTGGTTTTGACCGGTTGGTGTCACTGAATGGCTGCGCCGAGGTTAGCCTTTGCCTCATGCGCTACTACACCTCGCTTGTCGACCTGATCGGCAACACCCCGCTGGTCCAGCTCCGCAACATCACCCGTCACCTCGACCCGGCCACCGCGCCGCTGGTGCTGGCCAAGGTCGAGTACTTCAATCCCGGCGGGTCGGTCAAGGACCGGGTCGCCCTGCCGATGATCGAGGCGGCCGAGCAGGCAGGGCTTCTCAAGCCGGGCGGCACGATCGTCGAGCCGACGTCCGGCAACACCGGGGTGGGGCTGGCCATCGTCGGCCAGCAGCGCGGCTACAAGTGCGTCTTCGTGCTGCCGGACAAGGTCTCGCCGGAGAAGATCAACCTGCTCAAGGCCTACGGCGCCGAGGTGGTGGTCTGCCCCACCGCGGTGGCCCCCGAGGACCCGCGCTCCTACTACCAGGTCTCCGACCGGCTGGCCCGGGAGATCCCGGGCGCCTGGAAGCCGGACCAGTACTCCAACCCGAACAACACCCGGGCGCACTACGAGAGCACCGGGCCGGAGATCTGGGAGCAGACCGACGGCCGGATCACCCACTTCGTGACCGGGGTGGGCACCGGCGGCACCATCTCCGGCACCGGTCGCTACCTCAAGGAGAGGTCGGCCGCCCGTCCCGGCGGCCCGGTCCGGGTGATCGGCGCCGACCCGGAGGGCTCGGTGTACTCCGGCGGCACCGGACGGCCGTACCTGGTCGAGGGCGTCGGCGAGGACTTCTGGCCGGCCAACTACGACCGCAGCGTCGCCGACGAGATCATCGCGGTGTCGGACTCGACGTCGTTCGAGATCACCCGGCGGCTGGCCCGCGAGGAGGGCCTGCTGGTCGGCGGCTCGTGCGGCATGGCGATGGCCGCGGCGCTGCGGGTGGCCGAGCGGTCCGGCCCGGACGACGTGATCGTGGTGCTGCTGCCCGACGGCGGCCGGGGCTACCTGTCGAAGGTGTTCTCCGACAAGTGGATGAGCGACTACGGCTTCCTCGACCAGGGTGCCGAGACCACCGTCGGCGAGGTGCTCACCGCCAAGGGCGGCGACACCCCGGCGCTGGTGCACGTGCACCCCAACGAGACGGTCCGCGACGCCATCGACATCCTGCGCGAGTACGGGGTGTCCCAGATGCCGGTGGTGGGCGCCGAACCGCCGGTCACCGCCGGCGAGGTGGTCGGCTCGGTGTCGGAGAAGGCGCTGCTGGACGCGCTGTTCGCCGGCGAGGCGGCGCTGTCGGACTCCCTCGACAAGCACATGTCGGCCTCGCTGCCGATCATCGGCTCCGGCGAGCCGGTCCGCCGGGCCGTCGAGGCGCTGGGCGGGGCGGACGCCCTGCTGGTGCACGTCGACGGCAAGCCCGCCGGGGTGGTCACCCGGCAGGACCTGCTGGGCTACCTGATCAGCAAGTAACCCCTGATCAGCAAGTAACCCGGGGGCGGCGGCCGGCGCGGTAGCCCGGTCGGCTACGGGATGCTCAGAGCGTGGCGGCCAGCATCCGGGCCGCCCGCTCCACCCGGGCCACCGCGGTGGCGAAGTCGGGCTGGTGCTGGCTGAGCACCGCCATCAGCACCTGGTGCCCGCCGATCCGGACCAGTCCGGCGGTGGTGACCGCCCACCGTCCCCGGTCGGCGTCCACCCCGAGCCAGCCGTTCTTGTTCAGGGTGGTGCTGCCCGGATCGCCGGCCGCGCTGACCCCCCAGCGCTGGTCGGCCTCCACCTGGCCCAGCAGGTCCAGCGCGTACCGGCGGGACGCCGCGGTCAACGGCGAGCGGGGCGAGACCAGCGCCTGCAGCACCAGCAGCTGGTCGGCGGCCGAGGTGGTGGACAGCCCCCACAGGCCCGCGGTGTTGAGGACCGTGTCGTGCAACCCGAGCACCGCGTTGTAGCGGCCCAGGCCGGGTGCCCGGCCGATCAGCCGGAAGATCCGGTCGGCGGCCGCGTTGTCGCTGTGCTCGATCATCGCCTCGACGTCGTCCTGCTGGCCGTCGGTCAGCGGCTGGCCGCTGCGCTGGCGCTGGTAGAGCAGCGTCTGCAGGATGTCGAGCTTGACCAGGCTGGCCAGCACCATGCCGCCGTGCGCCCCGGCCTGGCTGGACCGGCCGGTGGTCAGGTCCAGCGCAGCCACCGAGTAGCTGGAGCCGGTGCCGAACAGCCCGGTCAGGCCCGCCGCCAGCCGGCCGGCCGGGTTGACGGACGGCGCCGTCCGGGTCGGCGACGGCGGCGCGACCGGGGACGGCCGGGCGCTGGTCGGGGTCGGTGCCGGCTGGGTGGGGACCGGCTGGGTGGGGACCGGCTGGCTGGAGCTCGGCGCGGCGGCCTGCGGCCCGCTGCCCGCCCCGGCACAGCAGTCCCGCAGCTCCCGGGCGCGCAGCGCGTCGGCGTCGGCGGTCAGCAGCACGGCCGCTAGGGCCAGTGCCGCGGTGATCCGCCTGGTGAGCATCTGGGGATCATTGCGTACTTCGGCCGCACCGCGGTGTTGGTTGGTGTTGTTTCCCGCCGAGACTGTGATCTGGGCGCAACGCAAACCCGGCAGCCGTGGTGGAGCGGGCCAGTAATCTGGGGGTCATGGGTATCTCGACGGACGGCACCGACGCGGCGGGCGGGCTCGGCTTCAACTCCCTGGCGATCCACGCCGGCCAGGAACCGGACCGGTTGACCGGATCGGTGACCGTGCCGATCTACCAGACCTCGACCTACAAGCAGGACGGGGTCGGCGGCCTGCGCGGCGGCTACGAGTACTCGCGGTCGGCCAACCCGACCCGGACCGCGCTGGAGGAGTGCCTGGCGGCCCTGGAGGGCGGTGCCCGGGGGCTGGCGTTCGCCTCCGGGCTGGCCGCCGAGGACACCCTGCTGCGCACCCTGTGCACCCCGGGGGACCACATCCTGCTGCCCGACGACGCCTACGGCGGCACCTACCGGCTGGTGGCCCGGGTGCTGGCCCGGTGGGGAATGGAGTTCACCCCGGTCGCCATGCATGACATCGCCGCGGTGGCGGCCGCCGTCCAGCCCAACACCCGGATGATCTGGGTGGAGACGCCGACCAACCCGTTGCTCAACATCGTCGACATCGCGGCGGTCGCCACCATCGCCCACGAGCAACAGGCGATGCTGGTGGTGGACAACACCTTCGCCTCGCCGTACCTGCAGCAGCCGCTGGCGCTCGGCGCGGACGTGGTGGTGCACTCCACCACCAAGTACCTGGGCGGGCACTCCGACGTGATCGGCGGCGCGCTGGTGGCCCGGGACGCCGAGATCGGCGAGCAGCTGGCCTTCCACCAGAACGCCATGGGTGCGGTCAGCGGCCCGTTCGACGCCTGGCTGGTGCTGCGCGGCATCAAGACCCTGGGCGTCCGGATGGACCGGCACTGCTCCAACGCCGAGCGGATCGTCCGGTTCCTGTCCGAGCACCCGGCGGTGTCGAGCGTGCTGTACCCGGGCCTGCCGCAGCACCCCAACCACGAGGTGGCCGCCCGGCAGATGACCGGCTTCGGCGGCATGGTGTCCTTCCGGATGCGCGGCGGCGAGGAGGCGGCGCTCAAGGTGTGCGGGCTGACCAGCCTGTTCACCCTCGGCGAGTCGCTCGGCGGCGTCGAGTCGTTGATCGAGCACCCGGGCCGGATGACGCACGCCAGCGTGGCCGGCTCGCTCCTGGAGGTGCCCGACGACCTGATCCGGTTGTCGGTCGGCATCGAGAACATCGAGGACCTGTTGGCCGATCTCAGCGCCGCGCTGGCCTGAGCGGGCGGGACTCGAACGGCCGGCCGGCGACGGGAAGGCGGAAAGGTGGCGGCGGTGCGGTTCCCGGCAGCCACCGGCTGGCTGGCGGCGGCGAGCGTGGCCGGCTTCGCGCTGGTCGCGCTGGCTGCCCGGGCCCGGCCGACCTCGCTCGGCACTGACTCGGTGGCGGGCGCGCGCGGTACGCCGTCCCCCACCGTCGTCACTGCGCCCCCGCCGGTGGACCTGGCCGGCCGCCCCCCGCCGCGCAGCCACTTCTTCCACATGCCGTGGTCCTTCCTCGGCCTGGTGCTGGCCGGTGTGCTGATGCTGGCGGTGATCGCGTTGCTGGTGGCGCTGGTGCCCCGACTGCCCAGCTGGCAGCGCCGCCCCCGACCGCGCCGGGCGCCGGGTCCTTCGGTCGACCCGGCCCCGGACGACCTGGCCAGGCAGGTCTCGGACACGCTGGCGGCGGCCCTGTCGGGCCTGGGCGGCAGCCACATCCGGGACGCGGTGATCCTGTGCTGGCACCGGCTGCAGCAGGCCGTCGACGCCGCCGGCCTGCGCCGGGTCCCCGCCGACACCTCCTCCGAGCTCGTCGAGCGGTTGCTGGCCACCCTGCCGCTGAGCGAGGAGCCGCTGCACCGGTTGGCGGCGCTGTACCGGGAGGCCCGGTTCTCCAGCCATCCGATCTCCGACTCCGCGGTTGCCCAGGCCCGGGCGGACCTGGCCCGGCTGCGTTCGGAGCTCACCCTGGCCGTCAGTGCCCGAGGGCCGGACCATGGCTAGGCCGCCGTCCGGGCTGGTACGGCGGCTGCTGGTGGCCGCCGGGCTGGGGCTGGCCGCGGGGGTGGTCGTGCTGCTGACCGCCGCCGCCGCGGGCACCGAGCTGCGACCGGAACTGTGCGCCGGGATCGGGATGGCGGCAACGGTGCTGGTGCAGCTGGTGCGCGAGACCGCCGCCGCCCCGCAGCCGCCGCCGGAACCTCTCGGCCCCGCGGTCGAACCCGGCAACGCCTACCTGAGCAGGCTGCGGCAGCTGGAGCGCCGGCTGGAGGCGGCCAGCACGGACGGTTCGAAGTACGACCGCAACGTCCGGCCGGTGCTGGCGCAGCTGGCCACCGAGCGGTTGCGCCGGCGGTACGGCATCCACCCCGGCAAACAGCCTCGCGAGGCCCGGCAGGTGCTAGGAGAGCAGCTGTGGTCGCTGACGATCGCCCCGCCGGCCGGGGACAGCCCGGCACCCAGCCGCGCCGAGCTGAGCGCGCTGGTGGCCCGGATCGAGGCGCTGTGACCAGCGTGCCGGCGGCTGCCGAGGCCTGTGACCGGGTACTGGCCGAGGTGGGCCGGGCGGTGGTCGGCAAGCGCGGCCGGCTGGCGCTGGTGCTGGCCGGCATCCTGGCCGGCGGGCACGTGCTGATCGAGGACAACCCGGGCCTGGCCAAGACCCTGACCGCCCGCTCGTTCGCGCAGGCGCTCGGCCTGGAGTTCCGCCGGATCCAGTTCACCCCCGACCTGCTGCCCTCCGACATCACCGGCTCGTTCGTCTACGACCAGCGCCAGGGTGAGTTCGCGTTCCGGGCCGGGCCGCTGTTCGCCGGCCTGCTGCTGGCCGACGAGATCAACCGGACGCCGCCCAAGACCCAGGCGGCGCTGCTGGAGGCCATGCAGGAGCGCCAGGTCACCGTCGAGGGCCGCACCTTCGCGCTGCCCGAGCCGTTCCACGTGATCGCCACCGCCAACCCGATCGAGTACGAGGGCACCTACCCGCTGCCGGAGGCCCAGCTGGACCGGTTCCTGCTGCGGGTGTCGTTCGGCTACCCCAGCCAGGACGAGGAATGGCAGGTGCTGCAGCGCCGGATGGCCCGCCAGGCCGAGGCGATCACCCTCGAGCCGGTGCTGGACCCGGCCGGGCTGCGCGCGGTGCAGCAGGTGGTGGAGGGCATCGAGGTCGAGGAGAGCGTCGGGCGCTACTGCGTCGCGCTGGTCGACGCGACCCGGTTCCACCAGCACCTGCTGGTCGGCGCCTCGCCGCGCGGTGCGCTCGCCCTGCTGCTGGTGGCGCGCGCCTACGCGCTGATCAACCACCGCGACTTCGTCACCCCCGAGGACGTCAAGGCGGTGGCGGTGGCGGCGCTGGCCCACCGGGTGACGCTGCGGCCGGAGATGTGGATGCGGCAGCTGATGCCCTCGGAGGTGATCTCGGCGGTGCTCGCCGAGGTGCCGGCGCCGGTCACCGGCACCGACCGGCCGCGGATGCAGCAGCCGGCCAGCCGGCCATGAGCACCGGGCCGGCCGACGGCACCGGACGGGCGGGTTGGTCCCCGACGGTGGCGCTGGCCGGGACGGTCGGCAGTGCCGCGGTGCTGCTCGGGTTCGCGGTGCTGCTGGGCCGCCAGGACCTGCTGGTGCTGGCGCTGCCGCTCGCGGTGGCGGTGGTGCTGCCGCTGCTGACCCGGCCGGGCCGGGCGCCGGTGGTGCGGGTGGGTACCGGCGCGGCCACCCTGTTCGAGGGCCAGGCCACCACCTTCTCCCAGCACCTGGAGGTGGCCGACGCCGTCGACGTGATCCGGCTGCGCACCTACTCCGAAGGGCCGGTCGAGCTGGACGAGAGCAGCCGGGACTTCGCCACCACGGCCGCCCCGAACTCCCGGGTGGTGCTCGAGCACCGGCTGGACGCGCCGCGCTGGGGACGCAGCCGGATCGGCCGAGTGAGCCTGACGGTCACCGCCGCGCACGGCCTGCTGCGCCGCACGCAGACCTTTCCCGAGGTGGCGTCGGTGGTCACCTACCCGCTGCGGGCGGAGTTCTCGGCCACCGACGTGGTGCCCTCCGCGCTCGGCATCGTCGGCGGGCACCGCTCCCGCCGGGCCGGCGAGGGGGTGGACCCGGCCGGGGTGCGGCCCTTCGCCCCCGGCGACCGGCTGCGCCGGATTCACTGGCCGGTGTCGCTGCGGACCGGACAGCTGCACGTCAGCACCACCTACTCCGACCGGGACACCGAGGTGGTGCTGGTGCTCGACTCCGCGGTCGAGGTGGGGATGAGCGCCGGGGCGAGCGCGGCGAGCAACCTCGACGTCGCGGTGCGGGCGGCCGCCTCGATCGCCGAGCACTACCTGCGCCACGGCGACCGAGTGGCGGTGCTGGACCTCGGCCGGGCCGGCCGTCCGGTGCGGGCCCGGACCGGCCAGGCCCACCTGTTCCGGGTGCTGGACGCGCTGCTGGACGTGCGGGTCGCCCAGGTCAGCGAGCTGGCGATCGGCCGGGCGCTGGCCCGGATTCCCAGCCGGGCCCTGGTGATCCTGCTGAGCCCGCTGCTCAGCACCGCGGCGGCGGCCCAGGCGGCGGGGCTGTCCCGGGCCGGCCGGACGGTGCTGGTGGTCGACACCCTGCCGGCCGAGGTGGTGTGGCCCGAACCCGGGCCGTGGCTGGACCTCGCCTGGCGGTTGCAGCTGATCGAACGGGACAACCTGGCGGGCGCGCTGGCCGACTCCGGCGTGCCGGTGGTGCCGTGGCTGGGCAGCGGCAGCCTGGACGAGGTGCTGGTGGGCCTCAGCCGGACCAGCCGGGCAGCTCGGGTGCACCGATGAGCCGGCTGGTGGCCGCCGATCGGCCGGTGCGGCAGCTGTACTGGTATTCCTGGCCCGGGCTGGCGGTGCGGGCGGTGACCGTGCTGGCCGGGCTCGCGGTGCTCACCATTCCGGCCGCGCACGACCCGGTCTGGACGGTGCTCACCGTGCTGGGCGTGCTGGTCGCGGTGGGCAGCCCCGGCCAGGGCGGGGCGGGCCTGGCGCTCGGGTCGGCGGTCGGCGGCTGGTTCGCCGCCTACGGCGCGCACGGCAGCCCGCCGGTGGCCGCCACCGCCGGGTACGCGCTGGCGCTGTACCTGATCCACACCAGCACCGCGCTGGCTGCCGCGGTGCCGCTGGGGGTGCCGGTGCGGGCCCCGGTGCTGCTCAGCTGGCTGCGGCGCTGCCTGGTGGAACTGGCGGTCGCGGCGGTGCTGGCGGCGGCCAGCTACGGCCTGGCCAGGCCGGACCCCTCCAGCGCGCTGCTGTTGCTCGGCCTGCTGGGCGTGCTGGTGCTGGTGGGCCTGCCGGTGCTGCTGCTGCACCGCTCCCGCGGCTGAGGGCCGTTACAGCCCGGCTACGGTTCCCGGCGGAAGATCTTGCTGCCCAGCCACACCAGCGGGTCGTACTTGCGGTCGGCGACCCGTTCCTTCATCGGGATCAGCGCGTTGTCGGTGATCTTGATGTGCTCCGGGCAGACCTCGGTGCAGCACTTGGTGATGTTGCAGAAGCCCAGGCCGTGCTGCTCCTGGGCATCGCGCTGCCGGTCCCGGGCGTCGAGCGGGTGCATGTCCAGCTCGGCGATCCGCATCAGGTAGCGCGGGCCGGCGAAG
>NZ_DATINC010000023.1:0-36049 GCF_035474675.1 Jatrophihabitans sp. | reverse complement strand
TTGTCGTACTCGCCCTGCTTGGTGTAGAGCTCGATCTGCGCCATGGTCTGGTTGGTGAACGAGTTCGACATCACGAAGCTCGGGTGACCGGTGGCGTTGCCCAGGTTGAGCAGCCGGCCCTCGGACAGCACGATGATCGCGTGGCCGTCCGGGAAGGTCCACTCGTGAACCTGCGGCTTGACCTCCTTCTTGACGATGCCCGCCACCTTGGCCAGGCCCGCCATGTCGATCTCGGTGTCGAAGTGGCCGACGTTGCCGACGATCGCGTTGTGCTTCATCCGGGCCATGTGCTCGACCATGATGATGTCGCGGCCGCCGGTGGTGGTGATGAAGATGTCGGCCTCGGACACCACGTCCTCCACCCGGACGACCTGCAGGCCGTCCATGGCCGCCTGCAGCGCGCAGATCGGGTCGATCTCGGTGACCACGACGCGGGCGCCCTGGCCGCGCAGCGACTCCACCGCGCCCTTGCCGACGTCGCCGTAGCCGCAGACCACGGCGAGCTTGCCGGCCAGCATCACGTCGGTGGCCCGGTTGATGCCGTCGACGAGGGAGTGCCGGATGCCGTACTTGTTGTCGAACTTGGACTTGGTGACCGAGTCGTTGACGTTGATCGCCGGGAACAGCAGCTGGCCGTCCTTGGCGAGCTTGTAGAGCCGCTTGACGCCGTTGGTGGTCTCCTCGGTGACGCCCTTGATCTCGGCCGCCACCCGGGTGAAGCGCTGCTTGTCGCGGGCCATGCTCTCGGTCAGGGTCTTGAGGATCTGCTGCAGCTCCTCGTGGTCGTCCTCCGACGGCTGCGGCACCGCGCCGGCAGCCTCGTACTCGACGCCCTTGTGCACCAGCAGGGTGGCGTCGCCGCCGTCGTCGACCAGCATGTTCGGGCCGAGCCCGTTGCCGAAGTCGAACAGCTGGTCGGTGCACCACCAGTACTCGGCCAGCGTCTCGCCCTTCCAGGCGAAGACCGGCGTGCCGGTGGGCTGCTCCGGGGTGCCGTTCGGGCCGACCACGACGGCGGCCGCGGCCTCGTCCTGGGTGGAGAAGATGTTGCAGGACACCCAGCGCACCTCGGCGCCGAGCGCGACCAGGGTCTCGATGAGCACCGCGGTCTGGATGGTCATGTGCAGCGAGCCCGCGATCCGGGCGCCGCGCAGCGGCTGGGCCTCGGCGTACTCGCGGCGGATGGCCATCAGGCCGGGCATCTCGTGCTCGGCCAGCTTCATCTGGTGGCGGCCGTACTCCGCGAGCGAGATGTCGGCGATCGCGAAGTCCATTCCGTTGACGTGCTGCAGTCGTGTGCTCATGGTTCCTCTCGGAGATCGGTGGGGGACTGGCCAACGCCCGTGCCGGCGGGGCGGCCCGGACGGGTGGATACGCGGCGAGGAGTACGTAACAAGTAAGGGCACCTCCTCGTCGGAGGCGCCCTTCAGGTGATCGCGGGTCGAGCGTGGCGGATGGTATCCGTCGCAGCGCCTCTCGACCTGGACCGCGCCATACCAGCGGCGCGTACCCATATTAACACGGTGATCCGGCCGGGCAATCCGTCCGCGCTGCCCGGGTAAGGACCGGCTGGCTAGGGTGGCAGGCGCGGCGCGGTGCGGCCCTCGACCCCAGGAGTAGCCGCTGCCGCGGGCGAGAAGCATACGGAGCGGCCGATGCGGGCACTGGTGGTCGAGCAGGGCTACAGCCGGGGTGCGCTGGCCGCCGTCCGGGCGCTGGCCCAGGCCGGCTGGTGGGTCGGGGTGGGCACGCCGGACGGGCGCGGCCTGGCCGCGGCGTCCCGGTCCTGCGCCCGCCGGCACCGGGTGCCGGCTGCCCACGCCGACCAGCCGGCGTTCCTGGCCGCGGTGGCCCGGGCGGTGGCCGAGGGCGGCTACGAGGTGGTCTTCGGCGCCGGCGAGGCCGAGGTGCTGACCCTGTCCGAGTACCGGCACGCCGTGCCCGCAGTGGTGCCGCACGCCGAGCACCGCAGCGTGCTGGCCGCCCTGGACAAGGCCCGGCTGGCCGAGGCCGCGGTGGCGGCCGGCTTCGCGGTGCCCCGGACGCTGGAACCCGGCGCGCTGACCGACGAGGCGCTGCCGGTGGTGGTGAAGGCGCGGCTGCACGCCCGGCCCGGGCAGGCCGGGGCGCCGCCCCGCATCGACACCAACGTGGTGGTCGGCGCCACCGCCACCCGCCGCCGAGTGGGCCAGATCGCCGCGCTCGGCGGCGAGGCCGAGGTGCAGGAGTACCTGGAGGGCCGGCTGACCGCCTACGCCGCAGTGGTCGGCGCGGACGGCCGGGTGGTTGCGGAGTCCATGCAGGAAGCGTCGCGGATCTGGCCGCCGGGTGCCGGGGCCAGCTGCCGGGCGGTCAGCGTGCCGGTGCCACCGGAGCTCGCCGGGCGGGCCGCGGCACTGCTCGCCGCGCTGGGCTGGTTCGGCCTGGCCGAGCTGCAGTTCCTGGTGCCGGCCGACGGCAGCCCCCGGCTGATCGATCTGAACGGCCGCTACTACGGCTCGCTGGCGCTGGCCGTTGCCGCCGGGGCGAACCTGCCCGCGGTGTGGGCGGCACTGGCCACCGGGCGCGCGGCGGCGCCGGTCACCGCTGCCGCCGGCGTCCGGTACTCCTGGTGGGAGGGTGACCTGCGTCGGGCGGTCCGGGAGCGTCGCGGCGGGCTGGTCCGGGACCTGGCCGGCGCGCTGGGTGCCGGCGTCGGGGCGGTGCACAGCATCGGGCGCTGGCGGGATCCGGCACCGGCGCTAGCCCAAGCCCGCCGGCTGCTGGCCGAGCGCCGCAACGGCCGCGGCTGACCCGCCGAGCGGGCCCGCGGGGTCACGACAGCTACGGCCCCGACTAGGACTCTGGGGGAGGGCTGGCGAGCGGCAGCAGCACCTGGAAGCGGGTGTCGCCCGGCCGGGACTCGACCCGCAGGTCGCCGCGGTGCTTGTTCACCACGATCCGCCAGGAGATGTCCAAGCCCAGGCCGGTGCCCTCGCCGAACGCCTTGGTGGTGAAGAACGGCTCGAAGATCCGGCCCTGGACCTCGGGCGCGATCCCGCTGCCGGTGTCGGCGATCTCGACCAGCAACCGGTCGCCTACCAGCCCGGTGCGGATGCTCAGCGTGCCGCCGTCGGGCATCGCCGCCACCGCGTTGTCGATCAGATTCGTCCAGACCTGGTTGAGTTCGGCGGCATAGGCCGGGATGGCCGGCAGCGACCGGTCGTAGTCCTTCACCAGCGTGATCGACTTGCCGAACTTGCGTCCCATCATCAGCAGGGTGCTGTCCAGCAGCTCGTGCACGTCGACTGTCGAGTGCGGCGCCCGGTCCATCTGCGAGTACTGCTTGGCCGCGGCCACCAGGGTCGAGACCCGGGTGGTGGAGTCCTCGATCTCGTTCATCAGCAGCTCGGTCTCGAGCGTGTAGTTCAGCCATCGCAGCGCACCCTCGCGGATGCCCGGGTCCAGCGCGTCGGTGACGGTCGCCAGCCAGTCGACGTCCAGCCCCGCCTGCACGAATGTCGGGGCCAGCTCCCAGCCGTCGGCGATGCCGTGCTCGTCGAGCCAGTCCGCGAGCTCGTCCTCGCGGTCGGCCGCCTGCATCGGCGACAGCGCCGGTGCCTTGGACACGTGTTCGACGGCGTCCTCCTGGATCCGGATCAGCGTCTCCAGGGCCAGCCGGTCATACGGGCCGGCGGCGATCGTGCCTAGCTTGCGACGCATGCCGGCGACCCGGTCCCGCAGCGACGAGGTGGCCCGGACGGCCGCGGCGGCCGGGTTGTTCAGCTCGTGGGTGAGGCCGGCCGACAGCGCCCCCAGCGCCAGCAGCCGCTCGCGTTGGCCCACCGCCTGCTGGACATTCTGGATGCCGAAGAACAGCCCCTCCAGCAGGTGCAGCGCCATCGGGAACCATTCCTGGATGAGCTGGGCGAACCTGTCGGCGTCCAGCACGAAGAAGCGCGACGGCGCCAGCACCCGCAGCGAGCTGTCGTAGCGCTGCGGCACCCGGTCGCCGAGGTAGGCGCGCCAGGCACCGGCATACACGCCGCGCTCGGAGGTGCGGTTGACCTCGACGTCCTCGCTGCCGATCCGGCGCGAGATCACCAGTGAGCCCTCCATCAGGACGAAGAAGCAGCTGGCCGGGTCGCCTTCGGTGTACACCGGCCCGGTGTCGAAGTGCTCCACCCGGCCGTGCTCGCACAACCAGTTCAACTGCTCCTGGCTGAGCTTGGCGAACAGGAACAGGCTGCGCAGCTCGTCCGGCCCGCACGGCAGGGACGGGCGAGCCGCCGGCTCGGATCGGGTCATAGCTTCTCCAGGTATCGGTGTACGAGCATGACCGCCATCGCGCCCTCGCCGACGGCCGAGGCCACTCGCTTGGCCGAGTCGGCACGGGCGTCGCCGGCGACGAAGACGCCCGGGACGCTGGTCTCCAGGTGGTAGGGCGGCCGCTGCATCGGCCACTGCCCGGGCAGCTGGCCCTCGACCAGCAGATCCGGCCCGGCGACCACGAAACCGAGCGGGTCGCGCACCACCACGCCCTCCAGCCACTGGGTGCGCGGCTGCGCTCCGATGAAGGCGAACAGCCACTGGGTCTCGACCTGCTCGGTAGCGCCCGTGACGGTGTCGCGCAGCGTCAGCCCCTGCAGGTGGTCGGTGCCGTGTGCAGCCGCGATCTCGGTGCAGGTGCGCACCGCGATGTTGTCGATGCCGGCCAACTGCTGCACGAGGTAGTACGACATCGACGACTCGATCGAGTTGCCGCGCACCAGGATGGTCACCGACCTGGCCTGCCGGGAGAGGAAGACTGCGGCCTGGCCGGCCGAGTTCGCGCCGCCCACCAGGTAGACGTCCTGGGCGGCGCAGTTGGCGGCCTCGGTGAGGGCCGAACCGTAGAACACCCCGCGGCCGGTGAACTCGGCCAGGCCGGGGCCCTGCAGCTGCCGGTAGGAGACGCCGGTCGCCAGGATCACGGTGTGCGCGTCCAGACTGGTGCCGTCGGAGAACCGCACCCGGCGGGCCGATCCGGTGACCTCCAGGCCCACCACGTCGCGGGTGGTGAGCAGTTCCGCGCCGAACCGGACAGCCTGCCGCCTGGCCCGCTCGGTCAACTGGCCGCCCGACACCCCGTCCGGAAATCCCAGATAGTTCTCGATTCTGCTGCTCTGGCCGGCCTGGCCGCCGGTGGCGGTCCGCTCCACCAGCACCGTCCGCAGCCCCTCGGACGCGCCGTACACCGCCGCACCCAGTCCCGCCGGGCCGCCACCGATCACGATCAGGTCGTAGAAGCCCCCGGTCGGCGTGGTGCTCAGCCCGACCCGCTCGGCGAGCTCGGCGTCGGTCGGCTCGACCAGCGCGGCCCCGTCCTCGGTGACCACCACCGGCAGCCGCCGATCGTCGGCACCGGCCGCGGCCAGCAACCGGCTGCCCTCCGGCTCCTCGGAGAGGTAGAAGCGGTAGGGCACCTGGTTACGGGCGAGGAACTCCCGGACCTCGGCCGAGCGCGCCGACCACCGGTGCCCGACGACCTTAGTCTCGGGAACCGGCCGGTGGTCGGCCGCCGACCAGGCCTCCAGCAGCGCGTCGATCACCGGGTAGAGCTTCTCCTCCGGCGGGTCCCACGGCTTGAGCAGGTAGTGGTCGAGGTCGACCACGTTGATGGCGTCGATCGCTGCGTTGGTGTCGGCGTAGGCGGTCAGCAGTACCCGGCGGGCCGAGGGGTAGAGGTCCATCGCCTGTTCCAGGAACTCGATGCCGCTCATGTTCGGCATCCGGTAGTCGGCCAGGATCACCGCGACCAGGTCGCCGCGCAGCTTCAGCTCCCGCAGCGCTTCCAGCGCCTGGGCGCCGGACTCGGCTCGCACGATCCGGTGGCTGCCACCGTACTTGCGCCGCAGGTCACGGGCCACAGAGCGGGACACGCTCGGGTCGTCGTCGACGGTCAGCAGGGCGGGGCGGTCGGGGAGCTGCTCACTGGCCTGCATGGCCCCATCCTAGGACTCCGCGTACGGTGGCGGGCCTGTCCGGCGGGCTGCCCAAAACTCTTCCGAACGGCCTGCAGGCCAGGAATACTGGGGGCTCGGAGAGGGTTGGGAAGGTATGAGAGGCGACAGCGTCGAGATCGTTCTGGACACCGGCGAGGGCAGCCGGACCTACACCATCACCGCCACCCGGGCCGGCCGGCGGGTCGAGGTCAGCCACGGCCGCGGCCTGGTCGAGGTCACCGAGGTGACCCGCGGCGGCACCCCGGTCCGTACCGCCCGATTCATGAGCGGCCGGGTGATCGCCGTGGTGGAGCACCCCGCAGCAGACGCAACCCCGGCCGACGGCCCGTCGGTCACCCCGCTGCACCGGCCGGCCTGACCGCCCTGCCGAGCCCGGCTTTCCGTCCGGCCCGGCTTTTCCGTCCGGCGGGTTCAGCTGTTGTCGTGGCGTTCCTCGGCCACCCGGTGCGGCACCCGCAGCAGCCGGATCGAGGTGACCAGCACCAGCCCGCCCACCAGGTTCCCGAACGCGGACCAGGCCAGCGCGCCGAGCCAGTCCAGCCAGCCGTAGCCGGCATCCCCGCTGAGCAGGCCCGAGAACATCAGGATCGAGTCGAGCACCGAGTGGAACAGCTCGGCGCCGACCAGCACGAACGACATCAGCACCGCCGGGACGATCTTGACCCCCATGTCGTCGCTGGCGTGCTGCATCCGGGTGAGCAGCGTGATCACGGTGCCGGCCAGCACCGCCAGGAAGAACGACCGCCAGGACATCCCCAGCTCGGCGTAGTGCCGGCCGGCCTCGATCGCGGTCGGCCGGATGTCGGGGAGGGCCGCCACCACCATGCCGGCCAGCACGAAACCGCCGGCCAGGTTCATCGCCAGGGTCACCAGCCACAGCCGGGCGAGTTCGGCGACCGAGCCGCGCTTGGCCACCACCGCGATCACCGGCACCAGGAAGTTCTCGGTGAACAGCTCGCTGCGTGCCATCAGCAGCGCCACGAAGCCGATGGTGAAGGCCAGCGCGCCGAGCAGCGGGTTGCCGGTGTGGTGGCGGACCACCAGGTAGGCCAGCACCCCCACCCCGACGTCCACGCCGCCCAGGAAGCCGGTCGCCAGCAACGGCAGCAGCGGCCGGGACAGCCGGGCGTCCCCCTCGTCCACCAGCCGGTCGAAAGCCTCCTCGATCTCCGGCTCCTCGCGGGCGCCGACTGGTGAGGTGAAGCTGGCCGCACTGCCGGACGGACGCTGCATGCTCGACCCCTTGCGATGGGGCGATCTGGCTGCGCGTTCAGCCGCCGCTGACTGCGAGCCTACTCGAGCGCCCGCGCCCGGACGGTCCTCAGCTGACGTTGAGCAGGACGCGGTCCAGCAGGAAGTTCGTCTGCCGGTGGGAGTTCTCGCTCGCGCTGAACGTCACCGTCAGCAGGGTGCCGGCGTAGTCCGACAGGTCGAAGGTGTGCAGCTGGTACCCGGCGGCGGCGTCGAGGTTGGAGTAGCTGCCCAGGGTGGCCAGCACCGCGCCGGTCGGCGAGCGCAGCGTCACGGTCAGCGTGTCGGTGTCGGCGGGCTTGCGCTCGGCCGTGTCGATGTGCAGCCGGAAGCTGAGGGTGGCCGTCTGGCACCCGGCCGGAATGCCGACCGCCTGGCTGAGCGTGTCGGTCTGGGTGCCACCCGGGCCGCCGAGCCAGGCCATCCAGCTGCCGCCGGCGGCCGGTTCGGCGTCGGTCTCGTGCACCACGACCTCGGTGCTGCCGGTCCACGGGGCGGCGATGCCGGACTCGAAGCCGGAGTTGACGATCAGCTGCGCCGGCACGCACTCGGGTATCGGGGGAGGAGCGGGACTGGACGTGCTGGGAGTCGGAACGGGAGTGGTGGGGGTCGGAACGGGAGTGGTGGGTGTCGGAACGGGAGTGGTGGGTGTCGGAACCGGCGTGCCGCCGCTGGTGCTCCAGATGTCGGTGATCGGGGTGGCGCTGGCGCTGGCTCCCGCGTACGGCAGGTCGTAGGCGTCCTCCAGGGTGCGCAGCACGGTGTAGTGGTCGATCCGCTCGGAGTAGTTGCCGGCCTGCACCGAAGCGCCTGAGAACACCGTGGGAATCCGGTTGCCGGAGCTGTTGTCGTCCTCGTCGAAGGTCAGTACCAGCAGGCTGTTGTGCGTCATCGCCCACTGGACGTAGCCGTCGAGATGGTCGTGCAGCCAGGTGTCACCCTGCGCCACCGTGCCGTCGTGCATGTCGTTGTCCAGGTTCGGCACCACGAACGAGATCGTGGGCAACTGGCTGTAGTCGGAGGGAAACGCATCCAACGTCCGGTTCGACGATGCCGGGACGTTGGTGAAGTTGACCCAGGGATTGTGCTTGCGGGCATAGGTGCCGCTGCTGCAGCCGGTGTAGCCGTCGTAGGGCATTGACTCGGAGTACCCCGTGAAGGACAGCGAATTCGCGATCAGCTCCGCGCCGAGGTTGGCGGTGGAGAAGGTGTGCGGGCAGGAGTCGTCGGTCACGCCCTGGGTGGAGCCGGAGAACAGCGCCAGGTAGTTGGGTTCGCTGGGATGGGTGATGGCGTAGGACTGGGTGAAGTTCGCGCCGGCCGCGGCGAGGGAATTGATATACGGCGCCGCGGAATTGCCGATCACATCGGAGTTGGAATGGTTTTCCATCACCACCACCACGACGTGGTCCGGACGCGGGACCGCGCTGGTGGCGGTGGCGTATCGGGCCCGGCCGGCGTTGACGAGTGCGGCAGCCACTACGGCAGCGACGGCCAGCACGGTGATGCGTAGCGGTAATCGGTATGCGATCACGGTAGGACTCCTCCCCGCCACGTCCTACCGTGCCCCGCAGCCGGCGGCCGGCACAAGAGGCACCGCCGTTAAGTTTTGAAGATTCAGCTTGTGATCATGGACGAAAGTCAGGGGCTGGGCGTACCGGAACCACACAGACGACGACTCCCGGCCCCACCGGGACCGGGAGTCGTCGTGCCTGATCAGGGGTGCTGTCAGGCAATGAACTCGAACGCGCCGATGTCCGGACGCAGCCCCTGCGGCCGGTGCACGCTCATGATGTCGGTTGTCGGAGCGCCTGCCGACCGGCCGGCGTCGATCGCTGCCGACCCTCTGGTCAGCCGGTAGTTGAAGGCCGATGCGTCCACGAAGGCCGGGCTGCCGCTGACGTTGCCACCCGCGTAACGGATCTTCGCATTGCCGTTGAAGTTGCGGATGTCGGTGATGGTGTGCGCCGGGAAGCTGTAGAACATCCCGTTTCCGCTGTTGGTGATGAGGTTGTTGGAGTAGGTGGCGAAGGCACCCATCTCGAAGATCTGGAAGTTGTTGTTGGCCGTGAAGATGTTGTTGACGACCGAGGCCTTGCCCGAGGTGTGGTTGGACACGAACAGCCCACCGCCGGAGGCGGCGCTGCCGGCCCGGGAGGCGTTGGAGACGACGGTGTTGTTCACCAGCACCAGCGATCCGGTGCCGACGAAGGCCACGCCGCCACCGAGCGGGGCGGAGTTCTGCCGCAGTGCGTTGTTCTGGATGGTCGCCTCGGAGTTGGCCAGGTAGATGCCGCCGCCGCCCGGGCCGGAGCCGGTGTCGAGGACGGTGTTCTTGGCGATGTTGTTGCCGTCGAGCCTGGAGACCGAGCCCTCGGCCAGCACGATGCCGCCGCCGAAGCGGGTGGTCCGGTTGCCGATGATGCTGTTGTGCGCAATGGCCGGCCGGGAGTGGCCGAACACCGCGATGCCGCCGCCGCTGCCGCTGCCCGGCTGGGACGCCGAGGTCAGCGCGGAGTTGCCGGTGATGCTGTTGGAGCTGATGCTGGGCGTGCTGCCGGTGGTCTCGACGTGGATGCCGCCGCCGTAGGGCGCGGAGTTGCCGGTGATGGTGTTGTGCGCGATCACCGCGTTCACGCCGGTGCGCAGCATCACCCCGCCGCCGGCCTGGCTGGCCACGTTGTTGGTGATGGTGTTGCTGATCACGCTGGGGGCCGAGCGGTAGCTCGGCCGCGAGACGTCGTTCTCGAGGTAGATGCCGCCGCCGCCGTAGCCGCGGTTGGCGGTGATGGTGTTGCCGGTGATCTTGGGGCTGGAGAACATCACCGCGAACACCCCGCCACCGAACCGGGCGGCGATGTTGTTGTGGATGCTGTTTCCGATGATGGTCGGGTTCGAGTGGTTGTAGACCAGGATGCCGGCGCCGTCGTTGGACCGGTTGGACGCGATCTCGTTGTTACGGATGGTGGGGCTGGCGTAGTTGGCGATGGTGATGCCGCCGCCCTGACCGCTGGGCGCGGAGCCGGACACGATCCGGAAGCCCTGCAGGGTCATGGTGCCGGCCGGGATGTTCTGGATCATCACCGGCGTGCGGCCGGGGTTGCCGGCGATCACCGTGGACGCGGGGCCGGACACCGAGCGGATGGTGATCCGCTTGCCCACGATGGTGATGTTCTCCCGGTACGTGCCCGGCGAGACCGAGATGGTGTCGCCGTTGTGCGCGGCGGCGATGGCGGCGCTGATGGTGCGGTACTTGCTGGGCACCGACAGCGTCGCGGCTCCGGCCGGGCCGGCGGGGGCGATCACGGTCAGCAGCGCACCACCCAGGACGGCGGCGGACGCTGCGGCAATTACTCGTCTCATCAGATTCCCTGCGTTAGGCGTTTGTTAAGCAGACAAAATTGCTGTTCACCCTAAGTGACCATTCGGCCACTCGCAAACTGAGACAAGGAATACGGCGTGGCGAATTGTCAGCCGCCAGCCAGTGCAGACAGGGCGTGGCCGGTGAGCCGGTAGGTCGTCCAGCCCTCGTCCGGCTCGGCGCCCAGCGCCCGGTAGAACCCGATCGCCGGGGTGTTCCAGTCCAGGACTTCCCATTCCACACCGGTCAGACCGCGCCGGCAGCTCTCCTCGGCGAGCGCGGCCAGCAGGCCCCGGCCGAGGCCGCTGCCGCGGTGCCCGGGCTGGACGTAGAGGTCCAGCAGGTAGATCCCGTGACTGCCCTTCCAGGTCGAGTAGTTCAGGAACCACAGCGCGTACCCGGCCACCGTGCCGGCCACCTCGGCGACATGGCCGAACAGCGCCGGTGCCGGGCCGAACAGCGCCTGGTGCAACTGGTCCGGGGTAAGCCGGCACTCGGCCGACAGCCGCTCGTACTCGGCCAGCTCGTACACCAGGCCGACCACCGCGGCCACGTCCGCTTCGCGAACCCGCCGGATGCCGGTTGCCGACAAATCCACTGACAGATCTGGAGCCACCTTCTGCCCTCAGCCCAGCGCGCGCAGCAGCGGCACGACCTGCTCGCCGAAGGCAGCCAGGAACCGGGACTGGTCGTGGCCGGGGGCGTGGAAGACCAGGTGGGTGAAGCCGTAGTCCAGGTACGGCCGGATCGCCTCGACCGCGCTGTCCGGGTCGCTGGCCACGATCCAGCGGCTGGCCACCTGCTCGATCGGCAGCGCGGCGCCGGCCGCCTGCATCTCGATCGGGTCGTGCAGACCGCTCTTCTGCTCGGCGGTCAGCGCCAGCGGCGCCCAGAACCGGGTGTTCTCCAGCGCCTGCTCGGGATCAGGGTCGTAGGACAGCTTGATCTCGATCATCCGGTCCAGCTGCCCGGGATCCCGGCCGGTGGCCGCCAGTCCCTCCTCGACGGCCGGCATCAGCTTGTCGGTGTACAGCTCGGCGCCCTTGCCGGAGGTGCAGATGAAGCCGTCCCCGGCCCGGCCGGCGTACCGGGCCACCACCGGGCCGCCGGCGGCGACGTAGACCGGCACCGGCCGCTCGGGCCGGTCGTAGACGGTGGCGTCGGTGCACTGGTAGTACTGGCCGTCGAAGGTGACCCGCTCCTGCGACCACAGCAGCCGCATCAGCTCGACCGCCTCGCGCAGCCGGGCGAACCGCTCCTTGAACTCAGGCCATTCCAGCCGGGCCACCGCCACCTCGTTGAGCGCCTCGCCGGTGCCGATGCCCAGCAGCATCCGGTCCGGGTACAGGCAGGCCAGGGTGCCGAAGGCCTGGGCGATGATCGCCGGGTTGTATCGGAAGGTGGGGGTGAGCACGCTGGTGCCCAGCTGCACCCGGCTGGTGCGCTCGCCGACGGCCGCCAGCCAGGACAGCGCGAACGGGGCATGGCCGCCGTCGTGCTGCCAGGGCTGGAAGTGGTCGGAGATCATCACGCTGTCCAGGCCGCGCTGCTCGGCCTCGACCGCGTAGTCCAGCAGTTGGCGCGGTGCGAACTGCTCGGCCGAGGCCTTGTACCCGATCTTCAACGACATGACGCCGCCTTCCTGTTCGTCCCGCTTCGTCCGTGCCGGTTTCTGGGCAACTCCTGCCCGGCTCTCTTTCGTACCGGGTCAGCCGCCGCCCATTCCGTAGACCCGGCTCACCACCAGCCGCAGCAGCACTCGCTGGTCGGTGACCATCGCCTGCCGGAACTCCTCCCAGTCCGGGTGCTCGCCCTGCACGTCCCGGTAGAGCGCGATGAGATCCGCCACGGTGTCATCGTGCGGGTCGGCGGCCACCGGGCTGAGCCGGGCGGTCGCCTCGGCCACCGCGTAGGACCAGAAGTCCGGCGTGCTGACGTGCAGGCTGGCGCGCGGGTCGCGCTGCAGGTTGCGGTACTTGGCCCGGGTGGCGGTGATCGAGATCCGCACCACACCGGGCTCCGGCGCGGCGGGGTCGGCGCTGAAGGCGTAGGCGATGTTGGACAGCTGCGGCCGGCCGTCGGACTTGAGGGTGGCCAGCACCCCGGAATGCCGGCCGGCCAGCAGGTCGACGAGCGCGCTTGGTCCTTCGATGGCGGTCATGGCGGCACCTCCGGGGCTGGACTGGCTGGACTGGTCGGGCTGGGCTGGTCGGTCGGGCGGAGCTGCCTCCACCGTAGGGACCCGCGCTGCCTCCACCGTAGGCCAGTGCCGCCTCTCCCGGCGGAGGGTCCGCCCCGGCGGGTGCCGCGTGCGCGATTCCCCCGTGCCGGGTGCACCGGCCCGGTGCGGCGGTGGCTATTCTGGCCGAGCAACGCCCGGACAGTGCGGCGACCGTCCGGCGCGACCTGAGTTCCACAGACGAGCCGGAGGCCGGAGTTGACCCTCACCGCAGGCAGCAGTCCGGGCGAGAGCCCGCGCAAGGTCGAGCCCGCGCCGATCGTGAGCCGGCCCTACCCGGCCGAGACTCCTGCCAACGGCTCGATGTTCCTGCAGGTGCTGCGCACCACCGATCACAAGCTGATCGGCCGGATGTACATGGTCACCTCGTTCGCCTTCTTCCTGCTCGGCGGGGTGATGGCGCTGGTGATGCGCGCCGAGCTCGCCCGGCCGGGCATGCAGTTCCTGACCGCCGAGCAGTACAACCAGCTGTTCACCATGCACGGCACGATCATGCTGCTGTTCTTCGCCACCCCCAGCGTGTTCGCGTTCGCCAACCTGGTGCTGCCGCTGCAGATCGGCTCGCCGGACGTGGCCTTCCCGCGGCTGAACGCCTTCTCCTACTGGCTGTACCTGTTCGGCGCGACGGTGGCGGTGCTCGGCTTCGTCACCCCGCAGGGCGCGGCCGACGGCGGCTGGACGTTCTACCTGCCGTTGAACGACATGACCAACTCGCCGGGCATCGGCACCGACCTGTGGATCCTGGGCCTGGCGGTGTCGGGTCTGGGCACCATCCTGGGCGGCGTCAACATGATCACGACGGTGCTGTGCCTGCGCGCGCCCGGCATGACGATGTTCCGGATGCCCATTTTCACCTGGAACATCCTGGTCACCTCGCTGCTGGTGCTGCTGGCCTTCCCGATCCTGACCGCGGCGCTGCTGGTGCTGTGGGTCGACCGGCACCTGGGCGCGCAGGTGTATGCCACCGCCAACGGCGGCGCAATCCTGTGGCAGCACCTGTTCTGGTTCTTCGGCCACCCCGAGGTCTACATCCTGGCGCTGCCGTTCTTCGGCATCGTGTCCGAGATCTTCCCGGTGTTCAGCCGCAAGCCGCTGTTCGGCTACAAGGGCCTGGTACTGGCGACGCTGTCGATCGGCGCCCTGTCGCTGACGGTGTGGGCGCACCACATGTTCGCCACCGGCGTGGTGCTGCTGCCGTTCTTCTCGTTCCTGTCCTTCCTGATCGCGGTGCCGACCGGGCTGAAGTTCTTCAACTGGATCGGCACCATGTGGCGCGGCTCGATCAGCTTCGAGTCACCCATGCTGTTCTCGGTCGGCTTCCTGGTGACCTTCCTGTTCGGTGGCCTGACCGGGGTGGTGCTGGCCAGCCCGCCGGCCGACTTCCACGTCTCGGACACCTACTTCGTGGTGGCGCACTTCCACTACGTGCTGTTCGGCACCATCGTGTTCGCCGCCTACGCCGGGGTGTACTTCTGGTTCCCGAAGTTCACCGGCCGCTACATGGACGAGCGGCTGGGCAAGGTGCACTTCTGGCTGACCTTCGTGGGCTTCCACACCACCTTCCTGGTGCAGCACTGGGTCGGCACCAAGGGCATGCCGCGGCGGTATGCCGACTACCTGCCCGGTGACGGCTTCACCACGCTGAACACCATCTCCAGCATCGGCGCCTTCCTGCTGGGCGCCTCGATGCTGCCGTTCCTCTACAACGTCTACAAGTCCTACCGGTTCGGCGAGCTCGCCCTCGCCGACGACCCGTGGGGTCACGGCAACTCCCTGGAGTGGGCGACCTCCTGCCCGCCGCCGCGGCACAACTTCACCTCGATGCCGCGAATCCGCTCCGAGCGGCCCGCGTTCGAGGCGCACTACCCGCACCTCATCCCGCGGCTGGAACGCGAGGCGCACGCCGACAAGAAGCACCGGGTGCTGGAGATGGCCGGCCAGGCCACCGTCGGTGGCGAGGGGCCTCGGATCGGCGACCGGGACACCGACCCCGGGGCCTGACCGGGTGGGGCGTCAGCGGCCTTCGAGGAAGCCGAGCACCCGCTGCAGCAGCAGTGCGGTGGCCTCGGCGTCGTAGGACGGCAGCGAGCTGTCGGCGAAGTAGTGCTGATCGCCCGGGTACAGGAACAGCTGGCCGTCCTCGGCCTCGGCGACCAGGGCCTTGGCGGCGTCGATGTCGCCCTCGCCGACGAAGATCGGGTCGGCGTCCATGCCATGCACCTGCACCGGCACCCCGGCCGGCCACGAGCCGAACTCCGAGGCCGGGATGCAGGAGTACATGAACAGCGCGCCGCGGGCGCCCGGACGGGTCTGGGCCAGCTTCTGCGCCGGCACCACGCCGAGCGAGAAGCCGGCGTAGACCAGCTCGTCCGGCAGCCCCCGCACCGCCCGCTCGCCGCGCTCCAGCACCTCGCCGAAGCCCAGCGTCGCGACGTGGGCCATGCCCTGCTCCAGGGTGTCGAAGGTGTGGCCGTCGAACAGGTCCGGCGTGTGCACGGTGTGCCCGGCCCGCCGGATCTCCTCGGCGAAGGCCACCACCCCCGGGGTCAGTCCCTGCGCGTGGTGGAACAGCACTACCTCAGCCATCAGCCTCTCCCGTGCTCCATCCGACCGGTCGGCCGCCGAGCCTAGCGAGGGCCGCCGAGGAGTTCCCCGGCTCAGCCGAAGCTGACCGCCAGCCCCGGTTCTCCGGCCGAGAGCTTGAGCGCCTCCCAGGGCAGCGCCGTCATGGCCGCCCGGTGGGCGGTGCGGGACTGCTCCAGGCTCACCTCGGCGACCGGCCTGCCGCCGCGCAGCACCGGCACGCTGAGCAGCCGGTCACCGTCTGCTGGAGAGAACCCGGCGCGCTGCTGCACCACCAGCTCCTCGGTGGCGGTGCCGGACGCCCGGTGCCGGCGGTAGCCGAGCTTGGCGCCGCCGGGGCTGCCCTTGTTCTCACTCCGCTTGCTCACCGGCCGGCCGTCCACCTCCACCAGCTTGTAGACCAGGCCCGCGGTGGGGGCGCCGGAGCCGGTGACCACCGCCGTCCCGGCGCCGTAGGAGTCCACCGGTGCTGCGGCCAGCGCCGCGATCGCGTACTCGTCGAGGTCGCCGCTGACCACGATCCGGGTGCCGGTGGCGCCGAGGGAGTCCAGCTGGGCCCGGGACTGGTGGGCCATCACGGCCAGGTCCCCGGAGTCGATCCGGATCGCGCCCAGCCCGGGGCCGGCGACCTCGATCGCGGTGGCGATGCCGCGGCTGATGTCGTAGGTGTCGACCAGCAGGGTGGTGTCCAGGCCCAGCGAGTCCAGCTGGGCGGCGAAGGCGGCCCGCTCGCTGTCGTGCAGCAGGGTGAAGGCGTGCGCGGCGGTGCCGGTGGTGGGAATGCCGTAGCAGGCGCCGGCGGCCAGGTTGGAGGTGGCGGAGAAGCCGACCAGGTAGGCGGCCCGGGCGCACGCCAGCGCGGCCTGCTCGTGGGTGCGCCGGGAACCCATCTCGATCAGCGGCCGGTCGCCCGCGGCCACCACCATCCGGGCGGCTCCGGCGGCGATGGCGCTGTCGTGGTTGAGCACCGACAGCACCAGGGTCTCCAGCACCACCGCCTCGGCGAAGCTGCCGGTCACGCTCAGGATCGGGGAGTACGGGAAGTACGGCTCGCCCTCGGCGTAGGCCGAGATGTCGCCGGCGAACCGGTAGCCGGCCAGGTAGTCCGCGGCGCGGGCGTCGATCACCCCGGCAGCCGCCAGCCGGTCCAGCTGCTCGGCCGGGAACCGGAAGTCCTCGATCGCCGGCAGCAGCCGGCCCAGGCCCGCGGCCACCCCGAACCGGCGGCCGTTGGGCAGCCGGCGGGTGAACACCTCGAACGTGCAGCGGCGCTCGGCGCTGCCGTCGGCCAGTGCGGCGGTGAGCATGGTGAGCTCGTAGTGGTCGGTGAGCAGGGCGGTCGAGGAGGCGGCCATAACCGGAGATCGTGTCAGAGCCGGCGTGCCACCATGGAGGCATGGCTACCCCGACCCTCACTCCGCAGCGGGAGGCGGTCGCCGACCAGCAGGCGGACGAGACCGCCGAGGCCGACCGTCCCTGGGTGACCGTGGTCTGGAACGACCCGGTGAACCTGATGTCCTACGTCACGCACGTGTTCATGACAGTGTTCGGCTATCCCAAGGACAAGGCCACCGCGCTGATGCTCGACGTCCACCACAAGGGCCGGGCGGTGGTGTCCTCGGGACCGCGGGAGCGGATGGAGGGCGACACCGCCACGCTGCACGGCTACGGGCTGTGGGCGACCGTGCAGCACGATTCATGACCCGGCCATGAAGGCCCGCCGCAAGGCCGGCCTGCTGCGGGTGGATCTCAGCTCCGCCGAGGCCGCCCTGCTGGCCGGCCTGCTCGACGAGCTGACCGCGGCCCTGACCGAGCCGGATCCGGCCGACCCGGTGATCCGGCGGCTCTACCCGGACGGCTACACCGACGACCCGGACGCGGCCCGCGAGTACCGCGAGCTGGTCGAGGCCGACCTGCGCGCCGAGCGGGCCGGCCGGCTGGAGCGCTGCCGGACGGAGCTGCCGCCCGGCGGCGGCCGGATGCAGCTGGACGCCGAGGCCACCGACCGGTGGTTGCGGGTGCTCAACGACCTGCGGCTGGCATTGGGCACCCGGCTCGGCGTCACCGAGGAGGCCGAGCTGGACGAAGAGCACCCGGCCGTGCAGGTCTATGCCTGGCTCACCGCCGTGCAGGACCTGCTGGTGACCCAGGTGCTGCCCTGACCGCCGGACACAACGGTTATCGTGGACAACCGTGCTGAGGCTGCCGGCGGCGATCCACGACGCCATCATCGCCCACGCCCGCCGCGACCATCCCAACGAGGCGTGCGGCGTGGTGGCGGGTCCGGCGGGCTCGGACCGTCCGGAGCGGCTGGTCGAGATGACCAACGCCGCCGGCTCGCCGACCTTCTACCAGTTCGACTCGCGCGAGCAGCTCAAGCTCTGGCAGGCGATGGACGACGCCGACGAGGAGCCGGTGGTGATCTACCACTCGCACACCGCCACCGAGGCCTACCCGTCGCGTACCGACATCAACCTGGCACAGGAACCGAACGCCCACTACGTGCTGGTCTCCACCGCCGACCCGGACTCGACCGAGTTCCGCTCGTACCGGATCGTCGGCGGTCAGGTCAGCGAGGAGCCTGTCGAGCTGGTGGCCGACGCCGGCCCGGCGGGGGGCTAGGCATACCGCCGCGCGCCGCGTGGTTGGGTTCGGTGTAACACCGCATCGACATTTCCAAAGGAGTACCGAATGGCCGTCGAGGTCAAGATCCCGACCATCCTGCGCACCTACACCGACGGGGCCAAGTCCGTTCCGGGGGAGGGCGAGAACCTGGCCGCCCTGCTCGATGACCTGGACTCGCGCCACGCCGGGCTCAAGGGCCGGCTGGTCACCGAGGACGGCGCGCTGCACCGCTTCGTCAACGTCTACGTCAACGACGAGGACGTCCGGTTCACCGGGTCGCTGGAGACGAAGTTGTCCGACGGCGACGCAGTGACCATCCTGCCGGCCGTCGCGGGCGGCGCCGACGCGGCGCAGTGACCCGCTACGACAGCCTCGCCGACGCGGTCGGCGGCACGCCCCTGGTCGGCCTGCCCCGGCTGTCGCCGCGCTGGGACTCCGGCTCCGGCCAGCCCGCGGTCCGGCTGTGGGCCAAGCTCGAGGACCGCAACCCGACCGGCTCGATCAAGGACCGGGCGGCGCTGGCGATGGTGGCCGCGGCCGAGGCGGACGGCCGGCTGACTCCCGGCTGCACCATCCTGGAGCCCACCTCCGGCAACACCGGCATCTCGCTGGCCATGATCGCCAAGCTCAAGGGCTACGGGCTGGTCTGCGTGATGCCGGAGAACACCTCGACCGAGCGGCGGCAGCTGCTGGAGATGTTCGGCGCCCGGATCGTCTCCTCGCCGGCCGCTGGCGGCTCCAACCAGGCGGTGGCGGTAGCCAAGCAACTGGCCGCCGAGAACCCGGACTGGGTGATGCTCTACCAGTACGGCAACCCGGCCAACGCCCAGGCGCACTACGACGGAACGGGACCGGAGATCCTGGCCGACCTGCCGGGCGTCACGCACTTCGTCGCCGGGCTCGGCACCACCGGCACCCTGATGGGCGCCGGCCGGTTCCTGCGCGAGAAGGTGCCCGGCATCCAGGTGATCGCCGCCGAGCCCCGCTACGGCGAGCTGGTCTACGGCCTGCGCAACATCGACGAGGGCTTCGTACCCGAGCTCTACGACGACACGGTGCTGACCTCCCGGTTCTCGGTGACCTCCTACGACGCCCTGCGCCGGACCCGGGACCTGGTCGAGCAGGAGGGCATCTTCGCCGGCATCTCGACCGGCGCCATCCTGCACGCGGCACTGGCCACCGCCGACCGGGCGCTGAAGGCCGGCCAGCGGGCCGACGTGGTGTTCGTGGTCTGCGACGGCGGCTGGAAGTACCTGTCCACCGGCGCCTACTCCGGTTCCCTGCAGCAGGCCGCCGAGCTGCTGGAAGGCCAGCTCTGGGCCTGAGCCCGTCCGGAGTTGCCGGCCGGGCAGGGGTGCGGCGGTAGCCTGATGCGGGTGAGCACACCGCCCCGACAGCCGGTGCCCTCGTCGCGGCCCACCCCGCCGGCCCGGCTGAGCCGCAAGCAGCAGCGCCGCCAGGAGCTGATCGACACCAAGCTGTTCCGCAGGATCTCCCCGTCCCGTCCGGGCGGCGCGGTGGTGGTGATGGCGGCCGCGCTGGCGCTGCTGTGGCTGGTGCTGGGCATCGACGCGCTGCTGGACCACCCGCTGCTGGAGCTCGGCATCAAGCCGCGCCGGTGGGACGGGCTGGCCGGCATCGTGGTGGCCTGGGTGCTGCACGCCAGTGCCGCGCAGCTGGCGGCACTGTCCATACCGTTCGCGGTGCTGGGCTGGCTGATGCTGACCTCCGGAACCCGCCACCTGGTGCTGGTGACCGCCGCGACCACGCTGGCCGGGGGACTGGTCGACTGGCTGGCCGGGCCCGCCGACCACGTGCTGGTGGGCGTCAGCCCGGTGCTGCTGGGGTGGCTGGGCTACCTGCTGGCCCGCGCCCTGTTCGGCCGCCGGGTGGTGCAGATCGCGATCGCGGTGGCGGTGACGGTGGTGTTCTCGGGCCTGTTCGACGCCCTGCTGCCCCGGACCCACCAGCACGAGTTCTGGGCCGGCGAGCTGGCCGCGTTCGCCGTCGGCGCCGGCCTCGGTGCCCTGCTGCACCGCCGCCGCGAGCCTGCTGGCGCGAGCCGGCCGCCCCTGGTCCGGCGGCTGGCCCGCCGCCGCTGAACCCCGCTGGCTCGGATCGGCTAGTCCGCTGGCCTTGGATCGGCTGGTCCCGCTGCCCGGTCGGTATGGGCTAGCCGGGGGAGAACCGCAGCCACTCCCGCGCCGGCCGGCCGCACGGCCCGCCGGCCAGCACGCTCATCCGGCGGTGGCCCGGTTCCAGCGCGACGGTGGCCAGGGTCTGCCAGCCGCTGCCCAGCGGGGCGTCCGGCTGGGCGTGGCAGCACACCCCGGCCCCGTCGGAGGAGTGAGCGCACAGCAGGTCGGCCAGTCCCTCGGCGCCGTCCTGATGCTCGGCGTCGGCGAGCCGGGCGGTCAGCACCGCATGCCGGGGCAGGCTGTCGGAGTCCGGGTCGGTCGGCAGCGCGCCGGCCGCCAGCTCCGGATCGCGGAAGTGGTTGGTGTGGACGCTCCAGCGGGCCGGCGGCAGTTCGGCCACCCCGGCCGGCGAGGCCTCCAGGCAAGCCACCCGATCGGCGTCCAGCAGCGTGAAGCAGCTGGAGGCCGCCAGCGGGGCGCTGCGCAGGATGGCGACGGCGGTGCCGACGTCGGTGGCGGTGTCGAGGATCCGGCGGGCCACGGCGTGCACCGCAACGCCGCCATCCCCGGTGTCGGCGCGGTGCGCCAGGACGTTGAACAGCACGCCCACCCCGGAGGAGTTCAGGCCGATCTTGGCCAGCAGGCCGGCCTCGGTGAGGGTGACGAACGGCTGGCGGGCCTGCGGGTACTTCAGCACCGCCCAGCCGCCGGCCAGCTCCCGGTGCCAGTCCCAGGTCTGCGCGCCGACCGTTGCTCCGGCCGCGTCCGCGCCGGCGATGGCCGAGCATTCACCACGGCCGGCGGCGCCGGCAGCGGCCAGCAGCTCGGTGCGGGCGTTGAGGGCATGGATACGCCAGGCCGGCAGCCCGCTGGCCTCGGCATAGCTGTCGAGCTCCTCGGCCAGGTCGCTGGCCCAGTCCGCCAGCGCGGTGCGGGCGGCCAGCGCCAGCCGCCGGACCTGGGCGGGAGCCAGCCCGGCGGCAGCGAACAGCCGGTCATAGACCGCCAGCGCGCCCGGCAGCCAGGCCTCGGTGCCGGCCGCCAGCGCGGCTGCCCGCGTGCCGGGCCCGCTGCCCGGCACGCGGCGGGTGCGCAGCTCCAGCACAGCGCTCAGCCGGCCAGGAAGCTGAGCCGGACGGTGCGGACGGCGTTGTCGACGTTGGTGTCGACCAGGCAGACCGACTGCCAGGTGCCCAGCTGCAGCCGGCCGTCCAGCACCGGCACCGTCGCGTACGGGGCGACCAGGGCCGGCAGCACGTGGTCGCGGCCGTGGCCGGCCGAGCCGTGCCGGTGCCGCCACCGGTCGTCGGCCGGCAGCAGGTCGCGCAACGCCGCCAGCAGGTCGTCGTCGCTGCCGGCACCGGTCTCCAGGATCGCCACCCCGGCGGTGGCGTGCGGCACGAAGACGTTCAGCAGCCCGGTGTCGCCGGGTTGCAGGAACTGCGCGCAGGTGTCGGTGATGTCGCGCACCACGGGCCGGTCGCCGGTACGGAACTGGAAGGTCTCGGTGCGCATACCAGCCATGATGCCTTCCGGCCGCCGGCCCGGCCGCCCCGGCGACGCGGCCGCTGTCGGAGTGCCTCGATAGGCTTTGCCGCATGAGTTCCCGCCCCGACGGCCGCGCCGCCGACCAGCTCCGCCCGATCACCATCACCCGCAACTGGCAGGCCTACGCCGAGGGCTCGGCCCTTGTCGAGTTCGGCGCGACCAAGGTGCTGTGCGCCGCCTCGGTCACCGAAGGGGTGCCGCGCTGGCGCCGGGGCAGCGGCCTGGGCTGGGTGACCGCGGAGTACTCGATGCTGCCGCGGGCCACCCTGACCCGCAATGACCGCGAGTCGGTGCGCGGCAAGATCGGCGGCCGGACGCACGAGATCTCGCGACTGATCGGCCGCTCGCTGCGGGCCGCGGTCGACCTGGCCGCGCTCGGCGAGAACTCCATCGCGATCGACTGCGACGTGCTGCAGGCCGACGGCGGCACCCGGACGGCCGCCATCACCGGCGCCTACGTGGCGCTGGCCGACGCCATCGCCTGGCTGGGCAAGCGCGGCTCGCTGGCCCGCACCGAGCCGCTGATCAACACCGTCTCGGCGGTGTCGGTCGGCGTGATCGATGGCGAGCCCCGGCTGGACCTGATGTATGAGGAGGACGTCCGGGCCGAGACCGACATGAACGTGGTGGTCACCGGCAGCGGCGAGTTCATCGAGGTGCAGGGCACCGCCGAGGGCGCGCCGTTCAAGCGCAGCGAGCTGGACGCGCTGCTGGACCTGGCGATCGCCGGCTGCTCCCAGCTCGCCCGCTACCAGCAGGACGCGCTGGGCCGATGAGCGGGCGGCTGATCCCGCGCTCGCGCGAGGGGCGGGTGCGACGATGACCGCCCGGTTGCTGCTGGCGACCCGCAACCGCAAGAAGCTGGAGGAGCTGCACCGCATCCTGGCGCCCGAGATGCCGGTCGAGGTGCTGGGGCTGGCCGACGTGCCGGCCTTCGACGAGGTGCCCGAGTCGGGCGCCACCTTCGCCGAGAACGCCCTGATCAAGGCCCTGGAGGCGGTCAGGCACACCGGGCTGGTCACGGTCGCCGACGACTCCGGGCTCGCGGTGGACGCGCTCAACGGCATGCCCGGGGTGCTGTCGGCCCGCTGGGCCGGCCACCAGCGCGACGATGCGGCGAACCTGGCGCTGCTGCTGGAGCAGCTGGGCGACACGCCCGACGACCGGCTGGGGGCGGCGTTCGTGTGCGCGGCGGCGCTGGTCACCCCGGACGGCAGCCAGGTGGTGCGGGAGGGCCGGATGCCCGGCCGGCTGGTCCGCGAGCCCCGGGGCAGCAACGGCTTCGGCTACGACCCGATCTTCGTGCCGGAGGGCTACCAGCTGACCAGCTCCGAGCTGCCCGCCGCCGACAAGGACGCCATCAGCCACCGGGGCCGGGCGTTGCGCGAGCTGCTGCCGTTCATCCTGCGAGCGCTGGAAGGTCCGGACGGCCAGTGATCACCTCGCCGGCCGGCGGTGCGTCCTCGCCGATGCAGACAGCGGCTACCGTGAGAGGGCGACGACGGACCCGCACGGCGGAGGAGAGCAGCTTTCGATGCGAGTGACCGGCCTGGGGCATGCCAGCATGCTGATCGAGACCGAGTTCGGCAGCGTGCTCACCGACCCCTGGGTGAACCCAGCCTACTTCGGCTCCTGGTTTCCCTTTCCGGACAACTCCCAGCTGGACTGGGACCGCTACGGCGACGTCGACTACCTGTTCGTCTCGCACCTGCACCGCGACCACTTCGATCCCGAGCATCTCAAGCGCTACGTCAGCAAGAAGGCCGCCATCCTGCTGCCGGACTATCCGACCAGTGAGCTGGAGGACCAGCTGCGCGACCTGGGTTTCCGGACCTTCGTGCAGACCCGCAACGACGAGGTGATCGACCTCGACGGGTTGCAGGTGATGGTCGACTCGCTGACCTCGCCGACCGACGGCCCGATCGGGGACTCCTCGCTGTGGCTGTCCGACGGCCGGCACACCCTGCTCAACCAGAACGACGCGCGGCCCTCGGACCTGGCCCGGTTCAGCCGGCTCGGCCACGTCGACGCGCACCTGCTGCAGTTCTCCGGCGCGATCTGGTTCCCGATGGTCTACGACCTGCCCAAGCGGGCCAAGCAGGCCCTCGGGGCAACCAAGCGCGAGCGACAGTTCGACCGCAGCCTGCGCTACATCGACGACCTGCGGGCCAGCTACGTCTTCCCGACCGCGGGGCCGCCGTGCTTCCTCGACGAGGAGTTGTGGGGCTTCAACGACATCTTCGGCGACGAGTCCAACATCTTCCCCGACCAGCGGGTCTACCTGGACTGGCTGGCCGAGCGGGGCCGCGACAACGGCCGGCTGCTGCTGCCGGGCAGCGTGGCCGACCTGGGCCAGCCGGACTGCCCGGTGGAGCACCCGGTCTCCGACGCCGAGGTGGACAAGCTGTTCGCCGACAAGACCGCCTACCTGCGCGACATGCAGGAGCGCCGGCAGCCCGCCGTCGAGCTGCAGAAGCAGTCCTGGGCACATCCGGAGATCGACCTGCTGGCCGAGATCAAGGCCTGGTTCACCCCGCTGCTGGAGGAGGCCGACCAGATGGCGGCCGGCATCAACGGCGGCGTCCGGTTCACCGCCACCGACGACGAGCGCGGCGACGTCGACTTCCTGATCGACTTCGTCGCCCGCGAGGTACGTCCCTACGCCGAGGAGAAGGTCCGCTACCGGTTCCAGACCAAGCGGGTCTACCTCGAGCACCTGGTCTACGAGCACGAGATCGACTGGGTGAACTCGCTGTTCCTGTCCTGCCGGTTCACCGCCACCCGGATCGGGCCGTACAACGAGTACGTCTACACCTTCTTCAAGTGCCTGTCCGAGGAGCGGCTGAACTACGCCGAGGGCTACTTCGCCGAGGCCGCCAACGACGAGGAGAGCATCACCGTGGACGGCTGGACGTTCCAGCGCCGCTGCCCGCACCTCAAGGCGGACCTGACCCGGTTCGGCCAGGTGGCCGGCGGGGTGCTGACCTGCCAGATGCACGGCTGGAAGTGGCGGCTGTCCGACGGCAAGTGCCTCACCTCGGTCGGCCGGACGCTGCGGACCGAGGGCCGGTCGGAGCACTGACGAAGCGCAGCACGGCCCCCGGCCGCAGCTGGGCCAGCACGTCGAGGTCGGCCTCGGGCAGCACCCCGACCACCGGATAGCCGCCGGTGACCGGGGCGTCCGGGCCGAGCACGATCGGCTGGCCGTCCGGCGGCACCTGCACCGCGCCCGGCAGGGTCGGCTCGGACGGCAGCTCGGCGGCGCACTGCTCGAAGCCCGGACGCAACCGCAGTGCCGGGCCGGCCAGCCGGGTGCCGATCCGGTCGCTGTCCGGACGGACCTGCCAGGCCGCCTCGGGCAGCGGACCTGGTTCGAACCACTCGGCTCGCGGCCCGGTTGCCAGCCTCAGCCGGGCGATGCCGGCCGGGAGCTCGGTGCCCGGGTGGCCGAGGTCGCCGGCGGTACCGGGCGGGCCGGCGGTCGCGCTGCCGAGGGGCAGCCGCTGTCCCGGGCCCAGCACGGCGGGTCCCAGGCCGGACAGCGTGTCGGTCGCCCGGGAGCCGAGCACCGCCGGCACCGCCAGACCGCCGCGAACCGCCAGGTAGCTGCGCAGCCCGACCGCCGGCGGGCCGAGTACCAGCACGGTGCCGGCCGGGCAGCTGAGGGCGGCGTTCCAGCCGCCGGGATGGCCGGACAGCGGGCAGCGGGCCCCGGTGCAGGCGACGGTGGCGGCGGTGGTCAGCCGGATTGCCAACCCGCCCAGGGTGATCTCGATACCGGCCGCCGACTCGTCGTTGCCGACCAGCCGGTTGGCCAGCCGCAGCGCCGCCCGGTCGGCCGCACCGCTGCGGCTGACGCCGAGCTCGGCCAGGCCCGGCCGGCCCAGGTCCTGCACGGTGGCCAGCGGGCCGGACGCCAGCACCTCGATCATGGCGGCCATTCTGCCGGGGCCGAGCGCGGCTCTGGCTGTGGGCGGAGGACTCAGGCCGGGTGCAGCCGGACCGGGGTGCCGGGCCGCAGCAGCGCCGGCGGATCCCGGTCGAGATCGAACAGCACCGCGTCGGTGGAGCCCAGCAGCAGCCAGCCGCCGGGGGAGCTGCGCGGGTACACCCCGGTGAACTCACCGGCGATCGCCACCGACCCGGCCGGCACCAGTGGCCGGGGGCTGGCCAACCGGGGCAGCCGCAGTAATGGGTCCAGGCCGCTGAGGTAGCCGAAGCCGGGCGCGAACCCGCAGAACTGCACGGTGTACTCGGCCGTGCTGTGCCGCCGGACCACCTCGGCCACCGACAGGCCGCAGCGCCGCGCGACCGAGTCGAGGTCCGCGCCGTCGTAGCGCACCGCCAGCTCCACCGGCTCCGGCCGGTCGGCGGCCGCGACGCCGGCGTCAGCGGTGCGCAGGCACTCGTCGATCCAGGCCCGCAGCTCGGCCATCGCCAGCGCGTCCGGGTCGATCTGCACCAGCACCGTCCGGGCGGCCGGCACCACTGCCAGCACCGCCGGATGTCCTTGCGCCACCAGGGCATTCCGCGCCGGAAGCACGTCCGCGGGGCTGGCCAGCTCGACCAGCACGGCGCTCTGGCCGTACGGCAGCAGCCGCCAGCCGGTCACGGGGCAGGAGCGGCGAAGGGCGCCAGCCGGACGCCGGCACCGGTCAGCCGGTCGCGCACCGCGCGGGCGATCCCGACGGCGCCGGGGGTGTCGCCGTGCACGCACAGCGAGCCGGGCCGGACGGAAAGCCGGCTGCCGTCCACCGCCTGCACCGTCCCGCCGGTGACCATGGCCAGCGCCCGGTCGGCGATCGCGGCGGGCTCGTGCAGCAGCGCACCGGGCCGATCGCGCGGCACCAGCGAGCCGTCCGGGCGGTAGCCGCGGTCGCAGAAGGCCTCGGCCACCACGGGAAGGCCCGCCGCGGAAGCCGCGGTGGCCAGCGCGGAGCCTGGCAGCGTCAGCACCGGCAGCGGCCGGTCCCAGGCCAGCAGGGCGGCCACCAGCGCGCCGGCCTGGCCGGGATCGGTGGCGGCGGCGGAGTACAGCGCGCCGTGCGGCTTGAGGTAGCGGACCCGGTCACCGGCCGCCCGGGCGAAGCCGTCCAAGGCACCCAGTTGGTAGAGCACGTCGGCGGCCAGGTCGTCCGGTGCCACCTCGATCCGGCGCCGGCCGAAGCCCACCAGATCCCGGTAGCTGACCTGGGCGCCGATGGCCACCCCGCGCTCGACCGCCTGGGCGCAGACCCGGCGCATGATCACCGGGTCGCCGGCGTGGAAGCCGCAGGCCACGTTGGCACTGGTGACGATGCCGAGCAGAGCCTCGTCGGCCGCGGGGTCCCCCCAGGCGCCGAAGCCCTCGCCGAGGTCGGCGTTCAGGTCGATCCGCGGGCTGTCCGGCATGCGGCTCACGGTATCCGGTGCGCACCGCCGCCACAGCTGTCAGAGCTTGAGCACCTGCACGGTCGCCAGGGTGGGCTGGGCCGAGCCGCCGGCCGGCTCCACCGACACTCCCATCCGGTCCACCGCGTCGAGGTTGCCCGCGGCCGGCACCTCGACGTTGCCGTGCTCGTCCGGCCGGAACACCCCGCCCGGGACGGGGGCGCCGGTCTCGGACATCAGCCACAGCTGGTAGGTCCGGCCGGCCGGCAGCGCCGGCAGGCCGCGTGCGATCAGCACCAGCCGGTGCTCGCTGCGCGAGGAGAGCAGGGTGCCCTGGCCCTGCTTCAGGGCTGTGGTGGTGGCCCGGACGTCCGGCGCGGCCAGCAGCGACTGCACCACCGAGGTCTGGGCGCGCTGCGCCTCGCGGTGCTGGGAGTAGCCCCACACCGAGGCGGCGACGGCGATCAGCGCGCAGGCGGCGGCCAGCCCCTGCCAGAGCGCGGTGGCGCGGGCCCGGCGCAGCGGCAGCACCCGGGCGCCCGGCACCCGGGGTGGCAGCGGCCGGCTCTGCGCGACGGCGCCCAGGACGGCGGCCCGCAGCTCCGGGGGCGGGCCGGCCTCGCTCAGGTGGCTGAGCTCGGCGGCGGCGTTGCGCAGCCCGCGGACCTCCTCGGTGCACGCGGGGCAGCCGGCCAGGTGCTGCTCGAACACCGCCCGCTCGTCGTCGTCGAGCGCGTCGAGCGCGTAGGCACCGGCGAGTGCGTTCAGTTCGTCGGTCATGCCGTCACCCCCAGGGCGTCCCGCATCCTGATCAAGCCGTCCCGTATCCGGGTTTTCACCGTTCCCAGCGGCACTTTCAGCAGCTCGGCCACCTCGGTGTGGGTGTAGCCGCCGAAGTAGGCCAGCGTCACCGCCTCCCGTTGCGCGGGGGTCAGGTCGTCCAGCACCCGGCGCACCCGCTGCGCCTCCAGGCTGGTCTGCACCTGCTCGCTGACCGAATCGTAAGGCCGCTCGGTGTGCAGCTGGGCGTACTTGTCGTCGCGCAGCATGCTCGACTGCGCCGAGCGCACCCGGTCGACCGCGCGGCGGTGCGCGATCATCAGCAGCCAGGGCAGCACGGCGCCCTTGCCGGAGTCGAACCGGGCGGACTGCCGCCAGACCTCGAGATAGACGTCCTGGGTCACCTCGGCGGCCTGGGCCGGGTCGCGGACCACCCGCAGCACCATGCCGTACACCCGCGAAGAGGTCTGGTCGTACAGCTCGGCGAAGGCCGGCTCGTCGCCGCGGGCCGCGGCCGCCACCAGGTCCTCCGGGGTGCGGGCGGGCACCGCCTTGGAGTGGCTGGCGCCGGACCGCTCGAACCACATGCTGGTCATGCTAGGGCCCGCGCACGGCAGCGCCGGCCGCCTGGGACGCCGGGAGACACCATGCGGGTACTTCGCAGCCGCCCGCCGCCGCGGATTGCGCGCCCCAGGACGGAGCCGGCGAAGTAATTTCTGGCGACCTGTCGAATCCGGAACCGCTCGTTCGTGGAGAGGGTACAAGCGGGGTCGCACCGGGCGGCCCGCAGAGGAAACGGAGCCCGACATGACCACGATCACGACCTCCGCCCCGATCACCCCGGCAATCGAGCGGCAGCCGGTCTGGAAGCACGGCGTCGCCGCGGCCGTCGTGGCCTCGGTCGCCACCACCACCCTCGCCGCGCTCGCGTCGGCCGCCGGGGTCTCGTTCGCCGACAAGACCGGCGCGAGCATCCCGATCGCCGGGTTCGCCCAGCTGACGCTGGTCTTCTCGCTGCTCGGGGTCGGCATCGCCGCCGTTCTGGCGCGCCGGGCCCGCCGGCCGCGAACCACCTTCGTGCGGACGGCGCTCGTCCTGACCGCGCTGTCCTACGTCCCGGATCTCACCTTCGGCTTCGACGCGGGCTCCGCCGCCACCCTGATCGCGCTGCACACCGTCGCCGCGGCGATCGTGGTGCCGGCCCTGGCGGGACGGCTGGCGCACTCGCGCTGACCACGCCCTACCCGGATTCAGGCTCGGTTCCACGGGGGAACCGAGCCTGAGTCGTGTGTAGGGCCGGGGGGAGTTGAACCCCCACTGTCACGGACCTAAACCGTGTGCCTCTGCCATTGGGCTACGGCCCCGCAGGGCCGAGCCTACCCGGGCGGCGGCCAGGCCCACCGGCCGCCGAGCCTAGGAGGCGGCGGCTGTGCCCATAGCCGCCGAGCCCGACTAGGCGGCGGCCAGGCCCAGGTCGCGGCGCAGCTTGGCGACGTGGCCGGTCGCCTTGACGCCGTACTGAGCCAGCTCCACCTTGCCGTCGGCGTCGATCACGAAGGTGGAGCGGATCACGCCCTGGACGGTTTTGCCGTAGAGCTTCTTCTCGCCGTACGCGCCGTAGGCGCCGAGCACCTGCCGGTCCGGGTCGGACAGCAGCGGGAAGGTCAGGTGCTGGTTGTCGCGGAACTTCGCCAGCTTGGCCGGCTTGTCCGGCGAGATGCCCAGCACCGCGAACCCCTCGCCGGCGAAGCTGCCCAGGCTGTCGCGGAAGTCGCAGGCCTGCTTGGTGCAGCCCGGGGTGGAGGCGGCCGGGTAGAAGTAGACGATGACGCGCCGGCCGCGGAAGTCGGCCAGCGACACCGGGTTGCCCTCGGCGTCCGGCAGGGTGAAATCTGGCGCCGGGTCGCCGGCGGCGAGACGTTCGGTCATGCCCGATACCGTATCGGCCCGCCGCCCGGTCCGGTCGGGTGGATAGGCTGGCTTCCAACCAGTACCCAGCCCACTCGTACACCGAAGGAGCCGACCGTGGCGACGCAGCGCGACGCGAGCGAGATCCGGACAGAAATAGAACGGGCCCGCGACCAGCTCGCGACGGCCGTCGACCAGCTCGCCGACCGGCTGGCGCCCAAGCGGCTGGTCGACGACGCCAAGACCAGCCTGCGGCAGAAGGCCGAGACGCCGCAGGGCAAGGCGGTGCTCGGTGGCGCCGCGCTGCTGGTGGGACTGCTGGTCATCCGCAACCTGCGCCGCAGCCGCCGCAACCGCTGAGACCGGTTCAGCTGCCGCCCGGCACCAGGCCGCTGAGGTGGCGGCGCAGTTCCTCCACCCGGGGCACCGGGCGGTGGAAGAGCACCACCACCTCGATACCCAGATCCAGCCGGGCCGTGGGCTTGCCCTGCAGTACGTAGCCGCTGATGTCGAAGCTGTCGTCGGCCAGCTCGATCCGCACCCGCACCGGGGTCCGCGGCCGGCGCAGCGCCTGGTGGTCCTGGGCCACAATGCCGCGCAGCGCCGCCTCGCTGAGGTCGATCAGCTCCCCGCCGGCCTCGACCTGCTGCCCGTCGCCCCGGTCGTAGCCGATGCTGAGCGTGGCGTCGAGGTTGGTCCGGGCATAGCGTCGGCGCTCCTCGCGCCAGGCGGCGCCCTGGATCTGCACGGCGAGCCGGCCGTCGGTGGTCACGTTCAGCAGCAGCACCGGCAGCACCCGCAGCGACGTCTCGTCCGGCCAGGCCACCAGCAGCCGAGTACCAGGCGGGAAGGCGCCGCTGGCCAGGTCACGGGGCGGGGAGAGGAACAGCACGCCGTCCTGGGCGCCGGCCACCTCGCTGCGATAGGCGCCGCCGCGCTGGTCGCGCAGGACAACCGCCGTCCCGTCCGCCGGTACGCCGGTCATTGCCTGCCGGTCGTTGCCACGTTCACGGCGCAATCCTAAGGAAGTTCGGCCCGCTGCCGCAGCGAAACGCCTTGATCGGACTCAGTCCGGTTCAGGACGGGGTGCCGGTCGCCGGGTCGGTGCCGGGCTCGTCGGCGGGACTGCCCAGCGCGCCGCGCAGCGCCTCGATCGCGTCGTCCGAGCTCGACACCGCCTGGGCGTTGGACCGCTGGATCTCCTCGTAGATCTCCTTGCGGTTGACCTTGACCGACCGGGGCGCCTCGATCCCGATCCGGACCGCGTCGCCGCGGACCTCGAAGACGGTCAGGACGATGTCATCGCCGACGACGATGCTCTCGCCGACACGGCGGGTCAGAATCAGCAAGGCGACGCTCCAGCAGGCAGTGGGCCGGGTCCGGCACCGACAACGCTAGCCTGCTTGCTGCAACAACGGTGCGCGCAGGGGCAGATCGGCGTCGGCGAGCACCAGTTGCACGGCGGTGCCGCGGTCGGCGGCGATCACGATCGGGGCCAGCAGGTTGGCGGTGGCGTCGCTGATGCCGTTGGTCACCGTGACGATCACCAGCACCAGCACCTCGTCGCCGTCGGCCACCCCGAGGGCGCTGACGTCGGAGGCGTCCAGCAGCGGCGCGTAGTCCGGGAAGAACCTCCCCGGCGCCGCCACCACGAACCGCAGTCCGGGGGTCTTGGCCGAGCGCAGCGCGTAGAGCACCCCGTGGGCGTCCAGCGCCGAGACGGTGAAGTCGCGCTCGTCTTCGAAGCCCGGGATCGGGGTGGCGAAGGTGATCCGGTCGGGCAGGATGGCCGGGCGCGGCAGGGCGCTCAGGGTGCCCGAGGCCGACCCGTTCGCGGGCAGGGTGCTGTGCTTCACGCTCACCTCAAGAAGTCCAGTAGCGAGATCTGGCTGACCTTCGCCGTGGTGGCCAGCGCGGCCTGGTAGGCAGCGTTGGCCGACGTCACCTGAATGGCCATGTCGGCCAGATCGATCTCCTGCAGGTCCGACAGCTGTGACTTGAGCTGGACCAGGTTGGTGTTGGCGGTGTTCTGCACGCTCTGGATCCTCTGGTACTTGGCGCCGGCCAGGGACTGCTCGTTGGTGATCGCCACCTGCCGGGCATCAAGCTGTGCGAGGTCCGCGCCGAGCCCGGACGGGTTGGTACGCAGCTTCGCCGAGATGTCGGTGAGCAGGTCGAACAGGTTGCTGCCGTTGGGACCGAAGGTCGCGGTTCCGGGCGTGTTCAGGTCGATGGCGTTGTTCGGCCCGACGGTCCGGGTCACCGTGCCGGTGTCGCCGGCGTAGCTGCCGGCGGTGTCGAAGGCGACCCCGCCGGCGGTGGTGCCGCCGAACACCGGGCGGCCCAGGTAGCTGGAGTTGGCCAGCGACAGCAGCGAGGCCCGGGCCTGGTCGACCTGCTGGGCCAGCGCCTCGTTGGAGGCGGCGTTGCCGGTGCCGGTGTTCATGCCCTGCAGCACCAGCGAGCGGACCTGCTGGAGCTGGCTGGTCATGCTGTGCAGGGTGCTGTCGACCGTGGTCAGCCAGCCGAGGGCGTCGTTGGCGTTGGCCTGGTACTGGTTGAGCTGCTTGAGCTGCGAGCGCAGTTGCAGGGCGGTCACCGTGCCGGTGGGGGAGTCCGACGGCTTGGTGATCTGCCGGCCGGAGGTGATCTGCCGCTGCAGGGTGGCCAGCCGGGCGGCGTCGGCCTGCAGGCCGGCCAGCGCGCCCCGGGAGGCGGAACCCGCGGTGACTCGCATCATTTACAGGCCCGCCCGTCCGGTGTGGTTGATCAGCAGGTCGAGCGTCTCGTCCACGGTGGACAGCACGCGGGAGGAGGCCTGGTAGGCCCGCTGGTAGGTCAGCAGGTTGGTGGTCTCCTCGTCGAAGCTGACCCCGGCCGAGGACTGCGCGAGCTCGTCGATGCTGTTGGTCACCGCCTGCTGGACCGCGGCCTGCTGGTTGGCCCGCTGGACGTCGGTGGCCAGGGTGCCGACCAAGCCGCGGTAGGCGGCGTCGGCTCCGGAGCTGGAGCTGCCCAGCTGGGACATGCCCAGCGCGATCGAGCCGTCCAGGTTGCCGCCCGGGGTGCCGGAGGCGGCCAGGTTCGCGGGGTTGGTCACCACCACGGTCAGGGTCGCGGCGGTGCTGCCGGCGAACAGCGGCCCGCCGGGGTTGCCCGCCAGGTCGTAGCCGCCGGCCTGGGCGGCGTTGACGGTGGCCGCCAGCGCCCCGGCGACCGCGTCGAGCTGGGCGGCGTAGCCGGGCAGTGCGGTGGTCAGGCCGTCCACCAGCCCCTGCAGGGTGCCGCCGGCCGGTCCCGCCGGGGTGCCGCCGACCAGGATCTGGTTGCCGGCGCTCAGCGACAACGGGGTGGCGGTGGTGGACGACACCAGGCTCAGCCCGCCGACCGTCACGTCGGCGCTGCCGTTGGCGTTGATGGTGGACTGGGCGCCGGTGAGGTCGGCGAGCTTGAGCAGCAGCGCGTCGCGCTGGTCGGCCAGGGAGTTGGTGTTGCTGCCGCTGGCGGTGGCCACCGCGATGTCGCCGTTGAGCTGGGCGAGCGCCGCCGCGGCGGTGTTGATCTCCACGGTGGCGGCGGTGGCCTGCTGGGACACCGACTGGGTCAGCCGGTCGAGGTTGGAGCTGCTCTGGTTGATGCTGCTGGTCAGGCTCGCGGCCTTCTGCAGCACCACGTTGCGGGCCGCCAGGTCACCGGGGTTGTTGGCCACCGCGGCCCAGGAGTTCCAGAAGTCGTTGAGCTGCTCGGCAAGCCCGGTGTCGCTGGGCTCGTCGAAGAGCGTCTCGACCGAGGACAGCACGGTGGCGGTGGTCTGCCGGTAGCCGTTGTCGCCGTGCTCGGTGCGCGCCCGGCCGTCGATCATCGGATCGTTGAGCCGGGTGGTGCCGGTGACGGTGACCGAGCCGTTCGGATGCTGGGTGGCATACAGCGCCGCGACGCCGGCCACCGGGCCGACCGCGGCGAGCTCGGCACGCTGCCGGGTGTAGCCGGGGGTGTTGGCGTTGGCGATGTTCTGGCCGGTGACCTCCATGCCGTAGCGCTGCACATTGAGCGCTGCCAGGGCATTGGTGAGGCCGGAGAACGAACTAGTCATGCCTGCTCGTCCATCAGCATCGGACCGTCGGTGAGGGTGGCCGCCGAGCCGTGCGCGTCGTAGGTCTGCACCGGCTGGGTGACCGACAGCAGGGTCTGGCGGACCGCGCGGGCGCCGGCGGCCAGCAGCGCGCGGTTGTCGCCGGCGGTGCGCTCCACCTCGTCGACCAGCCGCAGCAGCACCTGCCGGTGCTCGGCGAACAGCGTGGACCACGGTTCGGGGGCGAGCGTCTCCAGCTCGGCAAGCGTCGGGGGAGCGGACAGTCCAAGGTCGTCGGCGATCGCGTCCACCTCGGCGGCGCGCAGCACCTCGGTGCCGCGCAGCTGCTCGAGGGCTGCTTCCACCTCGTCGTTGGCGTGGGCCAGCCAGCGGCTGTGCCCGGCGCTGACGATCAACTGCTCCTCGACGAGCTTGAAGAGCAGCAACTGCAGCGCCTCACGCTCGCGCCACAGCAGCGTCGATACCTCGGAGAACCCCATGGTTTTACTTCCCGTAGTCGTCAACATGACTACCTCACACTCCCCTCGGGTTCAAAGCAACTGATCGGCACAGCGCCGCCGTACTTGAACGGTCCCGGGTGCGTACAGGGGTCACAACGCCCAATGGGAGCGACACGCCGTAGTGATGCAGATCACATTAACTCTGTGTATCCGAAACTTAACGCAGGTAATACATTAAGCCCCGGTTAAGTCAGCGGGGGCCGTCTTAACCGGCAGTAATCGAGTACCCATCTGTGTGGCCAGCAAAGTGCAGCAAATGACCAAGCAGCACCCCTGCCAGGAGAAGAGTAACGATGACGATGAGTCACAAGGCCTCCGTGCCGGCATCCGCCGCGCTGGTTGATTCGACCGCCCCGGCGTGCTCCGCCGAAGTGGAAGCACTGATCCGCGACAACCTGGCCCTGGTCGGCCACATCGTCCGCGAGACCATGACCCGGCTGCCCGCCCATATCGGTCGCGACGACCTCATCTCCGCCGGCATGACCGCGCTGGTGCTCAGCGCGCAGAGCTACGACGAAGCCCGCGGCGTTCCGTTCGCCCGGTTCGCCGCCATCCGCATCCGCGGCGCCCTGGTCGACGAGCTCCGCTCGATGGACTGGGCCAGCCGGTCGGTGCGTGGCCGGGCCCGCGAGGTGGAAACGGTCCGCAACCAGCTCGCGGTGACCCTGGCCCGCTCGCCCCGCCCGCAGGAGGTCGCCGACACCCTCGGGGTCAGCGTCTCCGAGCTCGGCAACATCGACGCCGACGTGCACCGGGCCAGCGTGCTGAGCCTGCAGGGCTTCGCCCCCGAGACCGGTGCGGCGATGGTGGCCGACGTGCAGCGCGGCCCGGAGCAGCTGGTGCTCGACCGCGAGCAGCTGGGCTATCTCTATGACGCGATCGCCGAGCTGCCCGAGCGGCTGCGCCACGTGGTGCAGGCCTACTTCTTCGACCAGCGGCAGATGGCCGACATCGCCGCCGAGCTGGGCGTCACCGAATCCCGGATCTCCCAGCTGCGGGCCGAGGCGCTCAAGCTGCTGCGGCACGGCATGGCCCACGCCGAGCCGGAGCTCGCCGAGACTGCCGAGCCGACCGGCCGGGCCGGTGCCCGGGTCGCCAGCTACGCGGCGGCGGTGGCCGCCCGTGGCACCCTGTCGTCCCGGCTGAGCATGTCCAACCCGCTGGGCGAGACGGTCACCTCCTACGGCTCCGTGGCGCAGCGCGCCGGGCTGGGCCACACCTCCATCGCCTAAGACGGAAATCGGGCGATTTTTCCCACCCAATCGCTCAAGTCGTCGCACCGGCTGCCGAACAGATATCCGAGCTGATCCACGGATGGATCGGCCGGCCCGGTAAAGCGGGTCATCCGGACTCTGTTTCAGGAGGAAACACAGTGAGTCTCCGCATCAACACCAACGTCGGGGCCCTCAACGCCTACGGCAACCTGTCCGCGAACCAGGCCTCGCTGCAGGCCGCGTTCGAGAAGCTGTCGAGCGGCCTGCGGATCAACAAGGCGGCCGACGACGCGGCCGGCCTGTCGATCAGCCAGGGTCTGACCTCGCAGATCAACGGCCTCACCCAGGCCGTGCGCAACGCCCAGGACGGCACCAACGTCGCCCAGATCGCTGACGGCGCCCTGGCGACCGTGCAGAAGATCCTGCAGCGTCAGCGTGACCTCGCCGTCCAGGCC
>NZ_DATINC010000022.1:0-6386 GCF_035474675.1 Jatrophihabitans sp. | reverse complement strand
GACCGGCGAGCTGGTCACCCTGGACTCGGTCCGGCGGGCGTCCTGGCTGGCCCTGCTGGCCGGCGGCGACTTCATCAAGACCTCGACCGGCAAGATCAGCCCGGCCGCCACCCCGCCGGTGGCGCTGGTGATGCTGCAGGCGGTCCGGGACTTCGCGGCCCGCACCGGCGAGGTGCGCGGGGTGAAGCTGGCCGGCGGGATCCGCACCAGCAAGGAGGCGATCCGCTACCTGGTGATGGTCAACGAGGTGGCCGGGCAGCGCTGGCTGGATCCGGCCTCGTTCCGGTTCGGCGCGTCCTCGCTGCTCAACGACCTGCTGCAGCAGCGGCACAAGCTGACCACCGGTGCCTACGACGGCCCCGACTACGTCTCGATCGACTGAGGTAGCAGATGACCGACCAGCCGACCGCCGTGCCCGCCGCCGGGCAGCCGACCGGGCTGCCCGCCGAACGATCCGGCGCCAGTCCGTTCAGCTACGCACCCGCGCCGGAGTCCCGCGCGATCGCCCGGCTCAGGCCCTCATACGGCATCTTCGTCGACGGCGAGTTCCGCGACGGCCGGGGCGAGGCGGTCAAGACCATCAACCCCGCCTCGGAGGAGCCGCTGGCCGAGGTCGCCGAGGCGAACGCCGCCGACGTCGCCGACGCGGTGGTCGCCGCCCGGCGCGCCTACGAGGGCACCTGGTCGCGGCTGCCGGGCTCGGAGCGGGCGAAGTACCTGTTCCGGATCGCCCGGGCCATCCAGGAGCGGGCCCGGGAGCTCGCGGTGCTGGAGTCGCTGGACAACGGCAAGCCGATCAAGGAATCCCGCGACGTCGACGTCCCGCTGGCCGCGGCGCACTTCTTCTACTACGCCGGCTGGGCCGACAAGCTCGGCTACGCCGGCTTCGGGCCGGCTCCCCGGCCGATCGGCGTCGCCGGCCAGATCATTCCGTGGAACTTCCCGCTGCTGATGGCGGCCTGGAAGATCGCCCCGGCGCTGGCCACCGGCAACACCGTGGTGCTCAAGCCGGCCGAGACCACGCCGCTGACCGCGCTGACGCTGGCCGAGATCATCGCCGAGTGCGACCTGCCGCCCGGCGTGGTCAACGTGCTGGCCGGCGGGCCGGCGGTCGGCCAGGCGCTGGTGGAGCAGCCCGGCGTGGACAAGCTCGCCTTCACCGGCTCGACCGCGGTGGGCAAGGAGCTGCAGCGCTCGGTGGCGACGTCCGGCAAGCGGCTGTCGCTGGAGCTGGGCGGCAAGGCGGCCAACATCATCTTCGACGACGCGGCCATCGACCAGGCGGTCGAGGGCGTCGTCAACGGGATCTTCTTCAACCAGGGCCACGTCTGCTGCGCCGGCTCCCGGCTGCTGGTGCAGGAGTCGGTGCACGACGAGGTTGTCGCCGCCCTGCAGGACCGGCTGCAGACGCTGCGGCTGGGTGACCCGCTGGACAAGAACACCGACATCGGGGCGATCAACTCCGCGGCCCAGCTGGCCCGGGTCCGGGAACTGGCCGACGTCGGCGAGGCCGAGGGCGCCACCCGGTGGTCGCCGGCCTGCACCTTGCCGGACCGGGGTTTCTGGTTCCCGCCGACGGTGTTCCTCGGCGCCAACCAGGCCAGCCGGATCGCCCAGGAGGAGATCTTCGGGCCGGTGCTGACGGTGCTGACCTTCCGCACCCCGCAGGAGGCGGTGGACAAGGCCAACAACACCCCGTACGGGCTGTCGGCCGGCATCTGGACCGAGAAGGGGTCGCGGATCCTCTGGATGGCCAACCGGCTGCGAGCCGGGGTGGTGTGGGCCAACACCTTTAACCGGTTCGACCCGGCCTCGCCGTTCGGTGGGTACAAGGAGTCCGGCTACGGACGCGAGGGTGGCCGGCACGGCCTGGCCGCCTACCTCGAAGGCGAGGTCTGAGATGGCCAAGTCCAAGCACGAGTCTTCGGAGAACGGGGCCGAGGTGGCCGGCCGGCTGGCGGTCCGCAAGACCTACAAGCTCTACATCGGCGGGGCGTTCCCCCGGTCGGAGTCCGGCCGGTCCTACCCGGTCACCGACCCGTCCGGCACGCTGCTCGCGCACGCCGCACAGGGTTCCCGCAAGGACCTGCGCGACGCGGTGACGGCGGCCCGCAAGGCGTTTGCCGGCTGGTCCGGGGCCACCGCCTACAACCGCGGCCAGGTGCTGTACCGGATCGCGGAGATGATGGAGGGCCGGCGCGAGCAGTTCGTCGCCGAGGTGCGGGCCGCCGAGGGCGGCTCGGCGGACGAGGCCGCCGCGCAGGTGGACGCCGCGATCGACCGCTGGGTCTGGTACGCCGGCTGGAGCGACAAGTACGCCCAGGTGGTGGGCGGTTCCAATCCGGTGGCCGGGCCGTACTTCAACTTCTCGCTGCCCGAGCCGTCCGGCGTGGTGGGCATCGTCGCGCCGCAGGAGTCCTCGCTGCTCGGTTTCGTCTCGGTGGTCGCGCCGGCGCTGACCACCGGCAACACCGTGGTGGTGCTGGCCTCGTCCGAGCGCCCGCTGCCGGCCGTCTCGCTGACCGAGGCGCTGGCCACCTCGGACCTGCCGGGCGGGGTGCTCAACCTGCTCACCGGGTCGGTGGCCGAGCTCGCGCCGTGGCTGGCCGGCCACCGCGACGTCAACTGCCTGGACCTGACCGGGGTCGAGCCCGCCGACCGGGTGCCGCTGGCGCGGGCGGCGGCCGACACCGTCAAGCGGGTGCTGGCACCGGCACCGCTGGACCTGGCCGCCGAGCCCGGCATGTCCCGGCTGGCTGCCTTCGTCGAGACCAAGACGGTCTGGCACCCGCTGGGCGTCTGAGGCGTCCCTGGCCAGGCAACTATTCCTGCAGGGTGCAGAAATAGTTGCAAGCCGTCAGCCGGGTGTTCTCGGGCCCGGCGTCGGCGAAATCGCGTTCACCGGCTAAGTTGCCTGTCATGCCGTCTTTCGTCGATCCGATCGTCGCCGTGTCGCTGTCCGCCAACGGTCGTACCGGCCTCACCCTGTTCGCCCCGCCCTGGGAGGACGCCGACGGTGAGGAGTGGCAGGGCTTTCTCGGCGACGGTGCCAAGATCGTGCTGCTCGGCACCCCGGACGAGCTCAACACCTGGCTGGGCGACAACCCCGACCACGACCTGGCCGACCACCCGGCGTGGCCGGCCTTCGTCAACCAGGGCAAGCGCGCCCTGACGCCGGCTGCCGAGGCGCACTACGACTTCGACCGGGTCTACGAGCTCGCCGCGGGCGAGCCGGACGCCGAGACGGTCTCCGAGCTCGCCGACACCGTCGACATGGCCGCCCGGGTTGCCGACTGCTGCGAGGACGGCATGCTGCGCTCGCTGCTGACCGGGACCCGGGAGTACGCGCTGCTGGTCGAGGGCGAGACCGGCTACTCCGGCAGGGACGGCTCGGCCGAGTGGTCCGCGCTGGGCGACGTGATCGCCGGCAGCTGGGAGCGCGCACTCGGCCGGATCGAGTCCTGGCTGCGGTGGGAGGGCTCGTCCGCCGTTCCGGTGCCGGCCGCCGAAGACAGCGCCTCCGAAGACCTCGATGCCGAGTCCAGCTGAGCACACCGCGGCCGAAGCCGGCCGGCTGCTGGCCGACGGGACGCTGACCGCCCGGGAGCTCAGCGACTTCTACCTCGACCGGATCTCCCGGCTCGACCCGCAGCTGAACGCGGTGCTCGCCGTGGACGCCGACGGTGCCCGGGAAGCAGCCGAGGCCAGCGACGCCCGCCGCCGGGCCGGCATTCCGCTCGGGCCGCTGGACGGCGTGCCGGTGCTGATCAAGGACAACATCGAGGCCGTCGGGCTGCCCGGCACGGCCGGCTCCCGGGCACTGCTCGGCTCGCCACCGGACCGGGACGCCCCGCTGATCGAGCGGCTGCGCGGTGCCGGCCTGGTGCTGCTGGGGGCTACCAACCTGTCGGAGTGGGCCAACTTCCGCTCGACCGCCTCCACCAGCGGCTGGAGCGCGGTCGGTGGGCAGACCCGCAACCCGTTCGACCCGGGCCGCAACACCTCCGGCTCGTCGTCGGGGTCGGCGGCGGCGGTCGCGGCGGGCTTGGTCCCGCTGGCGGTCGGGACCGAGACCGACGGCTCGATCGTCTCGCCGGCCGGGGTGTGCGGGGTGGTGGGCTTCAAGCCGACCCTCGGCCGGGTTCCCGGCGCCGGCATCGTGCCGATCAGCTCCCGGCAGGACACCGCCGGGCCGATGGCCCGGACCGTCGCCGACGCAGCAGCGCTGTTCGCGGTGCTGGCCGGCGGGATCCCGCGGTGGCCGCAGCCCGGGTCGCTGGCCGGCCGCCGGGTGGCGCTGTGGCGACCGGACGGGATGACCGACGAGGTCACGGCGACCTTCGACGCGGTGGCCGAGCGGCTGCGCCAGGCCGGCTGCACGCTGGCCGAGACCCGCGCGGCGACGTCGAGCCCGTTCGAGGACGCCGAGTTCGCCGCGCTGCTGGCCGAGTTCTCGGTGGAGCTGCCGGCCTACCTGCGGGCCCGGCCGGGTGAGCATCCGCGCGAGTGGGACGAGCTGCTGGCCTTCAACCGGGCCGACGAGGTGGAGCTGTCCCGGTTCTCCGACGAGATCTTCGGGCTCTGCGCGGAACTCGAGGGCGGGGTCGAGTCCGAGGAGTACCGCCGGGCCCGCGACACCGCCGACAGCGCCTGCCGGCAGGCGCTGGCCGAGGTGCTCGGCGATGCCGAGTTCGCGCTGGCGCCCACCAACTCCCCGGCCTGGCCGATCAGCTACGGCGGGCCGGACGAGCACGGCCTGCTCACCTCGTCGCTGTGTGCGGTGACCGGCGCGCCGTCGGTCAGCCTGCCGGCCGGCACCGGGTCCGGCCTGCCGATCGGGGTCAGCGTGCTCGGCCGGCGCGGCGACGACGAGCGGCTGCTGGCCTTCGCCGCCGACCTGCAGGCCGTCCTACCGGTGCCGCGTTTTCCGGAGCTGTAGCGAGTGGGCGGCGATCTGCCGGCCAGGACGGTCGGCATCGACCTGGCCGGCAGCTACAAGCGGACCGCGGTGTGCCAGGTGGACTGGCTGCCCGGCGAGGTGCGCATCGAGTTTCCGGAGGACTGTGAGGACCCAGCGCTCGTCGCGCTGCTGGTAGACAACATCCGGGCCGGGCACTGGATCGGCATCGACTGCCCGCTGGGCTGGCCGGTGGACTTCGTGGACACGGTGGTCGCCCACAACACGCGTGCCGCGCTGCCGTCACCGTCCGCGCTGATCCGCCGGTCCGGGCATAAGGTGCTCAATCCGCTGCTGTACCGGATGACCGACGAGGTGATCTGGAACCTGACCGGGTCCCGGCCGCCGCTGTCGGTGGCGGCCAACCTGCTCGGTGTGGTGGCGCTGCGCTGTGCCCGGATCCTGGCCGCTGTCGAACGGGAGTGCGGCCGGCCGATCGACCGGGCCGGCGGTCCGGTCGTGGAGGTGTATCCCGCGGCGACCCTGCGCACCTGGCAGTTGACCGGCCGGGACAGCTACAAGCGGCCGCAAGCGCGGCCGGCCCGGCGGGCCATCCTCGAGCTGTTGCAGCAGGCGCTCGGCGTGCGGTTCGCGGCCGAGGTGGCTGAACGCTGCCTGGTCAGCCACGACTCGCTGGACGCGCTTCTCGCCGCGTTCGCCACCCGGGCGGCCGCGCTCGACAGGACGCACCTTCCGGAGAGCGGCACCGAGACCGAACGTGCCGCAGTGGAGGGTTGGATTCACCTGCCGGCTTGCTCGCCGCGGGAACTGCTGGAGTGCATTACAGGTTGAGCGCGGCGTAGCCGGGCTTGATCTGGCCGTTGATGATGGCCAGCCGGTCGTCGAACGGGATGAAGGCGCTCTTCATGGCGTTGATGGTCAGCCACTGCAGATCCGTCCAGGTGTAGCCGAACGCCTCGGACAGCAGGGTCATTTCCCGGGTCATCGACGTCCCGCTCATCAGCCGGTTGTCGGTGTTGACGGTGACCCGGAAGTGCAGCCGGCGCAGCAGGCCGATCGGGTGCTCGGCGATCGAGGCCGCGGCACCGGTCTGGATGTTGGACGACGGGCACATCTCCAGCGGGATCCGCTTGTCCCGGACGTACTGCGCCAGCCGGCCCATCTCGGCCGAGGCGACCTGCTCCTCCAGGCCGCCGGCCGAACCGGCGGTGGAGATGTCGTCGATGATCCGGACCCCGTGGCCGAGCCGGTCCGCGCCGCACCACTGGATCGCCTCCCAGATCGAGGGTAGCCCGAACGCCTCGCCGGCATGGATGGTGAAGTGGAAGTTCTCCCGGCGCAGGTACTCGAAGGCGTCCAGGTGCCGGGTGGGCGGGAAGCCGGCCTCCGCGCCGGCGATGTCGAAGCCGACCACGCCGCGGTCGCGGTAGGCCACCGCCAGCTCGGCGATCTCGCGGGACCGGGCGGC
>NZ_DATINC010000021.1:0-22917 GCF_035474675.1 Jatrophihabitans sp. | reverse complement strand
GTTGCCCAGCTTGGAGATGTGCACCAGGCCGTCCTTGCCCGGCAGCAGCGAGACGAAGGCGCCGAACGCCGCGGTCTTGACCACGGTGCCCAGGAACCGCTCGCCCACCTTGGGCATCTGCGGGTTGGCGATCGCGTTGATACGGTCCACCGCGGCGGCCGCGGACGGGCCGTCCGAGGCGCCGACGTAGATGGTGCCGTCGTCCTCGATGGTGATCTGGGCGCCGGTCTCGTCCTGGATCGAGTTGATCATCTGCCCCTTCGGGCCGATCACCGCGCCGATCTTGTCCACCGGGATCTTGACCACGGTGACCCGCGGGGCGTACGGGCTCATCTCGTCCGGACGGTCGATCGCCTCGGCCATCACGTCCAGGATGTGCAGCCGGGCGTCATGGGCCTGCGCCAGCGCCTGGGCCAGCACCTCGGACGGGATGCCGTCCAGCTTGGTGTCCAGCTGCAGGGCGGTGACGAAGTCGCGGGTGCCGGCCACCTTGAAGTCCATGTCGCCGAAGGCGTCCTCGGCACCGAGGATGTCGGTCAGCGCCACGTACTCGGTCTTGTCGTCCACGGTGTCGGAGATCAGGCCCATCGCGATGCCCGCGACCGGGGCCTTGATCGGCACGCCGGCGTTGAGCAGCGCCAGCGTCGAGGCGCACACCGAACCCATCGAGGTCGAGCCGTTGGAGCCGAGCGCCTCCGAGACCTGCCGGATCGCGTACGGGAACTCGTCGCGACTGGGCAGCACCGGCACCAGCGCTCGCTCGGCGAGCGCGCCGTGGCCGATCTCGCGCCGCTTCGGCGAGCCGACCCGGCCGGTCTCACCGGTGGAGTACGGCGGGAAGTTGTAGTTGTGCATGTAGCGCTTGGTGCGGTTCGGGCTCAGGGTGTCGAGCTTCTGCTCCAGGCCCAGCATGTTCAGCGTGGTGACGCCCAGGATCTGGGTCTCGCCGCGCTCGAACAGCGCCGAGCCGTGCACCCGGGGCAGCACCTCGACCTCGGCCGACAGCGTCCGGATGTCGGTCAGGCCGCGGCCGTCGATGCGCACCTTGTCGCGCAGCACCCGCTGCCGGATCAGGGTCTTGGTCAGCGACCGGTAGGCGGCGCTGATCTCCTTGTCCCGTCCCTCGAACTGACCGGCAAGGTCGGCCTTGGCCTGGTCCTTGATCCGGTCCAGCTCCAGCTCGCGGTCCTGCTTGTCGGCAATGGTGAGCGCGGTGGCGGTGGCGTCGCGGTAGCCGTCGGTGACCGCGGCCAGCACGTCGTCCTGGTAGTCCAGGAACACCGGGAACTCCCGGGTCTCCTTGGCCGCCGTCGCGGCGAGCTCGGACTGGGCCCGGCACAGCGTGGCGATGAACGGCTTGGCGGCCTCCAGGCCCGCCGCCACCACCTCTTCGGTGGGCTTGGTGGCGCCGCCGGCGACCAGCTCGATGGTGTTCTCGGTGGCCTCGGCCTCCACCATCATGATCGCGACGTCACCGGAGGAAAGCAGCCGGCCGGCCACCACCATGTCGAAGGTGGCGCGCTCCAGCTCGGTGTGGGTCGGGAAGCCCACCCACTGGCCGTCGACCAGGGCGACCCGGGTGGCGCCGACCGGCCCGTTGAACGGCAGGCCGGAGATCTGGGTGGACGCGGAGGCGGCGTTGATGGCCAGCACGTCGTAGGCGTGGTCGGGGTGCAGCGCCATCACCGTGATGACGACCTGGACCTCGTTGCGCAGACCCTTGATGAAGGTCGGCCGCAGCGGCCGGTCGATCAGCCGGCAGGTCAGGATGGCGTCCTCGGACGGCCGGCCCTCGCGCCGGAAGAACGAGCCCGGGATCCGGCCGGCGGCATACATCCGCTCCTCGACGTCGACCGTGAGGGGGAAGAAGTCGAACTGGTCCTTGGGGCTCTTGCCGGCCGTGGTGGCCGACAGCAGCATGGTCTCCTCGTCGAGGTAGGCCACTACGGAGCCAGCGGCCTGCTTGGCCAGCCGGCCGGTCTCGAATCGGATGGTGCGGGTGCCGAAGCTGCCGTTGTCGATGGTGGCCACGGCTTCGGTGGTGCCGGCGTCGGTCACGGCGTCGGTTTCGGACATAGCAGTCCGCCTCTCTGTCGGCAGCGCGCGGTGCGCGCTGGTACGAGCCGGGGCGGAGTGCATCGCGCACTCGATGGGCCGAGGATCTCGGCGGGTGCGGTGCCGGTCTTCGATCGAAGCGCCCGAGGCAGCCGGCGTGCGACTGCAGGTTCGGGACGCCACTACCGAGGACCGACCTCGGAGAGCCGCACGGTCGTTCAGCACCAGGGTGCGGGATGTCGTGCTCAGCTCCGGCGTGGATTCACTTGTCAGGGTTCCGCGAGCCGCCCCGCGGAAGGAGTGCGGGCCGCGCAACGAACGGGAGCGGCCCGATCGGACCGCTCCCGGTAGAACCTATCGACGCAGCCCGAGCCGCTCGATGATGGAGCGGTAGCGGTTGACGTCGGTCTTGGTGAGGTAGTTCAGCAACCGGCGCCGCTGGCCGACCAGCAGCAGCAGGCCGCGCCGGCTGTGGTGGTCGTGCTTGTGGCCCTTGAGGTGCTCGGTGAGGTCGGCGATCCGGCGGCTCAGCATCGCGATCTGCACCTCGGCCGACCCGGTGTCGGTGTCGGAGGCACCGTACTCGCTGATGATCTGCTGCTTGACTTCCTTGGTGAGCGGCACGAACGCTTACTCCTTCATCGTCTGGTGCAGGCACGCCCCGGCGGTCTTCCTCACGACGGGTGGATAACGCAGCTGCGGGCACGGCGGAACTCCGCGATTGCCGAAAGCCAGTCTAGCAGCCGGGCCGTCCGGCCTGTTAACCGAGCAGCTCCCGGGTCCGGGCGACGTCGTCGGCCATCTGGTCGACCAGTTCCTGCACCGAGTCGTAGCGGATCATCCCGCGCAGCCGGCGCACGAACTCCACTCCGAGGTTCTGGCCGTACAGGTCGGCGTCGAAGTCCAGGATGAACGCCTCCACCGAGCGGTGCTTGCCCTCGAAGGTCGGGTTGCTGCCCACCGAGATGGCCGCCGGCAGCGCCGGCCGGCCCGCGACGGTGTTGCCCCACTGGTCCAGGCGCACCACCCGGCCGGCGTAGATGCCGTCGGCCGGCACCGCCGGGTACGGCACCGGCCGGACGTTGGCCGTCGGGAAGCCCAGCTGCCGGCCGCGCTGGTCGCCGCGCACCACCACTCCGTCCAGCCGGTGCGAGCGGCCCAGGGCGTGCGCGGCGGCAGCCACGTCGCCGGCCTCCACGCAGGAGCGGATGTAGGTGGACGAGATCGGCCGGCCGGCCTCGGTCAGCAGCTCCACGCCCTCGGCGGCGAAGCCCCACCGGCTGCCCAGCTCGGCCAGCATCGCCACGGTGCCGGCGGCGCGGTGGCCGAACCGGAAGTTCTCCCCCACCACCACCGCGGCGGCGTGCAGCTCGGCGACCACCACCTGGTGGACGAAGTCCTCCGGGGAGAGCTTGGCGAACTCCAGGGTGAACGGCAGGAACACCACCACGTCCACCCCGAGCTCGGCGGCCAGCTCCGCCTTGCGGGTGTTGGTGGTCAGCTGCGGCGGATGGGTGCCCGGCCGCACCACTTCCGACGGGTGCGGGGTGAAGGTGACCAGCACCGTCGGCAGGTCCAGCTCGTCGGCCATCGAACGGGCCCGGGCGACGATCTGCTGGTGCCCGCGGTGCAGGCCGTCGAACACTCCGATGGTGACGACGCAGCGACCCCATCCGGCCGGGATCTCGTCCAGGCCACGCCAGCGTTGCACGCCCGGGAGTCTAGTTGCCGGGGTTTCCGGCTGATTCCGGACTGGGTCCGGCCGGTTCCGGGCTGGGTCCGGCCGGTTCCGGGCTCGGCCCGGCTTGCCCGGCCGGTTCCGGGCTCGGCCCGGGCTGTCCGGCGGTGGCCGAGGACAGCCAGCTCAGCGCCAGCACGTACCCCTCGACGCCCAGCCCGGTGATCACCCCGGAGGCCACCGCGGAGACGTAGGAGTGCCGGCGGAACTCCTCCCGGGCGGCGATGTTGGAGATGTGCACCTCGACCAGCGGCGCGGTGCGGGCGGCCACCGCGTCGCGCAGCACCACCGAGGTGTGGCTCAGGCCCGCCGGGTTCAGCACCACCGGCAGCCGCTCGTCCGCGGCCCGGTGCAGCCAGCCGACCAGCTCGGCCTCGGCGTCGCTCTGGTGCACCTCGACGGCCAGGCCCAGCTCGGCACCGGCCCGCACGCACAACGCCGCCAGCTCCGGATAGGTGGTGCTGCCGTAGATCTCCGGCTCCCGGGTGCCCAGCCGGCTCAGATTCGGCCCGTTGAGCACCAGTACCCGTTGAGCATCCATCGTCACTCTGTGCCCCTAATCGCTCCGGTCCTCGCTCCTACGTCGCTGCGATCCTCACTCACCCGCTGTGCCCCTAATCGCTCCGGTCCTCGCTCCTACGTCGCTGCGATCCTCACTCATCGGCTACTTCCGAGTAAGCCGCGGCCAGCAGCGCCGGGTCCGGGTCGTCGACCGTGACCGGTCGAGCCAGGCCCTCCAGCAGCACGAACCGTAGCCGATTGCCGCGGGCCTTCTTGTCGATCCGCATGGTCTCCAGCAGCTGCTCGAAGGCGCCGGCTCGGTAGCTGACCGGCAACCGCAGCGCGCTCAGCACCGCCCGGTGCCGGTCGGCGGTGGCGTCATCCAGCCGGCCCAGCGCCCGGGCCAGTTCCGCCGCGTACACCAGCCCGATCGAAACCGCCGCGCCGTGCCGCCACCGGTACCGCTCGGCCCTCTCGATGGCGTGGCCCAGGGTGTGCCCGTAGTTGAGCACCTCGCGCGGACCCTGCTCGGTGAGGTCGGCCGACACCACCCGGGCCTTGACCGCCACCGAGCGCTCGACCAGCTCGCGTTCGGCAGCGTTGCCGGGCACGGTCACCGCGCCGGGGTCGGCCTCGATCAGCTCCAGGATGGCGGGGTCGGCGATGAAGCCGCACTTGACCACCTCGGCCAGTCCCGCGACGTAGTCGTTGACCGGCAGGGTGGCGAGCGCGGTCAGGTCGCACAGCACCCCGGCCGGCGGGTGAAAGGCGCCGACCAGGTTCTTGCCGCGGTCGGTGTTCACGCCGGTCTTGCCGCCGACGGCCGCGTCCACCATGCCGGCCAGCGTGGTCGGCACCTGCACGATCGGCACCCCGCGCAGCCAGGACGCGGCCACCCAGCCGGCCAGGTCGGTGGTGGCGCCGCCGCCCAGCCCGACCAGGGCGTCGCTGCGGGTGAAGCCGACCTGGCCGAGCACGTCGAAGCAGAAGCCAGCCACCGCCAGCGTCTTGGCGGCCTCGCCGTCCGGCACCTCGATCAGGTGGGTTTCGAAGCCCTGGCCGGCCAGGTCGTCGCGGACCGCCTCGGCGGTGGCCAGCAGCGTCGGCGGGTGGATCACCGCAACCCGCTGGGCGCCGGCCAGCAGCCCGGCCAGCTCGCCGAGCAGCCCGGTGCCGATGATCACGTCGTAGGACCGGGCGCCGGTGATCTGGATCCGGGTCGGCCGGCTCATCGGGCCTGCCCGATCAGCTGCCGGTGCAGCAGGTCAGCCACCTCGGTGACCGACCTGCCGCCGGTGTCGATGCTGACCGTGGCCACCTCGGCGTACCAACCGCCCCGGGCCGCGGCAAGCTCGGCCAGCCGGTCCGAGGCGTTCCCGGCCAGCAAGGGTCGGGGTTCGGCGGGAGCCAGCCGGTTCAGCAGCTCGTCCTGGCCGGCAGTGAGCAGCACCACCGGTACGCCCGAGGCGGCCAGGTCCGCCCGTACCGCCCCGGTGGTCACCGCACCGCCGCCGAGGGCCAGCACGCCGCCGAAGCCGGCCAGCGCCTCGGCGATCAGGTCGGCCTCCAGCTCCCGGAACGCGGCCTCGCCCTGCCGCTCGAAGATCTCCGCGACCGAACGCCCGGTCTGGCGGGTGACCAGCTCGTCGGTGTCGGCGAACGGCACCCCCAGCCGGCGGGCCAGCTCCGCTCCGACGCTGGACTTGCCGGTGCCCGGCAGCCCCACCAGCACCACCCGGGGCGGCATTCAGAAACCCGGCCCGGACGGCGGGACCGGCTGCTCCATCGGCTCGCCGGCGCTCATCCCGCGCTCGGTGAGCCGGTCCAGGTAGGCCCGCGCGTTGCGCCGGGTCTCGCCGATCGAGTCGCCGCCGAACTTCTCCAGCACGGCCTGGGCCAGCACCAGCGCCACCATCGCCTCGGCCACCACCCCGGCGGCCGGCACCGCGCAGACGTCGGAGCGCTGGTTGATCGCCACCGCCGGCTCCCCGGTGGCCACGTCCACCGTGGCCAGCGCCCGCGGCACCGTCGAGATCGGCTTCATGGCCGCCCGGACCCGCAGCACCTCGCCGGTGCTCATGCCGCCCTCGATGCCGCCGGCCCGGTCCGACCGGCGCCGCAGCACCCCGTCCACGCCGCGCTCGATCTCGTCGTGCGCCTGGCTGCCAGGAGTGCGGGCCAGTTCCAGGCCGTCGCCGACCTCCACCGCCTTGATCGCCTGGATGCCCATCAGCGCGCCGGCCAGCCGGGAATCCAGCCGGCGGTCCCACTGGATGTGGCTGCCCAGCCCGGGCGGCACCGAGTAGGCAACCACCTCCACCACGCCGCCGAGGGTGTCCCCGGCCCGCTTGGTGGCATCGATCAGGGCCACCATCGCGGCACTGGCGCCGGGGTCGAGGCAGCGCACCTCGGAGGCGTCGATCCGGTCGGCGTCGCCGGGCCGCGGCAGGGTGCCCGGCGGGGCGGACACCGAGCCGATCGTGGTGACGTGGCTGAGCAGTTCCACCCCGACGCTCTGGCGCAGGAAGCTCTTGGCCAGCACGCCGAGCGCCACCCGGGCCGCGGTCTCGCGGGCGCTGGCCCGCTCCAGCACCGGACGGGCGTCGTCGAGGTCGTACTTCTGCATGCCGACCAGGTCGGCGTGGCCCGGCCGGGGCCGGGTCAGCGGCTCGTTGCGGGCCTGCTCGGCCAGCACCTCCTCCGGCACCGGGTCGGCCGACATCACGGTCTGCCACTTGGGCCACTCGGTATTGCCGATCCGGACCGCCACCGGGCCGCCCATGGTGGCGCCGTGCCGGACCCCGCCGGTCAGCTCCACCTCGTCCTGCTCGAACTTCATCCTGGCGCCGCGGCCGTGCCCGAGCCGGCGGCGGGCCAGGTCCCGGGCGATGTCGGCGGTGCTGACCGTCACGCCGGCCGGCAACCCCTCCAGGATCGCCACCAGGGCCGGGCCGTGCGATTCTCCGGCAGTCATCCAGCGCAGCACTCGACCGATTGTGTCACCCGGGCGCGCCCGGCACCCGGACGGGTAGTGCCCTCTGCCGGCCGTCCCGGGTTCGGCCGTCCCGGGTTCGGCCGTCCCGGGTTCGGCCGACATCTTCCGGCCGTTCCCGGTCGGGCCATCCTGGCCCAGCCGTCCCGGCCGGCCAATTTGGTTCAGCCATCATGGTGGGGTGGGCGAGCAGACCGGCTGGACGACCGACCCGTCCAGCCTGCGCGAGGTGCTCACCGACCGGCGCGGGGTCGAGCAGGCGCTGGCCGCCGCCGAACCGGTGCAGCGGCTGTTCCTGCTGGGGCTGCTGGGCCGCGCCGAGCAGGGCCTGGCCGAGGGCCAGCGGCTGCTGGACGGGCTCGGTGCCCGCTCCGATCCGTGGCAGCTGCTGCTGCGGCTGGCCGATCTGCACTGCCTGTGCTCGGACTTCGCGGCGGCCGAGCGCTGCCACCAGCGGGCCTGGCGGCACGCCCTCGGCCGGGAGCGGCAGGCCAGCACCCTGCACTCGATCGGGGTGCGCCAGTTCGAGCAGGGCGACCGGGACGCCGCGGCGGCCAGCTTCCAGCTGGCGCTGACCCTGCTCAGCCTGTTCGGCGACACCCCGCTGCGGGCCCGGACGGCCGCGGCGCTGGCGCTGGCCCGGGGTGGCGCGGGCCTGGACGAGGCCTTCGACGCGGTGATCCTGTCCGGCGGGCGGGGCAGCCGGATGGCCGGGGGGCTCGGCGTCGCCGCGAACACAGCCAAGCCGGAGCGCAAGCTGGCCGGCTGGCCGCTGGTCGACCACGTGCTGCTGGCCTGCAGTGCGGCCAGCCGGCGGATCGTGGTCGGCGCCGCCCGGTACGGGATCGGCGAGCCGGTGTTCTGCCGGGAGCAGCCGGCCGGCAGCGGACCGGTGGCGGGCGTCAGCGCCGGCCTGCGGCAGGTCCAGCAGCCGGTGGTGCTGGTGCTGGCCGCCGACCTGCCGTTCGTCGCCGGGGCGCTGGGTCCGCTGCGGGCGCTGCTGGCCGACCGGCCGGACGCCGGGGCCGCGGTGCTGGTGGACCCGGCCGGCCGGGTCAACTACCTGGCGGCGGCCTGGCGTACCGCGGCCCTGTACACCGCCCTGGACCGGCTGGGCGATCCGGCCGGCCGGCCGGTACGGGCGCTGTACGAGGGGGTCGAGGTCGGCTACCTGCCGGACTTCGACGCCTGGGGTGCCGACTGCGACACCCCGCGGGACCTGCGGCTGGCCGAGGACCGGATCAGGCAGCGCAGCCGGGGACGGCTGCCCGCAGCGCAGCTCGCATGGCCTCGACTGGAGCTGCACTCCCCGTCATGAGCTCGACCTGGCGGGCGGCCTGGTACAGCAGCATCGCCGCGCCGCTGACCACCGGGGCACCGGCGGCGGCGAAGGCGGCGGCCAGCGGCGTCGGCCACGGCGTGTAGACCGCATCCAGCAACGCCTGGCGGTTGGAGAACGGCAGGCCGGCGTAGCTGTCGGCGGCCCCGGGCGGCAGGGTGGCGATGACCAGGTCGGCGGCCAGCCACTGCTCCGGGTCGGCCAGCGGGGCGACGGTGACCGGCAGCGCCAGCCGGCCGGCGGTGGCCAGCAGCTCGGCGGCCCGGGACGGCTCGCGGACCAGTACCTGCACCTGGCGGGGCGCGGTGCCACCGGCCAGCGCCGCCAGCGCGGCCTGCGCGGTGCCGCCGGCCCCGAGCACGGCGACCCGCCCGGAGACCGGCACCGAGGCGGCGGCCAGCGCGTCCCGGATCCCGATCCAGTCGGTGTTGTCGGCGTGCCAGCCGGCCGGCGTCCGCAGCAGCGTGTTGCCGGCCCCGATGGCGGTCGCCGCGGGGCTCGCCGAGGCAGCCACCCGCAGCACCTGCCGCTTCAGCGGCATGGTGCAGGAGTAGCCCACCACGTCCTCGGCCGAGCGGTCGAGCAGGCCGGCGAGCTCCGGCTCGTCACACTCGATCGCGGTGTAGCGCCAGCCGGTCAGGCCGAGCGCGCGGTAGGCGGCCCGGTGCAGCACCGGCGACAGCGAGTGCCCGACCGGCTTGCCCAGCACCGCCGCCGAGCGGGGTGGCACCTAGCAGCCCCAGCCGTTGGCCTTGCACTTGGCGACCGCCTCGACCCAGACGTTCTCGTCGGCGGTGAAGATGTGGTGCCCGGCCGCGTCGGCGACCACGTAGTACAGCCAGTCCCCGGGCGCCGGGGCGATCGCCGCCTGCAGCGAGGCCTCGCCGGGGTTGGACACCGGGGTCGGCGGCAGCCCGGTATGGGTCCGGACGTTGTACGGCGAGTCCTCGGTGTAGGTCACCGAGTTCGGGTCCTTGCCCTCCACCGCCAAGCCGTACCGGTTGGCCGCGTCGATGCCGATCGGGGTGCCGTTGGCCAGCCGGTTCAGGATCACCCGGGCCACCTTGGGCCGGTCTTGAGGGAACTTGGCCTCCGACTCCACCAGCGAGGCGATGATCAGCGCCTGGTACGGGGTCAGCTTCTGGGCCTTGGCCGCGGCGGCGAAGCCGAGCTTGCGGTACTCGGCGTCGAACTGGCCGGTCAGCTGCTGCATCACCTCGAGGGCGGACTGGTCCGGGTCGAACTCGTAGGTGGCCGGGAACAGGAAGCCCTCGGCGGTCTTGGGGCTGAGCCCGTCGGGCAGGCCCAGGGTGGGAATCCGGGCGGCCGCGGCCTGCAGCTGGGCGACCGGCAGCCCGGTCTTGCCGGCCAGCAGCGGAAGGATCTGCTTGACGGTGTAACCCTCCGGGATGGTCACCTGCGAGACCAGCCGGTTGGCCGGGTCCAGGATGGCGGCCATCGCGGCCGCGCCGGAGGCGTGCAGCGGCACCCGGTACACCCCGGCCTGGATGTCGTTGGCCCGCCCGGAGTTCTCGGCGGCGTCGACGAAGGCCCGGACGGACTTGACCACGCCGGCCTTCTCCATCGCCGCCGCGACGTCGCTGGCGCCGTCGCCGGGCGAGATCTTGACCCGGGTGAAGCCCTGGCCGGAGCCGGCGTAGTCCGGAACGGCGAACCGGTCGTTGAAGCGGTCGGCGACCGAGGTGACGATCTTGTAGCTGACGCCGATCAGGACGAAGATCAGGACGATCGCGACGATCGGGGCGATCCGGTGCCGGCGCCGGCGCCGGGCGCGGCGTCGCTGGGATCGCTTACGAGCACCCGGGACGTACGGCGCGCTGTCGCCGGAGTCGAACAACGGATGCTCGTCGTCGCGCACTTCGTCGATCGAACCCTCCACCTGCGTGTGGCCCTTCCGAATCCGCTAGTCAGGGTGTTGCTGGGTCGAACCGTCAAGAAACGACTGCAAGATCTCCACGGCGGCGGCCTGATCCACCACCGACCGCTTGGCCCGGCCCCGCACGCCGCTGGCGGTCAGGTTCCGTTGCGCCAGCACCGTGGTGAGTCGCTCGTCCACGTAAAGTACCGGACGCGGGGCTATCCGTGCCGCCAGTGCCTGTCCGTACTCCCGGGCCTCGGCCACCGCGGGTCCCGCCCGGCCGGCCAGCGTCCGGGGCAGGCCGACCACCACCCCGACCGCGTCGTGCTCGGCCAGCAGGCCGGTCAGCTGGTCCAGGTCGCGGCCCAGCCGGCGATCGCGGCGCAGCGTGGCGACCGGCACGGCGAGCATCCCGGACGCGTCGCTGCGGGCCACGCCGACCCGGACCGAGCCCACGTCCACGCCGAACCAGACGACGGACGGGCGGGCGGCGCCGGGTTCGCTCATCGCGGCGGCGGGCTGGCTCAGGCGCCGGCCGGCCGGTCGGCGGTCGGGCTCACCGCGGTGGCCACCTCACCGGCCGGGCCGGGTGGCACGGCACCGTCGGGCGTCAGCGCGGTCGGCGATCCGGCGTCCAGGCCGGCGGCGGCGCGCAGGGCGGCCTCCTGGCTGGACATGGCCGTCCGGACGTCGTCGGCGAAGTCGCGCAGCGCCGCGGCGAGGTCGGACAGCCCCGCGCCGAGGCCGGCCGCGATCCCCTGCGGCGTCATCCGCTCGGCGGCCCGGGACAGCTTGCGCACGATCAGCACCCCGAGGCTGGCACCGAGGGCCAGCCAGAACAGCCGGCGCATCTCAGGGGTTCCTCCGCCGCCGGCCGGCCCGCCGGTCGGCGCGGGCCGCCGCGATCGCCTGGCTGTCCTGCCGCTTGCGCACGCTGGAGCGCACGCCGTAGGAGAAGGCGGCGACCTTGATCAGCGGAGTGCCGATGGTCGAGGTGACGATGGCGGTCAGCGCCGCGGCGTTTGAGGTGATCGAGCTGACGCCGTGGGTGATGCCCTCCATCTGCTCCAACTGGGTGTTGACGTTGGCCACCGTGGTCTGGGCACTGGTCAGCAGCGGGGTGGCCCCCTCGTGCGTCTTGCGGATCGCCAGGGTCGCCTCGTCCAGCGTCCTGCCGAGCTTGAGCAGCGGGATCGCCAGCAGCAGCACCAGCAGGACGAACGCGCCGGCGGCGATCAGCGCCGCGATTCCTCCAGCGTGCACGCGCGGGCCTCCTTTCCGTCGTGAAGGTTCATGTGTTTCCGTCTGAGGTTCATCTCCGGGCCGGTGTCGGGTCCCGGGCATCCAGTGGACCCTACCTGCTGGCCGATCAGGGCCGGATGCCGCGGATCACCGCGCGCAGCTTGGCCAGCCGCTCGGCGATCGCCCGCTCGGCGCCGCGCGGACCGGGCTGGTAGTAGTCCCGGCCGACCAGCTCGTCCGGCGGGTACTGCTGGGTGGCCACGCCCTCGGGCAGGTCGTGCGGGTACTGGTACCGCTTGCCGTGGCCCAGCCGGCCGGCGCCGGCGTAGTGGCTGTCGCGCAGCGGTGCCGGGACCGTACCGGCCAGGCCCGCCCGGACGTCGCCGATGGCGGCGTCCACGGCGGTGATCACGGCGTTGGACTTGGGCGCCAGGGCCAGGTGGATGGTGGCCTGGGCGAGGTTGATGCGGGCCTCCGGCATGCCGATCAGGGCCACCGCGTCGGCGGCCGCGGTGGCGGCCAGCAGGGCGGTCGGATCGGCCATCCCGATGTCCTCGCTGGCGTGCACCACCAGCCGGCGGGCGATGAAACGGGGGTCCTCGCCGGCCACGATCATCCGGGCCAGGTAGTGCAGGGCGGCGTCGACGTCCGAGCCCCGGATCGACTTGATGAAGGCGCTGATCACGTCGTAGTGCTGGTCGCCGTCGCGGTCGTAGCGCACCGCCGCGGTGTCGACGGCCTGCTCCAGCGCGGCCAGGCTGATCTCCCGCTCGCCGGTCTTTCGCTCGCCGGTCTTTCGCTCGCTGGTCGTTTGCTCGGCGGCCTCCTGCTCGCCGGCCTCCTGCTCGGCGGCGGCCAGTACCGAGCCCGCCGCCGCCTCCAGCGCGGTGAGGGCCCGGCGGGCGTCGCCGGCGGCCATCCGCACCAGGTGTTCGCGGGCCTCGCCGGACAGCCGGACCGTGCCGCCGAGCCCGCGCGGGTCGGTCAGCGCCCGGTCCACCAGCTGATTGATGTCGTCGTCGGTGAGCGGCTGCAGGGTGAGCAGCAGGCTGCGCGAGAGCAGCGGCGAGACCAGCGAGAAGTACGGGTTCTCGGTGGTCGCCGCGACCAGGGTAACGGTCCGGGCCTCCACCGCGGCCAGCAGCGAGTCCTGCTGGGTCTTGGAGAAGCGGTGGATCTCGTCGATAAACAGCACCGTGGGGCGGCCGCCGTGCTCCAGGGTGCGGCGGGCGGTCTCGATCACCGCCCGGACGTCCTTGACGCCGGCGTTAAGCGCTGACAGCTGCACGAAGCGCCGGTTGCCGGCGGTCGAGACGATGGTGGCCAGGGTGGTCTTGCCGGTGCCGGGCGGGCCGAACAGGATCAGCGACATCGGCGCGTCGCCCTCGACCAGCCGGCGCAGCGGCGAGCCGGGGCCGAGCAGCTGCTGCTGGCCGAGCACCTCGTCCAGGGTGCGCGGGCGCATCCGGACGGCGAGCGGGCTGTTCGGGTCGTCGGCGCCTTCGAAGGGATCGGCCGGCTCGGCCCGGGCCGGCAGGCTGTCCTCGACCGGATCGCCGAACAGGGTCATGGCCGGGCCGCGGCAGGCGGTGCGGCGACTGCTGGCATCGCGCGTCTCCTTCCAGCCCTACTCCAGTGCCGGTCTTTCGAGGATCCGCTGAGCCTTTAGCATTCCCCGGCTCGGGGCCCGGGCGGTGAGCTCGGGGCCCGGGCGGTGAGCTCGGGGTCCGGTGAGCTTGCGCCGGGTGAGCTTGCGCCGGGTGGGCTTGTGGCCCGGTGAGCTTGTGGCCTGCTGATCCTCTGAGCACCCTAGCCCGCGCACTAGATTGGGAGCACGCGGCGCGGGCCGCGGGAATGGGGCCGGCACGGATGGCTGTCAGTACGGCGCGGCGCCGGATCATCAAGCTGCGTACCTCCTCGCCGGACGGGCCGGGCGGCGAGGGAGCGGTCGGCGTGGAAGCGGTCGGCGACGAGCTGACCGTCGAGGCGCCGTTGAACCTGATCGTGGGTGGTGAGTCGATCGCCACCCTGATGCGCACCCCGGGCCACGACCTGGAGCTGGCCGCCGGCTGGCTGACAGTGGAGTCCGGGGTGCGCTCGCCCGGCGACCTGCAGGAGCTGCGGCAGTGCCGGACTGCCGACGACCTCGACCTGCGCGCGCTGGACGGGGTCAGCGGGCGGGGCGTCGACCAGGTGCACGTGGCACTGGACGCCGGGGTGCGCCGGCCCCGGCCGCGGGCCTGGGTGACCGGGGCGGCGTGCGGGGTGTGCAGCGCGGACGTGCTCGATCTCAGCCCGCTGCGACGGTCGGCGCCGCACACGGCCGGCTGGACGGTGCCGGCCGGGGTGCTGCAGGGATTGCCGGACCAGGTGCGGCTGCAACAGCGGACCTTCTCCCGGACCGGGTCGCTGCATGCCGCGGCGCTGGCGACCGCGGCCGGGCAGGTGCTGGTGGTGCGGGAGGACGTCGGGCGGCACAACGCGGTGGACAAGGTGGTGGGCTGGGCGCTGCTGGCCGGGCGGCTGCCGGCCACCGACCTGCTGCTGGTGGTCAGCGGGCGGGTGTCGTTCGAGATCGTGCAGAAGGCGGTGGCCGCCGGGGTGGCTGGCATGGTCGCGGTGTCGGCGCCGTCGGACCTGGCGGTGGACCTGGCGCGCGAGCATGAGCTGGTGCTGGCCGGGATGGTGCGTCCGGGCCGGATGAACGTCTACGCGGGTAGCGAGCTGGTGACTGGGCTGGAGCTGGCCGACAAGCCGGACTAGACCGGTTGATTGCTTGCCGGGCCGCGCATCGTAGGTGGCCGATTGCCTGCCGGCGGATGTCGTAGGCGGTCGGTTGGGCGTCAGAGGCCGATCGATGCCCGCCGGGCGGCCGTCAGACGAACAGCTTTCCCTCTTCCAGATCGAGCGCCCGCTCGATGGCCGCGGCGCTGGCGCGCGAGCAGCTGACCCGCCGACCGGTGCACAGGTGGTTGACCGTGGAGTGGCTGAGCCCGGCGCGCCGGGCCAGTTCCCGTTCGCTCAGCCGGGCCAACTCCAGGCACTCGACGAGCACCACCCGGCTCCGCAGGCGCATGGCGGCTACCTCTGGTCCCTGCCGAGCCGCCGCCGACCGCGGCCGGCCACCGGACAGCTGCCGAGTTCGCCCATGGCGGCTCGGCCTGCATCTGCGGTGTCAGTAGCTGCGGAGCAGGCCTGGCTCCGCCGGACATCGCGTCCACCGTTGTCGGACCTGCCGGGCATCATCAGACCTCCAACATCGGCTGTAGCGGATGGCAGAGCGAGAAGGTACCGGTGCAGCAAGCTTTACTTTTTATAGCTAATCGATCTTGATCTCTGGTTCTGCCGGTTGTCAAGAACTGTCGGACAGCTACGCCGATAGCGATTACAAGGGCTTTACGTCGTTGCTTCGGACAGCCGCGCGTCATGCCGGGCGGTTTCGGCATGCCAGGTACGGCGTCGCCACTCGCCTCACCTAGCCGCCGTGTGCGGTCAGTAAAGTTCGGAGATCAGAAGTCACCGCAGCAGGGCGTTGCGCGCAGGCAGCCCGGCACGAGACGGTTACTCATGGTGGTCACGGACAAGGGATGTCAGCATGCATGCGTTTCGTAGCCTGATCCAGGCTCGGATGGCCGAGCGTGGTTACAAGCCCGCCGATGTGGTCCGGCTGTCAGGCCTGTCGCGGCAGACGCTGCACTCGATCCTGACCGATTCGCGCGACAGCATCAAAGACATGCCGTCCCGCAAGACGGTGCAGGTGCTTGCCGAGGCGCTGCGGCTGCCCGCCGACCAGTTGCTGGTTGCCGCGGCGGAGGCGTACGGCGTGCCGGTGGCGGCGCCGGTGCTGGTTCCCACCGTGACCGACGTATCGGATTCCGAGCTCGCGCGGGAACTGCTGCGCCGGGCCGCGGCTCGCGAGGGGAACGGCAACGCGCCACCGCCGCTGGACCTCACCGACATCGACGACGAGTCGGTGCTGGCCGTCGTGGACCTGCGCCGCCGGCTGCTCGCCGAGGCTGCCGCCGAGACAGACAGCCGACCCGGCCTTGCCGACACGCTCAACCATCTGGCGGCCGTGATCACCGCCGCCCTCGGTCACGCGGCGCAGAGCACTGGCCACCACAGTGCCGACGACCAGTCCTGAGGGCCCGAGTACCTGGGCGGATCGCCAACGACTGGCACACCGCGATCGCGGCCTGACGACCCGGAGCAACCGGCAACGGACGTACCGGCAGCAGGCACACCGTAACGGCCGCACCGGCACCCCAACACCGATGAGAGGCAGCCGTCAGAACGGTGGCGTGCCGGAATACGCGGGGTAGGTGCTCGGCGGTTCGTTGGGGTGCACCGGGTGGGTGTTCGGCGGCCCGCCGGGGTCTGCCTGCTGCGTGGGCGGCTGCTCGCCAGGACTCCGCCAGCGTTGCGGAGGGTGACCAATACGCCGATGGCCGGTGTCATCGGTCCAGGTGAAGGACCCGTCCTCGTTGCGGCGATATTCCCAGCCGGTACCGGCCTTGCACAGGTTGTGCCGCCGGCAGGCCAGCGCCCCGTTGCACCGGCAGGTCCGGCCACCCTGTGCGTAGGGCGTGATGTGCTCGTACTCGCACCGGTAGCCGGGTTGGTTGCAGGTCGGGAAGGCACACACGCCATCCCGGGCACTGACGTAGTCCCGCAACCGCTGGCTGGGCCGGTATCGCTCAGCGCTGATGTCCAACAGCTGCCCGGTGTCGGGATCGGTCAGCAACCGGCGCCAGCTGCCGGACTCGTCGGCGGCCAGCCAGCGGGCCGTCTCGGCGGTGATCGGCCCGTAACCCGCCAGGTGTGCGGGCTCGTCGTCCAACCGCAGCAGGGTGTCGGCGCTGACCACGACCTGGATGGCCGGCCGCCGGCCCTGCAGCTCCGGCAGGGCGTCCTGGGGAAGGCCGGACAGCACCGCGTCCACCAGCAGGTCGGCCCGGCGCTGATCCATCGTCCGGACGTCGTCGGGCGGCAGGAGGGTGGCCGCGGCGGTGAGCCGGGTGAAGATCAGCTGGCCCTCGACCGCGCCCAGCAGCACCGGCAGCTCCGCCATGCCATCGTTCGCGGGCTGGAAGCCCACCCTGCGGTCGGCCAACGCCCGGACGTGCCGCTGCTCCGCGGTGGCCGGATCGAGCGCAGTTGCCGCCCGGCTGACCGTCTGCCGCAACTGGCTGACCGTCTGGTCGGCGGCCCGTTCGGTGACCTGACGGTCGAACTGTTCGACCAGCTCGGCGTCCAGCCCCCAGGCGGCTTCGGTGATCAACTGCGCGTGCCGCTCGGAGATCTCGCCACCGGCCAGCAGCGCCAGCGTCCGGGGCAGCTCGTCTACCAGCGTCCGGCTGGTCTTGAGCTTGCGCTGGGCCGTCGGCACCGGGATCTTCAGCGCCAGCGACACGGCCTCACCGGACAGGTGGAGCGCACTGGTGTCGGTCGCGTCGATCTCGGCCAGCACCCGGGCCTGCACCGCGTCGAGCCAGTTCTTCTGTTCCTGCAGGGCCGCGACCAGATCGATCCGCTCGCCGGCCGACAGCTGCTTCGGATCGAACCGGGCGAGCTCGCCGGTCGACCGCGCGGCCGGCACTAGTGCGACCAGCTGGGCGAGCCGTTCACCGGGCGGCACCATCGGCGCATCTGCCGGCTGCTCCAGCCGGTCCGGCCCAGCCGCCGCGGTATCGATCACAGTGCCGACCTTATCGAACAACGCTGACAGTTTTGGAGCCGAAACATCTTTGTGGATAGGGCAAATCGCTGTGGATAATGCTGACGGTCATCGCACTGAGCACGAGAATGTGTTTATCCATAAGCAACTGCTACAGAGCCCCACATCGATGACTGCCCGAGTGCTCAGAGTCGCTGTACGAACAAGGCAAAACGCTGAGCACTACGGTGCTGGCCGCGCATCCACCACGCGTCAACCGCGTCGCTCCCCGTGCTGGGAACACCTCGCCCACCAGCCCACCGGGGTCACCTGTACCACCATCCGCCGGCCACAGTCGGGGCAGTAACGCGGCGGTTCCAGCGCCGCTCGCCGGGCGCAGCCGGCATGCTCGCCACCAACCGGACCGCCACCAGCCGGAGAGCCGACCGCCAGATCGCCATCAGCCGGATCGCCGCCAGCCGGCGCACCACACTGGTCGCAATAGATCGTCGTATCAGGCACCAGACAGCCTTACAAAGTCGCTGACAGCGCCTTGATGGGCATCTTCAGCTCCGCCAGCAGCTCCAGGTCGGACTCCGCCGGCCGCCCCAGGGTGGTCAGGTAGTTGCCCACGATCACCGCGTTGATGCCGCCGAGCATCCCCTGCCGGGCACCCAGGTCGCCCAGGGTCAGCTCCCGCCCGCCGGCGAAGCGCAGGATGGTGCGGGGCAGCGCCAACCGGAACGCGGCGATTGCGCGCAGCGCATCCCGGGCGTCGAGCACCGGCAGGTCGGCGAACGGGGTGCCGGGCCGCGGGTTGAGGAAGTTCAGCGGCACCTCGTCCGGCGCGAGGTCGGCCAGCTGCACCGCGAACTCGGCGCGCTGCTCCAGGGTTTCCCCCATGCCGATGATGCCGCCGCAGCAGACCTCCATGCCGGCCGCGGCGACCATCCGCAGGGTGTCCACCCGCTCCTGCCAGGTGTGGGTGGTCACCACCCGGTCGAAGTACGAGCGGGCGGTCTCCAGGTTGTGGTTGTAGCGATGCACCCCGAGCGCTGCCAACCGATCGACCTGGTCCTGGCTGAGCATGCCCAGCGAGCAGGCGACCTGGATGTCCACCTCGGCGCGAATGGCCCGCACGCCCTCGGCCACCTGGTCCATCAGCCGCTGGTCCGGCCCGCGCACCGCGGCCACGATGCAGAACTCGCTGGCCCCGGTGGCGGCGGTCTGCCGGGCCGCCTCGACCAGGCTGGAGATGTCCAGCCAGGCCGCCCGCACCGGCGAGGAGAACTGGCCGGACTGCGAGCAGAAGTGGCAGTCCTCCGGGCAGCCGCCGGTCTTGAGGCTGACGATCCCCTCCACCTCGACCTCGGGACCGCACCAGCGCATCCGCACCTGGTGGGCCAGTGCCAGCAACGCCTCCAGCTGGTCGTCGGGCAGCCGCAGCACCTCGACCAGATCCCGCTCGCCGAGACCCACCCCGCCGTCGAGCACCTGCTCGCGGGCGCGGCTGAGCACGGAGGTGTCGATCGCGGTCATGGACTGCTCACTCTCATCGGTTCCGGTGCGGCATGGCGTCGGACAAAGCTAACGGCATCGAAGCTGCCACCGAGCGCCGGCGTGAGCGATCGCACGGCGACCTCGGCGAACGCCTCCGGCAGCAGCCGGCCGGCGCCGGAAGGGAGCACGCCCCGCAACGGCGCGCCCCCGTAGGACGGCAGGTCCTGCAGGTTGCAGCGCTCGGCCAGGCCCGGTTCGGCCGGCCAGTCCCCCACCACCAGATGCCCGGGTGCCAGGCCCCACTCCTCGAGCGCCCGGGCGGTGGCGGCGGCGTGGTGCAGGCAGCCCAGGTTCGCACCGGTCACCAGCACCACCTCGACCCGCGGACTCCGCCCGTCGCCGGAGGGCGACCGGACCAGCTCCTGGACGGCGCCGATCAGCTCGGCCATCCCCTCGTCCCGGTCGTTGAACCGGACCAGCGCCCCGCCGGCCCCCTCGACGATCACCAGGTCCCGGTCGGCCAGCCCGGCGATCCGGCCGGCCAGCTCGTCCAGGGCCGGGCCCGGGTCGCCGAGCCGGCGCGCGGCGGTCGCCGGTGCCAGCGGCTCGGCGTAGCGGACGTACTCGTGCAGGTCGTCCAGGCCGGTCAGTCGCCGCACCTCGGCCAGGTCACCCGGCTCGCCGGGCCGCACCCCGGTCTGCACCGGCTTGACCACTGCCACCCGCTGCCCGGCCCGCAGCGCGCAGGAGGCCAGGGCCGCGGTGGTCACGGTCTTGCCCACCCCGGTACCGGTGCCGGTCACTGCGATGAACCTCATGACGGCCACACTGCCCGCCAGGTCTGACAGAAACGTTCCAGGTCGGCATCGGTGAGGTCGGCCCGGGCTACCAGCCGCAACCGGGCGGTGCCCGGCGGCACCGACGGCGGCCGGAAACAGCCCACCTCGATCCCCCGCTCGCGCAGCGCCTGGGCCCGTTCGAAGGCCGGCAGCGCCTCGCCGACGAGCACCGGCAGCACCGCCGCGTCCGGCGCCGGCACCCCGCAGATCGCCGCCAGGTCGGCCGCCCGGCGGCGCACCGCCGCGGCCAGGCCCGGCTCGGCCGCGACGATCCGGACCGCGGCCAGCGCCGCTCCCACCGCCGCCGGGTTCAGCCCGGTGTCGAAGACGAACGACCTGGCCCGGTCGACGAGGTGGTCGATCACCGGCTGCCCGCCGAGCACCGCGCCGCCCTGCGCACCGAGCGCCTTGGACAGCGTGACCGTGGTGACCACGTTCGGCTCGGCGGCCAGTCCCGCCTCGGCCACCGCACCCCGGCCGGCACCCCGCACGCCCAGGCCGTGCGCGTCGTCGACCAGCAGCAAGGCACCGAACCGGACGGCCAACCGGTGCCAGCCGGCCAGTGGCAGCAGGTCGCCGGCGGCGGAGTTGACCGCCTCCAGCAGCACCAGCGCGCGGGGCTCGGCCCGGACGGCCAGCGCGGTGGCGGCGGCCCGCTGGTCGCCGTGCGGCACCACCACCACCCGGGACCGGCTCAGCCGGCAGGCGTCGATCAGCGAGGCGTGGTTGGCCGCGTCGGAGACGATCAGGCAGTCCGGGCCGGCCAGCGCGGTCACCGCGCCCAGGTTGGCCAGGTAGCCCGAGGAGAACACCAGCGCCGCCGGCGCGCCCACCAGGCCGGCCAGCGCCCGCTCCAGCTCGGCGTGCAGCTCGGTGCTGCCGGTCACCAGCCGCGAGCCGGTGGCGCCGGCTCCCCAGCGGTCCAGCGCCGCGGCGGCACCGGCCAGCACCCTCCGGTCGCGGGCCAGGCCCAGGTAGTCGTTGGACGCGAGATCGAGAATGCCGAGCCGTCCACCGGGCTCCGGACGCCGCGGCCGCAGCGTTCGGCGCAGCCCGGCCGCCGTGCGCTCGGCGGCGGCGTCGGCCAGCCAGGCCAGCGGATCCGGCCAGCCGCCGGCAGCGACGGCGGCAGCGGACATGGGCGCCAACCTACGTCAGCCGGCCGGTCACGCCGCCACCGGCTGGTGGCCCGTGCCGACTGCGCCACACCCGGTCGCGGTGGCGATCCGCAGCCCGCATCGGCTGACCGTCCGGCTAGCGGCTCTGCCTACAGCTGATCAGCTATCGCTGATTGGCTGCGCCGCCGGCCAGTGCGGCGGCCCGGATCCCCGCGCCGAGCACGGCCAGCTCGTCGTCGGTCATTCGATAGGCCGGCATGGTGTAGATCAGGTCCCGGAACGGCCGCAGCCACACTCCGTGCTCGACGGCGGCGGCAGTCGCGGCCGCCACGTCCACCGGGCCGGTCAGCTGCACCACCCCGATCGCGCCCAGCACCCGGACGTCGGCCACCCCCGGCAGGCCCGCCAGCAGGGCCAGCTCGCGCCGCAGGCCGGCCTCGATCCGGCCCACCGCGGCCTGCCAGGGCGAGGACAGCAGCAGGTCGATCGAGGCCAGCGACACCGCGGCCGCCAGCGGGTTGGCCATGAACGTCGGGCCGTGCGCCAGCACCGGCACCGGTCCGCGCGAGATCTGCTCGGCCACCGCGCCGGTGCACAGGGTCGCCGCCATCGACAGGTAGCCGCCGGTCATCGCCTTGCCCAGGCAGCAGATGTCCGGCGCCACCCCGACGTGGTCGGCCGCGAACAGCGCGCCGGTACGGCCGAAGCCGGTGGCGATCTCGTCGAAGATCAACAGCACCCCGTGCCGGTCGGCCAGCTCCCGCAGCGCGATCAGGTAGCCGGGGCTGGCGAACCGCATCCCGCCGGCGCCCTGCACCACCGGTTCGACGACGATCGCGGCGATCGACTCGGCATGCGAAGCCAGCATCCGGTCCCACTGCTGCAGATAATCGAGGTCCGGCCCGGCGTCGAAGCCGGCCGGCGGCGCATCGACGAACACCTGGGCCGGCAGCGCCGTCCCCCACATCGCGTGCATGCCGCCGACCGGGTCGCACACGCTCATCGGGTGCAGGGTGTCGCCGTGGTAGCCGCCCCGCCAGGTCATCAGCCGGCGCTTGTCCGGGAGGCCGGCCGACACCCAGTACTGCAGCGCCATCTTGGCCGCCACCTCGACCGCCACCGACCCGGAGTCGGTGAAGAACACGTGCTGCAGCGGCTCGGCGGTGATCGCGACCAGCCGGCGGGCCAGCTCGATGGCCGGCTGGTGGGTCAGGCCGCCGAACATCACGTGGCTCATCGACTCCAGCTGCCGGCGCACCGCCGCGTCCAGCACCGGGTGCCGGTAGCCGTGGATGGCCGCCCACCACGAGGACATGCCGTCGACCAGCTCGCGCCCGTCGGCCAGCCTGAGCCGGACACCGGACGCCGACTCGACCAGCAGCGGCGCGGACCCGGCCGGCAGCGTCGCGTACGGATGCCAGACGTGCCGCCGGTCGAAGGCGAGGAGCGCGTCCGGCTCAGTCACCCGTGGCGCTGGGAACAGCCGGCTCGCCGGTCGGCAGCGCGTGCTCGGCGGATCTCCTGGCCTCGGCGTCCTTCGGCTTGGCGTCCACGCCGGCCTCCCGGCGCTGCTCCGGGGTGATCGGCGCCGGCGCCTCGGTCAGCGGGTCGTAGCCGCCGCCGGTCTTCGGAAAGGCGATCACGTCCCGGATCGAGTCGGTGCCGGCCAGCAGCGCGCAGATCCGGTCCCAGCCGAAGGCGATGCCGCCGTGCGGCGGGGCGCCGTAGGCGAAGGCGTCGAGCAGGAAGCCGAACTTCTCCTGCGCCTGCCGCTCGTCCAGGCCCATCACCGCGAACACCCGCTCCTGGATGTCGCGGCGATGGATACGGATCGACCCGCCACCGATCTCGTTGCCGTTGCAGACGATGTCGTAGGCGTAGGCCAGCGCGCTGCCCGGGTCGGTGTCGAAGGTGTCGGTGAATTCCGCCTTGGGGCTGGTGAAGGCGTGGTGCACGGCGGTCCAGGCCCCGGATCCGACCGCGACGTCACCGGCCGCGACCGCGTCACCCGCCGGCTCGAACAACGGGGCGTCGACGACCCAGACGAAGGACCAGGCC
>NZ_DATINC010000020.1:0-10919 GCF_035474675.1 Jatrophihabitans sp. | reverse complement strand
GGCCTGGACTCCGACCGGCTCCAGGTGGCGCACCTGGGCGTCGACACCGAACTGTTCTCCCCGCCGGACGCCGCCGCCCAGGCGAAAGCCCGCAGTGCCGCCGGCCTGGAACCGGACGAGCAGTTCGTCGCCTTCCTGGGCACCCTGGAGCCGCGCAAGAACGTCCCGGCGCTGATCCGGGGCTGGGTGTCGGCCTGCGCCCGGATCGACGGGCGGCCACCGGCCCTGGTGCTGGCCGGCGGCGCGGGCTGGGACCGCGAGCTGGACGCCGCGGTGGCCGCGGTGCCGGCCGGGTTGCGGCTGCTGCGTCCGGGCTACCTGCCGCTGGCCGACCTGCCCGGCCTGCTGGGCGCCGCCGCGGTGGTGGCCTATCCCAGCCTGGGCGAGGGTTTCGGGCTGCCGGTGCTGGAGGCGATGGCCTGCGGCGCGGCGGTGCTGACCACCCGCCGGCTGGCGCTGCCCGAGGTCGGCGGCGACGCGGTCGCCTACACCGAGCCGGACGACGCCTCGATCGCCGACGCGCTGGGCCGGCTGCTGACCGATCCGGAGCTGCGTGCCCGGCTGAGCCGGGCGGGCCTGGTCCGGGCCCGCGGGTTCAGCTGGGCCGCCTGTGCCCAAGCCCACCTGGCCGGTTACGAGAAGGCGCTGCACCGCGGCCGGCAGGCGGGCCGGCGGTGACCGGCGCCACGCTGGACCCGATCGCCGCCGCCGACTCGCCGGCTCGCGCGAGCGTTGCGGTGGTCGCGGTCACCTACTCACCGGGCAGCTCGTTGACCGGCTTCCTGGACAGCCTGCAGCGGGCCACCGAGCGCTCCGTCGAGGTGCTGCTGGCCGACAACGGCTCGCTGGACGGGGCGCCGCAGGCCGCCGCCGAGCGGCCCGGGGTGACGCTGCTCAGCACCGGCAGCAATGTCGGCTACGGCCGGGCCGCCAACGCCGGAGTGGCGGCCACCAGCGCCGACTGGGTGGTGGTGGCCAATCCGGACGTGGTGTGGGAGCCGGGTTCGCTGGACGAGCTGCTGGCCGCCGCGGCGCGCTGGCCGCGGGCCGGTGCGCTCGGCCCGCTGATCCGCCAGCCGGACGGCCAGGTCTACCCGTCGGCGCGGGCGCTGCCCACCCTGGGACGCGGCATCGGGCATGCCGTGTTCGGCTGGTGGTGGCCGGGCAACCCGTGGAGCGTGCGCTACCGCCGCGAGAACGAGGAGCTGCACGAGCGGACCGCCGGGTGGCTGTCGGGGTCCTGCCTGCTGCTGCGCCGGCAGGCCTTCTCCTCGGTCGGGGGATTCGACCCGGCGTACTTCATGTACTTCGAGGACGTCGACCTCGGCGAGCGGCTGGCCGACGCCGGCTGGCTGAACGTCTACGTGCCGAGCGCGGTGGTCACCCACACCGGATCGCACGCCACCTCCCGGCACGCCGCGGCAATGACCTCGGCGCACCACCGCAGCGCCTGGCTGTACTTCAGCCGGCACTATCCGGGCCCGCGCTGGCTGCCGCTGCGGCTGGTGGTCCGGCTGGGGCTGGCGGTACGGGAACAGCTGTCGCTGCGGCTTTCCGGCGTCAGTGCCGGCGCCCGGCCGCACCGCAAGCAGCGGGGACGGACCCGCCGCCCGAACAGAGGACGAGCTGAATGACTGCGTTTCCTCCGGGAACGGTCGAGGCGATCGTGCTGGTGGGGGGCAAGGGCACCCGGCTGCGGCCGCTGACGCTGTCCGCGCCCAAGCCGATGCTGCCGACCGCCGGGGTGCCGTTCCTGACCCACCTGCTCTCACGAATTCGGGCCGCCGGCATCGGGCACGTGATCCTGGGCACCAGCTACCAGGCCGAGGTGTTCTCCGAGTACTTCGGCGACGGGGCGGCGCTCGGCCTGGAGCTGGAGTACGTGGTCGAGGAGGAACCGCTGGGCACTGGCGGCGCGATCGGCAACGTCCAGCACCTGCTGCGCGGCGACACCGCGATGATCTTCAACGGCGACATCCTGACCGGCTGCGACCTGACCGGCCTGCTCGGCGAGCACCGCCGCTCGGCCGCCGACGTCACCCTGCACCTGACCACGGTGGACGATCCGCGTGCCTTCGGCTGCGTGCCCACCGACGCCGACGGCCGGGTGACGGCGTTCCTGGAGAAGGATCCGAACCCGGTCACCGACCAGATCAACGCCGGCACCTACGTGTTCTCCCGCGCGGTGGTGGAGTCCATCCCGTCCGGGCGGCCGGTCTCGGTGGAGCGGGAGACCTTTCCGGGCCTGCTCGCCGGCGGCGCGCGGGTGGCCGGCTACCTCGACACCAGCTACTGGCGCGACCTCGGCAAGCCCGCCGACTTCGTGGCCGGATCGGCCGACCTGGTAAGGGGAATCGCGCCTACCGAGGCCCTGCCGGGGCCCACCGGCGAGGCACTGGTGCTGCCCGGCGCGAAGGTCGCCGACTCCGCGATCCTGACCGGCGGCTGCACCGTCGGCCGGGACTGCGAGGTGGAGGCCGGCGCGGTGGTCGACGGCTCGGTGCTCTTCGACGGCGTCCGGGTGGCGGCCGGTGCCTCGGTGCGGGCCAGCATCGTCGGCCGGGATGCGGTGGTGGGCAGCGGCAGCGTGCTGGACGGCGTGGTGGTCGGCGACCGGGTGGTGCTCGGTTCCGGGATCGAGTTACTGTACGGGGCCCGGATCTGGCCGGACGTCCAACTGCCCGACGGCAGCGTGCGATTCTCGGCCGACAGCTAGTTGTAGGACAGGACATGAGCAGCACCCCGACGGCCGAGCTCCGCTGGCGGCCAACGGCCCCGGTCGACCTGGCGCGCACCCTGGGGCCGCTGTGCCACGGCGCCGGCGACCCGACCGCCCGGTTCGTCGGCGGCACCTTCTGGTGGGCCTGCCGCACCCCGGCCGGCCCCGGCACGCTGGCCCTGACTGCCGCCGGCACCGACGTGCTGGCCCGGGCTGGAGGGGATGGCCGAGCCAGCACTGACGTGCTGGCCCGGGCGTGGGGCAGCGGCGCGGACTGGCTGCTGGCCGCGGTGCCCGGCCTGCTCGGCGACTCCGACGACTGGTCGGCGCTGGACGTCAGCGGCCACCGGGTGCTGGCCGAGGTGCACCGGCACCGGCCAGGCGTGCGGCTGACCCGGACTGGGCTGGTGCTGCACTCGCTGGTGCCGGCCTGCCTGGAGCAGCGGGTCACCGGCCAGGAGGCGTTCCGGGCCTGGCGGCTGCTGACCCGGGCCTACGGCGAGCCGGCCCCGGGCCCGGCCGAGCCCCGGATGTGGCTGCCGGCCGAACCGTCCCGGCTGCTGGCGGTGCCGAGCTGGGACTGGCACCGGTTCGGGGTGGATGCCAAGCGGTACCGGGCGATCCGCGCGGTGGCGACGGTGGCCAACCGGCTGGAGGAGTGCGTCGAGCTGGCCCAGACCGCGGGGCTGGACGCCGCCCGCAAGCGGCTGGCGCTGGTGCCCGGGGTCGGGCCGTGGACGGTGGCCGAGACCACGGTGCGCGCGCTCGGCGACCCGGACGCGGTCAGCGTGGGGGACTTCCACCTGTCCAACGTGGTCGGCTTCGCGCTGACCGGGGCGGCCCGCACCGACGATGCCACCATGCTGGAGCTGCTAGCGCCGTGGGCCGGCCAGCGGGCCCGGGTGGTCAAGCTGATCCTGCTGAGCGGGCTGACCCCGCCCAAGTTCGGGCCGCGGTTCAGCCCGAAGGACATGTCCCGGATCTGAGCCGTTCTGGGCCAGCCGCATACGTCGTAATGAATAGCGAGCTGAATGCGGATAGGCCATTTCTTGAAGTGTCTGGCAATTTTCAAGCACGGTTATAACCTCGTGCGGCTAACGGCAGGGCATAGTCGGTGAAGATAAGGGTTGCGGAGCGTTGCTCAAAACGTCACGGTAACCGAATGAGCACCTTTCACGCTCGTCCCGGCCGGCGGATCCTGCTTGGTAACCAGAGCTCCCGCTGGTGCCGGCGGATTAGTTACAGCGAGAACGAGGCGGGATCCGCTCATTATCGCTTGCGCGTCTGTCAGCGACTTTCCCTTCAGGTCCGGTACCTGTTCCACACCCATCGTGGCGGCCATGAGATCCCGACGGGCTTCTGTCGCGACGGTCGAGGAAAAGTAGAACGCGACGGCCGCCGAGCTCAACGAGACAACGCCGCCTATCAAGAGGTTGCGTGTATCGGCATCATCCATGGACAGCGATGCCGCGGCGAGGATGAGGACGGCACCTACCAGGAGCACCGCCAACACCGGCCTAGTCATGCTCGTATCAGCAGCGTCGTGCCTCGATCGAATCATGAATCGGTGCATTAGAACGCACACGAGTCCGACCAGGACCATGAGTCCGACGGCTACGAGAATGATGTTGGCGCGCGTGGAATCTATGACGGCAGCGCCCTGGACCGTTACCTGCGGACCGGTCAACCCGTCGTGGAGCATATTCCCTCCCCAACTGATGGGGCTTTGGGTTCAGTCGAGCGTCCTCGCCGCCGGCTTTAGTGTCAATAACTTTTCAATGCCTTCTCATAGCTCGCCCAGTGCGGCGTCCTAACCCATGGGTAAACCAGTTTCGAGAGCGTAGGTACGAATGCCGGGCGGTAATGACACAGCCGAAGGGCTCGCTGTCATTCGCCATTCAGGAAAATTCCGATGACCGAAAGGGCGCATCTCCTTGGCCGCAGGTAGTCGCGGCTGACAGTGGATGGAATGGTCGGGGAAGTGGTTGCGTGAGCGGCTCGGGGAGGCGAGCCCCGAACTGTTAGCCGAAGGCGTCCAGCACCGCGTCCGACAGCTGCGGCCAGGCCTTGATCGCCCACGGCCCGAAGCGCTTGTCGGCGAGCGCCACCAGGGCCAACCGGGCCTGCGGGTCGATCCAGAACATGGTGCCGCTGCGCCCGAAATGGCCGTAGCTGCCGGGGGAGTTGCGCGGCGAGGTCCAGTGCGGGTCCTTCTCGCCGCGGATCTCGAAGCCCAGCCCCCAGTCGTTCGGGCGCTGGCCGCCGTAGCCGGGCAGCACGCCGAGCAGGCCGGGGAACTGCACCGTCCAGACCCCGCTCAGGGTCTCCGGGTGCAGCAGTCCGGTCGGGTTCATCAGCTCGCCGATCAGCGCCTGCAGGTCGTCGACCGAGCCGACGGCCCCGGCGGCGGGCGACCCCTTGAGCTCGGTGGCCGACATCCGCAGCGGGCCGAGCACCGCCTCGGCGAGGTAGTCCGCGAAGTCGATGCCGGTCGCGCCGGTGACCAGCGTGCCGATCAGGTCGAAGCCGGCGTTGGAGTAGATCCGCCGGGCGCCCACCTCGCCGGCCCGCCGGAACGCGTCGGTGGCCAGCCCCGCGGCGTGCGCGAGCAGGTGCCGCAGGGTCATCGTGCCGAGCTCGGCGGCCAGCTCCGGACTCAACGCGGTCGGCGCGTAGTCCGGCACCGGCAGGTCCAGCTCGATCGCGCCCTCCTCCACCGCGACCAGGGTGGCCAGCGCGGCCAGCGGCTTGGTCACCGAGGCCAGTGGAAACCGCCGGGTGGTGTCACCGATCTCGGCCAGCACGCCGGACGGTCCGAGTACCGCGGCGGCGGCGTGCGGCACCGGCCAGTCCAGCACCTGCTGCAACGGGTTCATAGGCCGGTCACCCGCCGGACGGCCCGTGCGACCAGCGCCGGCAGCTCCGGGGAGATGTCGGCCGGCAGGTCGTCCACCTCGAACCAGCGCAGGTCGTCGGACTCGGAGCTGATGGCCGGTTCGCTGCCGGCCGGCGCCCGGCCGACGAACTGCACGTCGTAGTGCCGGGTCGGCAGCCCCAGCGAGCAGGTGATCGGGTGCACGTCGAGGTTGACCGGCACCGGGTCCAGCACGATCTCGGCGATGCCGCTCTCCTCGGCGGCCTCCCGGGCGGCGGCGGCCAGCAGCGAGGAGTCGGTGTCCTCCAGGTGGCCGCCCAGCTGCAGCCAGGCGCCCACCCGCGGATGCAGGGTGAGCAGCACCCGGCGTGCCTCGGCATCCAGCAGCAGGGTGCTGGCGGTGACGTGGCCGGGTACGCAGGCCCGCCGGGTGGCGTCCGGACGGGCCGCCAGCAGGCCGTAGAAACCTTCCCGGATCGCCGCCTGGCCGGTGCCGTCGGCCGGGTCCAGCGGGATCGCTGCCAGGGTGGCCAGCACGTCGGCGTGCAGCGCGGCGGTGTCCGGCCCGGGGTCCGAACCACCGGCTTGCGCCCGGCCGAGGGCTAGCGCCTCGGCGGTACCCATCCGGAACAGGTCGCTGCCGGGGTCGCGCAGCAGCGCGGCCGCCCCCCGGCCGTCGTCGGGATACCCGCCGGCATCAAACCCGCGCACCACCGCGACCGGAATGTCGGAGAGCTTGCCCTTGACCAGGTCGGCGGCCGCGGCCAGCTCGTCGGCCACCGCCACCTCGGTCATCTCCAGCAGGTTGCCGTGCCGGTCCCGCTCGCCGCGCCGGTCCTGCACCGCGGCGAGCCCCGCGGCGCCGATCGCGACGTCGGTGATGCCGTGCCGCCAGGGCCGGCCCATCGAGTCCGAGACCACCACCGCGACCTGCCGGCCGGTGCGCTCGGCGATCTCGGCGCGCAGCCGGCGGGCCGAGCCGTCCGGATCCCGGGGCAGCAACGCGATCTCGCCGCCGGCCACGTTCGAGGCATCCACGCCGGCCGCAGCCATCACCAGGCCGTGCCGGGTTTCGACGATCCGCAGCGGCCCGCGGCGGGCGATCACCCGCACCGTCTCGTCCTCGATGGCCTGCTGCCGGGCCCGCTCGCGCTCGGCCGGGTCACCGGACGTGGCGATCAGCCGGCCCTCCACCTTGGAGACCACCTTCGAGGTGATCACCAGGACGTCGCCGTCGGCCAGTTCCGGCGCGCACCGCAGGATCTCGCCGGCCAGGTCGTCGCCGGGACGGAGCTCGGCCATGCCCGGCACCGCCAGCACCTCGATGCCGCTCACCGGAGGCATCGGCACACTGCTCACCGGCCGGCCAGCCGGACCGCGTCGGCCACCATGGCAGCGGTCGCCTCGGGACTGGTCATCAGCAGGTCCCGGGCCAGCACCGGCAGGCCCGGCAGCTGCACGGTGTCGCCGGTGTGCACCAGCCAGCCGTCCAGCACCCCGCCTGCCGACCGGGCGCCGTAGAGCCCCGCCACCCCCGCGGCCGAGGTCTGCACGCCCAGCACCGGCAGGCAGGCGTCGGCCATGCCGCGCACCGGCGCCCCGCCGATGATCGGGGACAGCCCGACCACCGGCGCCGGACCGGACCGCAGCGCCTCCCGGATTCCGGGCACGGACAGGATGGTGTTGATCGAGACCACCGGGTTGGACGGGGCGATCAGTACCAGGTCGGCCTCGGCGATCGCGGCCAGCACGCCGGCCGCCGGCCGCGCGGAGTCCAGGCCGACCTGGACGAAGTCCAGCGCCGGGATGCCGGCCCGGTGCCGGACCCACCACTCCTGGAAGTGGATGGCCCGCCGGCTGTCGTCCTCGGAGATCACCACGTGCGTCTCGCAGCGCTCGTCGGTCATCGGCAGCAGCCGGATGCCGGTCTGCCAGCGCTGGCACAGCGCCGCGGTCACGTCCGAGAGCGGGTAGCCGGCCGCCAGCATCTGGGTGCGCACCAGGTGGGTGGCGATGTCGAGGTCGCCCAGGGCGAACCAGGTCGGCTCGGCGCCGTACTCGACCAGCTCGTCCATGATCCGCCAGGTCTCGCCCTCCCGGCCCCAGCCGCGCTCGGTGTCCACCGCGCCGGCCAGCGTGTACATCACGCTGTCCAGGTCCGGGCAGATCCGCAGGCCGTGCAGCGTGACGTCGTCGCCGGTGTTGATGATCGCGGTGACCTCCGATCCCGGCAGTCCCGCGGCATAGGCCCGCACGCCCTGCAGGAACCGGGCTCCGCCGACGCCACCCGCCAGCACCGTGATACGCACCCGGCGAACCTAATTCATCGCCGGCCGGCCACCGTAAGCGGGAGCCAGCCGAGCCGGAGTCAGCGGGACAGGAACGGCACGGTGTGCGCCCGCCGCATCGCGGTCAGGGCGTAGAACACCGCGGCCAGCGTCGCGTCGCCACCGTGCCCCGCGGTGCGCAGCTGCGGTTCCAGCCACTCCCGGGCCAGCTTCCGGCTGCGGCGCGGAGCCGGCCGGGTAGCGGCGCCGTGGCCGCCGGCCAGCAGCACCAGCAGCACCTGGTCCAGGGTGTCGGGTGCCTGCTTGGTCGCCAGCAGTTCCTGCACCTGCCGTTGCCGCAATGCGGTCGCGGCGGCCTCGACGTCGATCAGCCGGCGCCCGTCGGCCTGCCAGTGGCCGGCCGCGACCAGCGCCTCGGTGGCAGCCCGGCGGTCGGCGTCGACGTGGCTGAACCAGCGCTTCCACAACGCCGGCCGGCGGGTAGCCACCGCCCGGTGCAGCGCGTCGGGCAGCGGGTTGCCGGTGTCAGACTCGCCGATCGCCTCCGGGCGAATCCGGCCCACCAGCCGGCCGGTGCGGGCCAGCTCGGTGAACAGCGCCGCCCGGACGGCGATGCCGACCTGGTGCGGGTGGCGCACCCGGCCGGGGGCGTACCAGGACAACCGGCACACCGCCAGGGCCAGCTGCTCGGTGTCGGTGGGCAACCCGGTCAGCGCGACCGGACCGGGGACGGACTCCGGCGGGACAGGCGGGACGGCGCTCGGCACGCAGACAGCTTAGGTGCCCCGGCCCGCTCGGGGCACCCGGCGTTTCGAATGCTCGGTTCACCGCACGCTCGCGGTGGTTAGGCTGCCAGGTGTGAGCCAGCCGCAGCCATCCGAGTCCGCCGTCCGCCGGGCCCTGCGGCGTGCCCGCGACGGCGTGGCGCTGGACGTCACCGAGGCGGCGGTGCTGATGTCGGTGCGCGGCGACCGGCTCAGCGAGCTGATGGCGATCGCGGCCGGGGTGCGCGACGCCGGCCTGCGGGCCGCCGGGCGCCCGGCGGTGATCACCTACTCGCGCAAGGTGTTCATCCCGCTGACCCGGTTGTGCCGCGACCGGTGCCACTACTGCACCTTCGCCACCGTGCCGCACCGGCTGCCGGCTGCCTACCTCGAGATCTCCGAGGTGCTGGCGATCGCCGAGCAGGGCGCGGCGCTGGGCTGCAAGGAGGCGCTGTTCACCCTGGGCGACCGTCCGGAGGACCGCTGGCCGCAGGCCCGCCGCTGGCTCGACGAGCGCGGCTACGACTCCACCCTGGACTACGTCCGGGCCGCGGCCGTCGCGGTGCTGGAACGGACCGGCCTGCTGCCGCACCTCAATCCCGGGGTGATGAGCTGGGACGAGCTGCAGCGGCTCAAGCCGGTGGCCCCGAGCATGGGGATGATGCTGGAGACCACCGCCCGCCGGCTGTTCACCGAGCCTGGCGCGCCGCACTTCGGCAGCCCGGACAAGGACCCCGAGGTCCGGTTGCGGGTGCTCACCGATGCCGGCCGGCTCACCATTCCCTTCACCACCGGCATCCTGGTGGGCATCGGCGAGACCCGCGAGGAACGGGCCGAGTCGCTGTTCGCGATCCGGGCCGGCGCCCGGGAGTTCGGCGCGATCCAGGAGGTGATCGTGCAGAACTTCCGGGCCAAGGACGACACCGCGATGCGCAACGATCCGGACCTGGACCTGGAGGAGTACCTGGCCACCCTCGCGGTGTCCCGGCTGGTGCTCGGGCCGAAGGTGCGGCTGCAGGCGCCGCCGAACCTGGTGGACCTGACCGAGTGCCTGCTGCTGCTCGACGCCGGGGTGGACGACTTCGGCGGCATCTCCCCGCTCACCCCGGACCACGTCAACCCCGAGCGCCCCTGGCCGGAGCTGGACAAGCTGACCGACCTGCTGGCCGGTCGCGGCCTGGCGCTCACCGAGCGGCTGACCGCGCACCCGTCCTACGTGCTGGCCGAGGAGCCGTGGCTGGACCCGCGGCTGCTGCCGCACGTCCGGGCGCTGGCCGACCCGGCCACCGGCCTGGCCCGTACCGCGCCGGACGGCGGGGTGCTCAGCCCGGTCGGCCGGCCCTGGCAGGAGCCGGATCCGGAGTGGGTGTCCAGCGGCCGGACCGACCTGCACTCCGCGGTGGACACCCAGGGCCGCAGCAGCGACCGGCGCAGCGACTTCAGCGAGGTCTACGGCGACTGGGACGCCCTGCGCGACCGGGTCTTCTCGCCCGGCGCCAGCGCGCTGGACTCCGACGTGGCGCAGGCGCTGCGCGCCGCCGAGCGGGACCCCGCGGGGCTGACCGACGCGCAGGCGCTGACCCTGATGCAGGCCGACGGGGCGGGCCTGGCCGCGGTCGCCGCACTCGCCGACGACCTGCGCCGCGAGGCGGTCGGCGAGGACGTCACCTACGTGGTCAACCGCAATATCAACTTCACCAACATCTGCTACACCGGCTGCCGGTTCTGCGCCTTCGCCCAGCGCGCCACCGACGCCGACGCCTATACGCTCTCCACCGCCGAGGTGGAGGAGCGGGTGCGCCAGGCGGCCGCGGACGGCGCCACCGAGATCTGCATGCAGGGCGGCATCGACCCGAAGCTGCCGGCGTCCGGCTACTTCGAGCTCGCCCGGGCGGTCAAGCGGGCGGTGCCGCGAATCCACCTGCACGCCTTCAGCCCGATGGAGATCGTCAACGGCGCGGCCCGGGCCAACCTGTCGATCGAGGAATTCCTGATCGGCGTCCGGGAGGCCGGCGTGGACTCGCTGCCCGGCACCGCGGCCGAGATCCTCGACGACGAGGTGCGCTGGGTGCTGACCAAGGGCAAGCTGCCCACCTCGGCCTGGATCGAGGTGATCACCACCGCGCACCGGCTGGGGATCCCGACCACCTCGACGATGATGTTCGGCCACGTCGACCACCCGCGGCACTGGGTGGCGCACCTGCGGCTGATCGGACGGCTGCAGGACGAGACCGGCGGCTTCACCGAGTTCGTGCCGCTGCCCTTCGTGCACA
>NZ_DATINC010000019.1:0-44223 GCF_035474675.1 Jatrophihabitans sp. | reverse complement strand
TGTGTGCCTTCGGTTGATGGTTCCCATTCGGCCTTCGGGTGATGGGTGTCGGTGTTTCGGTTGATGGGTTACGCCTACTTCGGTTGATTGGTGACACTCCTGGGTTCATGCGGGAGTTGTCTGTGGCTGAGCAGCGGTATGAGGCCGTGCGGGCGGTGATCGCCGACGGTGAGACGGTGACGAGTGTGGCGGCCCGGTTCGGGGTGGCGCGTAAGACGGTGCATCGGTGGCTGGCCAAGTACGAGGCTGGTGGGCTGGCGGGGTTGGCCGACGGTTCGCATCGGCCGCGGGGGTGTCCGCATCAGATGCCGGCGGCTGTTGAGGTGGCGCTGGTGGAGTTGCGGCTGGCGCACCCGTTCTGGGGGCCGCGGCGGCTGAGCTTCGAGCTGGCCGGGCGGGACGTGGTGGTGTCGGAGTCGGCGGCCTATCGGGCGTTGGTGCGGTTGAACTTGATCGATCCCGCCGCGCGGCGGCCGCGGGAGCGCAAGTGGAAGCGGTGGGAACGCGGACAGCCGATGGAGTTGTGGCAGATGGACATCGTCGGTGGGTTCGCCCTGGCCGACGGCAGCAGGGCCAAGGCGCTGACCGGGGTGGATGACCACTCGAGGTTCTGCGTGTCGGCGCGGTTGATGGTGCGGGAAAACGCCCGCGCGGTGTGTGACGGCCTGACCGCAGCGCTGCGGGCCCACGGGGTGCCCGAACAGATCCTCACCGACAACGGCAAGGTGTTCACCGGCCGGTTCAACAAGCCACCGGTCGAGGTGCTCTTCGATCGGATCTGCCGGGAAAACGGTGTTCAGCACCTGCTCACTCAGCCGCGGTCACCGACCACGACGGGCAAGATAGAGCGGTTCCACCGGGCGATCCGGACCGAGTTCCGCACCGACCGGGTCTTCGCCTCGCTGGCGGCAGCCCAGGCTGAGCTCGATGAATGGGTGGCCCACTACAACACCGCCCGACCGCACCAGGCCCTCGACATGACCACCCCGGCCGATCGGTTCTGGCGCCCCAGCGCCGCGACCGTCACCGAACTACGCACCCCGACCGATGGCCCGAGCCGCCCCCACAGCGACCGCGGTGACGGCCTCTGGGTCGCCCGGCGGGCCAGCAAAGTCGGTGTCGTCTGCGTGAACTGGCAGCAGGTCTGCCTCGGCGCCGCGGCGGCCGGTCGGCCCATCGACGTCTGGGTCACCGACCATGTTCTGCAGTTCTACGACGGCGACCACCTACTACGCACCCAGCAGCGCGAGCACCGAGGGGAGGTCCGCAAGAAACGAGCGTCGATCCCCGGCGGTCGTCCTACTCTGAAAACGAGTGTCACCAAACAACCGAACTAGATCTGTCACCCATCAACCGAAGTAGTTCAGCGGCTCCAATAGCCGTGAGCCATGGACGAACGAACCCGGCCGACCGCTGGAGGAGCCCACGGTGACCAGCCTGCAGTCGTCATCCGCCGCCGACCCCGTCCTGTGGCTGCGCGCCGAGTCCCGGTCCGACGAGCGCCGCGCGCCCCTGGTGCCCGACGACGTCGCGAAGCTGACCGCAGCGGGCATCGAGGTGGTGGTCGAGTCCTCGACCCACCGGGTGTTCCCCGACGCCGAGTACGCCGCCGCCGGCGCCCGGCTCGCCGACACCGGCAGCTGGACCGACGCGCCGGCTGCCGCCGTGGTGCTGGGCCTGAAGGAGCTGCCCGCCGAGCCGTACCCGCTGCGGCACCGGCACGTGTTCTTCGGCCACGCCTACAAGAACCAACCAGGGGCCAGGCTGTTGCTGGACCGGTTCGCCGCGGGCGGCGGTGCGTTGCTGGACCTGGAGTACCTCACCGACGACGCCGGCCGGCGGCTGGCCGCCTTCGGGTACTGGGCCGGCTATGTCGGCGCGGCCCTGGCGGTGCTGCAGCACGCCGGGGTGCTCGACCCGCCGGTGCGGCCCGGCACCCGCGAGCAGCTGGACCGGCGGCTGGCCGAGGCGGCTGCCGGCCGGCCCCGGGTGCTGGTCCTGGGTGCACTCGGCCGGTCCGGTACCGGCGCCCGCGATGCGCTCTCCGCCGCCGGCTTGCCGGTGACCGGCTGGGACGTGGCCGAGACCCGCCAGCTGGACCGGGCGGCGATGCTGGATCACGACGTGCTGGTGAACACCGTGCTGACCAACCAGCCCACCCGGCCCTACCTGACGGTCGAGGATCTCGCGGCGCCGCACCGGCTGGACGTGCTCTGTGACGTCACCTGCGACGTCGGATCGCCCTACAACCTGTTCCCGCTCTATCCCGAGACGACCAGCTGGCAGGAGCCGGTGTACCAGGTCCCGGGCGCCGGGCTGGAGGTCATCGCGATCGACAATCTGCCCTCTCTGCTGCCTCGCGAGGCCAGCAGCAGCTTCTCGGCCGAGCTGGTCGGCGCGGTGCCCGGCCTGTGGACCGACGCCGCACCCTGGCGGCGCTGCCTGGAACTGTTCCGCCAGCACAGCACCGGGAGCGACTAGCTCGGACGCGGTACTTCGGACGCGGCGCATTTTCCTTGACCTGTGACGTTTGGCCGGGTTAGCTAGCCGCACCTTCCCACCCCGCTACTTCGGAGTTGCCCACATGAGCTTCCTCCCCAACGCGCGCCGGCGCCCGTTCCGGCTGCTGGCCGCCGCCACCACCGCGATAGCGGCGACCGCTCTCACCATCTCGACCGCCGCCGCGGCAACGCCCGCACCGGCCGCCACCGCCGCCCCGGTCAGCTCGAACAAGGTCGTGCCGCAGCTGCAGGCCGTGGGCCTGGCCTCGACCATCGCGCTGAGCAACTGCTCGGCCAGCCTGGTCCGCTACCCCTCGTCGCTGGACACCGACCGGGCGATGATGCTCACCAACGGGCACTGCTACGAGGGCGGTTTCCTCGCCGCGGGCCAGGTGCTGGTCAACCGGGCCAGCTCCCGTACCGGCAAGCTGCTCAACGCCAACGGCACGGCGGTGGCCACCCTCAAGGCCGACCTGGTGCTCTACGCCACCATGACCGGCACCGACGTCACCCTGTACCGACTGAACAAGACCTTCGCCCAGATCAGGAGCACCAGCGGCGGCCTGAACGCACTCACCATCTCCTCGTCCCACCCGGTCGACGGCCGCGCGATCTCGATCCCGTCCGGCTACTGGAAGACCACCTACTCCTGCGCGATCAACGGCTTCGTCGGCACCCTGCGTGAGGACCGGTGGACCTGGCACGACTCGATCCGCTACCTGTACCCGAACTCCACCTGCCAGACCATCGGTGGCACGTCCGGCTCGCCGATCGTGGACAACACCACCCTGCAGCTCGTCGGCGTCAACAACACCAGCAACGAGCAGGGTCAGGCCTGCACCCTGGACAACCCCTGCGAGGTCAACGCCGACGGCAGCCTCACCTACACCCAGGGCCAGAACTACGGCCAGGAGACCTACTGGTTCACCACCTGCCTGACCTCGACCAACACGATCGACCTGAACAAGACCGGCTGCCTGCTCACCAAGCCGTAGTACCGAACACGCGGCGCGGCCCGGGCGAACTGCCCGGCCGCGCCGCCGTCGGCTAGCACAGACCAACCTGAACCGGGGCTTAACAAGATCAACTCGGCACGATCGCGGTGGCCGGCATGCCCGAAATCGGCACAGCGTAGGTGGTAACGAACGCACCCGCCTACCTGGAGCTGCCCCCATGACGTTCCTCTCGCGTATCAGCCGGCGCCCGTTCCAACTGCTGGCCGCCCTCGTGGTCACCGCCACCGCCCTGACCGTCCCGACCGCCGCGGCTAGCGCTGCTCCGGTCAGCCCCCAGCCCGCTGTGCAGCAGCTGCAGAGCGCCGGCCTGGCCGCCACGATCTCACTGGACAGCGGCTGCTCGGCGAGCCTGGCCCGCTACCCGTCCTCCTCGGACACCGACCGAGCCCTGATGCTCACCAACGGCCACTGCTGGGAGGGCAGCGTTGTCCTGCCGCCGGGCGTGGTGCTGGTCGACCTGCCCAGCATCCGTACCGGCGAGCTGCTCGACGCCAGTGGCCAGCCGGTGGCCACCGTGCAGGCCGACCGGCTGCTCTACGCCACCATGACCGGTACCGACGTCGCGCTGTACCGCCTGACCCAGACCTTCGCCCAGATCGAGGATGCCACCGGCCTCAGCGCGCTGACCATCGCCTCGTCCCACCCGGCCGACGGGACCGCGGTGTCGATCCCGTCCGGCTACTGGAAGACCACCTACTCCTGCGCCATCAGCGGTTTCGTTCCCACGCTGCGTGAGGCCGTCTGGACCTGGCACGACTCGATCCGCTACCAATACCCGGACGCCACCTGCCTGACCGTCGGTGGCACCTCCGGCTCGCCGATCGTCGACGACACCACCCTGCAGATCGTCGGCATCAACAACACCCTGAACGAGCAGGGCCAGGCGTGCACGCTGAACAACCCGTGCGAGGTCGACCCGGACGGCAGCTTCACCTCCACCCCGGGCCAGAACTACGGCCAGCAGACCTACTGGTTCACCACCTGCCTGACCTCGGCCAACACCCTCGACCTGGACAAGGCCGGCTGCCTGCTCCCCAAACCCCTGATCTGACCGGGATAGTGGGCGGTCCTCGGGCCGCCCAGCCGGTGCTGTCCCGGGCCCGGATCGCCCGCGACCCATCGCCGCTAGTCCGGCTATTGTCGGATCAGTCATACGACATCAAGCGTCAGCCGGTTTGTGCCAACGGGTCATACAGCGTCGGCAAACGTGGCATGTGAACAGATGGTGAGCCAACACCCCGCCACGATGGTGTATGGAGTAGTGCGGCACGATCGCGGTGGTCAGCACGACCGAGACCAGCCCAAGGTAGGCCGTAAGGCATACCCATCCACCTACGTCCGGAGCTAGTTAGTTCATGCCCTTCTTCACATCTACCAGCCGGCGCTCGTGGCGGCTGATGGCTGCCACCGCCACCGCGGTCGCCGCCACCGCACTGACCGTCACGCCCGCCGACGCGACCCCGACCCCGACCCCGCCCCCGAAGGCCACCACCCCGGTGGTCCCGAGCAGCGCCCGCCAGGTTGCGCCCCCGTCGCACCAGGCCAGCCTCGCCGGCATGATCAAGCTGCCGCCCGAATGCTCGGCCAGCCTGGTCCGTTACCCGACATCCCGGGACAAGGACCAGGCGTTGATGCTCACCAACGGCCACTGCTGGGAGGGTGTCTTCATCCTGCCGGGCGTGGTGCTGACCGACCAGCCCAGCTCCCGCACCGGCGACCTGCTCGACGCCCGGGGCCGGACGGTGGGCCAGGTGCAGACCGACCGGCTGCTCTACGCCACCATGACCGGCACCGACATCGCGCTGTACCGGCTCACCCAGACCTACGCCGAGATCAAGCGCGCCACCGGAATCAAGGCGCTGACCCTCGCCTCGACCCATCCGGTCGACGGCCGCGCGGTCACCATCGCGTCCGGGTACTGGCAGACCACCTACTCCTGCCGGATCGACGGTTTCGCTCCCGCGGTGAACGAGGCCTTCTGGACCTGGCAGGACTCGATCCGCTACGACCCGACCTCCGGCTGCCAGCTCGTCGCCGGCACCTCGGGCTCACCGATCGTCGACGACAACAACGGAAAGATCGTCGGCATCAACAACACCGCCAACACCGACGGTGGTTCCTGCACGCTGAACAACCCGTGCGAGATCAATCCCGGCGGCACCACCACGGTCGTCAAGGGCGAGGGCTACGGCCAGCAGACCTACTGGATCACCACCTGCCTGACGCACAACACCCTCGACCTGGCCAAGGCCGGCTGCCTGCTTCCCAAGCCGTAGCGCTCAGTCCCGGCCGGATCCGGGACGCCAACCGGGCGGCGGGTCCTCGCCGACCCGCCCGTCCACTGCCTCGCGCAGCAGGTCGGCGTGCCCGGTGTGCCGGCCGTACTCCTCGATCAGGTCGCACACGATCCGCCGCAGGCTGGCCCGGCGGCCGTCGGACCAGGCAAGGTGCACCAGCTGGTCCGGGCCGCCATCGGCCAGCGCGGCCCGCAGGATGGCGCGGGACCGTTCGACGGCGGCGTCCCAGAGCGCGTACAGCTGCTCCGGGGCGTCGCCGTCGGCGGAGTCGAATTCCCAGTCCGGATCGGCCTTCCAGTCCACGGCATTCCACGGCGGGCCGAGCGGCGCGCCGGTGAGCTTGGGGCCGAAGTACTGCTCCTCGACCAGCGCGAGGTGCTTGAGCAGGCCGCCCAGCGACAGCGACGACGCACCGATCCGGACCCGCAGCCCGGCGGCGTCCAGGCCGTCGGCCTTCCAGCGGAAGGTTGCCCGCAACCGCTCCAGCGCGCCCACCAGATGCTCGGCCTCGGTGCCGGCCAGCGGCGGCTCCCACGGGGTGTCGTTCGTCGTCATGCCGCCAGGCTAGGGCGCCCCGCCCCGGGCCCGCGCGCCGGTGCTCGATACTGCAGGACGTGGACTTCCTCCTCGAGCGGATGACCCGCCAGGGCCTGACCCGGCGGGGCACCGACACCGTCGCGCAGGTGGCAGTCGCGGCGGCGGGCCTGCAGGCGCAGGACGCCGCGGCGGCCCGGCTGGGCGTCCGGGCCCGCACCAGCAGCCCGGACGAGGCAGCCGTCGTCGAGGCGATCGACGCCGAGCGCAGCGTGGCGCGGCCCTGGCTGATGCGGGCCACCGTGCACCTGGTTGCGGCCTCCGACGCCCGGTGGCTGGTCGCCCTGTTCGGCCCGATGATCGAACGCCGGTTCACAGGAGTGCGCTGGCGGCAGCTGGGCATCGACCAGGCGCTTGTCGACAAGGCGATCCCGCTGACCCGCGAGATCCTCGCCGGCCGGCAGCTGACCCGCCACCAGCTCGCCGCGGAGCTGGCCGAACGCGGCATCCGGCCGGCCGACGACCCGCAGGCGGCCACCCACCTGCTGCTGGCGCTGAGCTGCCGCGGCGTCACCTGCCGCGCGCGGGACTCAGGCCGCGAGTCGACGTTCGCCCTGCTGGAGGAGTGGGTGCCGGCCGCACCGGCGCCCGCCGACCCGATGGCGGAGCTGGCCCGCCGGTACTTCCGCGCGTTCGGGCCGGCCACCGCCGCCGATTTCACCACCTGGTCCGGCCTGCCGTCCGGCGCGGCGATCAGGGCCGTCCGGGACGAGTTGACCGAGGTCGAATTCGACGGGCGGCGCGGCTGGACGCTTGGTGCGGTGGAGCCGGTACCCGCGCTGCGGCTGCTGCCGATGTTCGACAACTACCTGATCGGCTACCGCGATCGCACCGGCATGCTCGACCCGGCCCGCTACGGCCAGGTCTACGTCGGCGGCATCATCAAGGCCACCGTGGTCCGCGACGGCCGGGTGATCGGCAGCTGGCGGCTGGACCGGTCCGGCCGGTCAGCCACCATCCGGATCACGCCGTTCGAACGATTCACCCGATCGGACAAGCAACAACTCGATCGCGAGCACGCCGACCTCGAGAGGTTCCTCGGCCGGCCGGTCACCCTGGCGGTCGAGGACGGACGTGGCTAGTCGCCGTCGCAGTCGCCGTCCCGGTCGTAGAAGCCGGCACCGGCCAGTCCCGGCCCGGTGATCTGCGGCTTGGCCGCGCCGCCAGCTGTCGGGTAGCCGGTGTCGAACCACTGGCGGAAGAATTGGCCGAGCTTCTCGCGGCAGGCCTTGCTGTGGTTGGGCAACTGCCGGGCGAAGGCGGCCTCGAGCTGCCGCTCGTCGATGGTGCCGCCGCCATACCGGCGCTGGATCTGTTGCAGCGCAAGGTTGAACCGGGCCGGGCCGAGGATCTGCCGCACCGCGATGTAGGCGATCCCGGGGCGGGTGTAGGTGGACGAGCCGCTGAACAGGGTGTACGCGGTCGGCTTGGACGGGGCGACCCGCCAGAAGCTTCCGGTTCGGGCGTAGGTGGTGTTGAACTGCTCCACCAGGCTGGCCTGGAACGCGGCCGGCCCGCCGGTGGCACCCGCCGTCCGGGCCTCGTACAGGTACTCGCCCAGGGTCGCCATCCCCTCCTTGAAGAACGTCATGTCGTAGTTGGACTCGGTGACGTTGTCACCCCACCACTGGTGCATGTTCTCGTGGTGGAGGGTCTCCAGGTCGATGCTGCCGCTGGCGAAGGCGATCATCGTCTGCATCTCCTCCTCGAAGCCGGCGTCCGGGGTGCCGATCAGGATTCCGTTGGAACTGAACGGGAACGGCCCGTTGAAGTGGCTCTGAAACGCGGTGATGTCCGGCTGCTCGGCCATGATCGCCCGGTTGGCCGCCTGCTGCGCCGGGCTCAACGACGAGGACTGCGCCTGGTAGAACCGGATGCCGTTCGCGGCGGTGCGCTCGGTGAGGTCGTAGGAGCCGATGCTGTTCTCGACCAGGTAGCTCGCGGTGGGGGCGGCCATCCGCCAGTGCCAGGTGGTGGAGCCGGCCGGGAACCGGGCGTCGGGCCGGTTGTGCCGCTGGGAGAGGAGGATGCCGTTGGCGATCGCGGTCTTGCCGGCGTTCACGGTGTCGTAGAAGTCGTAGGTGGGCTTGGCGCTGGGGTGGTCGTTGAGCGGCATCCAGGCCTCGGTGCCGACCGGCTCGGTGGTCACGAAGCCACCGTCGCCGGGTGGCGTCTCGGACCGGAACCATCCCTCGGTCGAGCCGTCGCCGTCGATGTGGGTGCCGGGCCGCCCGGTGTAGCGCACGGTCACCACGAAGGTCGCCCCGGCCCGGATCGGGTGGGTGGGGATGATCACCAGCTTGTTCGCCGGGCACGGCTGGCCGTCCTGGGCGTTCGGCGAGTCGCCGGTCAGCTGCGGCTCGCAGGCCGGCGGCAGCGGGTTGTGCCGCGGGCCGCCGACCGGGTTCTGCTGGCCGGCCTGGTGGGCGCGCGGGTCCGGATCGTCCTGGCCCCTGGGGTCGCCCGGGTAGGTGGGCTGGACGAAGCGGAACTTCGCCGGCCGGCCGTTCACCGACACCGACGACACCGCGAGATCGGGACCGGCCACCCGGTCGGAGGACGAGCGCTCGAAGTCCAGGCTGAAGTCGGTCAGGCACTGCGTCGCCCGGTCGGTCAGGTCGACATGAGTGCCGGCCAGGAACCGGTTCGACGGCGCGTCGTAGACCAGGTGGACGTCGGTGTGCAGGCTGCGATACCCGCCGTTGCCGGTCTCGGGGTACAGCTGGTCGCCGTAGTGCGACAGGGTGTGCGCACCGGACGAGCAGTGCGGCCGCCCGGCACCGGCCTCGGCGGGCCCGGCGGCCGCCGTTCCGCCCGCCACCAGGGCCACGCTGGCGGCCACGCCGATCCACATCCCTCGACTGGTCATGGCCAGCACATAACTCCCCGGCAGGTGCTACGTCAACGCCCCAGCCGGGGAGGCCCGGATGCTTTGCCAATGCCGGTCCGGGGCACATACTGGGACCGACGGAACGGGGAGGTCGCATGTTCTGGTGGGTGGTCCTGGTCGGGACGGTGGTGGTGATCTACCTGCTGTCCCGGTGGGCCAAGCGCGCCGACGACGTCGAGGACGACTCCGCCTACCTGTACGAGAACGTGCAGGGGCCCGGCTACGGCTCGAAGTTCCTCAACATCCTGCGCGGACGCGACAAGGACGACTGACGCGACGAGGCCTGTCCGCCAAAACGGCCGACTTTCAGTCGTTACGTAGCGGCTGCTTTACATTTCCCGACATCTGAGGTGGGATTCGAGCCGCGACGCTGCCCACGGATGCGCCGCGATCGTCCAGCCCTCCCCCCGGGCCACCCAGAAATCGGATCAGGAATGCGTTTATGACTACGCCGGGAATGCCCTTCCCGTTGTCCGGCATCGTGCGCGAGACCATCACCAAGCTGGGCCTGACCGGCCTCCAGGTGACCGAAGAGGGCTTCTGGTGTCACGTCAGCGGCACCGCCCCGGTGGAGCGGGTGCAGGGCTGGAAGCTGCACCTGTCGGCCACCCCGCTGTCCGCCCCGGTGGTCCTGCACGCCGCCGGCCAGGTGCTGCTGGGCCACGGGTGCTCGTTCAAGTTCGCCAAGGACCTCGACCGGGTCACCGAGCTGACCTCGGTGCGCTACGACCGGGCCCAGGCCGGCAAGTTCCTCACCGCCTACCCGGCCGACGAGGAGCAGTTCCACCGGCTGGCCGCCGAGCTGTGCGACGCCACCGTGGGCATGCCCGGGCCCAAGATCCTCTCCGACCGGCAGTACCGGCCCGGCAGCATCGTGCAGTACCGGTTCGGCGCCTTCCGGGGTGTGCGGGTGCTGACCAACGACGGGTCCTTCGAGGCGCGGCTGCGGGACCCGGACGGCGGCCTGGTCGCCGACCAGCGCAAGCCGTGGTTCACTCCGCCCGCCTGGGTGCCGCCGCTGTCGCTGCCCGGTTCGCCGGTCACCAGCCCGGCCTCGGTCACCAGCCCGGCACCGGCGACCGGCCCAGCACCGGTCACCGGCCCGGCACCGGGGGCCACATCCGGCAAGCCGGTCGGCGGAAAGCCCGCCAGGCCGACCCTGGCGGACGGCCGCTTCGAGGTGCTGCGGGCGCTGCGGCACTCCGCGCGTGGCGGCGTGTACCAGGCCACCGACACCAAGACCGGCTACCCGGTGCTGATCAAGGAGGCCCGGGCGCACATCGGCTCCGACCGCCGGGGCCTGGACAGCCGCGCGCTGCTGGCCTACGAGGCGAAGGTGCTGACCGAGCTGAGCCCGTTGACCCCGGCCCTGGTGAGCCTGTTCGACGTCGACGACCACACCTTCCTGGCCGAGGAGTTCGTCGAGGGCCGCTCGCTCTCGCACACCATCGCCGGGGCGGCGGGCGATCCGGTGCCGGACGCGTCCGGGCTGGCGCTGCGGCTGGTGCGGCTGGTGGCGGCCGTGCACGAGCGGGGCTGGGTGCTGCGCGACCTGAACAGCAACAACGTGATGGTCACCCCGGCGGGTGAGCTGGTCCTGATCGACACCGAGCACGCGGCCCGGCCCGGGGACGTGGTGGGGCGGATCTACACCCCGGGGTTCGTCGCACCGGAGACGCTGCATCTGCCGGCCTACGGCGTCGCCCAGGAGCCGGCGGCGGACCGGTTCGCGCTCGGCGCGATGCTGGTGCACCTGGCGCTCGGCACGCCGCCGGCCCTGCTGGCCGACGGCCCCGATTCCGGTCGCACGCTGTCCGAGCGGATCGGCGCGCTGCTCGCGCTGGCCGAGGACGACCGGCCGCTGATCCGGCAGTGGTGGCCGCTGCTGACCGGGCTGTGCGAGTCCGACCCGGGCCGGCGCTGGACGCTGGCGCAGGCAGCCGACTTCCTGCAGGGCGAGCAGCCCCCGTCCGGCCCTGTTCCGCGGCCGGCGGGACCCACCGTGCAACGGGTGATCGAGGACGGCCTGGCCCACCTGATCGCGACCATGCGCCCGGACGCCGACTGGCTGTGGGAGACGGACGGCTTCGGTGGCGGCACCGACCCGTTGAACGTGCAGTACGGGGCGGCCGGGGTGCTGGCCGTGCTGGCGCGGGCGGCCGGGCACGGCTACTCCCAGGCGGCCGGTGCGCTGCCGGTGGTGACCGGCTGGATGGCCGAGCGGCTCGACCGGGTGCCCCGGCTGCTGCCCGGGCTGTACTTCGGCCGGGCCGGCACCGCCTGGGCGCTGCGCGCGGCGGCCGGGACGCTGCGGGATGCCGAGCTGGCCGGCCGGGCCGAGGAGCTCGGCCTACGGCTGCCGATCCGCTGGCCCAACCCCGACATCTGCCACGGCGTGGCCGGCGTCGGGCTTGCCCAGCTCGCGCTGTGGCAGCTGAGCGGGCGGACCGAGTTCCTCGACCGGGCCCGCCAGTGCGCCGACGGCCTGGCCGAGGCGGCCCGCGTCACCGACGACGGGGTGTTCTGGCCGATCCCGGACGACTTCGACTCCGCGCTGGCCGGCAGCTGGCATTTCGGTTTCGCGCACGGTGTGGCCGGGGTCGGCGCCTTCCTGCTGGCCGCCGGGCAGGCCTGCGGCGAACCCCGGTACTCCGAACTGGCCGAGGCTGCCGGGCGAACCCTGGCCGCGGCCGCCGACCTCGACGAGCGCACCGGCGCGGCCACCTGGCGCACCGACCGCAACTCGCCGGTCAGCTCCAAGGACATGCTGCTGCACTGGTGCAACGGGGCCTCGGGCGTCGGCACCTTCCTGGTCCGGCTGGCCGCCGCACACCATGACCAGGCCAGCCGGTACTGGGACCTGGTGCACGCCGCGGCGCTCGCCGTGCACCGGGCCCGCTGGCTGCCGTCCCCGGTGGCCTGCCACGGGCTGGCCGGCAACGGCCAGTTCCTGCTGGACGCCGCGGCCGCCGCGGAGCAGGCCGGCAGTCCCCGCGCCGCCGACTACCGCGACTGGGCCGCCGACCTCGCCGCGGTCATCGTGGCCCGGGCCGCCGTGATCGACGGCCGGCTGGTGGTGCCGGACGAGACCGGCCTGCGGGTCGGCGCGGGCTACGGCACCGGGATGGCCGGCACTCTCGACTTCCTCCTCCGGCTGAGCCAGGGCGGCGCGCGGTCCTGGATGGTTGAGGCCGGGTGAGCGCACCCGAGCAGCCCGTGGTGCACCGGATCAACCTGCGGTTCTCGGCCAGTGGCCGGTACTCGACCAGCGTGGTCGCCGACGCTTGCGGCCGGTTCGCGCTGCAGGCCTGGGAACTGGGGTCGGCCGGGCCGCGACACCGGTTCAGCGTCGACGTGCCGGATCTCGTCGCCACCGTGGGGCTGCCGCTCGAGGACGGCCGCACGGTGCTGGTCGAGCACGGGCCGGACGCCCACCGGCTGACCGTCCTGGACCCGGCCGGCTCGGCCGGGCCCGCTCCGATCCGGGTGGCGCCGTGCCGGCTGCTGCCCCCGCCGGCCGGCGGCGGCACGCTCGCGGTGGGGTTGCGGCACCAGGCCTCCCGCAGCCTGGTGCTGCTGGTGGAACCGGACGGGGTGACCGAGCTGGCCGCCGTCAAAGGCCCGCCAGTCCGGGCCTGGCCGGCCGGCGAGAACTCCCTGGTCCTGGCCGGCGCAGCCGGTCCGGCCGGCCTGCTGGACCTGCGGACCGGCCGGCTGGACCGGCTGCCTGCCGAGCTGGTACCGGACGGCACCGTGCTGCTCGACGCCACCGCCGGCCGGTTTCTGCTGGCAGCGCAAGGCAATGCCGGCTCGCGGCTGTTCGTCGGCTCGCTCAGCGCGCCGCCCCGGGCGCTGTCGTTGCCCGATGCGGCCGGCCGGGCCACCCCGGTGGCCGTCGCTCCGGCGGGGGACCAGGCGGCCCTGGTGGTGGAGCACGGTGCGGCGGGCTCGCTGCTGCTGGCCGGCGCCGACGGCAGCCGGCCGGTCCGGCCCGGGCTCGCCAGCCTGACACCGGCCGCCGCCTGGACCGAGCACGGGCTGTGGGGGACCGGCAGCGCCCCGGACCGGCCACCCGGCTACTACTGGCTGCCTTCGGGGGACAGCTCGGTGCGGTGGTCGACGGCCGCCGAGGACGGGCCGCCGGCCCGGCTGGTGACCGTGCCGGGGGCGGCGGGCGAGCTGGAGGCGATCGGCTACGGCCCGGACTGGCGCACCGCCGAGCGCGTCGTGCTGGCCGTGCACGGCGGCCCCCGGGACCACTGGCGGGCCGCCTACGAGCCGGTGCTGCGGATGCTCGCGGCCACCGGCGCGTGCGTGCTGGCCGTCAACCAACGCGGCAGCACCGGCTACGGCAGGGACTTCGAGCTGGCGGTCAAGGGCTGCTGGGGTGGCCCGGACCTCGCCGATCTCCGCGCGGTGGCGGCCTGGTTGCGCCGCTCCGGCGCCGGGCTGCCCGCGCTGTGGGGCACCAGCTACGGCGGGTACCTGGCGTTGCTCGCCGCGGCAGCCGAGCCGGACGGCTGGGCCGGCTGTGTCGCGATCTCGCCGTTCGCCTCGGCGGCGAGCCTCGATGCGGTAGCCGGTCCGCAGGTCCGGGCCCTGATCGCCCGGCTGGACGGCTGCCACCCGGTTGCCGACGACCTGGGCGAGCGGGACCTGGTGCGGCTGGCCGGCCGCATCCGGTGCCCGACGCTGATCGCGCACGGCGCGCTGGACCGGACCATCCCGGTCGAACAGTCGCGCGCGATCGTATCGGCTATGAAAGGCAGCCCGGCCGGCACTCTGCTGCGCTACCTGGAACTTCCCGACCGCGACCATGCCGTGCTGCGGGCCGCTCCCGGCGATCCCGTGCTGCACGCCGCGTTCGACCTGCTCGCAGACCAGCTGGCTCGAGCCTGATGACGTTTCCCCTGGTATCCAAAGCCATTCGCGCACCGCTGAGGAGGTGAACTATTTGGAGATCAACCTGGAACTGCTGCAGCAGCTGCCGGCGGAGGAGGACGCCGAGGCCGGCCTGTGCACCCTGACCTGCACCTACAGCTGCATGCACACCGGCGTCATCATGCCCTGCGACGTCACAGGCTTCATCACCTGACCAGGCTCGCAGCGACCCCGACGCACTAGAAGGAGGTGAACCTTTGGAAACCGCCACCCTGGAACGGCTGCAGCAGCTGCCCGCCGAGGATGAGGCCGAATACATGCTGTGCGCACTGACGTGCACCTACAGCTGTTGGGAGACCAGTCCCGCGACCTTCACCTGCGACGTCACCGGCTTCGTCACCTGACGTCCGGCCTGCCCGGTTTCATCCAGCCGGCCCGGTCGCCGTTCCTGCGGCGGCCGGCCGGCGTTGCCGCACCCGGAAAGGAGGGAATCCCTATGGAGATCAACCTGGAACTGCTTCAGCAGCTGCCGGCGGAGGAGGAGGCCGAAACCGGCCTGTGCACCCTGACCTGCACCTACAGCTGCATGCACTCCGCGGTCGCTGAGCCCTGCAACGTCACCGGCTTCATCACCTGAGGCCGTGCCGTGGTTTCCAGCAGCCGCCGCATGCCAGAAGGAGGTGAACATATGGAAACAGCCACCCTGGAACGGCTTCAGCAGCTGCCCGCGGAGGAGGAGGCCGTGCACATGGAGTGCACCCTGACCTGCACCTACAGCTGCATGGCCACCAGCCCCGCCGAGCCGTGCGACGTCACCGGCTTCATTCGGTGACGAAGGACGCAGCGGATATGTAGGGCTTCGTTCCGCTGGCCCGGCCGTCCACCCGGCCGGCCGGGCCAGCGGGCGACGCGACTGCCGCGGCGGCGGCGTTCCTGCGGCCTAGGCAACCACCGGGTGCAGCCAGTTGCGGGTATCCGGGACTCGGCCGAACTGCACGTCCAGCAGGTGCTGGCGGATCGCCAGCGTGACCTTGCCCGGCCGCCCGTCGCCGGCGGTGTGGGCGTAGCCGTCGCCCTTGAAACCGACGATCGGGGTGATCACCGCGGCGGTGCCGGCGGCGAACATCTCGGTGACCGAGCCGTTGTCGCAGGCCTCGCGCAGGTCGGCCAGCCGCACCGGCCGCTCGACCGGCTTGAGATCGTGCTCGGCGGCCAGTTCCAGCACGCTGTCGCGGGTGACGCCCTCCAGGATGGTGCCCAGGCCCGGGGTGACCAGTTCGCCGTCGGCGGTGACCAGGAAGAGGTTCATGGTGCCCGACTCCTCCAGGTGGCGCTCGGCGTCGCCGCTGAGGTAGAGCACCTGCTCGCAGCCGTGCTGCTGCGCCTCCACCTGGGCGGCCAGCCCGCCGGCGTAGTTGCCGCCGCACTTGGCCGCACCGGTGCCGCCCGGCGCCGCGCGGGTGAACTGCTCGCTGACCCAGAGGGTGACCCCGTTGACGCCGGAGGAGAAATAGGACCCGGCCGGTGAGGCGATCACCCCGTAGCTGACCCGGATCGCCGGTCGCACCCCGAGGAAGGCCTCCGAGCCGAACATGTACGGCCGCAGGTACAGGCTGCGCTCGCCGTCGTGCGGCGGCACCCAGTCCTGGTCGGTGCGCACCAGCGCCCGCAGGCTGTCCAGGAACTGCTCCTCGGGCAGCGTCGGCAGCGCCAGCCGGCGCGCGGAGCGCACGAACCGGCGGGCGTTCAGCTCCGGCCGGAACAGCCAGATGCTGCCGTCGGCGTGCCGCATCGCCTTGAGGCCCTCGAAGATCTCCTGCCCGTAGTGGAACACCGCCGCCGCCGGGTGCAGCGAGTACGGCTCGAGCGCCTTGACCTCGCAGTCGTGCCACCCCTCGTCCAGCGTCCAGGTCGCCGAGGCCATGTGGTCGGTGAAGAAGCGGCCGAAACCGGGATCGGCGAGGATGCGCGCCCGCTCTTGCTCCGCGGCCGGACGAGCCGATCGACTGACTCGGAATCCGTTCATGGCAGCCTCTTCTCCCCGATGATCGTGTCGGTGCGTGGAACCCGGAATCCCAATTCTGCCTCTCCGAGCCGGCGGCGGTGGCGGCAGCCACCCCGGGCCGGGCATCGAGCGGGCGGGTGCCTACCTGGCGCCGACGGTGCGGCGGTGTCTGTGCGGACCGGTAGGGCCCGCCTAAGATTGCCGGGAATTGAGCTGGCAGGGGGAACCAGTCGTGCTCGTGCGGTATCCGGTCGCCCTGGCGGTGGTGCTGCTGCTGGTCGGGTGTACCGCTTCCGACGGCTCCGACGCACCGCTGCCGCCCCCCAACGCCTCCCAATCGCCGCTGCCCACCATCACGCCGGCGCCCACCCGCAAGCCAGACCCGAGCCTGGTGCCTGCCGCGCTGGCCCGCTACTGCCATTCCGGCTTTCCGCTGGAAGGGGTCTACTCACCGCAGCGGCTGACCGTCAAGCAACCCTGCGTGGCGGTCACCGGAATCGCCTGGGAGATCAACCGCGAGCACGACGGCGACATGCACATCTCGCTGACCGAGGTCGATCCGAAGTGGCTCAACGCGGTCAACCTGCAGCGCTCGGAACAGGGCCTGGTGGTCGAGGCGGTGCCGTCGATCCCGATCACCATGCCGCCGTTGAAGTCCCGGGTGACCATCATCGGGCCGTGGGTGCTGGACACCCAGACCGGCTGGCTGGAGATCCACCCGGTCTGGGCGATCCTGCCAGCCTGACCACCCCAGCGGTTGCGGTCGGGCCTGACCGCCCCGAGCGGGTGCGGTGCGGGGTCAGCTGAGCGGCCGCAGCAGTACCCAGATCAGCGCGGCCACCCCCGCGGAGGCCGGCAGCGTCAGCACCCAGGCAACCACGATGTTGCCCGCCACCCCCCAGCGGACCGCCGACAGCCGGCGGGTGGCACCGGCGCCCATGATCGAGGTGCTGATGACGTGGGTGGTCGAGATCGGCAGCCCGAAGTGGGCGGCGCTGAACAGCACCCCGCTGGCCACCGTCTGCGCGGCGAAGCCGCTCACCGGGCTGAGCGAGTAGATCCGCCGGCCCACCGTGCGCATGATCCGCCAGCCGCCGGAGTAGGTGCCGGCCGAGATCGCGGCCGCCGCCGACAGGATCACCCAGGTCGGGATCGGCTCGCCCTTGCCGAGATGGCCGGACACCACCAGGGTCAACGCGATCACGCCCATGGTCTTCTGGGCGTCCTGGCTGCCGTGGCCGAAGGCCATGGCAGCGGCGCTGAGCACCTGAGCCCACCGGAACCGGCGCTGGGTGCGGTGGTAGTTGGACCGCCGGAACAGCCACAGCAACAGCAGCATGAACAGGTAGCCCAGCAGCAGGCCGGTCAGCGGCGAGGCCACCATGGGCACCACCACCTTGTCGAGCAGGTTGGACCAGCGCACCCCCTCCGAGCCCGCCAGCGCCGCGCCGATCAGCCCGCCGATCAGGGCATGCGAGGACGAGGAGGGCAGGCCCAGCCACCAGGTGCCCAGGTTCCAGGCGATCGCGCCGAGCAACCCGGCCAGCACGATCAGCAGGCCGTCCCGCCCGCTCGGGGCCTGGATGATGCCGGAGCCGACGGTGGCCGCCACCTTCGTCGACACCAGCGCGCCGAGCACGTTGGCCACCGCGGCCATCGCCAGCGCGACCCGCGGGCTCAGCGCCCGGGTCGAGACCGAGGTGGCGATCGCGTTCGCCGAGTCGTGGAAGCCGTTGGTGAAGTCGAAGGCCAGCGCGACGACGACGATCACCACCGCGAGCGCTGTCGGGCTCACCTCATCGACCGCCGCGTCCGGCCCGTCCTTCCGGTGCCGCTCACGACTCCTTCACCGCGATCGTCTCGACCGCGTGCGCGACGTGCTCGAGGGCGTCGGTGGCCTCCTCGAGCAGGTCGGCTACCTGGCGCAGCTTGAGCACCTGCATGGGCTTGTAGCTGCCGCCGAACAGCTGGGACAGCAACTGCCGGTGCACCTGGTCGGCCTCGTTCTCGACCTCGTTGACCTTGATCCAGTACGGCTCCAGGTCCTGCAGGGTGGCCAGCCGCCCCATCGCGTCGGCGGTCTGGGCCGCGGCCTGCTGCACCAGGCGGATCTGGTCGAGCATCAGGCTGGGCAACTCGCCGACGTCGGCGAGCACCACGAAGTCGGTCGCCTCGTCCATGGCGTCGACCACGTCGTCCAGGGCACCGGCCAGCCGGTAGATGTCCTCGCGGTCGAACGGCGTGACGAAGCTCTTGTTCAGCTGGCGCAGGATGCGGTGGGTGACGGCGTCGCCGGCGTGCTCGAGGTCGCGCATCGCCGCGGCGATCGCCGGCCGGTCGGCCCCCGGGTCGCACAGCCCGGCCAGCACGTCGGCCGATGCCGCGACGTTGCGGCCGCCCTCGGCCAGCAGGTCGTAGAACGCGGTGTCCCTGGGAGTGAAACGTCCCACCATGTCTCGCCCTCGGTCGGCCGGCGGTGCCCTTACCTGCCGGGTCTGCCTGACAGTAGCGGGTCGGCATCCGGCGGTGCGCGAGCCTCGGCCGTCCGGGCGGCGAGCCCGCCCCGGCACGTTTCCGGTCCCGGCCGCTGGGCGGCACTGTCTACACTCGGCCGAGGCTGCGTCGCCACCGGGAGCGGCGCGATCCGAGGCAACCGGAGTAGATGGGCTGCAGGTGGTGTCAGCGGGAACGGGCGAGACGGCCAAGATGCTCGCGGTGAGCGACCTGCACATGGGTTACGCCGACAACCGGCGGGTGGTGGACCTGCTGCAGCCGACCACCGACCAGGACTGGCTGCTGGTGGCCGGTGACGTCGGCGAGGTGGCCGAGCAGATCGGCAGCACCCTGGCGGTGCTGCGCAGCCGGTTCTCCACCGTGATCTGGGTGCCGGGCAACCACGAGCTGTGGTCGCACCAGTCCGATCCGCTGCCGCTGCGCGGCGACTACCGCTACCAGCATCTGGTGGGGATCTGCCGCGAGCTGGGAGTGCTCACCCCGGAGGACCCCTATCCGGTCTGGACGGGGCCCGGCGGCCCGGTCACGGTGGCACCGCTGTTCCTGCTCTATGACTACACCTTCCGGCCCCCGGGTGCCCGGACCCAGGAAGAGGCGCTGGAGGTGGCCTACCGCAGCGGCATCGTCTGCACCGACGAGCAGTTGCTGCACCCGGACCCCTACCCCAGCCGGGAGGCCTGGTGCCGGGCCCGGGTGGAGTACACCATGCGCCGGCTGGACGCCCGCGATCCCAGCATCCCCACCGTGCTGGTCAACCACTACCCGCTGACCCGGCTGCCGACGCTGGTGTTGCGCTACCCCGAGTTCGCCCAGTGGTGCGGCACGGAGCTCACCGCCGACTGGCACCGGCGCTACGCCGCCGACGCGGTGGTCTACGGCCACCTGCACATCCCGCGCACCACCTTCGAGGACGGCACCCGGTTCGAGGAGGTCTCGCTGGGCTATCCCCGGGAGTGGCGCAGCCGCAGCCAGCCCAAGCAGTGGCCGCGCCAGATCCTGCCCGCACCGGCGTGATCGCCCGCCTGCTGCCGGACTGGGTACGGGCCGTCGACACCACCACCGACGCCTCCGAGGACGCGCTGTGGCCGGCCGAGCGTGCCGTGCTCGAGCGGGCGGTGCCCAAGCGCCGGATCGAGTTCGCCACCGTCCGGGTCTGTGCCCGGGCCGCGCTGGCCGAGCTCGGCGTGCCAGCCGCCGCGATCCTGCCCGGGCCGCGCGGGGCGCCAGGGTGGCCGCCGGGCATCGTCGGCAGCATGACCCACTGCGCGGGCTACCGCGGTGCCGCCGTCGCCCGGCGCGAGCACGCGGCCAGCATCGGCATCGACGCCGAACCGCACGGCCCGCTGCCGGACGGGGTGCTGGACGCGATCGCCCGGCCCGAGGAGCACCGGCAGCTGGCCGAGCTCGCCGCCGGCCATCCGGCGGTGCACTGGGACCGGCTGCTGTTCAGCATGAAGGAATCGGTCTACAAGGCCTGGTACCCGCTCACCGAGCGCTGGCTGGACTTCGACGAGGCCAGCATCGCGATGGACCCGGGTGCCGGCACCTTCACCGCGGCGCTGCAGGTAGCCGGACCGGTGCTGGACGGGCGTGAGCTGACCGGCTTCACCGGCCGGTTCGCCACGTCTGACACCCTGGTGCTCACGGCGATCGCGGTGCCGGCCGCCGGCTGACGCCGAGGTTTCTCAAGGGGGCTGCGGTGCGCAACTGGGCGGGGAACGTCGACTTCGGCGCGGCCCGGTTCTGCCGGCCGGACTCCGTCGACGAGCTGCGCGGCCTGGTCGCCGGCAGCCGCCGGGTGCGGGCGCTGGGTACCGGCCACTCGTTCAACCGGATCGCCGACACCACCGGGGATCTGGTCTCGCTGGCCGGCCTGCCGGCCGTCGTGGAACTCGACAGCGCCGCCCGACTGGTGGAGGTGTCGGCCGGGCTGCGCTACGGCGAGCTGGCGGGCCACCTGCATCGGCACGGCTTCGCGCTGCACAACCTCGGCTCGTTGCCGCACATCTCGGTGGCCGGGGCCTGTGCCACCGGCACGCACGGCTCCGGGGACGGCAATCCGGGCCTGGCCGCGGCGGTGGCCGCCCTGGAACTGGTCACCGCGGACGGTGAACTGCGGGTGCTGAGCCGGGCCGGCGAGTCCGCGGCCGAGTTCTGCGCCACTGTGGTGGGCCTGGGCGCGCTCGGCATCGTGACCCGGCTCTGGCTCGACGTCGAGCCGGCCTACTCGGTGCGCCAGCACGTCTATGACGACCTGGAACACGAGATGGTGCTGGCACACCTGGACGAGATCCTGGCCAGCGGGTACAGCGTCAGCCTGTTCACCCGGTGGCAGCCGGAACCGACCTACCAGCTGTGGCGCAAGCGCCGGGTCGGCGCCGGCGACGAGGGGGGCGCCGAGCCGGTCTTCTTCGGCGCCACCGCGGCAGCCGACCCCAGGCATCCGCTGCCGGCCATGGACGCGGCCAACTGCACCGAGCAGCTCGGCCGGATCGGCCTGTGGCACGAGCGGCTGCCGCACTTCCGGCTGGAGTTCGTCCCCAGCCGGGGTGAGGAACTGCAGTCGGAGTACCTGGTGCCGCGCGCGCTGGCCCGGCAGGCGATCGAGGCGGTCGCCGGGATCGGGCACCGGGTGGCCCCGGTGCTGCAGGTGTGCGAGCTGCGCAGCATCGCCGCGGACGAGTTCTGGCTGAGCCCCGGCTACCGCCGCGACAGCCTGGGCGTGCATTTCACCTGGATTCCGGACCCGGCGGCGGTCCTGCCGGTGCTGGCCGAGGTGGAACGCCGGCTGGCGCCGCTGCGGGCGCGACCGCACTGGGCCAAGTTGTTCGGCATGGAGCCCGCCGCCGTGCGGGAGCTGTATGACCGCTACGACGATTTCCGGCGATTGTGCGCGATGCGAGATCCCGGCCGAAAATTCGGCAACGACTTTATGGACCGGTATTTCCCGCGCTTCTGACTTCGCCTGTGCAAGTTCCGCGTTGTCACCAGCCGTGCCTGGTGTCTACAAAATTAGTTCGCTATGTTTACATCGCTGATAACTAATTCCAGACAGTCTGGCGGACGCCGCCTAGCCGGGTCGAGTCCGACGGAGCAGCTGGCCGGGAGGGACCGTCGAAGCGGTTTGACCTTACGCTGTGCGCTGATCCGCAGGCGGTAGGGTGGCGCGGCCGGATCGCCGCCGAAGTTGCGACGCTCGCCAAAGGCGGACGAAGTGTCTGGCCAGCTGTGGCAGTACGCCTATGGTTGCTGAGCGACAAACAGTCAAGACTTACCTGCAAATGCCTCGATACCGTTCGTCCTCACATCCTGGCGTGCTCACGGCATGGTCCGGCATGCCGCGGCCAGCCAGTGGGTCAGCCGACCGGTCGGCCCGATGACCCGCACCGTGCCCTACGGAGCATCCTTCGACGGTGCTCCGGCGACCACGATCGCCGTGGTGGGTACCAACACCTCGGGTGTGGTGACGCTGTGGTCCTCCGGTGCCGCCGCGATGTTCGACTGGACCGAGGAGGAGGCAATCGGCCGGCCGATCGCCGAGCTGGCCGAGTGGGGCCTGTCCCGCAAGGACGTCACCGAGTTCCTGTTCATCGGCACCAGCGGCCTGTGGGTGCACGAGCACGAGGTGACCACCCGCACCGGTAAGCGGATGCGGCTCAAGACCACTGCCTCGTTGGTCGCCGGCGCCGACGGGGTGGAGGAGATCCTGGCCTCCTCCACCCGGATCGAGCTGCCCGAGGGCCGGGCCCGGCTGTCGATGACCGAGCGGCCGTTCCGGGCCCTGCTCGAGCGTGGCAGCGACCTGGTGGTGATCTGCGACCGCAACCTGGTGATCGGCTACGCCGGGCCGTCGCTGTGGCGGATGTTCGGATGCCTGCCGCGCCAGGTGATCGGCCATTCGGGCTGGGACTACGTGCATCCGCAGGACCTGGCGGTGGTGCGCCGGGACTGGGAGGGCGCAGTCAGCGGTGCCGGGGAATACCGGCGACTGGAATTGCGGATTCGCAACGGCGAGGGCAACTGGCGCTGGATCGAGGTGCGGATCAGCAACCTGGTGGCCGACGTCTCGATCGGCGCGATGGTCCTCAATATCCGCGACATCACCGAGCAACACGAGATCGCCGAGGCGCTGGCCTCCAGCGAGCACCTGCTGCAAACGATCGTGGACGCTTCATCCGAGGGCGTCTGCATCGTCGACCCGGACGGCTCCCTGGTGCTGGCCAACTACCGGATGGCCGAGATGCTCGCGGTCAACCACACCCGGTTGCTGACCGGGCAGATCTTCGACTTCTTCGACGAGGAAACCACCCAGATGCTGCGGCAGCGGTTGCGCCAGCGCGCGCTGGGGGTTCGCGAGCTGTACGAGTTCAGCTTCCGCAGGCTCGACGGCCAGCACCGCTGGCTCCGGGTTTCCGGCGCACCCTGGTACGACCAGAACGGCCGGTACCTGGGCGCGATCGGCATGGTCACCGACGTCACCGATCTCAAGCAGCGCGAGGAGCTGAGCCATTCCGGCAGCAACTTCACGATGCTGCCCGGCCGGATCGAGGGCCCGGGTGGCTACCTGCTGCCGCGGTTGCTGGACCGGATGCCGGCCGAGCTGATGCCGCCGAGCCAGTCCAGCCGCTCGCTGCCCGGCCTGGACCGGCTGTCCCGGCGCGAGATCGAGGTGGTCCGGATGCTGCTGCACGGCGACCGGGTGCCGGTGATCGCCCGGCAGCTGTTCATCAGCCAGAGCACCGTCCGCAACCACCTGTCCTCGGTGTTCCGCAAGCTGCGGGTGAACTCCCAGCAGGAACTCATCGTGCTGCTGCGCGAGCGGGACTCGCCCGACCGCTAGCTACTCGGCGCGCCGGCTCACTGGCCGTGGTAGACGGCCTCCACGTTGTGGCCGTCCGGATCCCGCAGGAACACGCCGTAGTAGCCAGGGTGGTAGTCCGGCCATTCCCGCGGCGCGTGCAGCACCTGCACCCCGGCCGCCAGCGCGGCGTCGTGGACGGCGTCGACGGCCTGCCGGTCTGCCGCGGTGAAGGCGAGATGGATCTCCCTGGTCTCGGGTCCCGCGGCGGGGCTGAGCCAGAAGGCCGGCTTGCCGTCCGGGCCGGACAGGCCGGCCTCGAAGCCGGCGGGATGCGGCACTCGCATCGCCTCCCGGATGCCGAGCGGGCCGAACACGCGCAGGTAGAAGGCCAGCGAGGCATCCACGTCGGCGACCTGGAGGAAGAGGTGATCAAGCATGGGTCGAGATGGTAACCACTTTTCCGATCGAGACGGAGCAACGGGCTACCAGCGGTCTGCCGCCGCTGGGTCGCCTAACCCGAGTTGCCGTTCCCTACCGCGAGCGTAGCTCGATCAGCCATCCGTCGAAGAAGGCGCGGAGTTCGTACACGTCAACCCCACCGAGCGTGAGATCGGTATCGCGGTACCGGCGCAGGTTGTCGATCATGTCCGCGAAGACGTCGTAATCGAACCCGGCGTCGACCTGGGCGGCGAGTTGGAGCAGTTCGGGTTTCGAATAACGTGCGCTGAGCATGAAGACATCGATGAAGTCACGAGCCGCGGCTCGATCGAACAGTGCGACCACCTTGCGACCGGCTAGTTCGGGTGGTGCGAAGGTCGGCCCTGCAATGCTCGCGCTCGATGCCGCTCCAGGGGCGGAATCCAGTGCAATGTCAACCAGAAGGTCCTCCGGGCCGTGTACGAGCAGTCGGCAGAACGTGGCGCTGTCCTGGATCTGCTCGACCGGCCAACCCTGACCGGATGCTGCGGCAATGAACTCGCTCTTGGCCTGCTGTACCTCACCGGCACCAGGTCGGGTGAAGAAGTCCAGATCCTGCGTCGGCCGGGACGTGAGGTGCTGTGCCAGCAATGCCGCCCCGCCTGCCAGCAGGAAGCCCTTGCTGGATGGCAGATCGAAGAACATACGCGCTACCTCGAGTTGGAACCGGGTCAGGGCGGTGCTCTCTCAGCGCTCACGAGACCAGGCCCGTCGCTTCAATCGGCGAGGCCGCACCAACTGCATCGATCACCGGTGTCCACGCCGAGCGGACCCAGGCCGGCAGAACCAGGTCCTGCCACAGATCGACCAGCAGAACCCCGTCGATGTATCGCACCACGTCGGCGGCAGTGCCTTCCAGTAGGACCGTCTCGTACAGCCGGGCCCGATCGCTCCGGTTGGCGAGCCGGTACACGCGCCCATAGTCGGACCAGTTCAGCGTTACTGGCAGCACCACCGCCGCCAGTGCCACTTCCACCTCCAGGCGGGGAAGTCGATCCGGTACCACGACCGACCGACCGCGTGGCCCTGGAATCGTCGAGAACCGGATCACCGGATGTGCGGCGAGCTCATACCCCGCAGCGGCCAGCAGTCGATCCAGAGTGTCCAGCGACGGGGACTTGCGCCTATGCTCGTACGCCGACAACGTCGTCCGTGACGTGCCCGCTCGACGTGCCAGCTCTGCCTGGCTCAGCCCTGCTGCCCGCCGTGCTCGCGTGATCAGGTCACTGCCTGCCATTCCCATCACCGCACTCCAGAAGGTATCCGATCAGATACTACAGGCCGGTTACCCAAGCCGCCCGTCGCACGGTGGGTGCGTCGCGCGAGCCGCAGTGTCGAGCTCGCCCGATGGAATGGCCGGCCAAGTAGGCTGGCGGCCGTGGCCGACTTCGACCTGGCGATCATCGGGACCGGATCGGGCAACTCGCTGCTCACCGAGCAGTTCGAAGGCAAGCGGGTGGCCATCGCCGAGGCGGGCACCTTCGGCGGCACCTGCCTGAACGTCGGCTGCATCCCCACCAAGATGTACGTCTACGCCGCCGACGTGGCACGCACCGTCGGCCACGCGGCCCGGTTCGGCATCGACGCCCGGCTGGAGGCGGTGCGCTGGCCCGACATCCGGGACCGGATCTTCGGACGGATCGACCCGATCTCCGAGGCCGGCCGGCGCTACCGTGCCGAGTCCGACAACGTCACCCTGTTCACCGGCGAGGCCCGGTTCAGCGGCCCGCACTCGCTGCGGATCGAGAGCGGCGGACAAACGGATGCCGAGTGCGTAGATTTCAGCGCCGACCAGATCGTGATCGCGGCCGGCGGCCGGCCGGTCATCCCCGAGGTGGTGGCCACCTCTGGCGTGCCCTATTTCACCTCCGACACCGTCATGCGGCTGGAGGAGCTGCCCGAGCGGCTGGCGATCCTGGGCGGCGGCTACATCGGCGCGGAGTTCGCGCACGTCTTCTCAGCCCTGGGCAGCCGGGTCAGCCTGGTGGCCCGCAGCACCCGGCTGCTGCGCCACCTGGACTCCGAGATCTCCGACCGGTTCACCCAGATCGCGGCCACCCAGTGGGACCTGCACCTCGGCATCGACGTCGACAAGCTCACCGGCGACCAGGGCGGCGTCCGGCTGGACTTCACCGACGGCTCGTGCGTCGAGGCCGACCTGCTGCTGGTGGCCACCGGACGGACGCCCAACACCGACCGGCTGCGGCTGGAGGCGGCCGGCGTCGAGACCCTGTCCGACGGCCGGGTCCGGACCGACTGCTACGGCCGTACCAACGTCGAGGGGATCTGGGCGCTCGGCGACATCTCCTCGGACTTCCAGCTCAAGCACGTGGCCAACCACGAGGCGCGGGTGGTCTCGCACAACCTGGCCTTTCCGGCCGACCTGCGCGAGTTCGACCACCGCTTCGTCCCGTCGGCGGTGTTCACCGACCCGCAGATCGCCAGCGTCGGCATGACCGAGGACGCGGTCCGCGCCGCGGGCCTGGACTACGTCGCCGCCACCCAGTCCTACGGCGACACCGCCTACGGCTGGGCGATGGAGGACACCACCGGCATCTGCAAGCTGATCGCCGACCCGCACAGCGGGCTGCTGCTCGGCGCGCACCTGATGGGCTACCAGTCCTCCAACCTGATCCAGCCGCTGATCCAGGCGATGTCGCTGGGCCAGCGGGTGCCCGACCTCGCGCGCGGCCAGTACTGGATCCATCCGGCGCTGATGGAAGTCGTGGAGAACGCGCTGCTGAAGCTGGGCCTGAACGCACCGTGAACCGGCCGGCTGACCGGTTGCCGGCGCGGATACCGGTGCTGGAGGTCGGCGGCACCCACGTCACCGCCGGCTGGGTGCTTCCCGACGGCTGGCAGGTCCACGACCTGAGCCGGACCGAGCTGCCGGCCCAGGGGAGTGCCGAGCAGCTGATCGCCCTGCTGGCCGGGGCCGGTGCCCGGCTGGCCGCTCCGCCGGGGGTGGTCTGGGGAGTCGCGATGCCGGGACCGTTCGACTACGCCCGCGGGGTGGCGCACTATGCCGGGGTCGGCAAGTTCGAGGCGCTGGCCGGGCTGGACGTCGGCACGGCGCTCGGCGCGGCCCTGCCCGGCCGGCCGGCGGCGGTGTGCTTCAGCAACGACGCCAGCGCCTTCGGGGTGGGCGAATGGCTGATCGGCGCGGCCCGCGGTGCCACCCGGTGCGCCATGGTGACGCTCGGCACCGGGGTGGGTTCGGCCTTTCTGGACAACGGAAAGAGCATCGAGTCCGGCCCGATGGTACCGCCGCAGGCCGAGGCGCACCTGCTCAGCCATGCCGGCCGGCCGCTGGAGGACTGGGTGTCCCGCCGGGCCATCCGGGCCGCCTTCGCCGCCGCCGGCGGGCCGGAAGCCTTGGATGTCAGGGAGATTGCCGAGCTGGCCCGGGCCGGGAACGCGACTGCCGGCACCGCCTTCTCAGCCGCCTTCCGGGTGCTCGGCGAGGTGCTGGGCCCGTGGCTGCGCCGCTTCGGTGCCGAGCTGCTGGTGGTCGGCGGCTCGATCAGCCGGTCCCTGGACCTGATCGAGCCACCGCTGCGCGAGGGACTTTCGGTTTCGATGGACAGCGGATTCCCGATCGTGCCGGCCGGCCGGCCGGAGCTCAGCCCGCTGGTCGGAGCGGCCTACCCGGTGTGGCGGCTGGCGTGCCAGCCGCCGGGCCCGCACCAGCCATGACCACCCCCGAGCGCATCCAGCTGCGCCGCACGAAGGGGTGGCGCAAACCTGCCGGTGCGATCGTGGTGGCAAGGCCGTCGAAGTGGGGAAACCCGTATCGCATCGACGACTACCGGACCGGCCACCCGGACGCGAGCGACCGCGAGCTGCGGCGGCTGGCCGTCGAGGACTTCCGCCGGCTGGCGGCGGGGCGGGCGGGCGAGCACCGGCCCTACCCCTGGGAGGCGATCGGCGAACTGGCGGGCCGCGACCTGTGCTGCTGGTGCCCGGCCGACCAGCCGTGCCACGCCGACGTCCTGCTGCAGCTTGCCAATCCTGCCGAGCGGAACTGACCCGGCGGCGCGTCGTCTCAGTCGGCGTCCGGTGGGCCGAGCGAGGCGACGTGCAGCGCGTCCACCGGACCGTCGCCGCCCCCGAGCCCGGCCAGGCCGTGCTCGACGGCCTGCCCGGCGACCAGCGCGGCCCGGCGGGCGGCCACCGGCAGCGGGTCGCCGCGGCCGAGGCAGGCGGCCAGCGCCGCCGAATGCGTGCAGCCGGCCCCGTGGGTGGCCGCCCGGTCGTGCCGGACCACCGGGATCTCGAGGTGCTGCCCGCCGGCCAGCAGGTGGTCGACCGGCCGGCTGCCGTGCCCGCCGGTGACCAGCGCGGCACCGGCGCCCATCGCCACCAGGGCCTCGGCCAGCCGGGACCGGTCCTCGGTGTCCAGGCCGGTCAGGGCCTGCGCCTCCATCAGGTTCGGGGTCACCACGGTGGCCAGCGGGAACAGCAACCCCACCAGGGCCTCGACCGCGGCCGGCTCCAGCAGTTGCGCGCCGGACGAGGCGATCATCACCGGGTCCAGCACCACCGGGCCGGGATAGTCCGACAGCGCGGCGGCCACCGTGGCGATGATCGGCTCGGACAGCAGCATACCGGTCTTGACCGCGGCCGGCGGCAGGTCGGCGAACACCGCGTCCAGCTGGGCCCGGACGAAGTCCGTCGGGCAGGGATGGATGGCGCTGACCCCGACGGTGTTCTGGGCGGTCAGGGCCACGATCACCGACATGCCGTGCACGCCGCAGCGGGCGAACGCCTTCAGGTCGGCCTGGATGCCGGCGCCACCGCCGGAGTCGGAGGAGGCGATGGTGAGTGCCCGGACGACGCTGGAACCCGGCGGCTGCACGGTACTAACCTAGAGCAGTCCCCGCGGGAGCCCGGCGTTCGGGCTGAGAGGGCGGCACAGCCGGACGACTCAGGAGTCCGGCGCGGCCGCCGACCGCTCGAACCTGATCCGGTTAGTACCGGCGAAGGGAGTGAGGTAGCCGCCATGGCTGTCGACACCCGTCCCGTCCCCATCTCTGAATCGCACGCCGAAGCCCCGGCCACCCTCAACGAGGCCGCCCCGCGCACCCTGGGTTTGCTCGACCAGCTGGGGTTCTGGGGCAACGTCGGAGTGAGTCTGCTCGGCTTCAGCGGCGCCATCGCGATCCTGGCGCCGTACGGCGTCCAGCAGCTCAGCTTCGCCGCCGCGGTGACCGCCGCGGTCGCCGGCTCCGTGCTCGGCGGGCTGATCCTGGGCGGCGCGCTGGTGCTCGGCGCCCGGACCGGCGCGCCGGCGATGGTGCTGCTGCGCGGCCTGCTCGGCGCCAAGGCCTCGTTCGTGCCCACCGCGCTCAACATCGCCCAGTGCCTGGGCTGGGCGGTCTTCGAGCTGGTCACCATCACCATCGGCCTGCAGGCGCTGACGTCGGACGGCCTGCCGCGCTGGCTGTGCCTGGTACTGGCCGGTGCGGTCACCACCGCGCTGACCATCCGGCCGCTGGGCTGGATCCGGGCGCTGCGCAAGTACGTCTCGGTGCTGGTGGTGCTGGCGCTGGTGGTGCTCGCGGTCGGCCTGCTGCGCCGGCCGGTGCCGGAGCTGACCGGTTCCTGGCAGGGCTTCTGGCTGGCCGTCGACTCGGCGATGGCGCTGACCATCTCATGGGTGCCGCTGGGCGCCGACTACTCGCGGCACTCCCGCTCGGGCCGGGCGGCCTTCGCCGGCGGCTTCGTGGGCTACGGGCTCACCCAGGTCGCCTGCCTGGTGATCGGGCTGATCGCGCTGGCGCAACTGAACGAGGACGGCGAGAAGATCTTCGACCTGTTCATCGGGCTGCCGCTGGGCACGGTGGCCTTCGCGATCCTGGTGATCCGGGAGAGCGACCAGAGCTTCGCCAACGTCTACTCCACCGCGGTCTCGCTGCAGAACCTCAGGCCGTCGCTGGACCGGCGGGTGCTCACCGTGCTGATCGGCACGCTGACCACCGCGCTGGCGCTGACCATCAACATCGACGACTACGCCAACTTCCTGTACCTGATCGGCGGGGTGTTCGTGCCGATGTCCGGCGCCCTGATCGCCGCCTGGCTGCGCAGCCGCGGCGCGAACTGGAACGTTGCCTCCGACGCCCCGGTGCGGCCCGGCATGCTGGCGGCCTGGCTGGTGGGTTTCCTGTGCTACCAGGTGATCAATCCCGGCTCGATCGGGTACTGGTCGGACTTCTGGACCGAGATCGGCACCCGGTTGCACACCCTGGGCCACCCGTGGCTGTCGGCGTCGATCGCCTCGTTCGCGGTGGCGGTGCTGGTGGCGCTGCCGTTCGCCGGCTCGCCGGGCCGGGTGGCCGACCCCGCCGGGAGCCGGCGATGAGCGAGGACGCCCTGGTCATCGCCGGCCGCCGGCTGTCCTCCCGGCTGATCGTGGGGACCGGCGGCGCGCCCAGCCTGGACGGCCTGGCCGACATCCTGCGGGCCGCCGGCACCGAGCTGACCACGGTGGCCATGCGCCGGGTGGACGCGGGCTCGTCCGGCTCGGTGCTGGACGTGCTGCACTCGGCCGGCGTCCAGGTGCTGCCGAACACGGCCGGCTGCCGGACCGCGGCCGAGGCGGTGCTCACCGCCAAGCTCGCCCGCGAGGCGCTGCAGACCGACTGGGTCAAGGTCGAGGTGGTGGCCGACGAGCGCAGCCTGCTGCCGGACGGGCCGGAACTGCTGGCCGCCTGCGAGCAGCTGGTGGACGACGGGTTCGTGGTGCTGCCCTACACCAACGACGACCCGGTGCTGGCCCGGCGGCTGGAGGCGCTGGGGTGCGCGGCGGTGATGCCGGGCGGTGCCCCGATCGGTTCGGGCCTGGGCATCGGCAACCCGCACAACATCGCGCTGATCGTGGCGCAGGCCGGGGTGCCGGTGATCCTGGACGCCGGCATCGGCAGCGCCGCCGACGCCGTCCAGGCGATGGAGCTGGGCTGCGATGCGGTGCTGGTCGCCTCGGCGGTGACCCGGGCCGCGGACCCGGTCCGGATGGCGCACGCGATGCGGCTGGCGGTGCAGGCCGGCCGGTCCTCCCGGCTGGCCGGGCGGATCCCGCGCCGCTGGTGGGCCGAGGCGTCCTCGCCGTACGACGGCATGCTCGACGCGCCACCATTGACCGACAGCTGACCGCCGGGGGTCACTTTCTCGACCCGCGCGGATTGCCGCTCGGTGCTGGTCAGCCGCCCTGGACGGCGGTGACCACGTCGACCCGGTCGCCGGGACGGACCGGCGTGCCGGGCCAGTTGCCGCGCGGCACCACCTCGCTGTTGAGCGCCACCGCGATGCCGGTGTCCCGGTCGCTGATCTGGCCCACCAGCTCGGCCAGGCTCAGCTCGTCGGCGGCTTCCCGCTGCTGGCCGTTCACCGTTATCCGCACGTGGAATTCCTCGTTGTCGAAGGTAGCCGTTCAGGCCGGCACGGCCGGCTGGGCCGATGAGCCCGTCCGGTCGCCGGCGAACCGGTCCGGGCCGAACGGGCGCCACACCGCGGCGGCCGGCTCGCCGGCCACCAGCGCGGCCACCGCGTCGGCCGTCAGGGCAGACAGCAGGATGCCGTTGCGGTAGTGGCCGGTGGCCACTACCAGGCCGTCGCCGACCCGGCCCAGGATCGGCCCGTTGTCCGGGGTGCCGGGCCGGGATCCCGCGCAGGCCTCGACAAAGGCGAACTCCGAGCTGATCGGCAGCAGCTCGTAGGCGTTGCGCAGCAGCTCGTACACCCCGCCCGCGGTCACTCCGGTGTCGTGGCCCTGCTGCTCGGAGGTCGCCCCCACCACCACCTCGCCGTCGGCGCGCGGCACCAGGTAGATCTCGCTGCCGCGGACCAGCCCGCGGACGGTGTGGGTCAGCACCTCACCGGCCGAGCGCAGCTGGGCCGGCACCGCCAGCCGCAGGATCTGCCCCTTCACCGGCTGCACCGGCACCGGCAGCAACGCCGCGGTGCTCGCGCCGCCGCACAGCACCACGGTGCCGGCGCGCAGCTCCTCGCCGGTGGCCGTCCGGACCCCGGTCACGGCGCCGGCCCGGTCCTGGAGCAGCCCGCTGACCTCGGCGGCCACGAACCGCACCCCGGCCGCCTCGGCGGCAGCCCGCAGGGTGGCGAGGTAGCGGCGGTTGTCCACCGACAGGTCGTCGGCGGCCAGCACCCCGCCGCGGACGCCGGCAGCCAGGTACGGCTCCAGCGCGCGGGCCGCCTGGCCGGTGAGCCGTTCGGTGCGCAGCCCCAGGCCGGTGCGGAAGTCGGTCAGCCGGTCCAGCGCCACCCGGTCGTCGGCGTTGAAAGCGACCGCCAGGGTGCCCTCGGTACGCAGCCCGACCGGCAGGCCCGTCCGGTCGGCCAGTTCGGCGGCCAGCGCGCGGAACGCCGGCACCGCGGCCAGGTTCAGCCGGGTCAGCTCGTCCTCGCCGAAGGCGGCCTCGCTGACCGGTGCCAGCATGCCGGCGGCCGCCCAGCTGGCACCGCGGCGGCCGGAGTCGACCAGCACCACCGCGGCACCGCGCTCGGCCAGCCGGTAGCCGGCCGCCAGGCCGATCACCCCGCCACCGACCACCAGGGCATCCGCCGGTTGCGCCATGCCGTCCAGGCTAACCGAGCGGGGTGGGTGGCCGGCCGGCCGCCGGAACGGGGCCTTTCGGGGCGGGACCGTCGCGGGCCGGGCCGTCGCGGGCCGGACCGTCCGGAGCCGTGCCGTCCGAGACCGTCTCGCCGGCCGCCGTTCCGGTTGCGGCGTGGCTGGCCTCCAGCGTGGTGCCGGCACTGGCCACCACCACCATCGCGATCGCGAGCACCGTGCGCAGGTGCGGCTGCTGGCCGAGCACCAGCATGCCGGCCAGCGCGGCGACGGCCGGCTCCAGGCTCATCAGCAACCCGAAGTCGGACGCCGACAGCCGGCGCAGGCTGATGATCTCCAGCGAGTACGGGATCAGCGAGGACAGCACCGCGATCCAGAACCCGCCGAACAGCACGTCCGGGCGCAGCAGCGCCGAACCGCCCTGGACGACGCCGGCCGGAATCATCACCACGGTCCCCAGCGCCATCGCGATCGCCAGGCCGTCCAGGCCGGCGAACCGTGACCCGACCCGCTGGGACAGCAGGATGTAGGCCGCCCACAGCGCGCCGGCCAGCGCGGCCAGCAGCAGGCCGGCCGAGTTCAGCTTGCCTCCCGAGCCGCCCAGGGCGAGCAGCGTCACCCCACCGCCGGCCAGCAGCACCCAGACCAGGTCGAGCAGCTTGCGGGAGCCGGCCACCGCCACCCCGAGCGGTCCGAGGAACTCCACCGTGACGGCCACCCCGAGCGGCAGCCGGTGCAGCGACTCGTAGAAGCTCCAGTTCATGCAGGCCAGCACCAGGCCGAAGCCGGTCGCGGCCAGCAGGTCGGTCCGGCTCCGGCCGGCCAGCCGGGGCCGGGCCAGCGCGAGCAGCAGCAGGGCGGCGAAGGTCAGCCGGAGCAGCACCACTCCGGCCGGGCCCGCCTTGCCGAACAGCGTGTTGGCGAAGGCGGCGCCGAACTGCACCGAGGCCATGCCGACCAGCAGCAGGACCTGCGGTGGGATGGCGTCGGTCCGTCCGCGCAGAGGCACGCCTGCCATGCTCGCATCCGGTGGTTGGATGCAGTCATGAGCACGTCCCGTTCCGAGGCGCTGGCCCGGGCCCGGCTGTACCTGTGCACCGACTCCCGTCGCGAGCGCGGTGACCTGGCCGAGTTCTGCGAAGCGGTGCTGGCCGCCGGGGTGGACATCATCCAGCTGCGCGAGAAGAACCTGGAGGCCGTCGATGAGCTGGAGGCGCTGGCGGTCCTTGCCGACGCCTGCCGCCGGCACGGGCGGCTGCTGGCCGTCAACGACCGCGCGGACCTGGCGGTCGCGGCCGGGGCGGACGTGCTGCACCTCGGCCAGCGCGACCTGGACCCGGCCGTCGCCCGCCGGATCGTCGGGCCGGATGTGCTGATCGGGCTGAGCAGCCACAGCACCGCCCAAGCCCGGGCGGCGGCCGCCGCGGCCGAGGTGGACTACTTCTGCCTGGGACCGATCTGGGCCACCCCGACCAAGCCCGGCCGGCCGCACACCGGCCTGGCGCCGCTGGCCGAGCTGGCCGCCGAACGGCCCGCCAAGCCGTGGTTCGGCATCGGCGGCATCGACGAGACCACCCTGGACCAGGTGCTCGGGGCCGGCGCCCGCCGGGCGGTGGTGGTCCGGGTGCTCACCGAGGCGGCCGACCCGGCGGCGGTGACCGCCCGGCTGGCCGAGCGGCTGGCGGCTGCCGGCTGAACCAGCCGGCCGCGGCTGCCGGCTGAACCAGCCGGCCGCCCGGCACGTACTCGGCGGGTGAGCGGACCCCGGCTGTAGCGTCGGAGACGCATCGACGACGAGGGAGTGCCGGCATGGAGGCTGCCGCCCGGCAGTGGTTCGACTCGCGCACCTTCGACGCCGGCCAGTTCTCGCTGGCCGACCTGGCCGAGCTGAAGCGCCAGTCGGCCCGGACGGTGAGCGTGGTGATCCCGGCGCGCAACGAGGCGGCCACCGTCGCCGAGGTGGTCTCCCAGATCCGGGCCGGCCTGCTGGTCACCGGGCTGGTGGACGAGCTGATCGTGCTCGACTCCGACTCCACCGACGCCACTGCCGAGATCGCCCGGGCGGCCGGGGCCAGCGTGTACGCCGCCCGCGACATCGACACCGGCACGCCGGCCAGTCCCGGAAAGGGCGAGGCGCTGTGGAAGTCGCTGTTCGTCAGCACTGGCGACCTGCTGGTCTTCATCGACGCCGACCTGACCGAATGGGGCCCGCACTTCGTGACCGGCCTGCTCGGGCCGCTGCTCGCCGACCCCGGCACCCTGCTGGTCAAGGGCTTCTACGACCGGCTGGCCGACGACCTGCCCGCGCCGCCCGGTGCCGACCCGCTGCCGGCGGCCCCGCAGGGCGGCCGGGTCACCGAGCTGGTGGCAAGGCCCCTGCTCAACCTGTACTGGCCGGAACTGGCCGCCGTCGTCCAGCCGCTGGCCGGTGAGTGGGCGGCCCGGCGCTCGCTGATGGAGTCGCTGCCGGTGCCGGTCGGCTACGGCGTCGAGTTCGCCACCCTGACCGACACCTGGCGCCGGCACGGCCTGCCGGCGATCGCCCAGGTCGACCTGGGCCGGCGCGGGCACCGGCACCAGAACGTGCATGATCTGGGAGTGATGGCCGCCGAGATCCTGGCTACCGCGACGCGCCGGCTGCCGTGGCACGCCCCGGCTGACGACTTCCCCGCCGACGAGCCGCTGGCCCTGCAGCAGTACGACCGCGAGGTGCGGGACTGGCGCAGCCGCCCGGTGCCGGTGGCCGAGCGGCCGCCGGCCCTGACCAACGCCCACTACCGGACGGCGGCCCGATGCTCGAGCTAGCCGGCCGCAGCTTCGACCCGGACGCGCTGCTGATCATGGCGATCGTGAACCGGACGCCGGACTCCTTCTACGACCGGGGCGCCACCTACGCCTTCGGCAAGGCCCTGGACCGGGTGGCCGAGGTGGTGGCGGCCGGCGCCGAGATCGTCGACATCGGCGGGGTGAAGGCGGCCCCCGGCGACGAGGTGGACGCCGCCGAGGAGATCCGGCGCACCGTCGACTTCGTGGCCCGGGTCCGCGCCGAGTACCCGGACCTGATCATCTCGGTCGACACCTGGCGCCACGAGGTGGCCCGGGAGGTCTGCCTGGCCGGCGCCGACCTGCTCAACGACGCCTGGGGCGGCCACGACCCGAAACTGGCCGAGGTGGCCGCCGAGTTCGACGCGGCCCTGGTCTGCACGCACGCCGGTGGCGTCCCGCCGCGGACCAGGCCGCACCGGATCAGCTACGACGACGTGCTGGCCGACGTGCTGGGCCGGACGGTGGGCCTGGCCGAGCGGGCAGCGGGGCTGGGGGTCTCCCGCAGCAAGATCCTGATCGACCCGGGGCACGACTTCGGCAAGAACACCTGGCACTCCCTGGAGGTCACCCGGCGGCTGGCCGAGCTGGTGGCCACCGGCTGGCCGGTGCTGGTGTCGCTGTCGAACAAGGACTTCGTCGGCGAGGCGCTGGACCTGCCGCTGGACCAGCGGCTGCTGGGCACCCTGGCCACCACCGCGATCTGCGCCTGGCAGGGCGCGACGGTGTTCCGGGCGCACAACGTCACCGAGACCCGGCAGGTGCTCGACATGGTGGCCGCGATCCGCGGCAGCCAGCCGCCGAAGCGGGCCGTCCGGGGCCTGGCGTGAGGAGTCCCAACGGAATCGTCGCGGTGGCCGGCTGCCCGCACCCGCCGCTGCTGCTGACCGGCATCACCGGCCGTCCGGTGGCCGAGGTGGAGCAGCTGCGCGCCGCCTGCCTGGCCGCGATCGGCGAGCTGCTGGCGGCCGGCCCGGACCGGATCGTGCTGGTCGGCGGCGCCCGGCCGGGTGAGGACGACAAGGCGCTGAGCATTGTGGTCGGCCGGCAGCTGCTGCGCGAGGCCGGCTGCCAGCTGCCGGTCGAGCACGTGGTCGTCGCCGCGGACAGCCCGCCGGCCGACTGCCTGGCTGCCGGCCGCGCAGTGGCCCGATCGGACGGGGCGGCCGGCCTCGGCCTGCTGGTGATGGCCGACGGTTCGGCGCGCCGGTCGCTGAAGGCGCCGGGCTACCTCGACGAGCGGGCCGCCCCGTTCGACGCCGGGGTCGAGGAGTGCCTGGCCTCGGGCCGGCTGGCGGGGCTGGCCGGGCTGGACCCGGAGCTGGCCGCCGAGCTGCTGGTCGCCGGCCGGGCTGCCTGGCAGGTGCTGGCCGGGGCCGTCGGGGAGGCGACCGGCTCCAGCCGGCTGCACTACAGCGCCGACCCGTTCGGGGTCTGGTACCCGGTGTTCAGCTGGGTGCCCGCGCGCTGAACCAGAACGCGCCGTCCCAGTCCCGCGCCGAACCACCTGACGCGCACGATCGTGTCGGCCGGTTGGACTGTGCAAATTGCAGACCTGTCAGCGGGTTGTGCCTGTCAAGATGTGCAACAATGGCAACCTGGAATACGCATCTTGCTGAACTACCAGGTCCGACGGCATTCTGCGGGCAGAGGCGGAAGCCTCCGGTTGCTCCGCGCTGCGCGGGCGCGATCCGTGGAGGAGGGACGAACGATGACGACCACCGATGTGACTCTCACGTCCGACGAGCGGGACGCCGACCTCAACCTCGAACAGCTCAAGCAGCTGGTCGGCCTGGTGCCCTACGACGAGACCACTGACCCGTTCCCGGTCACCGGCTGGGACGCGGTGGTGTTCGTGGTCGGCAATGCCACCCAGACCGCGCACTACTACCAGTCGGCCTTCGGCATGGAGCTGGTCGCCTACTCCGGCCCCGAGACCGGCAACCGGGACCACAAGTCCTTCGTGCTGCGCAGCGGCTCGGCCCGGTTTGTGATCTCCGGCGGCGTCGCCCCGGACAGCCCGCTGCTCGACCATCACCGCGCGCACGGCGACGGGGTGCTCGACATCGCCCTGGAGGTGCCCGACGTCGACCGCTGCGTGGCGCATGCCCGCAGCCAGGGCGCGACCGTGCTGGAAGAGCCGCACGACGTCTCCGACGAGCACGGCACGGTCCGGATGGCGGTGCTCGGCGCCTACGGCGACACCCGGCACACCCTGATCGACCGGTCGGCCTACACCGGCGTGTACCTGCCGGGCTTCGTGCCGGCCACCGGCAGCTACGTCCGCCGTCCGGGTGCGCCCAAGCGGCTGTTCCAGGCGCTGGACCACGTGGTCGGCAACGTCGAGCTGGGCCGGATGGACGAGTGGGTGGCCTTCTACAACAAGGTGATGGGCTTCGTGAACATGGCCGAGTTCATCGGCGACGACATCGCCACCGAGTACTCGGCGCTGATGTCGAAGGTGGTCGCCAACGGCAACCACCGGGTCAAGTTCCCGCTCAACGAGCCGGCCGTCGCCAAGAAGAAGAGCCAGATCGACGAGTTCCTGGAGTTCTACGCCGGCCCCGGCGCGCAGCACCTGGCGCTGGCCACCAACGACATCCTCGCCACCGTGGACGCGATGCGCGCCGAGGGCGTGGAGTTCCTGGCCACCCCGGACTCCTACTACGAAGACCCGGAGCTGCGGGCCCGGATCGGCAACGTCCGGGTGCCGATCGAGCAGTTGCAGTCGCGCGGCATCCTGGTCGACCGCGACGAGGACGGCTACCTGCTGCAGATCTTCACCAAGCCGATCGGCGACCGGCCGACGGTGTTCTTCGAGCTGATCGAGCGGCACGGTTCGCTGGGCTTCGGCAAGGGCAACTTCAAGGCCCTGTTCGAGGCGATCGAGCGCGAGCAGGACCAGCGCGGCAACCTGTAGCTGAGCAGGCCGGGTTCAGGGCCCGGCAGGGGAGGTCGCGGTGGCCCGGCGGGAACTCGACGCCCTCGACGTGGCCATCCTGGTCGCGCTGCGCGACACGCCACGGGCCGGCTACCTGGAGCTGTCCCGGCTGCTGGAGGTCTCCCGGGCCACCGTCCAGGCCCGGCTGGAGCGGCTGGAACGCGACGGGGTGGTCTCCGGCTACGGCCCGGACGTCGACCTCGCCGCGGCCGGCTACCCGGTGCTGGCCTTCGCCACCCTGGAGATCGCCCAGGGCCGGCTGGCCGAGGTGACCGCCGCGATGGCCGCCATCCCGTCGGTGGTGGAGGCCTATGCCACCACCGGGCCCGGTGACGTGCACTGCCGGCTGGCCGCGAGCTCCCACGAGGACCTGCAGCGGGTGCTGCTGGAGGTCTCCCAGATCCCCGGGGTGGCCCGCTCGACGTCGGTGATCGCGCTGACCCGGCTGGTGCAGCACCGGCCGGTGGAGCTGCTGGCCGCGGCCGAGGTGCCGCCGGCCAGCCGGACCGGCGGCACCCGTTGACCTGCTCGTCCCGGAAGAAACCGCGCGGTTTCCCCCGGACGAGCGGAGGGCTGGAGCCCTGAGGAAACCAGGGCCTACTTCACCGCGGCGCTGAACACCGGCAGGTAGCCGCTGGACTGGCCGGTCGCGGTCGGGTGGTAGGACTCGGTGAGATCGCTGTAGTTCAGCGAGTGCAGCCACTTGTCGCCGGAGCAGAGCTGGTGGCCGACGAAGACGCTGCGCACGTCGGCGAAGGTGAAGCCGTGACTGGCGGCAGTGGTCTTGGTGATGTTGTCGACCAGGTTGATGCCCTCGTCGATCTTCTTCCGGGAATTCTCGCTCAGCCCGACGCAGTACCAGACCCCCAGCTGGTAGAAGACCGGGTAGGACAGCACCACGACCTGGGCGTTCGGGGCGTGGCTGCGAATGCCGTTGTAGGTGACGTTCAGCAGGTTGGCCAGGTTTGCGTTGGCATAGGTCTCGGCCTTGTTCACCGCGGCGATGCAGTCGGCCTCGCTGTAGAGCACGCAGGTGGTCATGATATTGGAGAAGCCGACGTCGTTGCCGCCGATGGTGATGCTGACCAGGCCGGTCGAGGAGCTGAGCGCCGACAGCTGGTTGGCGTTGACGTCGGTGGTCTTGGCGCCGGAGCAGGCCACCATCCGGTAGGAGCTCGGGTGGTGGGCGGCGTTCCACAGCCCCGGGTATGCGGTCGGGCTCTGCAGGCAGCTGCCGGACTCGCTGCCGCTGCCCACGCCGGAGGAGTAGGAGTCGCCCAGGGCGACATAGCCACCGGTCATGGCGTCGGCGGGGGCGGCGGTGAGCAGCAGCGTCATCGCGAGCGCGGTTGCGGTGCCGACGGCAGCGGTCAGCAGTCGCGGTAAGAACTTGATCTTGGGCACGGTATGTCCTCCGGACAGTGGAATAGGACCCCCGTGGGGGATATGACTACCAGTACTGTCCGGTATTTCCTAGTATCAAATGCTTTCTACATGCCTCGGCGTGTCGAACGCCGGTAGGTCAGTGCGGAACGCCGGTCTGAGCTCAGTGTGGAACGCCGGTCGGGTTCAGTGCGGAGGACGCCGGTCGAGCTCGGCGCGCACCCGGGCCAGCTCGTCGCGCAGCCGGCCGGCCCGTTCGAAGTCCAGCGCGGCGGCAGCGGCTGCCATCTCGGCGTCCAGGTCGGCGGCCAGCTGGTCCAGCTCCCAGCGGGTCCGCGCGGCCAGCTGGACGGCAGCCGTCCGGGTTGCGGCCGCCGGAGTGTCCTCGTGCAGCACCGGCATCACGGCCGGCGCGGCTCCCAGGTGGTGCACCCGTCCGGTGTCGGGCGTCTTGCGCTGCCGCCGCCGGCCGACCAGCTCGCGGGCCCGGCCGGACGCCGGCGGCACCGAAGACCCCGGCGGCACCGAGGACCCCGGCGGCACCGAGGAACCCGGCGGCACTGAAGACCCCGGCGACCCGGCGGGCCCGGACGGGCCGGTCGGCCGGGTGCCGCCGTCCGCCTCGGTCATGCCTGCCATGGTAGGAGCGGATGACGGGCAGGGCGGGGGTGCCTGTCGGGCCGCGCAACGCTATGCCCATGCTTAGACTGTGAGAGACACGCTCGTGAAAGTTTTCACGAGCATTTCCCCGGGTGGTACGCCGAGCTGGAGGGGGCCCAGATGACAGTGACCGCCGAGGGCCCGCACGGCCTGGCCGCGCCTGCCGTGCCGCCCGAGGACCTCAGCTACGACGCCGACGTCATCGTGGTCGGTGCCGGCCCGTCCGGCTCGGCCGCCGCGTACTGGATGGCCACCGCCGGCCTGGACGTGCTGTTGCTGGAGAAGGCTTCCTTCCCGCGCGAGAAGGTGTGCGGCGACGGGCTGACCCCGCGCGGCACCCGGGCCCTGGTCGAGATGGGCATCGACGTCAGCGAAGAAGCCGGCTGGCTGCACAACAAGGGCCTGCGGGTGATCGGCGGCGGCGTGCGGCTGGAGCTGGACTGGCCGGAGCTGGCCTCGTTCCCGCCCTACGGCCTGGTCCGCCCGCGGGCCGACCTGGACCACCTGCTGGTGCGGCAGGCCGTTCAGGCCGGCGCCCGGCTGCACGAGCGGACCGCGGTCACCGGACCGGTGCTCGACCGGCAGGGCCGGGTGGTCGGGGTGCGGGCCAAGGCCGGCACCGATCCGGCCGACCCCCGCGAGCGCAGCTACCGGGCGCCCGTCGTGCTGGCCTGCGACGGGGTGTCCGGCCGGTTCGCGCTGGCGCTCGGCCTGCAGCGCGACAACCGGCGCCCGATGGGGGTGGCGGTGCGCCGCTACTACACCAGCCCGCGCACCAACGACGACTACCTCGAGTCCTGGCTGGAGCTGTGGAACGGCCCGCCGGGCGCCGACGACGCCAAGCTGCTGCCCGGCTACGGCTGGATCTTCGGCATGGGCGACGGCTCGGTCAACGTCGGGCTCGGGGTGCTGAACTCCTCGGCGGGCTTTCAGAAGACCAACTACCGCACGCTGCTGACCAGCTGGCTGGACGGCACCCCGGCCGAGTGGGGGCTGCGCGAGGCCAACGCGCTCGGCCCGACCCAGGGCGCGGGGCTGCCGATGGGCTTCAACCGGACCCCGCACTACCGCGACGGGGTGCTGCTGGTGGGCGATTCCGGCGGCTCGGTCAACCCGTTCAACGGCGAGGGCATTCCGTATGCGATGGAGTCGGGCAAGTTCGCCGCCGAGGCGGTGGTGCAGGCGCTGGCCCGTCCGGCGGGCCCGGCCCGGGAACGCGCGCTGGCCGGCTACCCGGCCGTGCTCGCCGCCGAGTGGGGCGCCTACTACCGGCTGGGCGGGCTGTTCGTGAAGCTGATCGGCAATCCGACGGTGATGCGGACCTGCACCCGGCACGGCCTGCCGCACCCCGGGCTGATGAGATTCGTGTTGAAGTTGCTGGCAAACCTGACCGACCCGCACGACGGCGACGCCAGTGACCGGATCATCACCGCGCTGACCCGCCTGACGCCAGCGCTGCGATAGGCCGGGCGGATGACTGACTTAGGGATACCTAACCATCGGCTGGAACGTCCCGCCGACTACCGTGACAGTGCTTGTCAAGGCGGCTGCGGGCCGATGTCTGCACCGGGGAAACCCACCGGCGACGGGAGAGGAAGGAGTAGGTTCCGATGCTAGGGGCATACCTGCCGATCGTGGTTCTTTTCGCGCTTGCCTTCGGGTTCGCGGTCTTCTCGGTGATCATCGCCACGGTGACCGGGCCGAAGCGGTACAACAAGGCCAAGCTGTCCTTCTACGAGTGCGGCATCGAGCCGGCGCCGATGGCGGCGGGCGCCCACCGGTTCCCGGTGAAGTACTTCCTCACCGCGATGCTGTTCATCGTCTTCGACATCGAGATCATCTTCCTGTACCCCTACGCCGTCGCCAGCCGGGAGCTGAGCCTCTTCGGCCTGGTCGAGATCTTCCTGTTCATCGCCACCGTGTTCGTCGCCTACGCCTACGTCTGGCGGCGCGGCGGGCTCGACTGGGACTGAACCGGACAAGCCCGAATACCGATCAACCCCTCACGATTGGCCCCGCTGACATGGGTTTAGAAGAGAAGCTGCCGGACGGGATGCTGCTGGCCACCGTCGAGTCGGTGGTGAACTGGACGCGCAAGTCCTCGCTGTGGCCGGTGACGTTCGGGCTGGCCTGCTGCGCCATCGAGATGATGACCTTCGGCGCGCCCCGGTTCGACTCGGCCCGGTTCGGCATGGAGGTGTTCCGGCCCTCGCCGCGGCAGGCCGACCTGATGATCGTGGCCGGCCGGGTCAGCCAGAAGATGGCGCCGGTGGTTCGCCAGATCTATGACCAGATGGCCGAGCCGCGCTGGGTGCTGGCGATGGGGGTGTGCGCCTCCTCCGGCGGCATGTTCAACAACTACGCGATCGTGCAGGGCGTCGACCACATCGTCCCGGTGGACATGTACCTGCCCGGCTGCCCGCCGCGGCCGGAGATGCTCATCGACGCCATCCTCAAGCTGCACCACAAGATCTCCAACGAACCGCTCGGGCCCAAGCGCGCCGAGCGGCTGGCCGGCCAGAAGGTCGAGCTGATCCCGTCGAGCCAGCGGTTCGCCAAGTGAGCACCGGGGGAGACTTCGAGCCCGAGCTGGGCCTGGCCCACGCCTCCGGCGGCCTGCCCGACGGCCGGGAACGGCCCGGCATGTTCGGCGTCAGCGACTCCGGCGACACCTCCGGCTTCTCCCGGCTGCAGCGCGAGCCGTGGGTGGAGCCGGGAGAAGCCAAGCCTCCCTACGGCGGCTACTACGACGAGGTGATGGAGGCCTTCGCCGAGGCCTACTCCGAGCACGAGCAGGCCGTGGAGAAGGTGACGCTGCACCGCGGCGAGCTGACCGTGCACCTGCGCCGCGAGCACATCCGCCAGGTCTGCCAGGTCTTCAGAGACGACCCGGCGCTGCGCTTCGAGCTGCTCTCCAGCGTCTCCGGGGTGGACTACCTGGCCCGGGAGGGCTACGCCGGCCGGCGGCTGCACGCCGTCTACCACCTGACCTCGATGACCTTCCGGCGCCGGATCCGGCTGGAGGTGGCGGTGGGCACCGACGACCCGCACGTCCCGTCGGTGACCGGCGTCTACCCGACCGCCGACTGGCAGGAGCGGGAGGCCTGGGACCTGTTCGGGATCGTCTTCGACGGCCACCCCGCGCTGACCCGGATCATGATGCCCGACGACTGGGACGGCCACCCGCAGCGCAAGGACTACCCGCTGGGCGGCGTGGAGGTCGAGTACAAGGGCGCCAGCATCCCGCCCCCGGACGAGCGCCGGGCCTACCGATGAACAGCGCCTGCACGGCCGGCGTCCCGGCCCGGAAGAGAGGGCACCTCCGGTGACAACCTCCGATTTCTACAGCCCGTCCCGGCAGACCACCGAGGGCCGGGTCTACAACGTCTCCGGCGGCGACTGGGACACCGTGTTCGGCAACGAGCCGCTGCACGAGGACCGGATGGTCATCAACATGGGGCCGCAGCACCCCTCGACGCACGGCGTGCTGCGGCTGGTGCTCGAGCTCGAGGGCGAGACGGTGACCGACGCCCGGGTGGTGGTGGGCTACCTGCACACCGGCATCGAGAAGAACGCCGAGTTCCGCACCTGGACCCAGGGCAGCACCTTCGTGACCCGCTGCGACTACCTGTCGCCGCTGTTCAACGAGAGCGCCTACTCGATGGCGGTGGAGAAGCTGCTCGGCATCGTGGTGCCGGAGCGGGCCAACCTGATCCGGGTGCTGATGATGGAGATCAACCGGATCTCCTCGCACTGGGTGTGGCTGGCCACCGGCGGCATGGAGCTGGGCGCGCTGACCGCGATGACCAACGGCTTCCGGGCCCGCGAGCGCTGCCTGGACATCCTGGAG
>NZ_DATINC010000018.1:0-47912 GCF_035474675.1 Jatrophihabitans sp. | reverse complement strand
GACAGGTTCATGATCACCGGCGTTCCGGCGCGGAACTGCAGCCCGATGGTCTTGGCCTCGTTGTAGGTACGCGGGTGCAGGGTGGTGATCCGCTGCGGTGGCTGCTCGTAGGATGCGTCGTAGTCGTCGTAGCCGTCGGCCTCCGGGCCCGCGGCCTCGTAGCCGGCCCGCGCCGCCGGGGCCGCCTCGACCTCGCGCCGGTGGTACTGCGGATCGCGCGCGAGCGCACCGTAGGACTCCGTGCCGCCGCCGTCGGCGTAGTCGTCATCCTCGACGAGCCCGAGGTAGACGCCCATCTTCCGAAAGGCTGTAGCCATTTCGTCCTCCTGTGTAGGTACTTCCCGCTGCTGCGGGCCGACGCTATCTGAATTGTGGTTCGCGGCGGCCGAGCAACGCCGTACCGATCCGCACGTGTGTCGCGCCATGTCGCAGCGCCGCTTCCAGGTCCTCGCTCATGCCGGCCGAGACGATGACGGCTGCCGGATGGCTCTCCCGTAACCGCTGCGCCACCTCGGCAAGGTGGCCGAACGCCTCGTCGGGATCGCCGCCCAACGGCGCGATCGCCATGATCCCGGCCAGCCGCAGCACGTCCGATGCGGCGACCCGATCGGCCAGCCGCAGCAGCTCGTCCGCCGCGCCACCACCGCGGGCCGTCGGACCTGATTCAGCGCCGGGTTGAGGGTCGAGGCTCAGCTGGACCAGGACATCCAGCGCCTGCCGGCCGGCCCGCCGGGCGCCGTCTTCCAGCGCGTCCGCCAGGCCTTGCCGGTCCACGCTGTGCACCAGGTCGGCATAGCGCGCCACCGACCGTGCCTTGTTGGTCTGCAACCGCCCGATGAAGTGCCACCGGACGGCGACGCCGGTCAGCGCGGCCAGCTCGGCCGACTTGACCGAGGCATCCTGATCGCGGCTCTCCCCCAGGTCGGTCACGCCGAGTTGCGCCAGCAGCGCCGCATCGCTCACCGGAAAGAATTTGGTCACCGCGATCAGGGTGATCTCGCCCTCGGACCGGCCGGCGGCCGCGCAGCCCTGAGCGATCCGGGAACGGACCGCGGCCAGGTTGTCGCGCAACTCGGCCAGCCGATCCTCCGGCGAGCTCATCGAAGGCGGCCGGCCTACTTGAGGAAGTCGGGGACATCCAGTTCCTCGTCCGGCTCGACCGGCTTGCGAGTGGTGGCCGGTGACCATCCGGTGCCCGGTGCGCCCGTGGGTGCCGCGCCGTAGGCGGTGGCGCCCGAGCTGGGCAAGAACGACGGCGCGGGACGCGAGGCCCCGTTCATCGCGGGGGCGGCCGACACCGTGGCCAGCTGTGCCTCCGGTTCGCGCCGGGCCGGGATCTCCACCTTCTTGTAGGGCAACTGGCCGGAGTCGAAGCCCGCGGCGATGACCGTCACCTTGACCTCGTCGCCGAGGGTGTCGTCGATCACGGCGCCGAAGATGATGTTGGCATCGGGGTGGGCGGACTCGGCGACCAGGCTGGCGGCGTCGTTGATCTCGAACAGTCCCAGGTCCGACCCGCCGTAGATCGACAGCAGCACGCCGTGCGCGCCGTCCATGCTGGCTTCCAGCAGCGGGCTCGCGATCGCCATCTCCGCCGCCGCCCGGGCCCGGCCCTCGCCCCGCGCCGCGCCGATGCCCATCAGCGCCGAGCCGGCGCCGCTCATCACGCTCTTGACGTCGGCGAAGTCCAGGTTGATCAGGCCGGGGGTGGTGATCAGGTCGGTGATGCCCTGGACACCGGAGAGCAGCACCTGGTCGGCGCTGCGGAAGGCGTCCATCACCGAGACGTTAGGGTCGGAGATCTGCAGCAGCCGGTCGTTGGGAATGACGATCAGGGTGTCGCATTCGGCCCGCAGCTGCTCGATGCCGAGCTCGGCCTGGGTGGCACGCTTCTTGCCCTCGAAGGAGAACGGCCTGGTCACCACGCCGATGGTCAGGGCGCCCAGCTTGCGGGCCATGCTGGCGATCACCGGGGCGCCGCCGGTACCGGTGCCACCGCCCTCACCCGCGGTCACGAACACCATGTCGGCGCCCTTGAGCACCTCTTCGATCTCGTCACGGTGATCCTCGGCGGCCTTGCGGCCCACCTCCGGCTGCGCGCCGGCGCCCAGGCCCCGGGTCAGCTCACGCCCGACATCGAGCTTGACGTCGGCATCGGACATCAGCAAAGCCTGGGCGTCGGTGTTCACCGCGATGAACTCGACACCCTTGAGGCCCTGCTCGATCATCCGATTGACCGCGTTGACGCCGCCGCCGCCGACACCGACGACCTTGATCACAGCGAGGTAGTTGTGGGGTGAGGTCATGTGGGGAGTCCTTCGCTTGGGGCTTCGATCTTCGCTGTTGTGGTCGGGCACCTGTTCGAACCCTCACCCTCAAGTAGACCGTTAACGTTATGTCAACCTGAGCGATACCAGGAAAAGTAGTTCGCCGAGCCGCCGCCGCCCGCAGGCGCGCCGTGACACGCCGCAAAACATTGGAGATCCGGGTCGCCGGAGCCGAAGGAACGAAGCGGGGCTCGGCCGTCCTAGCTGCCGGGGTCGGTCCGGGTGGTCACCGCGCTCGGATCGCTGAGGTCGATGTAGCGGCCGGGACGGCCGAGCAGCGCCGTCAGCAGCCGCGCCTTGTCGGTGCTGCGGTCGGTGCCGCCCCACAGCACCACCCGGCCGTCGCGCAAGGTCAGCGTGACCGACTCCGCGCTGGGCGCGGAGATCGAGCTGAGGGCCCGCAGGATCCTGCCGGGCAGCGCTCCGGCGACCGCTGCCGCCGCCGTCGGCTGCGGGCCGATGGCCGGCACCAGCAACCGCGGCAGGCCGGCCGGCGCCGCTGCCACCGTGCGGAAGGCCACGTTGTCAGGGTCGACCAGCACCACCTGTCCCCTGTCGATCGGGCGGTAGCCGATCGGAACCCGCTCGGTGATCTTGATGATGACGCTGGCCGGATAGGACCGGCTCACCGTGACCGCGCGGATCGGCGCGACCGCGCTCAACCGCGAACGGACGGCGCCGAGGTCGAGCCGGGCCAGCGGGGTGCCGGACCGGATGCCGGCCGCGGCGCGGACCTGCTCGGCGGTCAGCGTCCGGGTCCCGACCACATTGACGGTACGAACCCCGAGGACGCTGGAGAAGGCCACCAGCCAGACCAGCAGCGCAAGCACCACGGCCATCGCGCACCAGTGCCACCACCGCGGCCGCCGGACCCCGCCCAGCCCGCCGGCCAGGCCGCCAGCCATCGATCCGCCGCCGGTCATCGGGCTGCCTGACATCGGGCTGCCGCTCATCGATCTGCCGCCAGCCGGGCGAGCTCGGCGAGCATGTCGGCGCACAACAGGTGGACGTCGCCGATGCCCATGGTCAGCACCAGGTCGCCGGGCTGGGCGAGCGCCGCGACCCGGCCGGCGACCGCGTGCCAGTCCGGCTCGTACACCACCCGGGCGGCAGCCAACGGCACCTGCTCGGCGATCATCGCTCCGGTCACGCCGGGAATCGGCCGCTCGCGGGCGGGAAAGATGTCCATCAGCACGGCGATGTCGGCCAGCGCCATCGCCTGGCCGAACTCCGCGGCGAACGTCTGGGTCCGGCTGTAGGTCCCCGGCTGGAAGATCGCGATCAACCGCCCGGAGCCGGCCAGCACCCCGCGGGCGGCGGCGAGCTGTGCACGCACCTCCGTCGGATGGTGCGCATAGTCGTCATACACGCGGACGCCGGCCGCCTCGCCACGGAACTCGAAACGGCGCTGGACGCCGGCAAAGCCGCGCCAGCTCTCGGCCGCCTGTGCGGCCGGCAGGCCGAGCTCGACCGCGACGGCGAGCGCGGCGGTGGCATTGAGCGCCATGTGCCGCCCGACCAGCGAACCGAGCCGGACCTCGACCGGGCCGGCAGCGGCGCCGTGCACGGTGAACTCCACCGCGTCCGGCAGCTCGCGGATGTCGGTGACCTGGATGTCGGCCTCCGGCCCGGCGCCGTAGCCGCGGACCCGGACGCCGGCGTCGCCGGCATAGCGGGCCAGCCGGCTGGCGCCGGGGTCATCGGCGCAGTACAGCAGCTGGCCACCGGGGGTGATCCGGTCGACGAACTGCTCGAAGGCCCGGAAGACCCCTTCCAGGTCGCCGTGGTTCTCCAGGTGATCGGCCTCGACGTTGGTCACCACCGCGATCTCGGGCCACAGCAGCAGGAACGAGCCGTCGCTCTCGTCGGCCTCGACGAGGAACAGCGGGTCGCTGCCGGAGCGCCCGTTCACCCCGGCGCCGGCCAGGTTGGCGCCGATCGCGAAGGACGGATCGAGCCCGCCGGCCAGCGCGGCGGTGGCCAGCAGCGAGGTGGTGGTGGTCTTGCCGTGGGTTCCGGCGACCGCGACGCACCGGGCGCCGTTGATCATCGCGGCCAGCGCGGTGGCCCGCCGGAGCACCCGCATCCCCCGTTCGCGGCCGGCGGCCAGCTCGACGTTGGCCGGGTCGATCGCGGTCGTGTAGACCAGGGTGTCGCAGGAATCCAGGTGCCGCGGCGAGTGCCCGATCTCGATTCGAGCGCCGAGATCGCGCAGCTGCCGCACGGTCGCTGACTCCCGGCTCTCGCAGCCGGTCACCGGCAGGCCGCGGGCCAGCATGATCCGGGCCAGGCTGCTCATGCCCGAGCCGGCGATGCCCATGATGTGCACCCTGCCGAGCTCGGCCGCGGCCGGCACCACCTCGGTGGCCGCGCTGGACACCAACGCGGCGCCCGGCGCTGCCCAGCCGGCCGGCCGGTCATAGCTGGCCTGGGACCGGGTTGCCGGGCCCGAAGCTGCCGGGCCGGCGGGCTCAGCCCGGTTCGCAGGCTCGGCGCGGCCGGCGGGCTCAGGCGTGGTGGTCACGGGCCACCTCCAGCACGGCGCGGGCCAGCACCGCCGCCGCGTCCCTGGCGCCGGCACGCCGGGCGGCGGCAGCCATCGCGGCCAGCCGGGGCGGGTCGGTGAGCACGGCGACCACGTTCTGGGCCACCCAGGCCGGGTCGCAGTTCTCGTCGGCCACCATCAGGCCACCACCGGCGGCGACGATCGGGTCGGCGTTCAGGCGCTGCTCGCCCCCGCGCAGCGGCAACGGCACGTAGCCAGCCGGCAGGCCCACCGCGGTCAGCTCGGCGCAGGTCATCGCTCCGGAGCGGCACAGCACGAAGTCGGCGGCGGCGTAGGCGTCGGCCATCGCGTCGAGGTAGGGCAGCACCAGGTACGGCGGCTCGTCCGCGGTCCTGGCCGGGGCGGTCAGCGGGTTCTTGGCGCCCGCGATGTGCAGCACCTGGATGCCCGCCTCGGCCAGCGCCCGGTGCGCCCCCAGCACCGCCTCGTTCAGCCGCCGGGCGCCCTGGGAGCCGCCGGTGACCAGCAGCGTCGGCCGGTCGGCGGCCAGCCCCAGCCTGGCCCGGGCGGCGGGCCGTTCCCGGTCGCGATCGAGCTCGATGATCGCCGGGCGCAGCGGGATGCCGATCGGCTGGCCGTGCGGCAACCCGAGCGAGGCGGTCGCGGTGTAGACGTGGCTGGTCAGCCGGGCCGCCAGCCGGTTCGCCACCCCCGGCCGGGCGTTCGCCTCGTGCACGACGATCGGGATGCCGCGCCGGCGGGCGGCCAGGTAGGCCGGCGCGGCGACATAGCCGCCGAAGCCGACCACCACGTCGGCCTGCACCCGGTCCAGCACCGCGCCGGCGGCCCGGACCGCTGCGGCCACCCGGCCCGGGGTCTTGAGCAGCGCCAGGTTCAGCCGCCGTGGCAACGGGACCGGCGGGATCAGCTCCAAGGGGTACCCGCGTGCCGGGATCAGCGTGGTGTCCAGGCCCCGGGCGGTGCCGAGCGCGGTGATCAGCGCGGCCGGCTCCAGCTCGCGGATCGCGTCGGCGACGTTCATCGCTGGTTCGATGTGTCCGGCGGAATGGCCGCCGGCCAGGACGATGCTGGTGTGCCCCATCGCCTCAGGCGCCCTTGCGGCGAGTCGCGGACTGGCCCGCCGGCCGGTGCGGGGCGGGCTGCCGCCGACCGGCCGGGGCCGACCGCTTCGACGTCGCTGCCCGGGCGCCGGGGGGTGGAGAGGCGGCCCGGTCGAGCTGGCGGCCCGCAGGCATGCCGGCTGCCCGGGTGGACCCGCTGGCGCCCGACCTGGCGGGCGCGGCGGCGGGCGGGCCGGTACCCGAGCCGGCGCGGGACCTGGCCGGCGCGGCTGCCGAGGTGCCGGGATCGCCGACGGAGGCGCTGCCGGCCTGCCGGGCGGTCGCGGACTGCCGCGCTGCCCCCGACCGCGCTGCCCCCGACCGCGCCGTCCCGAAGCGGGTAGCCAGCCGCGGCGCCCCCAGCCGCAGTGCGCGGATCCACCGTGCGGTGCTGCCGTCGGCGGCCGCCTGCTGAGCGGCCCGGGCGGCGACGGGCTCGTGCCGGGCGAAGGAGACCAGCATGCCCAGCACCGCGCAGGTCAGCACCAGCGAGGTGCCGCCGTTGGAGATGAACGGCAGCGGGATGCCGGTGACCGGCAGCAACGCGGTCACGTAGCCGATGTTGATCAGGGCCTGCCCGGCGATCCAGATGGCCGCGCCACTGCTGACCAGCCGGACGAACGGGTCCTGGCTGCGATGGGCGATCCGCATGGCGGCGTAGGTGAACAGCCCGAACAGGGCGAGCACCACGATGCAGCCGAGCAGCCCCAGCTCCTCCCCCACGACGGCGAAGACATAGTCGGTGTTGGCGTTGGGCACCCAGCCGTACTTCGACGTCCCCTGCCCGAGGCCGACGCCGAAGACGCCGCCGCTGGACAGCGCGTACAACCCCTGGATGGTGTGGTAGCCCGCATTCTGAGGGTCGAGGTTGGGATGCAGGAAGGTGGTCAGCCGCTCCATCCGGTACGCCTCGGTGACCGCCAGCAGCGTCACCACGCCGGCCACCGCGACCAGCAGGACCGCGAAGTAGCGGAACGGCAGGCCGACCATCCACAGCAAGCCCAGCAGCACCAGGATGAAACACAGCGAGGTCCCGAGATCGGGCTCGAGCATCACCAGCCCGATGACCACCACGAAGCCCGGCACCAGTGGGATCAGGACATGCCTGGCCGTGGTCAGGGTGCGCAGGGATTCCTTGCGGGCAAGCAGGTCGGCCCCCCAGACCAGGATCGCGAGCTTCGCGAACTCCGAGGGCTGCACCGTCAGCGGACCCAGCTGGATCCAGCGGTGCGCCCCGTTGATGGTCACGCCGATACCGGGCGCCAGGACGCCGACCAGGGCGCAGAGCGCCAGTCCCAGCGCCGGATAGGCCATCCGGCGGTAGGCGGCCGGCGACATCCGCACCGCCAGCCAGAACACCGGCACGCTCAGCACGATGAACTGCACCTCGCGGATTAGCTGCGCCCAGGGCGCGTCGCCGGTGGTGTGCACCGAGGCAGAGATGGTCGTCGAGGCCGACATCAGCAGGCCGAAGAACAGCAACCCGCCACCGGCGGCCAGCATCAATTGGACCGAGGCGTAAGGGCCTTCCAGGTAGCGGCTGGAGGCCCGCACCACCCGGATGCCACTCACCCGGTCGCGCAACCGGTTGATCATGACACCGCCCGCGGGCCGCCGGTCAGGACGAGGCCGATGGCCAATGCCTTTGAGCGATAAGCGGGAACCGCGCGGAGTCCGGGCCTGGTCGAGGGTGCGCGCAGTGCCACGGCACCGGCGCCGGCCGGTGACGTCGCGGCGGCCACGACCTCGTGCATGGCCCTATCGTCGGTCCTGGGCAACCTGATCTTCGGGAGGCGTGTCGCGTGTCGCGCCACCGTGGCAGTGATCTCAGCCGGCCCGCCCCGCCGTCCCCCGACCGGCGGCCAGCTAGCCGTGGGAGATGAATTCGGCATAGAACAAGCCCATTCCGAAGGCCACTGCCAGCCCGCTGACGATCCAGAACCGGACGATGGTGGTGGTCTCCTCCCAGCCGCCGAGCTCGAAATGATGATGGAAGGGCGCCATCCGGAACACCCGTTTGCCGGTGCCGGATCTGAGCCGGGTGTACTTGAACCAGCCGGTCTGGATGACGCTGGAGAGCGTCACCACCGCGAACAGGCCGCCGAGCACCACCAGCAGCAGCTCGGTGTGCGACAGGATCGCCAGTCCGGCCATCAGGCCGCCGAGCGCCATCGACCCGGTGTCGCCCATGAAGATCTGGGCCGGCTTGGCGTTCCACCACAGGAAGCCGAAGCAGGCGCCCATCGCCGCCGCGGCGATCAGGGCGAGGTCCTGAGGATCGCGGATGGCGTAGCAGCCCGGCAGCGCCGGGGCCGGGTAGCAGCTGTTGCGGAACTGGATGAAGGTCAGCAGCGTGTAGGCGCCCATCACCATGGCGGCGCTGCCAGCCACCAGCCCGTCCAGGCCATCGGTCAGGTTCACCGCGTTGGTGGTGGCGGTGATGATCAGGTAGGCCAGCAGCAGGAAGCCGATCAGCCCGATCGAGAGGCCGGCGATGTCACGTACGTAGGAGATGCGCTCCGAGGCCGGAGTCAGCCCGCGCCGGTTGCGAAACATCATCGCCGCGGCCCCGAACACCAGCGCGACGAGCAGCTGGCCGGCGAATTTCGCCCGGGCCCGCAAGCCCAAACTCCGCCGGTGCCGCAGCTTGATGAAGTCGTCGATGAAGCCGACCGTTCCGGAGCCCAGCATCAGGAACAGCAGCAGCAACCCTGAGGCAGTCGGGCCCGAGTCGTGCCGGAACGAGCCGATCAGGTGCGCCATCAGGTACCCGATGATCGTCGAGCCCATGATCGCCACCCCGCCCATGGTGGGGGTGCCTCGCTTGATCAGGTGGCTCTTGGGCCCGTCGTCGCGGATCTCCTGTCCGAATCCCTTGATCCGGAAGTACTTCACCACCAGCGGGGTGAACAGGATCGAGGTCATCAGCCCGAACAGCGCGGAGACCAGGATGGTTTTCATGCCCGGCCCTCCCGGGCGTCAGTGCTCTGCGCGCCGTTCGGGCTCTCCGCGCCGTGCACGTCCTGCGTGCTGTCGAAGCGTCGGACCAGCTCCTGCGCCACAACCTCCATCGCCGCCGACCGGGATCCCTTCACCAGCACCACGTCACCTGGCCGCAGCAGCTCCGCCAGCCTGGCGAGGGCCGCCGCGGTGTCCGGCATCCACTCTGACTCACCGTCGAAGGAGCCTTCGAGTGCCGCGCCGGTGGCGATCGCCCGGGCCTGCTCGCCGACCGCGATCAGCACCGAGACGTCCAGCCGGACGGCGTGCCGGCCTAGCGCGTCGTGCTGGGCGATCGAGTCCGGGCCGAGCTCGGCCATGTGGCCCAGCACCGCGATCGACCGGCGGCCCTCGGACATGATCGCCAGCGCCTTCAGCGCGGCCCGCATCGACTCCGGATTGGCGTTGTAGGCATCGTTGATCACCGTGATGCCGGCGGCGGTCTCGCTGACCGCCATCCGCCAGGCCGAGCGCTCGGTCGCCCGCGACAGCGCCTCGGCCACCGCCGGCAGCTCCATGCCGCAGGCCAGCGCCAGCGCCGCCGCGATCACCGCGTTGGAGACCTGGTGCTCGCCCCGCACCTGCAGTCGCACCCCGGCCCGGCCGGCGGCGCTGACCAGCTCGAAGCTCGCCCGGCCCGCGGAGTCCACCGCGACCCCCTCGGCGCGCACGTCGGCCCCGGCCCGCTCGCCGGCGGTGACCACCCGGGCGGTGGTGCGGGCGGCCATCGCCGAGACCAGCGGGTCGTCGGCGTTGAGCACCGCGACCCCGCCGTCGGCGGCGGCGGGCAGCGCCTCGACCAGCTCGCCCTTGGCCTGCGCGATCACCTCCCGGCTGCCGAACTCGGACAGGTGGGCACTGCCCACGTTGAGCACCCCGGCCAGCCGGGGAGCCGCGATCCCGGTCAGGTGCCGGATGTGGCCGAGCCCGCGGGCCGAGGTCTCCAGCACCAGGAACCGGGTGCTCTCGTCGGCCAGCAGCACGGTGTAGGGGTAGCCCAGCTCGTTGTTGAACGAGCCCGGGGTGGCGACGGTGGGCCCAGCGTCGGCCAGCACCTGTGCCAGCAGGTCCTTGGTCGAGGTCTTGCCCGACGAGCCGGTGATGCCGATGGTCACCGCACTCAACCGGCGGGCCACGGCGCGGGCCAGCGTGGTGATCGCCTCGACCGGGTCGGCCACCTCGATGGCCGGCACCGGCACCGGCCGGCTGGCCAGCACCGCCACCGCGCCGGCGGCCACCGCCGCCTCGGCGTAGTCGTGGCCGTCCACCCGGGCGCCGGGAATGGCCAGGAACAGGTCGCCGGCCACCACCTTGCGGCTGTCGAACTCGACCTTGCCCGACACCGTGCGATCCGGGTCGGCGTTCACCAGCCGGCCGCCGACGATCCCGGCGATCTCGGCGATGCTCAGTTCGATCACAGCCGGCCCGCTCCGAATGCGGTATCGGGTGCGGTATCGGGTTCCATGCCGGAGTCCGCCCCGCCGGTCACCGGGTGACCTGGCTCGCGGTGCCGGTATCCCTGGCCGGCCAGGGCGGCCCGGGCCACCTCGACGTCGTCGAAGGCGAGCACCGTGCCGCCGACCTCCTGCCCGGTCTCGTGGCCCTTGCCCGCGATCAGCACGGTGTCGCCGGGCCGGGCCAGCGCGACGGCCCGCTCGATCGCGGTGCGCCGGTCGCCCTCCTCGAGGACGGTGGCGCGCCGGTCGGCCGGCACCGACCGGGTGCCGGCCAGCATGGCGGCCCGGATCTCGGCCGGCGGCTCCGAGCGCGGGTTGTCGTCGGTCACGATCAGCACGTCGGCGCCGGTGGCCGCGACCTCCCCCATCACCGCGCGCTTGCCCCGGTCGCGGTCCCCACCGCAGCCCAGCACGACGATCAGCCGGCCGGTGGTCAGCGCCCGCAGCGCCTGCAGCGCACCGGCCACCCCGGCCGGCTTGTGGCTGTAGTCCACCACCACCAGGAACGGCTGGTCGCCGTCCACCCGCTCCATCCGGCCGCGCACCTGGGCGGCGGCCACCGCCGGCGCCACCGCGGCCGCCTCGACGCCGGCCTCGGCGAGGATCGCGAAGGCCAGCAGCGCGTTGGCGATGTTGTAGGCGCCGGGGATGCGGCAGCCCGCCTCGAAGTCCGTGCCCGGCCCGTGCACCGTGAACTGGGTGCTGCCGTCGGCCAGCACCCGTACGTCGCCGGCATGCCAGTCCGCGGCCGGGTCCCGGGTGCTGACGGTGACGGTGGCCGGCCGCACCAGCCGGCGTCCCCAGTCGTCGTCGACCACCACGACCTCGCGGCGGGCCCGGCCGTCGAAGAGCAGGGACTTGGCCTGGAAGTAGTCCTCCATGTCGGCGTGGAAGTCCAGGTGGTCCTGGGAGAGGTTGGTGAAGGCGGCCACCGCGAACTCGGTGCCGTCCACCCGGCCCAGCCGCAGCGCGTGCGAGGACACCTCCATCGCGACGCTGTCCAGGCCGCGCTCGGCCATCACCGCCAGCAGCGCCTGCAGCTGCGGGGCCTCCGGCGTGGTGAACGGGGTCTTGACCGTCTCGGCGTCCAGGAACACCCCGACCGTCCCGATCAGGCCGGTGCGGCGGCCGGCCGCGGCCAGGCCCGCCCGGACCAGGAAGGTGGTGGTGGTCTTGCCGCTGGTTCCGGTCACCCCGTAGACCGGCAGGCTCGCCGACGGGTGCCCGTACACCTCGGCCGCCAGCGGCCCCAGCGCGGTGCGCGGGTCGTCCACCACCAGCGCCGGGGTGGCGAAGCCGACCAGCTGCGCGGCACCGGCCGGATCGGTGAACACCGCCACCGCGCCGGCGGCCAGCGCCTGGTCCAGGAAGGCCAGCCCGTGCCGGCTGGCGCCGGGCAGGGCCGCGAACAGGTCGCCCGGACGGACCTGGGTGGAGCTGGCACTCACCCCCGACACCAGGACGCTGCCGGCCTCCGGGTCGGCGCTGACCACCGAGGCGCCGAGCAGGTCGGCCAGGGCGCCGAGCTGTCGGGCGACGGCCTGGCTCGGACGGGGCCCGGCCCCGTCCGGGTGAGCTCGCTGCGGTGGCGCCACGCCTGCCCACGTTACCGATGGGCTCCGGCCCACATTCCGGGACTCGGCCATTCCCCTCCTCGCCGGTTCGGTCGGTCGCGACTGGTCGGGCAGTACTGCTGGCTGCTGCCGAGCGGCGCTGGGCGGCGCTAGTTCAGGGTCAGCGGAACCAGCACCGACTGCGACCCGCTCGGGACGATCTTCTCGGCCGACAGCTGGTAGGCGGCGATGTGGTGGAACAGCGGAGCGGCCACGTCGCCGCCCTCCAGGCCGTGCGCCGGGTTGTCGATCATGATGGCCACCGCGAACCGGGGGTTGTCGGCCGGCGCCATCCCGGCGAAGGTGTCCCAGTAGACAGAGTCGGAGTACCGGCCGGTGACCGGATCCGGCTGCTGGGCGGTGCCGGTCTTGCCCGCCACCCGGTAGCCCGGGATGGCCGCCTTGGTGCCGGTGCCGCCCTTGAGGGTCACCGACTCCAGCATGGTGCGCAGCGTCCGGGCGGTCGCGGCCGACAGCACCCGGATGCCGGCCGGCTGCGCGGTGGCCGACACCGAGCCGTCGGAGTGGGTCACCGAGGCGACCACCCGGGGCGGGATGCGCACCCCGTCGTTGGCGACCGTCTGGTACATCGAGGCGAGCTGCAGCGAGGTCATCGCCACCCCCTGCCCGATCGGCAGGTTGGCAAAGGTGGAATCGGACCAGCTGTCGATGTCGGGCAGCAGGCCGGCGCTCTCGCCGGGCAGTTCGATGCCGGTTTTCTGCCCCAGGCCGAACCGGTGCAGGTAGTCGTCGAAGGTCTGCTTGCCCACCTTGTCGGCGATCAGCAGGGTGCCGACGTTGGAGGACTCGGCGAGCACGCCGGTGGCGGTGAACCGCTGGGTGGGGTGCCACCAGGCGTCGTGCACGGTGACCCCGCCGGTGGAGATGGTGTCGGGCACCGAGAACACCGACCGCGGGGTGATCAGGCCCTTCTCCAGCGCGGCGGCCATCGTCACGATCTTGTTGGCCGAGCCGGGCTCGAAGACCTGCTGGATGTTGGGGTTCAGCGACCGGCCGCCGTCCAGGGTGGCCGGGTTCTGCGGGTCGAAGGTGCCGTTGGAGGCCATCGCCAGCACCTGGCCGGTCCGGGCGTCCAGCACGGTCAGCTGGCCACCGCGGGCACCGGACTGCCGGATCGAGTCGTCGAGGTACTTCTGGCTGAGGTACTGCAGGTCCTGGTCGATGGTCAGCCGCACCGTGCCGCCGTCGGCGGCCGCCTTGCGCTTGATCGGACCGGCCGGGTTGACGTTGCCGACCGCGTCCTTCTGGTAGCTGACCGAGCCGTCGGTGCCCCGCAGCAGCGCGTCGTAGCTGTACTCGATGCCGGCGGCGCCGGTGCCGTCGGACTGGATCAGGCCGACCACGTTGGCGCCGGTGGTCCGGCCGGGATAGAGCCGCTGCGAGGTGGCCTGGGCGAAGATGCCCGACAGTGGCTCGTCGCGCAGCTTGAGGTCCTCGACCTGCTTGGCGGCCGCCGGGGAGAGCGCGGTGGCCAGCAGCACGTAGCGCGAGCTGGAGGTGAGCAGGTCGGAGATCGTCAACACCGACTTGCCGAGCAACGGGGCGAGCATGGTGGCGTAGTCCCACCGGTCGGCCGTCGGCACCATCGTCGGGTCGGCGACGATGTCCTTGGCGTCGGCGGTGTAGGCAAGCGGGACCCCGTTGCGGTCCACGATCGACCCGCGGGCGGCGTGCAGGGTGACGAACTCGCGCTTCTCGTCCGAGGCGGCCAGCGCGTAGCCGCCGGCGTCCATGCCTTGCAACCACACCAGCCGGGCGAGCACCACGGCCAGCAGCAGGCTGACCACCACCACGCTGGCCCACAGCCGGCGCAGCGACTTGCCCAGCCGCAGGGCGCGCCGGCCGCGCGGTACCCGCCGCCGGGGGGCCGGACGCCGGGCGGCCGGCGCGGGCTCGCGGGACCGCAGCGGCTGGCGGGCACCCCGGGCCGGCCGGGTCGCCGGCTCCGGCCGCTGCCAGTCCTGCCGCCGCCGGTCCTGCTGGCGCCAGTCCTGCGGCCGCCGGTCGGCCGGCTGGGCTGCGGTGGGCCGCTGGGCTGCGGCCGAGCGGGGCGCGGCGACGGGACGGTCACCGGTCGCCGGTCGCTGAGCGGTGGTAGCTCGCTGGGCCGCCGCCGGCCGCTGGCCAGTCGTGGGTCGCTGGGCCGTCGTGGGTCGTGGGGCGGCAGCGGACCGCTGGGCCGCCGCCGGCCGCTGGCCGGTCATAGGCCGCTGGGCCGTCGTGGGTCGTGGGGCGGCAGCGGACCGCTGGGCCGCCGCCGGCCGCTGGCCGGTCGGAGGTCGCTGGCCGGTGGTAGGCCGTGGGTCGGCAGCGGGCCGCGGGCCGGCCGCCGGATGGTGTCCCGGGGCCGGCCGCCCGGCGGTCCCCCGCTGCCGGTCCGCGGCCGGCCGCGGCACCGCGGGCCGCTGGGGCGGGGTCGGTGGCTGGGGCAGTCGGCTCATCAGTGCCCTCCGGGCGCGGAAGACTTCGTCGGGCTCGGCGGCGGGACGGACCGGGTCACCGTGACGGTCACTACCGGCGCCGGCGACCGGGAGCCGGCGGCGGACCGGCTGGCGCTGGCACTCGGCCGGCTGGTCGAACCGGCCGGGCTCGACCGTCCGGCGCTGGCCGGCGTGCCGGACGCGGTCGGGCTGGCCGTCGCCCGGGGGGTGACGCTGGGTCGCGGCGCGGCGGTCGGCGTGGGGGTCACCACCGGAGCGGGCAGGCTGGCCGGCGCCGGCGAGCCCAGCACGGTGACCGAGCCGTCGGCGTTGAGCCGGAGGAAGGCCGGGTTGGGATTGGGTATCAGGCCCTCGGCCGCGGCGGCCGAGGCCAGCGACCCGGGTGCCTGCTGGGCCGCCAGGTCGCGGGTCAGCTGCTGGGCCAGGTCCGACAGCTCGGCGTTGCGCTCGGTCAGCGAGCGCTGCCGCAGCTCCTGGGCGGCCGAGGCGGTGTTCAACGCCAGCAGCGTGCACAGGCCGCCCACCAGCAGCACCGCCAGCAGCACCGGCAGCGGCAGCCGGCGCACCCGGCGGGCCGTCATGCCGCCTCCCGGATGCGCTCGGCGGCCCGCATCCGTACCGAGGCGGCCCGCGGGTTGGCGGCGATCTCGGCCTCGGTGGCGGGCTCGGCGCCCCGGTTGAGCAGCCTGATCTGCGGGCCGGCCGCGGCCAGCGCCACCGGCAGGTCCGGCGGCGTCCGGTCGGTGGCGAGCTCGGCGAAGCTGCGCTTGACGATCCGGTCCTCCAGCGAGTGGTAGGCCAGCACCACGATGCGCCCTCCTACGGTGAGCGCCTGCAGCGCGGCGGGGATCGCGGCCTGCACCGCGGCCAGTTCGGCGTTGACCTCGATCCGCAGCGCCTGGAAGGTGCGCTTGGCCGGATGCCCGCCGGTGCGGCGGGTCGCCGCCGGGATGGCCTGCCGGACCAGCTCGGCCAGCTCCGCGGTGGAAGTCAGCCGGTGCTCGGCGCGGCGCCGCCCGATCGCCTGGGCGATCCGCAGCGCGAACCGTTCCTCGCCGTAGTCACGCAGCACCCGGGCCAGCTGCGGTACCGGGTAGCTGTTGACGACCTCCTCCGCGGTCAGCGGGTCTTCGGCGTCCATCCGCATGTCCAGCGGTGCGTCCTGGGCGTAGGAGAAGCCGCGCTCGGGCCGGTCCAGCTGCATCGAGGAGACCCCCAGGTCGAACAGCGCGGCGTCGATCCGGTCCAGGTCCAGCTCGGCCAGCACCCGGGGCAGCTGGTCGTAGACGGCGTGCACCAGGTGGGTCCGCCCGGCGAAGCCAGCCAGCCGCTCGGCGCTGATCCGCAGCGCCTGCTGGTCGCGGTCCAGTCCCACCAGCACCGCCTGCGGATGCGCGGTGAGCAGTGCCGCGCTGTGGCCGGCCAGGCCCAGGGTGGCATCGACCAGCACCGCGCCGGGCCGGGCCAACGGCGGGGCGAGCAGCTCGGCCACCCGGTCCAGCAGCACCGGGACGTGCCCAGCCGGGGCCGGCGGCCCGGGTTCGCCCATGCGGGAACTCCTGTACATCTCGGGTGCTGCCTCGTGACGCGGGTGCCTGTACTTCGGGTGGTGCCTGTCGTTTCCTGCGGGTGGTTTCCTGCCTGCGGTTTCCTGCCGGTCGTCCCTGCCGGCCGGGCTCATGCCGATGGGTCCCCGCCCGCCTGGGAGAACCGGGCCGCCTGGCGCTGGGGAAGTGCGTCAGGTGGTTGCCGGGGTGGCGGGAGGAGGCCGATCCGCATGCGCCTGCCTCGACGGGTCTGTGCAGTGACCTAGAGCAGGCCGGGCAGCACCTCCTCGGCCTCGGCGAACGCCTGCTCGGTGCCGGCCAGGTAGGCCTGCCACGCCTCGGCGTCCCAGACCTCGACCCGGCTGTTGGCGCCGATCACCACGCAGTCCTTGGACAGTCCGGCGTACTCGCGCAACTGGCTGGGCACGGTGATCCGGCCCTGGCCGTCCGGAACCTCGTGCGAGGCGCTGGCGAAGAACACCCGGCTGTAGTCCCGGACACTGCGCTGGGTGACCGGGGCGGAGCGCAGCAACTCGGTGATCCGGCTGAACTCCGCCATCGGGAACACGAACAGGCAGCGTTCCTGGCCCTTGGTGATCACCAGTCCTCCCTCCAGCTCGGTGCGGAACTTCGCGGGCAGCGCCAACCGGCCCTTGTCGTCCAACCGGGGGGTGTGGGTGCCGAGGAACATCGCCCACCTCCCAGGTCAGCGCTACTTAACAATATCCCCACTATGACCCACCATACCCCACTGGTCACCACTGCACTGCAGAAATGTCGGCCGGATTGACGCGCACAGCTGGTAGAAACCCGGATGAACCGGGCGGCGAGCCGGAATCCTGGGCGGCGAAATCCCCACTTCGGCCGTGCGAAGCACCGCGGGCTGGCCCTGCCGGACGGAGCCGGCCGCGTCAGAACCGTTAGCTGGAAGTCCGCGCAGACCCCACACGAGTGCCTGCCCGAGCAACTACGCTGGAGCCGAATCGGGCCGGCGGCTGCCGCCGGCCTCGAGTGACTACCCGCTCATGACCGCTTCTCGACAACCTCGAAGGGATTGCAGGCAGTTCCCGGCTGTCGGCCCCTCGGAGCACAGAACGGATTCCGTAGTGACACATGCAGCAGCCCAGGCCGCGGAGCTGGGGGCCGGCTCGGCGGCGCAGAACGGCCACGGCCCGCAGCCGGGAGCCCACGGCGGGACGCAGGCCCCGCCGGCCATTCCGGTCAACGAGGTGGGTCCCGCCGCCCAGCGCATCATCGCCAACATCGAGAAGGTGATCGCCGGCAAGTACGACGTCGTCCGGCTCGGCGTCACCGTCCTGCTGGCCGAGGGCCACCTGCTGATCGAGGACGTGCCCGGCGTCGGCAAGACCACCTTCGCCAAGGCGCTGGCCCGGTCCATCGACTGCTCGGTGCGGCGAATCCAGTTCACCCCCGATCTGCTGCCCAGCGACGTCACCGGGGTGAGCATCTACAACGCCGAGTCCGCCGACTTCGAGTTCAAGCCCGGCCCGGTGTTCGCCAATCTCCTGCTCGGCGACGAGATCAACCGCGCCTCCCCCAAGACCCAGGCGGCGCTGCTGGAGTGCATGGCCGAGCGGCAGGTGACCGTGGACGGCGTGCGGTACGAGTTGCAGTCGCCGTTCCTGGTGCTGGCCACCCAGAACCCGGTCGAGATGGAGGGCACCTACGCCCTGCCCGAGGCGCAGCGGGACCGGTTCACCGCCAAGCTCTCGCTCGGCTACCCGGACCGGACCGCCGAGATCGCCATGCTGAGCGACCAGACCACCACCGACCCGCTGTCGACCCTGCAGCCGGTCTCGGACGCCGGCACCATCCGCTCGCTGATCGAGACGGTGCGCAGCGTGCACGTCGTCGACTCGGTGAAGGACTACGTGGTGACGCTGGCCGAGGCCACCCGCAACCACCCCGAGATCCGGCTCGGCGCCTCGCCGCGCGGCTCGCTGCACCTGCTGCGCACCGCCAAGGCCGCCGCGGCGCTGGCCGGCCGGGACTACGTGCTGCCCGACGACATCCAGCAGCTGGCCGTGCCGGTGCTCGCCCACCGGCTGATCCCGGCAGCCACCGCCACGGTGGCCGGCCGCTCACCGGAGGACCTGCTGGCAGAGATCGTGGCCAAGGTCCCGATTCCGGTGGCCAGTCCCCGCGGCTAGGCAGATAGGTACGCGCACGTGACCACTCGCCCCATCGGCGGCTCCTCGGCGGCTCCCCGGCTGATCGACACCGCCGCGATCGGCACCCAGCGGGTGGCGCTGTCCAGCCGGGGCCGGACCTTCCTGACGGTGGGCCTGATCTCGCTGGCCAGCGGCCTGCTGCTCGGCGTGACGGACCTGGAACGGCTGGGCGTGCTGCTGCTGGTGCTGCCGGTGCCGGCCTGGCTGGCCGTCCGGCAGGCCCGCTCGGGGCTGCGGGTCGGGCACGCGGTGACCCCGTCCCGGATCGTGGTCGGCGAGCAGGCCCAGGTCCGGCTGGTGCTGGGCAACCCGCACAGCTTCGGCACCGGCCCGCTGCGGATCACCGAGACGGTGCCCGGCGGGCGGCCGCTGCGCTTCAGCGTGGCCGGCGTCCGGGGGCGGCAGCGCCGTACGGTGGCCTACCCGCTGCCGACCCTGCGCCGTGGCCACTACACCGTGGGCCCCACCACCGTGATGGCCAGCGACCCGTTCGGCCTGGTCACCGCCGACACCCAGTCCACCGACGTCGGCGAGCTGGTCGTGCGGCCGAAGACCTATCGACTGGCCGACCTGGCACTGCCGATCGCCTGGCGGGACGGGGCGGCCACCCTCAGCCACTCGGTCGGCAGCGGCGGCTCGGACGACGCCTCGGTACGGGAGTACCGGCACGGCGACGACCTGCGCAAGATCCACTGGCGCAGTACCGCCCGGTCCGGTGCGTTCATGGTCCGGCAGGAGGAGCGGCCCTGGCACGGTGAGTCGCTGGTGCTGCTGGACCACCGCTCGCTGGCCTACCCGACGGTGCCGTCCCAACCGGACTCGGCCGCCCTGGAATGGGCCATCTCGGCGGCCGCCAGCATCGCCTGCCACCTGGCCGAACGCGGCCGGCGGGTCGCGGTGGTGACCGGCGACGGGCAGGTGGCCCACGACAGCTCGCCGGCGATCCTGGACATGCTGGCCGACGTCAAGCCCGCCCTGCGGGCCGACCTGGAGCCGCTGACCGCCGCCCTCACCGGCCTCGGCCGGGATGCCGCCGTGTTCGCGGTGCTGGCCGCCAGCCCGAAGAGCTCGGTCAGCGGGCTGCTCACCCAGCCCCGGATGCCCGGCACGGCGGTGGCGGTGCTGCTGCGGCCGTGGACCTGGAACGGCGACACCTCCGACCTGCTGGCCGAGGCCGCCTGGCAGTCCAGCGCCGAAACCCTGCGGGCCGCCGGCTGGCGGGTGGTGCCGGCCGAGGCCGGCGACGACATCGCCGAACTGTGGCCCAGCCTGCTCTCGAGGAGGGTGACCAGCGTCCGATGAGTTCCGCCGACTCCTACCGCGCCGCACCTGACCAGGTCGTGGTGGCCGCCACCGGCACGGTCGCCGCCGGCGTGCTGCTGACCACCCTGCCGTTGCGCTCGATCTTCACCGACTGGGCCTGGCTGATGGTCAGCATCGGCTGCGTGCTGCCCTACCTGGCCGTGGTGGCCCTGTTCCGGATGCGCTCGGCCCCGCGCTGGTGGCACAGCCTGCTGGGACTGGTGGCCTCGGTGCTGATGGTGCTGTGGGTCTTCGTTCCGCAGCACCTGCTGGTGGGGGTGCTGCCCACCCCTACCTCGCTGTCCGACATCGGCGATCTGGTCCGGACGGCGAACACCACCATGCAGCAGGAGAACGCGCCGCTGGCCTCCACCAGCGCGCTGCGGCTGCTGGTCGCCTCCGCGCTGGTGGCGCTGGTGGCCCTGACCGACGTCCTGGCGGTGCAGCTGCGCCGCCCGCTGCTGGCCGCGGCACCCCTGCTGGAGGTGCTGGCGATCGCCTCGGCGACCTCCTCGGAGGCGGCGCACCCGGTCTGGTTCGCCGCCGCGGCCGGCGGGTTCCTGCTCATCCTGCTGTCCGGTACCCGGTTGCAGGACCGGGCCTGGGGCCCCTCGGTGGACGGCTCGGCCGGCCGGCTCGGCGGTGCCCGGCGGATGGCGGTGACCGGCGTGGTGGCCGCGCTGATCGTTCCGCTGCTGCTGCCGTCGGTGTCGGTGAACGTGCTCGCCCGGGCCACCCACCACAACGGCAACGGTTCGGGCTCCGGCAACGGCCAGGTGGTGCTGAGCGGCCTGGCCAAGTTGCGCGGCTCGCTGCAGCGGACCACGCCGGTGCAGCTGTTCCGGGTACAGGCCAGCGCCGGCGTCCCCTACTACGTCCGGCAGGAGGTGGCCGACCAGTACACCACCGAGGGCTGGCAGGCCTCACCCCGCAGGATCGCCGATCCGCTGCTCCCGCTGGGCCAGGGAGTGTTCCCGATCGACCCGGGTGAGCAGAGCGACCCCGGTGCCAAGAAGCCCTCCTACAACGCCACCTTCACCATCCTGGCGCTCGGCGGCAGCACGCTGCCGCTGCTGGCCAACCCGTCCGAGATCAAACCGCCGGACGGCAGCGGCCTGCGCCCGCCCACCGGCAACTGGAACAGCGCCACCGCCAGCGTGGTCAACGCCTCGCTGCGGCGGGGGATGTCCTACACCGAGGCGGTGAGCCAGCCCGACCCCTCGGTGGCCACCCTGCGGGCGGCCCAGCCGTGGAACGTGGACGAGAGCCTGCGCCAGCGCTACCTCGGCCTGCCGGACCTGCCGGCCTCGGTGACCGATCGGGCGCGCGACCTGGTCGCCGGGCTGGACAACGACTACGACAAGGCCAAGGCCATCTCGGACTACTTCAGCAACGGCAAGAACGGCTTCGTCTACTCCCTCGAGACCGCGCCCAAGGACGGCCAGGACGACCTGGTGTCCTTCCTGCAGAACAAGAAGGGCTTCTGCCAGCAGTACGCCGCGGCCGCGGCGGTGCTGATGCGGGTGGCGAACCTGCCCACCCGGGTCGTGGTGGGCTACACCCACCGCCAGCCGGACACCAACGGCGTGTTCACCGTGACCACCTCCGACGCGCACGCCTGGGTCGAGGTGTACTTCTCCACGATCGGCTGGATCCCGTTCGACCCGACCCCGCTGTCCGGTGCGGACGCCGGCCGGCTGGTGCAGCTGCCCTGGGCACGGCATCCGCAGGAGGTTGCCGAGCCGTCCGTTGCCGAGACCGCGAACCGCGGTCCGTCGGGGGCAACCTCGTCGGCGTCCAACCAGGCCGATCAGAACGGCCAGGACGGCGGGAGCTCCCTGCTGTCGGCCAAGGTGGTGGGGATCGCGCTGCTGGTGCTGCTGGTGATCCTGGTGATCCTCGCGCTGGTCTTCGGTCCGCAGTGGGTGCGGCAGCGGCAACGCCGCCGGCGCCTGGACCGGGCCCGCACCACCGGCAATCCCGAGCCGCTCTGGCTGGAGCTGGCGGCCACCGCCATCGACCGGGACGCGCTGTGGCCCAGCACGGTGACCGTCGGGCAGGTGCCCGGGTGGCTGTCCCGGCACGGCGTCGACGACCGTGGCCGGGCCGCGGTCACCGCGGTGGCCGACCGGGTCGAGCAGGACCGATTCAGCGCGCACCGGGTCTCCGAGGTGCCCGCCGACTCGATCGCGGCCCTCGACCAGGCGCTGACCCGGTGGGCCCGGCGTACCGACCGGCGGCTGAGCATGCTGCACCGGTGGTTGCCACGGTCGCTGATCAGCCGGCAGCCGCGCTGGCGGCGCTGAACCTCGGGTTCGGCCGGCTGCGGCTCAACCGGGCGTCGGGCGGGCCTGCCAGGCCGGGAGCACAGCAGCTTGCCCAGGTTTGTCCGGACACTCAGCGGCCCCGGTCCGCTGGCTGGTGACCAGTCAGCAGGCCGGGGCCGGTGAGAAGATCCGGGTCAGCTCTCCTCGAACCGCTTGCGCATCCGGTCTTCCATCTTGGTGCGCAAGGTGTTCGACTTGGCGTTGCGCGCCTGGCCGGCCTGGGCCGCCAGCGAGGCGGAGCCGTTCTGCCGCGGACCCCGCAGCGCACTTGCGGCGGCCACGCACGAGCCCACGATCAGAACAAAACCCAGGACACCCAGCAAGGTCAGGTTGGCCGTCAGCCCGACCAGGACCACAGCGAGCCCCAGCAGGACGCCGACCACCGACAACGCGAGCATGGTGCGCACGCGATTGCGGGGGCGAGCCGACCTGACAGAGGACGCGAATTTCGGGTCCTCCGCGTACAGGGCTTGTTCAATTTCGTCGAGCAGTCTCTGCTCATGCTCGGAGAGCGGCATCATGCCCTCCAATCCCTGTCGCTATGTAGTGAACCGTTACAGACCGTCCATCAGCGCCGTAGCAGCTGTTGGAACACACCATCGAGCATACGAGCCGAAATGTTAGTGCGAAAGTTGTCTACAAGGATTGCTCTGCGTGCCGTGATCATTCGTTATCTCCGGCAGGCGTCCGCCGGCCGGAACGGTCCATCGAGCGGTTGAAACCGCCCACCGCCGTGCCGTCGGCCTGCTTGCCGAGCAGCGACGCCGGTCCCACCACCTGTTTGCCGAATCTGGCGGTCAGCGCGTCGATGACTCTGTCAGCCGAGGTGCTGGCCGAGGTGCCGGCCGAGGTGCTGGCCGGCCGCTGGTCGGAGAAGAGGTCCAGGGCGAGCTGGGTGGCCTCGCCGGCCGGACGCAATTTCTCGGCCTTGACCCCGACCAGCCGGATTCGCGGCCGGTCCAGGGCGAGCGAGCGGTACAGCTTCACCGTCTCGGCGTAGATCACCGTCGCCGCGTCGGTGGGCTCGGCCAGGGTGCGCACCCGGGTCACCGTGGTGAAGTCGGCGAACCTGATCTTGATGCCCACGGTGCGCGCCACCCAGCCGGAGTGCCGCAGCCGCTCGGCCACCTCGCCGGAGCCGCGCAACAGCTCGCGGCACACCTCCTCCTCGGTCAGCAGGTCGGTGTCCAGCGTCCGGTCGGTGGAGATCGACTTCTCCACTGTGTCCGGGTTCACCGCCCGCTCGTCGTGGCCGTTGGCCAGCGCGTGCAGGTGGTCGGCCGAGGCGGCGCCGACCGTCCGGCGCAGGGTGTCCGGGCTGGTGGCGGCCAGCTCCCCCACCGTCCGGATGCCCAGCCGCCGCAGCTCCTCGGCGGTGCGCTGCCCCACCCCCCACAGCGCCGTCACCGGCAGCGGGTGCAGGAAGTCGAGCAGCCCCGCCCGGCTCACCACCCGCAGCCCGTCCGGCTTGCAGCTGCCGGACGCCAGCTTGGCCACCGACTTGACCGGGGCGATGCCCACCGAGCAGGTCAGCTGGTGCTCCTCGGCCACCCGGCGCCGGATCCGGCGGGCGATGTCGGCGGGCCGGCCGAACAGGCCCACCGCCCCGGAGACGTCGAGGAAGGCCTCGTCCAGCGACAACGGCTCGACCAGCGGGGTGATGTCGGTGAAGATCCGCATGATCGCGCTGGAGGCCTCGACGTAGGCCTTGCGGTCCGGCGTCACCACGATCAGCTGCGGGCACAGCCGCAGCGCCTGGCCCATCGGCATCGCGCTGCGCACGCCGTAGACGCGGGCCGGGTAGGAGGCGGCCATCACCACCCCGCGCCCGCCGGTGCCGCCGACCACCACCGGCAGGCCGCGCAGTTCCGGCCGGGCCCGGATCTCGACGCTAGCGAAGAAGGCGTCCATGTCGACGTGCAGGACGTGGCAGCCGGTGTCGTCGCCGTCGATCTCGCCGGAGGACCGGGGCAGGTCCGCGCTTCGCCCCATGACCCGTCTCCGCCCGGCCTAGCCGGCCGCCGGCCGGCGGGCCTGCAGGTGCAGCCGGGCGGCGATGTCGCGGTAGGGCGGCCGGCCGGCGACCGCCGACTCCAGGTCGGCCAGCGTGGCCAGGGCACCGGGACGGTCCAGCTCGATGCCCGGCACCAGGTCGGTGAACACGCCCAGTCCCTCGACCGACCGCACCTCCAGGCCCGCTGCCCGGCACTGGGCGGTCAGCGTTCCCACGGTGTCGTCCGGGCCGGCCGGCCGGGACAGCGCCACCAGCGCACCGGCCAGGTCGCCGGCCAGCGCCCTGGCCAGCACGCCGGCCACCGGGTTGGCCGCCACCACGCTGAGCATCCCACCGGGCCGCAGCACCTCGGCGACCTGGCGCAGCACCAGCACCGGGTCGGGTACGTCCTCGAGCACGTCGTGGGCGAGCACCAGGTCGAAGGCGCCGGCCGGCACCAGGTCGGCGAGGAACTCCGCGTCCCCCTGGACTGCGGTGACCCGGTCGGACACCCCGGCCTCGGCCGCCCGCCGGGTCAGGGTGGCCAGCGCGTCGACGCTGACGTCCACCACGGTGACCACCGCGCCATGGACGGCCAGCGGCACCGCCAGGCCGCCCGAACCACCGCCGCAGTCCAGCACCCGGGGTGCCGTGCGGTCCTGCTGGTGCTCCTGCACGATCCGCCGGAGGCCGGCCCAGAGCAGCGGCGAGCGACCGTGCGGAGGCCAGCCGGGCTCGGCGGAGCCGGCGGGGCCGGCCAGCCGGCTGCCTCCCGCTGCCAGTTCCGCCGCATCGCTAGCCACGAGTACAGACACTAGCCCGGGCCAGAGATCAACTGGCGACTCCGAGCACCAGCCCGCCGACCATCCGCTCGACGATCGCGATGAACTCACCGGCCGCGCGCAGCAGGTCGTCGGCGTCCCGCTCGGAGACCACGCTGGTGACCCCGGCCTCGATGGCGGCCCGGCGCCGGGCGCTGTCGGCGAAGTACAGCGTCCACTCCGACAGCTCCGGGGCCACCGCCTCGAGCAGCACCCAGGCGCTGGTGGGCCGGCGCCGGCTGGCCGACACCGGTCGGGCCCGCAGTGCCAGCACGGCGGCCGCGGCCCGCAGCGCGGCGAGGTGGGCCGACCGGTACTTCTCGGTGGCCCGGGGTTCCAGGACGGCCTCGGCCCAGGTGGTCTTGGCCTGGGACAGCAACGACTCCACGCTGGCCGGCAGCGGACTGGTCATGCCGGGCTCCCCTCGCTGGGCTGGTACGAGCAAGCATTCGAAAGTATGTTCGAACAGTAGCACGGTCCGGGCAGCTGTCCAGTACCCGGAACCGCGAGTCGGGAGGCAACGAAGAAGGCCATACCCGCAGGCTAGAGACACCCTCTGACAACACGGCCTCAGTCGCTGCCGAGCGCCGCCACGGCTCCGATCACCACCACCGCCGGGGCACCTACCCCGGCCCGGCGCACCTCGGCGGCGAGCCCAGCCAGCGTCGAGCGCACCACCCGCTGGCCGGGCAGGGTGGCCTGGTGGATGGCCGCGGCGGGGGTGTCGGCCGGCCGGCCGTGCTCGATCAGCTCGGCGGCGATGCCGGCCAGTCCCTCCATGCCCATCAGCACCACCAGCGTCGCGGGCCCGGTCGCCAGCTCCGCCCAGTTCCAGCCGGCCTCGGCGCGGCCGGGGTCACGGTGCCCCGACACCACCGCGAAGTCGGCGGCCAGGCCTCGGTGGGTCACCGGAATGCCGGCCACCGCCGGAGCCGCGATCGCCGAGGTGATGCCCGGCACCACCTGCACGTCGATCCCCGCGGCCACGCAGGCGGCCATCTCCTCGCCGCCCCGGCCGAACACGAACGGGTCGCCGCCCTTGAGCCGGACCACCCGCCTGCCCTGCCGGGCCCGGTCGACGATCACCGCGTTGATCTCGTCCTGGGTGAGGTTGTGCCGGTGCGCGGACTTGCCGCAGTCGATGATCTCCACCTGCGGGTCCAGGGCGTCCAGCAATGACCGGGGCGCCAGCCGGTCGGTGACCACCACGTCGGCCTCCAGCAGCAACCGGCGGCCCCGGACGGTGATCAGTTCCGGGTCGCCCGGCCCGCCGCCGACCAGCGCGACGCTGCCGGCGCCGGGCGGGCGTACCGGCCGGCTGACCAGCGCACCGGTGTCGAGCGCGGCGGCGATCAGGTCGCGCAGCCCGGCGGCCCGGCGCGGGTCGCGGCCGGCGTTCACCGACACGGTCAGCTCGCCGCGGCGCAGGACGGCCGGCATCCGGGCGGTGCCGGCGTCGGCCTGGTCGGCACGGATGCAGAAGATCCTCCCGGCGGCGGCCTCCTCGGCGACCGCGCTGTTGGTGTCCGGGTCGTCGGTCGCGGCCACCGCCAGCCAGGCCTGCGCCAGGTCGCCGGGCTGGTAGCGCCGGCGCAGCAGCCGCACCCCCGAGAGCTCGGCCAGCTCTCCGACCACCTCGGGGGCAATCACCAGCACGTCGGCGCCGGCCTCGGCGAAGGTCCTTCCCCGGCGGGCTGCCACCGCGCCGCCGCCGACCAGCACGACCCGCCGCCCGAGCAGGTCGAGCAGAATCGGCACACCGGTCACCGGTGCAGTCTCCCCCCACGGCTGGCCGGTCGCGACATCCCCGCCTGGCTGACGCCGTCCGGGCTCGGCGGTCAGGCGCTGAAGTCGCGGGCCAGCGCCGTCAACACCTCGGCACAGGCGTGCACGCTGGCGATCTCCACCCATTCCACCTCGGCATGGGCGCCCTCGCCGCGCGGGCCGAACAGCACGGTCGGGATGCCGGCCGCGGCGAGGAAGGCGGAGTCCGCCCAGTAGCTGAGCCCGGACGGGGTGCGCGGCCGGCCGTCGATGCGGCTGGCGACCTCGGTCAGCATCGTCACGATCGGCTCGTCGGCCCGGGTCTGCAACGGCTGGCGGGCCAGCAGGGTCCGGGTGCGGGTGACCAGGTCGGGCTGGTCGGCAGCACACCGGTCGAGCAGCCGGGCGATGTCGGCCTCCACCTCACCGACGGTCTGGCCGGGCAGGGTGCGGCGCTCCACGGTGAGGGTGCACAGCTCCGGAATGGTGGAGGCCTCGGCCCCGCCGCTGATCAGCGAGGCGTGCAGGCTGCTGGAGCCCAGCAGCGGATGCGGTGGCCGGCGGGCCAGTTCGCGGTCGAACCGGTCGAGCGCCACCAGCACCGGGCCCATCCGGCTGATCGCGTCGATGCCCAGCTGCGGGCGGGAGCCGTGCGCAGCCCGGCCGATCACCTCGATCTCGGTCCAGACGAATCCCTTGTGCGCCACGGCGACATCGGTCTCGGTGGGCTCGGTCACCACGGCGGCGTCGGGCACGATCTGCTCGGCCCGCAACCAGTTCAGGACGGCCTGGACGCCGGTGCTGGAATGCTCCTCGTCGGCGACGGCGGCGACCAGCACCTGACCACCGATCCCGGCCGCGGCGGCCTCCCGGCAGGCCACCAGCGCGGCGGCGAGCCCCGCCTTCATGTCGTAGCTGCCCCGGCCGTGGAGCCGGCCGCCGTCGCGGGTGGCGGCCAGCGGATCGCGCATGGTGCCGTGGCCCACGGTGTCGAGGTGACCGCACAGCAGCAGGGTGCGTCCGTGCCGGCCGGCGCCACCGCGCACCAGCACGCTGGGGCGGCCGTCCGGACCAAAGACCGTCCGGGAGTCCAGACCGCAGCCGGCGGCCCAGTCGCGCACGAACTCCGCGATCGCGTGCTCACCGGCGGCACCCGGCACCAGGCTCGGGTTGACCGAGTCGATGCCGACCAGGTCGGCGGTCAGCGCGACCGCATCCTGGGTACGCGGATCCGTTGTCGGGGTCACCGAGTCGGCCTCACTCGTCGGCGAGCCGGACCAGGGTGGTGGCCAGCACGTCGATCCCCCGGGCGCATGCCTCCGGGGTGGAGTACTCGCGCGGGTTGTGGCTGATGCCGTCGTACTCGCCCCGGACGAAGATCATGGCGGCGGGGCAGATGGCGGCCATCTCCTGGGCGTCGTGGCCGGCGCCGGACAGCAGCGACTGGTGCTCCAGGCCGTGGTCGTCGGCCGCCGCGGCGATCACCTTCTGGATCCGGTCGTCGAAGGGCACGTGCCTGGTCTTGGCCATCCGCCGGGTGTCCACACTGATGCCGGATCCGCCCAGGCTGTCGAGGTAATCGGCGAGATCGGCCTCGGCCCGGGCCATCTGCTCGTCGTCGGGATTGCGCAGGTCGACCGTCAGCTCCGCGCGGGCCGGCACGATGTTGGTCAGGTCGGGGTGCACGGCCAGATGGCCGACGGTGGCGCGCAGGTCGCCGTAGTCGCCGGAGTCGACCATCTCGCGCAGCCGCAGGACGATCCGAGCGGCTGGAATGCCGGCATCGGCACGCAGTTCCGTGGGGGTGGTGCCGGCGTGCGCGGCCCGGCCGGTGATGGTGACCTGCTGCCAGGAGATGCCCTGCACCCCGGTGACCACGCCGACGGTCAGCCCGGCCCGGGCCAGCACCGGGCCCTGCTCGATGTGGCATTCGACGTAGGCGTGCGGCGGGTCGAACCGGGCCGGGCCGTCGCCGGCGAACCCGGTACGCCGCAGCTCCGCGCCCAGCCGAATCCCGTCGCGGTCGGTCAGGTCGTGCGCGACCTCTAGCGGAACCCGGCCGGCAGCCACGGCGCTGCCGAGCATGTCGACGCCGAACCGGACGCCCTCCTCCTCGGTGAACACCACCACCTCGAGCGGTCGCCGGGTGCTGATGCCGCGCTCGTTCAGGGTGCGGACCACTTCCAGGCCGCCCAGCACGCCGAGGCAGCCGTCGAAGGCTCCGGCGGTGGCGACGCTGTCTAGGTGCGAGCCGGTGACGACGGGTGCCGCGCCGGGATCGGTGCCAGCCCGGCGGGCGATGATGTTGCCCATCGGGTCGATCCGGATGTCCAGGCCGGCCTCGGCCAGCCAGCCGATCACCAGCCGGCGCCCGGCGGCGTCGGCGTCGGTCAGGGCCAGCCGGTTGACGCCGCGCAGCCCGGTGCGCTCGTCGTCATAGGCGCCGATCTCGGCCAGTTCCATCAGCGACCGCCACAGCCGGTCGCCGTTGATCGCCAGCACTGATTCGGTCATCGGGGATCTCCAGTGGTTCGTGGTCGAGCTGGTCCTGTCGCGCTTGGGTCGAGTGCTGTCGCGCTCGGGTCGGGCCCTGCCGCGCTCGGGTCGGGTGCCGCGCTCGGGGTTGGCGGTGCTGCTCTCGGTGGACAGCAGTACCACGGTGGCATCGGCGCTGACCTGGAGGTGCGTGCGGAGCTCCGGGCTGCCGAGCGCCAGCCGGGCCGCCGCCAGGGTGGCCGCGCCGCACGGGCCGCTGGGCACTCCGGCGCCGGCCAGGTCACCGGCGGCGGCGACGGCGTCGGGATCGGTCACCGCGACGGCGGCGTCCAGGCCGTTGCGCAGGTAGGGCCAGGCGGCCCCGGACGGGGTTTCGCAGCACAGCCCCGCCATCACGGTCGGTGAGGTGGGAATGCTGGTCAGCGCGTCCTGCCGCAGGCTGGCCAGCACGCAGGCGGCCCGGTCGGGTTCGACGGACAGCAGGGCCGGTGGGCTCTGGATGCCTGGCCGCCGGTAGTGGCCGATCGCGGCCTGGGCCAGCGAGCCGACCCCGACCGGGATCACCAGCAGGTCGGGGGCTATGTCGCCCAACTGCTCGTCCAGCTCGACGAACAGGGTGGTGTAGCCGGCGACGATCCACGCCGGGATCTCTTCATAACCGGGCCAGGCGGTGTCCTGCACCAGCAACGCCCCGGTGCGCTCGGCGTGGGCGACGGCCGCGTCCACCGCCGCGTCGTAGGAGTGCCCGACCGTGGTCACCGTCGCGCCCTCGTCGGCTATCGCGGCAACCGCGACCGGGTGGACGCCGGCCGGCACGAAGATCCGGGCGGCCAGCCCGCGCCGGGCGGCGAGCCGGGCCACCGCCCGGCCGTGGTTGCCGTCGGTGGCGGCCACCAGTGCTGTCACATCCGCGCGGTCGCTCAGCGCGCGCTCGACCGCCCAGGACGCGCCGAGGATCTTGAACGCCGGCAGGCCGAACCGGTTCGACTCGTCCTTGACCAGCACCCGGCCGACGCCGAGCTCGGCGGCCAGTCCCGGCGCCTCGACCAACGGACTCGGCTGGTAGCCGGGCAGGCCGCGGTGGAAGTCGACCGGGCTGGCGTCGAGGGCCGGAGCCCGCCAGGCTCGCGAGGTGCTCGGAGCGAGCCAGGTCGAGGAGTGCAGCGCGGTCACGCTCGTAACGTATGCGGCTGGGTCAGGCCGGTCCAGCGGAATGGGACCCCCGCTGATCCACGGCGGCCGCATGATGACTGATCAGCCCGAATAGTGCCAGTTAGATCATGTACGAATAATTTATCCTCTTAACCCTTGCCTAAGTACGTCTGTCCGATGTTAGATCGGACAGATCCGTCCCGTATTACCAAATAATTCCCAACCTGTACCGACGCCGCTCCGTGAGCCCTTCGGAGCCTGCGCGTCTGCTGTGACGCGCCGCTGTGAGCCACGCCTGGCTGCAGGTTGACTGCGCTGGAGGGCGTCATGGCCGCTCGGAATCTCCTGCCCACGCTGATCCGCTCCCGGTGGCTTCGGGTCGTCACGGTGCTGGCCCTGCTCGTCTCCATGGTGACCGGCGTACCGCCGGTGCTCTCCGGGCACCTTCCTGCCGCGGTGGCGGTGGACCCGGCCTGCACCGGCAGCTCGCTGCCGCCGCCGAGCACGACCACGGCCAACCCCGGTGTGACGACGGTGATCCAGCAGGACGCGGCGACGGTGGAGGTGCCACCGGCGGCGGTGACCTCGCCGACCACGATCGATGCGGCGTCGGTGTGCACCTCGGACCTGCCACCGCTGGACCAGGGCATGACCAACGTGACGGACGGCCCGCGGGACGGCTACCAGTTCGCGCCACACATGACCTTCGGCGACGACCTGCACATCACGGTGCCGTACGACGCCTCGCTGATCCCGGCTGGCTTGACCGAGCAGGATGTGCAGATCTACTACTCCGACGACTCCACCCAGGGCCAGTGGGTGCCGCTGCAACGGGACACCCTGAACCAGACGACCGACCAGGTGGAGAGCCTGTCCACCCATTTCTCGAACTTCATCGCGGCCACTGTGACGGTGCCGGACCACCCGGAGAACGTGTCGTTCAACCCGACCAGCATCAAGGACCTCAAGGGCGGCGACCCGTCGGCCGGGGTCGATCTGATCGCTCCGCCGCAGGGCAACAGCTCCGGTGATGCGAAGCTCTCCTACCCGATCGACCTGCCCAAGGGGCGGCAGGACATGGCGCCGTCGCTGCAGCTCAGCTACTCCTCGGCCGCCGGCAACGGCTGGCTCGGCGTCGGCTGGGACCTGTCGGTGCCGAGTGTCTCCATCGACACCCGGTGGGGGGTGCCGCGCTATGACGCGGGGAATGAGACCGAGACCTATCTGGTCGGCGACCAGCAGCTGACCCCGCTCGCCAACCGCGGGACGCCACAGGCACGCACCGCGGAGAAGACGTTCCACACCCGGATCGAGGGTGGCTTCAACGCCATCGTGCGGCACGGCAGCCTGCCCAGCAACTATTGGTGGGAGGTGACGGACAAGGAGGGCACCCGGTCCTTCTACGGCGGTGACCCGGAAAGTGGCCCGGTGGCCGCGGCCCGGCTCGCCGACGATGCCGGCAACATCTTCCGGTGGGCGCTGCGCGAGAGTCGGGACCTGCACGGCAACGCGGTGCACTACGACTACCAGACCGTGTCTGACGTCGGGGTGGCCGGCGGCACCGTGCCGGGTCGGCAGCTCTACCCGCGCAGCATCGACTACACCCGCTCGGGCAGCACCGCCGGCCCGTACACGGTGACGTTCGTGCGCGACAGCGAACTCGCGAACTACACCCGTCGTGCGGATGTGGTGATCGACGCGCGCGGTGGGTTCAAGATGGTCACCGCCGAGCTGCTGTCCCGTATCGAGGTTGGGTTCCAGGGCCAGCCGGTGCGCAGCTACGACCTGGCCTACACCACCGGTGCGTTCGGGAAGAAGCTGCTGGCCTCGGTCACCCAGCGCGGTGCGAACAACACCGCGCTCGGCACCCACACCTTCAGCTACTACGACGACATCCGCGACTCCTCCGGCAACTACAACGCCTTCGCGCCCCCGGTGAACTGGACGGTGGGTGCCGACGGCGTCGACGCCGGACTGCTCGGCCACGGCAAGGCCAGCGCGCTGTCCGGCTCGCTGTCCACCACCACCGGCGGCCACCTCTATGCCGGGTTCAACCCGACCAAGCCGCTCAAGTACGGCAGCGCCGGTGGCAAGGTCGGCTTCACCCACACCAGCACCGACGGCCAGCTCGCCCTGGTCGACCTCAACGGCGACGACCTGCCCGACAAGGTGTTCAAGTCCGGCAACGGGATCTCGGTCCGGTTCAACACCTCCGGCCCGGACGGCTCCACCGACTTCGGCTCTCCGGTGGCAACCCCGACCCTGCCGGGCATCGCCAAGGAGAAGGCGGACATGACCTCCTTCGGCCCGGAGGTCTACACCACCGTCAATGCCTTCACCAACCACAGTGACACCTTCACCGAAGACACCACCTACTTCAGCGACGTCAACGGCGACGGCCTGACCGATCTGGTCACCGACGGCACCGTGCTGTTCAACCACCTCGACGCCAACGGGGTGCCGACCTTCACCACCGACAGCAACGACACCCCGGTGCCGATCGGCTCGGGAGCCCTTGACTCCAGCGGGCTGGTGCAGGACTACTCCGCGATCAAGGCCCAGCAGGACAGCAACAACCCGCCGGTCGACGTGTTGCGCCGCTGGACCGCGCCCTATGCCGGCACCGTGAAGGTCACCGGGACGGTGGCGCTGATCCAGGACACCAGTGCGGCCCGGGCCGCCTACACCGGCGCCGACGGCGTCCGGGTGGCCATCCAGAAGAACACCGCCGAACTCTGGTCGACCTCGATCGGTGCCACCGATTACACGACCAAGACGCCGACCGGGGTGGCTGCGATCACGGTCGCCAAGGGTGATCGGCTGTACTTCCGGGTCGGATCCCAGTCCGACGGCGCCTACGACCAGGTGGCCTGGGATCCGGTGATCCAGTACGTGAACGCCAGCACCGGGGCGGCGTTGGCCGCTTCACCCGATGCCAACGGGCTGGATGCCTACCGCTACCAGGCTTCGGCGGACTTCACCATGGCTGGGCGCAGCGGCAGCTACGTGCAGGCACCGTTCAACGGCACCGTGCGGCTGACCGGCGTGCTGCACAAGAGCGCCTCCCTCAGCGACAGCCTGACCGTGCAGGTCACCAAGAACGGCCAGGTGGCCGCTAGCTGGCCCATCGCTGCCGCCGGTACCGGGGACACCACCACCCAGACCGATATCGCCGTGGCCAAGCAGGACACCATCGCGTTGAGCATCACCTCCAGCACGCCGGTCGACCTGAGCAAGCTGAGCTGGTCGCCCACCCTGTACTACCTCAGCTCGCCGGACGTCAGCTCGGTCAACGACAGCTCCGGCAAGCCGCTGATCCAGCTGCATCCGCCCTTCGGCATCGACGGCTACGCCACCAACCTCACCGCGCCGCAGAAGCCGTGGACGGCTCCGGCCACCGAGAGCGACAAGGTGAACCCCACCCTCACCGTGGCGGCCGGCACCACCGGCAAGGTCAGCTTCACCATCAAGCGCAACAAGAACGTCGCGGCCCGGTGCACCGTCAGCATCTCAAACGGCACCCCCGGCACCTGCTCGTTCTCGATCTTCGCCACCGCCGGTGACCTGCTGTACTTCGACTTCTCCGTCACCGACCCCGCGCTGATGTCCAAGATCACCTCCACCAAGGTGACGGTCACCCGAGCGACCGGAACGGTGGTCACCGTGCCCAACGCGCTGTACGGCCCCGCTACCCAGGGCCTGCTCGCGGCGCCGTACCGGGGGTGGACCTACGTGGGCTACAACGGCGCGGGGGCGCGGGCCGGCCAGCCCGTGGTCGAGACCGACCTGAACCAGGCGTTCAGCTCGAACTCGACCTACGACCCACGCACCGCGAAGGCGTACCCGTTCCTGCCCTACTCCGACGACAAGTCCTGGCGCGGCGCGGACGACTCCGCCTGGGTCAAGGCGTCCACGATGAGCAGCTCGCGCGAGGGCCTGGACAGCATCGGAGTGCCGGCCGCGAGCGATCTTGCCGGTGCCCGAGGGGTATCCCGGCTCAGCCACACCAGTCAGGACGCGGTCGGCGCCGGGGTGTCCTACCTGTCCGGTTCGACCTCGACCGGCAACACCGCCAGCGACGTGGACTTCCTCGACCTGAACGGTGACCGGTTCCCCGACATCGTCAGCAACGGCAAGGTGCAGTACACCACCGCCACCGGCGGCCTGGACGCGAGCAGCCGGGCGGTGTCCGGGCTCGGCAGTCCGCGGGACAGCGACGCCTCGGCAACCAATGTCGACGTGGGTGGCAGCCCGGCGCACTTCGCGGCCAACGGCCGTGGCGAGGTGGACACCGCCGACCAGGCGCCGGCGCGCGGCAACAAGACCGGCAGCCAGATGGTGGAGCTGGGCCTCTCGGCGTCGCTGGGCAAGGGCTCGTCCAAGCCGAATCACGACCTGCTCGACGTCAACGGTGACGGACTGCCCGACGTGGTCAGCCGGAACGGCTCGACCCTGATGGTGGCGCTCAACCTCGGCTACGGCTTCGCCGCCGCCGAACCATGGGGCAGCGCGACGATCAACAACGGAGCCAGCGAGAACGGTTCGGTCGGTCCGACCCTCGGCTTCAACGACGGCATCTACGAATTCGGCGGCGGACTGTCGCTGACCAAGGACAAGTCCCAGACCAGTGACACCCTGGAAGACGTCAACGGCGACGGCCTGGCGGACCGGGTGCTGCCCGGCGGCAGCAGCGGCATGCAGGTGGCATTGAACACCGGCGACGGCTTTGCCGTACCCGTCGCCTGGAACGGCGCGATCGACGGCGCCTGCTCCGACGACACCAGCGTGGGGCTCGCCAACATCGACTGGGGCCACGCGCGACTGTGCAGCGGCAACACCGGCTACGGCGCCGGCGCCTACTTCACCATCGGCATCGGCCCGCTGTGTGGCACCGGTTGCTTCGTGATCCTCAACCCCGGGGCCGACTCCTCGCAGTCCATGTCCCGGGACGAGGCCAGCCTGCGCGACATCGACGGGGACGGCTACCTCGACCACCTGGCCAGCTCCGGCGACGGCACCCTCAAGGTCGCCCACAACCGGACCGGGCGCACCAACCTGCTCAAGTCGGTGGCCCGGCCGCTGGGCGCCTCCTTCACCGTGGACTACACCCGCGACGGCAACACCACCGCCAACCCGACCTCCCGCTGGGTGCTGGCCACGGTCACCGTCAACGACGGGCACTCCGGCGACGGAGCGGACACCCAGGCAACCACGTACACCTACTCCGGTGGCGTCTACAGCAGGCTGGAGCGGGAGTTCTACGGCTACAGCCAGGTCAGCCAGCAGCAGCTCGACACCGCCAACAGCAATGCCCTTTACCGCAAGGTGGTCCGCGACTTCGCGACCGACAGCTACTACACCCACGGCCTGTCGTTGCGGGAGCGCACCTACGACGCCAGCGGCGGTCTGTTCGCCGACACCCAGAACACCTATGTGCTGCGCGACGTCAACAGCGGGGCTGAGCCGGCCGACGGCACCAGCACCAGCGCGACCATCTTCCCGATGTTGACCCGCACCGACGAGCGGTTCAACGAAGGCGGCTCGACAGCGGTCAAGAGCACGGCGACCACCAACCACTACGACAGTTACGGCGGCATCGACGTCTACACCGACCTCGGTGAGACCGGTCAAGGTGACGTCGGCTCGGCCGACGATGTGATCGCGAACGTGGGCTACACCTCCTGCCCCACCACCCATGTGCGGGCGGCGAACTCCATCGTCGTCACCGGCAGTGGCACCGAGATGCGCCGGCGCGAGTCGGACGTGGACTGTGCCACCGGCGATGTCACGCAGGTGCGGCAGTCCCTGGAGGACGGCAGGGTCGCGGTCACCGACCTCAGCTACAACGCCGACGGCAACATCCGCACGGTGACCAACCCGCCGAACGACAACGGCCAGCGCTACACCGAGACCTACGGTTACGACTCGGTGGTGCAGACCTACGTCGAGCAGATCAGCGACAGCTACGGGTTGACCTCGTCCGCGACCCATGAGCTTCGATTCGGCACCGTGCTGACCCAGAAAGATGAGAACAACAACGTCGAAAGCTTCGGCTACGACGAGTTCGGCCGCCAGACCAGCGTCACCGGCCCGTACGAGCAGGGTGGCGGTCCGGCGACGGTCACCTTCGAGTACCACCCCGAGGCGGCCACGCCGTGGGCCATCACCCGGCACCTGGACAAGTTCCGCAGCCCGACCGACACGATCGACACGGTGGTGTTCATCGACGGTGTGGCTCGACAGATCCAGACCAAGAAGGATTCCACGGTCTACAACGGCACTGCCGGCGGCCAAGACGTGATGACGGTCAGCGGAGCCGTCAGCTACGACGCATTCGGCCGGCAGACCGCGGTGCGCTACCCGATCACCGAGCCGCTCGGCACCGCGGGCACGTTCAACACCGGCGTCGACACGGTCGCACCGACCAAGTCTTCCTACGACGTCCTCGACCGGGTCACCAAGACGACGTTCCCGGACAACACCGCGACCGCCAACGCCTACGGCTTCGGCCTCGACCGTTACGGCACCTGGCAGTTCCAGCAGACGGTGACCGACGCCAACACTCACCAGAAGTCCTACTACCGCGATGTCCGCGAGGAATTGGTAAGCCTGAAGGAGTTCCACTCCACCGGCGGCACGCAGCAGACCATCTGGACCAGCTACGGCTACGACCCGTTGGGGCAGCTGACCAAGGTCACCGACAACAGCAACAACGTCACCCGGCAGAGTTTCGACGGCCTCGGCCAGCGCACCGTCGTGGACAACCCCGACACCGGCAAGACCATCACCCACTACGACCTCGCGTCCAACCCGGACCAGAAGATCACCGCGAACCTGGCCGCGACCGGCCAGCAGATCACCTACGACTACGACTTCGAGCGGCTGAAGACGATCAGCTACCCGCGGTTCCCGGCCAACAACGTCAGCTACACCTACGGCGCGCCGGGGGCCAGTGACAACCGGGCCGGCCGGATCACCCATGTGGTGGACCAAGCGGGCAGTGAGGACCGCTACTACGGCAAGCTGGGTGAGACCACCAAGGAGGTCCGGACGGTCGTCGGATACACCGGCAGCTCGCCGAAGACCTACACCACGTCCTACCTGTACGACACGTTCGGGCGGATGCAGAACATGACCTACCCGGACGGCGAGGTGCTGACCTACGCCTATGACTCGGGTGGCATGGTGCGTGCCGCATCCGGGGTGAAGGGCAGCGACAGCTACCACTACGTCAATCGGGTGGAGTACGACAAGTTCGGCCAGCAGGCGTTCGTCGAGGACGGCAACGGTGTCCAGACTCGCTACACCTACGACCCGGTGATGGACCGGCTCAGCAACCAGGTGGCCGGGCCACTGCTCAGTCCCAACAAGCAGAACCTCGGCAACTTCGAGAACCTCGGCTATTCCTACGACAACGTCGGCAACGTCACCGCGGTCGCCAACAGCATCGCGGTACCACCGTCGCCGACTCTCGGTGGCCCGTCGTCGCAGACCTTCAACTACGACGACCTGGACCGGTTGACAAGTGCGTCTGGGTCCTACAGCTTCTCGCCGGACAAGACCAATAAGTACAGCTACGCGATGAGCTACGACAACCTGCACAACATCACGGCCAAGAACCAGACCAACACCATCGTGCAGGGCTCCGGCACGCCGGTCACCCAGGGCAAGACCACCTACTCGCTGGCCTACGCCTACACCGGCGCCCAGCCGCACGCCCCGTCGCACATCGGCACCCAGACCTACACCTACGACCTCGACGGCAACCAGAACGGCTGGACCGACGACGGCAACGGACAGCGGCGAACCATCGTCTGGGACGAGGAGAACCGGATCCAGAGCGTCACCGACAACGGCAATGAACAGGACTACAAGTACGACGACGCCGGCCAACGGGTGATCAAGCGAAGCCCGAAGGAGGAAACCGACTACGTCAACCAGTACTTCACCGTCCGCAGCAACGGCCAGATCGGCACCAAGCACGTCTTCATCGGCACCACCCGGGTGGCGTCCAAGCTAGTGAAGGACCACTCCTTCGAGAAGGACAGCTTCTACTTCCACTCCGACCATCTGTCCAGCACCAACTACGTCACCGACGCCGCCGGCAAGCTTTACGAGCACCTGGAGTACTTCCCGTCCGGCGAGAGTTGGGTCGAGGAGAAGAGCAACAGCCAGCAAAACCCCGGCTTCAACACCGCGTACGAGTTCGCCGGCAAGGAACTGGACGAGGAAACCCAGCTCTACTACTTCGGGGCTCGGTACTACGACGCGCGTACTTCGGTATGGCAGAGCCCGGACCCGGCGCTGGGCGAGAACCTTGCCAAGCTACCGAAGAAGGCCGAAGCCGCCGAACCGGACGTCGCCGCTCCCACCTTCCTCAATCTGTACGACTATGCAGACGCCAATCCACTCACCAAGACCGACCCGGATGGTCGCAAGCCGGCAAGATCAGCTGACCCCACGGCTGGCGAGTGCCCTGCGTCATGCCTAGCGCACTATCCTCCGCGTTCTATGTGGCACCTTGCGCCGTCACTCATGGTTCTCCATGACCAACTCTACGAAGCCTTCCCGGATCGATACCATCCCGGAGAGGGTAAGGGCGACCCCAACGGCCACCACCTGAAGTTAGGTCTCTTGGGGCAGACCTGGCACGTGCCGGACGCCAAAGGGGTGATCCACGCCTTTGATGTCTATGCAATTCCGGGGAGTTCTGATCAGCCGATGGTAAAAAACACACACACACTGAGTGGGGATTGGCTCGCGAAACAGATTGTCGACCGACACGATCCGCGGGTATATGCGGTCATCTTCAATGGCACAAAGTGGTGGAGCAGAGAACACGTAGACAAGGTAACTCACGAAGTCTACGCACCTTGGACCCCCACTCCATACCGCGGCACTGAACGTCACGCCGAACACGTCCATGTCGAACTCGAAGATGGACTAGATGCGGAGAACGACATTCGTCCTTGGTTTACATGGCCGCCAGCAGGCGACAAGCAATGAGCGCATATTCTGGGCGAGATGGCAGGTACTACATTAGTCCTCTCACGAACATGCATATACACATCCACCTTTCGAGTCAGCTCCGGAACTCCGCACTTCACTACACTTGGGGTCTATTTGATGGTTTCTAACGCGCAGCAGCCATGGGTCAGTGGGCGCTGGGCTACCGGAAGCCTCTGAACCCCAACGAACGCAGTAAACGCGACAACGACGGTCTGCTGGTCAAGCAGCGGATCATCGACATCTACCAGCACACCAGCTTCGACGGCATCGACCCGGTGACCTGCGCGGCCGGTTCCGCTGGTATGGCCTCTACACCCAACGAGGGCAGGGACACTTTCGGACTGCAGTGTAGGAATCAACCTATGCGGGGTGCACGCGAGCCGCCCGCGGCGAAGTAGATCGCGGCTGCCTCGGTCCGGCTGTGCACCCTCAGCTTGGCCAGCAGGTTCTCCACATGCTTGTCCACGGTGCGCGGTCGGATGAACAGCACCCGGGCGATCTCGCGATTGGACCGGCCGCCGGCCAGCAACGCCAAGATCTCCCGCTCGCGAGAAGTCAGCGCCGGCAGATCGGGCCGGTCGGCGAACCGCGCACGCAGCCGGGCATGGTCGAAGGCGGCCGCCAGGTGCGACCGCAGCAGCTCGGCAACCGCCAGCTCCCGGTCGGAGAAGTCAGCGGCCCGCCGGCTGACGACGACATCTGCCAGCCGGCCCGGCGCCGGGCGCACCGCGAACATCAGCTGCCGGCGGACGCCCAGTGGCCGAAGCACCTCGTGCCACAGCGCCAGCCTCCGCAGTTCGGAGAGCGACTGGAAGTCCGACAGCCGCCGCGAGCGCGGATCTCCGGTAGCCATGAGATCGGCAAGCATCGGGTGCTGGTGCCGCACCTGGTCGAAGGCCCGGATCACAGCCGAGCCGCCGGCCGGCTCCGGGCTCCAGGCGTGGCCACCGACGGTGGCACCGGTGCTGTCGATATCCCGGTAGCTGGCCAGGTCGGCCGGGAGCACCGATCGCAACCGCAGCACCAGCTGGTGACTCAGTACGCCCGGATCGGTTGCCTCATGCAGGGCCCCGATCAGGTCGAGTGCCCTGCGGAGGTCTTCGGCGCGCAGCTCACCGCGAGGTGCCATGTCCTGGCTATCGGCCAACACCACGACAGCCTAACTATTCGTCTACGCAAAAGTACGTATTGCTTAGTATTTCGTGCCTTGTGACCATCGGCCGGACTGCCTGACCTCGAGAAAGGGAGACCACATGGCCGAGACCCCGGCACCCGAGCATCGAGCCATCAATGAGCTGATCGGAGAGGACGGGCCCTACCCGATCCCGCACCTGCCGTTCCCACGCCCGGTGCCGCCACCGCCCATCCCACCGTTCCAGCCCGCGTCCTACACCTTCCGGCTGGTGAGCATGCAGGTGCTCAACACCCGGTCCGCGCACCTGGACTCGGACAAGGCCAGCCTCACCGTCGCGGTCGGCCCGAACGGCACCCCCACCACGGTGATCAAGGATCTGGGGAACGTCAACAACGGCAGCTACCCGATCGGCCTCAGCATCGGCCCGATCCCCATCAGCGACCCGAACGTCGGCGTCGCGATGAACTACGTGATCCTCAACAGTGGCCACCAGAGCTGGCAGGACGTCAACAAGATCCTCACCGGAGCCGGCTCGGCGCTCGCCTCGGCCGGTGCCAAGGCGGCCACCTCGGCCGTCGGGGCCGCGGTCGGCGCCGAGATCGGCTCGGACCTGATGCCGGTGGTCGGCACCGTGTTGGGCCTGCTCGCCGGCTGGCTGGTCGGTGAACTGACCGGGTTGCTCACCGCCGACTGCGACGGGCCGGTGGCGGCCGAGCAGCCGGCGTTCAAGGGCTCGCAACTGTGGGCCAACACCGCGCGCGGCGCGTACACGCACACCACCTACCACCCGGGCATCGACTCCGCCTCCGGCTGCGGCAGCAACTCCATCTACACCGCAACCTGGAGCATCAGCCGCTGACCGGCAGGCCGCAACCGGGCCCAGCACGTCATCCTGCGGTAAAGCCCGGCCGGGTGAGCAGTGCGACGTTGTTCCAGAGGCACCGGGTGTGGAACCATGGACGGGTGCGCCGAGACCTGCTCCTGACCTCGCGCCGCCACATCGATCTGCTTCGGGTGGCCGGCGCGACCTGTTGATCTTCCCTTCACCAGATTCTCAGCCCGAGCGGGGGGCAATCTCGAAGGGAAACGCCGGCAATGGCAGCGGGCAAGGGACAGGGTCAGTGGGCGCTGGGCTACCGGGAGCCTCTGAACCCCAACGAACGCAGTAAACGCGACAACGACGGTCTGCTGGTCAAGCAGCGGATCATCGACATCTACCAGCACACCGGCTTCGACGGCATCGACCCCGGTGACCTGCGCGGCCGGTTCCGCTGGTACGGCCTCTACACCCAGCGCGCCCAGGGCATCCCGGGCGGCCGGACGGCGATCCTGGAGCCCGAAGAGCTCGAGGACCGCTACTTCATGCTGCGGATCCGGATCGACGGCGGGCGGCTGTCCACCGAGCAGTTGCGGGTGGTCGGCGACATCGCCACCCGCTACGGCCGGGATCTCGCCGACATCACCGACCGGCAGAACGTCCAGCTGCACTGGATTCGCATCGAGGACGTTCCCACCATCTGGGAACAGCTCGAAGCGGTCGGGCTCAGCACCACCGAGGCGTGCGGCGACACCCCGCGGGTGATGCTCAGCTGCCCGCTGGAAGGGGTCGCGGCCGATGCCGTCGCGGACGCCACGAACGCGCTGGCCGAGACCATCGAGCGCTACCTGGGCGATCCGGCCTTCTCCAACCTGCCGCGCAAGTTCAAGACCTCGATCTCCGGCTGTGCCCAGCACTGCGTCAACCACGAGATCAACGACGTGGCCTTCGTCGGAGTCCACGACGCCGACGGCACGCCGGGCTTCGACCTGTGGGTCGGCGGGGGGCTGTCCACCAACCCGATGTTCGCCCGGCGGCTCGGGGTGTTCGTCCAGCCGGACGAGGTGGCCGAGGTGTGGGCCGGGGTGGCCGGCATCTTCCGCGACTACGGCTACCGGCGCTCGCGCAACCACGCCCGGCTGAAGTTCCTGCTCGCCGACTGGGGCACCGACAAGTTCCGCGACGTGCTGCAGGAGGAGTACCTCCACCGCAAGCTGCCGGACGGGCCGGCGCCGGACGCCTCACCGCCGCACCGCGACCACATCGGCGTGATCGCCCAGGCCGACGGCAACTACGCCGTCGGTGCCACCACCCCGTCCGGGCGCACCAGCGGCACCGCCCTGACCCGGGTGGCGGCCCTGGCCGAGTCGGTCGGCAGCGGCCGGGTACGCACCACCGCCCAGCAGGGGCTGGTGGTGCTGGACGTGCCCGCCGAAGCTACCGGCGCGGTGGTGGACGGCCTTGGGCAACTCGACCTGTCGGCCCGCCCCACCACGTTCCACCGCGGCACCATCGCCTGCACCGGCATCGAGTTCTGCAAGCTGGCCCTGGTCGAGACCAAGGGCCGGGCCGAGACCATCCGGACCGAGCTCGAACGCCGAATGCCCGACTTCGACACGCCGATCACGATCAACGTCAACGGCTGCCCCAACTCCTGCGCCCGGTTCCAGGTCGCCGACATCGGCTTCAAGGGCATCGTGCAGAAGGTGAAGGCCGAGGACGGCTCGTTCGCCGACGCCGAGGCGTTCCAGGTGCATCTGGGCGGCCAGCTCGGCAGCCAGGCCGCGTTCGGCCGCAAGTTCCGCGGCCTGAAGGTGACCGCCGAGCAGGCCCCGGACTACGTCGAGCGGATCCTGACCGGCTACCTCGAGCGGCGTACCGAAGGCGAGTCGTTCGCCGGGTACGTCAGCCGCGCCGACGAGGACTGGCTGCTGTGACCCCGGCTCCTTCGGAGCCGGTCGGACAGTGGACAGCGGTGCGCGATGACTGAGCGCGCGGCACCGTTCCACTGCCCGTACTGCGCAGAGGAAGACCTCCGACCCTTCGGCGAAACCCACGGGCAGTGGCGCTGCGGTGCCTGCCAACGGGTTTTCGCCTTGAGATATCTGGGAATCGCGGCTGACTGGACGGCGCAGGTGCGTCCGCCCGGGCCGGATCCCGCACAGCCTCAGCAAGGGAACCACCTGACATGAGCGTTGATTCGCAAACCTCCACCGATGAGCTGCGGCTGCTGGCCGAACGGGCCGGCGAGCAGCTCGAGTCCGCCTCGGCGACCGAGATCCTGCGGTGGGCCGTGGCACAGTTCGGCTCGGACTGGTGCGTCGCGTCCTCGATGGCCGACACCGTGCTGTCCCACCTGGCATCGGAGGTGCTGCCCGGCGTGGACGTGATCTTCCTCGACACCGGCTACCACTTCGCCGAGACCATCGGCATGCGCGACGCGGTCGCGGCCACCCTGCCGGTCTCGGTGCGCACGATACTGCCGCTGCGCACCGTCGCCGAGCAGGACGCCCGGTTCGGTCCCCGGCTGCACCAGCGGGATCCCGACGCCTGCTGCGCGATGCGCAAGGTCGAGCCGCTGAACCGGGCGCTGATGCCGTACCGGGCGTGGGCGTCCGGACTGCGCCGGGCCGACTCGGCCGGCCGGGCCGGCACCCGGGTGGTCGAGTGGGACGCCAAGCACGGCCTGGTCAAGCTCAACCCGATCGCGGCCTGGACCGACGCCGACGTCCAGGCCTACATCGACGAGCACGGCCTGCTGGTCAACCCGTTGCTGTCCGAGGGCTACGGCTCGATCGGGTGCGCCCCGTGCACCCGCCGGCTGCTGCCCGGCGAGGACGCCCGGGCCGGCCGCTGGGCCGGCACGTCGAGGACCGAATGCGGCATGCACGTCTGAGCGTGCCGGGCATTCCGGCCGGACGGCCGTAGGGTGTGCCACCGTGGCCGACCTGCACCCGCACTGCGTGCGCATCAACTCGATCCTCGCCGGCGCCGGGCTGCCCGGCCGGGTGCGCATCCTGGATGAGCCAGCCCCCACCGCGGTGACCGCCGCCCGCCAGCTGGGCGTGCCGGTCGGCGCCATCGTGAACTCGCTGGTCTTCAGCACCGCCGAGCAGAAACCGCTGCTGGTGCTGACCAGCGGCGCGCACCGGGTGGACACCGCCAAGATGGCCGCGCTGGTCGGCACCGCCTCGCTGTCGCGGGCCACCGCCGACTTCGTCCGGGCCGCCACCGGGCAGCCCATTGGCGGGGTCGCGCCGGTCGGCCACCCCGCGCCGATCCGCACCCTGCTCGACACCGCGCTGGCCGAGTACTCCGAGATCTGGGCGGGCGGCGGCATCCCGCACGCGATGTTCCCGATCAGCTATGACGACCTGCTGGCCCTGACGTCGGCCCAGCCGGTCGCAGTCGCCTAATCTGCTGGGATGGCCCAGCCCACCGGAGACCGAGCGCCGACGGTCGTCATCGTCGACGTGCCGCGCTCCGCCCTCCGCGGCCGGCTGGCCGAGGCGATGGCCATCTACGTCACCGCGATGGGCTACCCGCCCTCCAGCGGCCCGCAGCGCGGCACCCACATGCTCCGGCATGCCGGCTTCGACTCGTTCCGGTGCCGGGCGGCACTCGACGCCGACGGCAGGATGCTCGGCTTCGGATACGGCTACACCAGCATGCCCGGCCAGTGGTGGCACGACCTGGTGCTGCGCGCCATTCCCGCCGGTGCCCAGGAGTGGCTGGGCTACGCCTTCGAGCTGTCCGAGCTGCACGTCACGCCGCCCGCGCAGGGAGCTGGCCTCGGCGAGCGGCTGCTGCGCTCGCTGGCCGACGGGCTGCCGCACCGGACGATGGTGCTGTCCACCCCGGAGGGTGAGAACCGGGCCTGGCGGCTGTACCGCCGGCTGGGCTTCGAGGACCTGGCCCGCGACCACCTGTTTCCCGGCGACCACCGCCCGTTCGGGGTGCTGGGCGCCCGGCTGCCGTTCCCGCCGGGGCCGGAACGGGCCGCCCGCGAGCCCCGCCGGGCCGGCTGACGACCCGGCGGCTGACCACCCCGGCGGCAGGCGACCCTCGACCCGGCGCCGGCTGACCGCTCTCAGCCGGTCGAGCCGCCGGTCAGCGCCGCGGAGGTCAGGTTGGCCCACACCTCGCGGGTCGCCCGGGACCGGTTCAGGGTGTAGAAGTGGATGCCCGGCACGCCCTCGTCGATCAGCCGGCGGGCCAGCTTCGAGGTCTCCTCGATGCCCAGCTCGCGTACCGCCTTCGGGTCGTGCGCGATCTCGGCGAACCGGGCGCCGAGCTCGGCCGGGAACGGCGCACCGCTGAACTGCTCCGAGCGCTGGATGGTGCCCATGTTGGTGACCGGCATCAGCCCGGCGATGATCGGCACGTCGCAGCCGGCCGCCGCCACCCGGTCGCGCAGCCGCAGGTACACCTCGGGCTCGAAGAACATCTGGGTGATCGCGTAGTCCGCGCCCCGCCGGCACTTGTCGATGAAGTAGTCGGTGTCCTGCTCGACGGTGGTCGAGCGGGGGTGCTTGTACGGGAACGCGGCCACCCCGACGGTGAAGTCGCCGTGCGCGCGCAGCAGGCTCACCAGTTCGCCGGCATAGCTCAGCCCCTCCGGATGCGAGACCCACTCCCCCAGCGGGTTGCCGGGCGGGTCGCCGCGCAGCGCCAGCACGTTGGAGATGCCGGCGTCGGCCAGCCGGCCGACGATGGCCCGGATCTCGGCGATCGAGTGGCCGACCGCGGTCAGGTGCGCCACCGGCAGCAGCGTGGTGTCGCTGGCGATCCGCTCGGTAATCTGGATGGTGTGGTCCCGGGTGGCACCGCCGGCACCGTAGGTGACCGACACGAAGTCCGGATGCAGGGACTCCAGTTCCCGGATCGTGGTCCACAGCAGCCGTTCGTCCTCCGGCGTCTTCGGTGGGAAGAACTCGAAGGAGAACGTCGGCCTGCCGGCCTTGAAGCAGTCCCGCACCGTACGCGCCATGCCTTGAGGGTAATGTCCGCGACTGTGGCCGACCCGGATCCGACCTCCCTCGGCCCGCCCGCCCCCCGCACCGACCGGCCCGTCCCGGTGGCGGACCGGGTCGAGGCCGAGCTGGCGGCCTTCCTCGACCAGCGGACCGCCCAGCTGACCGGCATCTCCGCTGACCTGTCCGTGCTCGCCGAGGTGGCCCGGGCGGCGGTGCTCAACGGCGGCAAGCGGCTGCGCCCGACGTTCGCCTACTGGGGCTGGCGCTGCGTCTCACCGGCCGGTGCCGCCGGCGAGGACGAGCTGGTCCGGGCCGCGGCCGGCCTGGAACTGCTGCACGCCTGCGCCCTGGTGCACGACGACATGATGGACGCCTCCGACACCCGGCGCGGCCAGCCGGCGGCCCACGTCCGGTTCGGCAGGTTCCTCGGCGAGCAGGGCTGGGCGGGCAACGCCCGGTCCTTCGGCGCGGCCGGGGCGATCCTGCTGGGAGACCTGCTGCTGTCCTGGTCGGAGGAGCTGTTCACCGCCGCGATCGGCTGCCTGCCCTCCGACCGGGCCCGGGCCGCCACCGCGCAGTTCGGCCAGATGCGCACCGAGGTGGTCGCCGGGCAGTTCCTGGACATGCTGGCCCAGTCTCGGGGTGCCTTCGACCCGGCGGAGGCGCTGCGGGTGATCGAGTTCAAGACCAGCAAGTACACCGTGCAGCGCCCGCTGCTGGTCGGCGCCGCCGCGGCCGGCGGCAGCCCGGAGCTGATCTCGGTGCTGTCGGACTACGGGGTGCTGGTCGGCGAGGCCTTCCAGCTGCGCGACGACCTGCTCGGGGTGTTCGGCGACCCGACCCGGACCGGCAAGCCGGCCGGCGACGACCTGCGCGAGGGCAAGCGGACGCTGCTGGTGGCGCTGGCCTACCAGCAGGCCGACCCCGCCCAGCGCGAGCTGCTGCGCGCCGGCATCGGCGACCCGCAGCTGTCCGGCACCGGCGTGGACCGGCTGCGCGAGGTGCTGACCGCCACCGGTGCCCACCAGCAGGTCGAGCAGCGGATCCTCGCCCGGGCCGGCGAGGCGATCCGCCGGCTGGCCGACGGCCGGCTGCAACCGGACGCCGCGCAGGCGCTGACCGCACTCGCCCGGGCCGCCTCGCACCGCACGTCCTGAAGTGTCGCTGGCATCTGCCACGATGGCTTCATGACCGCTAGCGTCCAGCGCCAGCTACCGGCACCTTCCCCGGTGCCGTCTCGGCTCCGCTGGTTCGCACGCCCGGTCTCCGGCTGGGGACTGTCCCAGATCGGCCGGGCCGGCCTGGTCGGCACCGTCCTGATCGCGCTGGGCAGTTACGGCGCCGGCGCGCTGCCCGCCAACGACCCAACCCGGCTGATCCCGGTGCTGGGGCTGCTGCGGCACGGCCGGGCCGGCCTGCACGCCGCACTGGGGCTGTACTACCTCGGGCTGGTGGTGGCGGTGATCGCCTGGCTACTGCTGGGCCGGCTGCTGCTGACCGGCTCGACCTGCGGCGAGCAGGCCACCGGCACCGAGGTGGTCGCGCCGGCCCGGCTGCGCCGGATGCTGCTCAGCTGGAGCGTGCCGCTGCTGTGCGGCATGCCGCTGGCCAGCTCCGACCTCTACAGCTACGCGGCCCAGGCCCAGCTGGCCCGGCACGGCCTGGACCCCTACACCACCACCCCGGCCGACCTGCCGGCCGTGGACCTCGGCAAGTTCCTCGACAACGTCGCCTGGAAGTGGGTCGACACCCCGTCGCCGTACGGGCCGCTGTGGGTGGCGTTCTCCAAGTGGGTGGCGGCGCTGACCGGCAACCACGCGCTGATCAGCGTGCTGCTGCTGCGGCTGCTGCCGTTCGCCGCGATCGTGCTCACCGCCCGGCTGCTGCCGGTGCTG
>NZ_DATINC010000017.1:0-6476 GCF_035474675.1 Jatrophihabitans sp. | reverse complement strand
GCTGCTGGACTCGCTGGAGGGCAAGCGCGGCCAGCCCCGGCTCAAGCCGCCGTTCCCGGCCACCAACGGCCTCTACGACGCGCCGACCGTGGTCAACAACGTCGGCACCCTGGCCAGCGTGCCCTACATCGTGTTGGGCGGTGCCGCCTGGCACAAGCAGATGGGCCCGGACGGCTCGCCCGGCACCTCGATCTACTCGCTGTCCGGCCGGGTCGCCAACCCCGGTCAGTACGAGGCCCCGATGGGCACCACGCTGCGCGAGCTGCTGGAGCTGGCCGGCGGCATGAGCCGCGGCCTGCCGTTGAAGTTCTGGACGCCCGGCGGCTCCTCCACGCCGCTGTTCACCGCCGAGCACCTCGACATCCCGCTGGACTTCGACGCGGTCGCCAAGGCCGGTTCGATGAACGGCACCTCGGCCGTGATGATCTTCGACTCCGGCGACAGCGTGGTGCAGGCCGTGCTGAAGTGGACCGAGTTCTACGAGCACGAGTCGTGCGGCAAGTGCACGCCGTGCCGGGAGGGCAACTACTGGACCGCCCAGATCCTGGAACGGATCTGGCACGGCCGGGGCACCCTGGCCGACCTGGACACGCTGCTCGACGTCTCCGACAACATCCTGGGCCGGTCGTTCTGCGCGCTCGGCGACGGCGCGACCAGCCCCATCACCTCCTCGCTGAAGTACTTCAGGGACGAATACCTCGCCCTGATCTCCAAGAACCCGAACGGCGGCCTGCAACCGTCCGAGCCAGCCCTGACCGGAGCCCGCGCATGACCGTCGCACCCGAGAAGTCCGGTACCGGGCAGCGTCCGGCCGAGGACCTGGTGACCGTCACCATCGACGGCATCGAGATCTCGGTACCCAAGGGCACCCTGCTGATCCGGGCCGCCGAGCAGCTGGGCATCCAGATCCCGCGGTTCTGCGACCATCCGCTGCTGGAACCGGCCGGTGCCTGCCGGCAGTGCCTGGTCGAGGTGACCGACATGGGCAACGGCCGGGGGATGCCCAAGCCCGCCGCGTCCTGCACCACCACCGTGATGCCGGGCATGGTGGTCAAGACCCAGCTCACCTCGCCGGTGGCCGACAAGGCCCAGCAGGGCGTGATGGAGCTGCTGCTGATCAACCACCCGCTGGACTGCCCGGTCTGCGACAAGGGCGGCGAGTGCCCGCTGCAGAACCAGGCGATGAGCAACGGGCGGGCCGACTCCCGGTTCTCCGACGTCAAGCGCACCTTCGCCAAGCCGGTCGCGGTCTCCAGCCAGGTGCTGCTGGACCGGGAACGCTGCGTGCTGTGCCAGCGCTGCACCCGCTTCTCCGAGCAGATCGCCGGCGACCCGTTCATCGACCTGCTCGAACGCGGCGCCCAGCAGCAGGTCGGCACCTCCACCGACACCCCGTTCCAGTCCTACTTCTCCGGCAACACCGTGCAGATCTGCCCGGTCGGCGCGCTGACCGGCGCGTCCTACCGGTTCCGGGCCCGGCCCTTCGACCTGATGTCCACCCCGACGGTGTGCGAGCACTGCTCGTCCGGCTGCGCGCTGCGGGCCGACTGGCGGCGTAGCAAGATCACCCGGCGGCTGGCCGGCGAGGACGCCGAGGTCAACGAGGAGTGGAACTGCGACAAGGGCCGGTGGGCCTTCCAGTACATCAACCAGCCCGACCGGCTGCTCACCCCGCTGGTCCGCGACCGGGCCGGCCAGCTGGTCCCGACGTCCTGGCCGCAGGCGCTGGAGGCGGCCGCCGCGGGCCTGGCGCGGGCCCGCGACAACGGCGGGGTGGGGGTGCTGCCCGGCGGCCGGCTGACCGAGGAGGACGCCTACGCCTACGCCAAGTTCGCCCGGGTGGCGCTGGGCACCAACGACATCGACTACCGCTCCCGGCCGAGCTCGGCCGAGGAGCTGGCCTTCCTCGGCGCGGCGGTGGCCGGCACCGGGATCGGGGTCAGCTACACCGACCTAGAGCAGGCCGGCACGGTGCTGCTGGTCGGTCTCGAGCCCGAGGAAGAGTCGCCGATCACCTTCCTGCGGCTGTACAAGGGAGTTCGCAACGGCCGCTGCACGGTGTACTCGATCGCGGCGCTTGCCAGCCGCGGGCTGGACAAGCTCGGCGGGCAGTTGCTGCCGGTGCTGCCCGGCGGCGAGGCCGCGGCGATCGCCGCCCTGGACTCCGGGCTGCGCACGGCGCTGGCCGGCGGCGTCATCCTGGTCGGCGAGCGGATGGCGGTGGTGCCCGGCGCGCTGAGCGCGGTGCTGGAGCTGGCCTCGGCCACCGGGGCCCGGCTGGCCTGGGTGCCGCGGCGGGCCGGTGAGCGCGGCGCGGTGGACGCCGGCGCGCTGCCCACCCTGCTACCCGGCGGCCGGCCGGTCAGCGACGACGCGGCCCGGGTCGAGGTGGAGCGGGTCTGGGACGCGCCCGTGCCGCCCGCGCCCGGCCGCGACCTGGCCGGCATGCTGACCGCCGCGCTGGACGAGGAGGCGCCGCTCGGCGGTCTGCTGGTCGGCGGCGTGGAGCTGGCGGACCTGCCGGACCCGGCGCTGGCCGAGGCGGCGCTGGCCGCGGCCGGCTTCGTGGTCAGCCTGGAGATCCGGCACTCGGCGGTCACCGAGCACGCCGACGTGGTGCTGCCGGTGGCGGTGGCGGCGGAGAAGGCCGGCCGGTTCGTCACCTGGGAGGGCCGGCGGCGGCCGTTCGACCTCACCCTGACCAACACCGGCCAGCTGGCCGACCACCGGGTGCTCAACGCCCTGGCCGACGAGCTGGACATCGACCTCGGCCTGCCGGACGTCGAGAGCGCACGTGCCGAGCTGGCTACCCTGGCCGCCGGTGCCGGTCGGCTCAGCCGCCGTCCGGAGCCGGTCCGGCCGCGGCCCGCCGACAACGCCTCGTCGCTGGTGCTGGCCAGCTGGCACGAGCTGATCGACGGCGGCCGGCTCACCGACGGCGAGCCGAATCTGGCCGGCACCAGCAAGCCGCTGCGGGTGCTGCTGGCCGCGAGCACCGCCGAGCAACTGGGCATCAACCCCGGCGACCTGGTCACCGTCAGCACCGCGCACGGGTCGCTGACCGCGCCCGCGGTGTTCGCCGAGCGGGCCGCGACCGGCGTGCTGTGGCTGCCGGCCAACCACCGGGACGGCTCGGTGCGTAAGGTGCTTCGCGCCGTGCACGGCGACCAGGTCACGGTGACCCGGGTGGCCGCCGCGGCGACGGCGGACGCGACGAGTGAGTGGAGGTAGGCAGATGACCAACGTGCTGTCCGCAGCCGCTGACCCGAACGCCACCCTGGCCGCGTTCGGGCACGACCCGTTCTGGCTGGTCGTGCTCAAGGTGGTCGGCGTGTTCGCCTTCCTGGTCGTGATGACGCTGTTCTCGATCGTCTTCGAGCGCAAGGTGGTCGGCCGGATGCAGAACCGGATCGGCCCGAACCGGGTCGGCCCGTGGGGCATCCTGCAGTCGCTGGCCGACGGCGTGAAGCTGGCCTTCAAGGAAGAGATCATCCCGACGCTGGCCGACAAGCCGGTGTACTGGATCGCCCCGGTGGTCTCCTGCGTGCCGGCCTTCCTGGCCTTCTCGGTGATCCCGTTCGGCCCGGACGTCTCGATCTTCGGCCACCACACCATGCTGCAGCTGACCGACCTGCCGGTGGGCGTGCTGGTGATCTTCGCCTGCTCCTCGCTCGGCGTGTACGGCATCGTGCTGTCCGGCTGGGCCTCGGGCTCGACCTACCCGCTGCTCGGCGGGCTGCGCTCGGCCGCCCAGATGATCTCCTACGAGGTCGCGATGGGCCTGTCGATCGTGATGGTCTTCCTCTACTCCGGCACCATGTCGACCTCGGGCATCGTGGCCTACCAGAGCGACCACCTGTGGAACGCGCTGCCGCTGTTCGTGTCCTTCGGGATCTACCTGATCGCCATGGTGGGCGAGACCAACCGGGCCCCGTTCGACCTGCCGGAGGCCGAGTCCGAGCTGGTCGGGGGCTTTCACACCGAGTACTCCTCGATGAAGTTCGCGCTGTTCTTCCTCGCCGAGTACGTCAACATGGTGACCGTCTCGGCGCTGGCCACCACGCTGTTCCTCGGCGGCTGGCGGGCACCGTTCCCGCTGTCGCTGTGGGCCGGCGCCAACTCCGGCTGGTGGCCGATGCTGTGGTTCACCGCCAAGGTGGTGCTGTTCATCTTCGGCTTCGTCTGGCTGCGCGGCACGCTGCCCCGGCTGCGCTACGACCAGTTCATGCACTTCGGCTGGAAGGTGCTGATCCCGCTCAACCTGGCCTGGATCCTGGCCATCACCACCATGCAGGTGCTGCGCGACCGCGGCTGGAACGCGATCGCGGTGATGCTGGTGGTGGGCCTGCCGATCATCGCGCTGATCGTGCTGTGGGCACTGTTCGACACCCGCCGCAGCAAGCGGCTGGAGGCCGAACTCGCCGCCGAGGAGGCCGCCGAGGCCGAGCTGCCGCCGGCCTTCCCGATCCCGCCGATGGATCTGGTGGTACCGCCCTCGCCCCGTCTGGTCAGTGCCGGCGTGACGTCGCAGGCACTGCCGGGTTCGTCCAGTTCCCTTCCGGAAGGTCCTGTCAATGGCTGACCAACCAGGTCCGCGGCCGTCCGCGGACGCCGCCGCCGGGCCCACCGGGGCCGCGGCGCCGATCGCCCGGGACTCCGACATCCCGATCGAGCGCCAGGCGGTCGTCCCGGTCGCTCAGGGGGCCGGGCCGGCCCAGCCCGGCGACGTGTCGGCCAAGGCGCTGCAGGATGACGAGTTCAACCACCCGAACGCCACCGTGGGCACGTTCGCGGCCGGGTTCGGGCTGACCTTCTCGACGATGTTCAAGAAGGTCTACACCCAGCAGTACCCGTTCGAGGTCTTTCCGACCGCACCGCGCTACCACGGCCGGCACGTGCTCAACCGGCACCCGGACGGCCTGGAGAAGTGCATCGGCTGCGAGCTGTGCGCCTGGGCCTGCCCGGCGGACGCGATCTACGTCGAGGGCGGGGACAACACCGAGGACGCCCGGTACTCGCCGGGGGAGCGCTACGGCAAGATCTACCAGATCAACTACCTGCGCTGCATCTTCTGCGGCCTGTGCATCGAGGCGTGCCCGACCCGGTCGCTGACGATGAGCAACTCCTACGAGCTCGCCCTGGACAACCGGCAGGACCTCATCTACACCAAGGAGCAGTTGATGGCCCCGCTGCTGCCCGGCATGGAGGCACCGCCGCACCCGATGCGGCTCGGCGACGACGAGAAGGCGTACTACACCCCGCGTCAGGACACCGGCGCGCCGCAGAGCGCGGCCAACGTCGCCGGCCGGCCGGTCAGCGGCCCGGCCATCGAGGTCGGCGGGCACCACGCATGAGCGCGACCCAGGCGGTGTTGGCCGCCGGTTCTACCCAGGTGAGCACCGGCGAGGCGGTGGCGTTCTGGATCCTCGGACCGGTGGCGCTGCTCGGCGCGATCGGCATGGTGCTGCTGCGCAACGCGGTGCACTCGGCACTGTCGCTGGTCGCCACCATGATGTGCCTGGGGTTGTTCTACGTGATCGAGCAGGGCCCGTTCCTGGGCCTGGTGCAGATCATCGTCTACACCGGCGCGATCATGATCCTGTTCCTGTTCGTGCTGATGCTGGTCGGGCGGGACTCGGCGGACTCCCTGGTCGAGACGCTGCGCGGCCAGCGGGTGGCGGCCCTGGTGGCCGGGCTCGGCTTCGCCCTGCTGGTGGCGCTGGGGATCGGGCGGGCCTTCACCGGCCAGACCGTCGAAGACCTCACCGACGCCAACGCCCAGTACGGCACCAACGTCAACGGGGTGGCGCGGGTGCTGTTCACCAAGTACCTGTTCGCCTTCGAGCTCACCTCGGCGCTGCTGATCGTGGCCGCAGTCGGGGCGATGGTGCTGGCCCACATCGAGCGCGACGGGGCCCGGCCGACCCAGAAGGCGCTGGCTCGCGAGCGGTTCCGGTCCGGCCGGCCGCAGCCGCTGCCCGGACCCGGCGTGCTGTCGTCGGGCAATGCGATCGGCACCCCGGCACTGCTGCCGGACGGCTCGGTGGCTCCCGAGTCGCTGCTGGGCAGCGGGACCGAGATCGGGGTCGGCGCGCCGCACGCGCTGCCCGAGCGGCAGGGAGAACTCTCGTGACTCGATTGCTCGGCTCGCGGAGGAGCGTGCTCGCCTCATGACCCCTACCTACTACCTGGTGCTGTCCGCGGCGCTGTTCTCCATCGGCGCGGTCGGGGTGCTGGTCCGGCGCAACGCCATCGTGGTCTTCATGTGCGTGGAGTTGATGCTCAACGCGGTGAACCTCACCCTGGTCACCTTCTCCCGCATCAACGGCACCCTGGACGGCCAGATCATGGCCTTCTTCGTGATGGTGGTGGCCGCGGCCGAGGTCGTGGTGGGCCTGGCCATCATCATGTCCATCTTCCGGACGCGGCGGTCGGCCTCGGTCGACGACGCGAACCTCCTGAAGTACTAAGAGGAG
>NZ_DATINC010000016.1:0-11318 GCF_035474675.1 Jatrophihabitans sp. | reverse complement strand
ACCAACGTGGTGGCCAGCATGGTGGTCTTCGAGGACGGGCTGGCCCGCAAGAGCGAGTACCGCCGGTTCGCGATGCGCGAGAGCGGCGGTGACACCGACTGGATCGCCGAGGTGATCCGGCGCCGGTTCGCCCGGTACCTGTACGAGACCGCCCAGACCGAGGACCCGGTGGAGAGCGCCGCCGACAGGCAGGCCGCACCGGCGGGGCAGGCTGGGCAGACCGCCCAGGCCGGGGTGATCGCTGCCGGCCGGACCAGTGTCGGCTCCGGCCGGACCGTTGCCGGCCGCCCGGGCCCGCTCACCGAGGACGGCCGTCCCAAGAAGTTCGCCTACCCGCCGAACCTGGTGGTGGTCGACGGCGGCGCGCCGCAGGTGGCGGCGGCCCAGGCGGTGCTCACCGAGCTCGGCATCACCGACGTGACCCTGGTGGGGCTGGCCAAGCGACTGGAGGAGGTGTGGCTGCCCGAGGAGGACCACCCGCTCATCCTGCCGCGCAGCTCCGAGGCGCTGTACCTGCTGCAGCGGGTGCGGGACGAGGCGCACCGGTTCGCGATCACCTTCCACCGGCAGAAGCGGTCGAAGTCGATGACCACCTCCGAGCTGACCGGCATTGCCGGGCTCGGGCCGGCCCGCCGCAAGGCCCTGTTGAAGCAGTTCTCCTCGCTCAAGCGGCTGCGCGCGGCGTCGGTGGACGAGATCGCCGCCGTGCCGGGCTTCGGGCCGGAGCTCGCCCAGCGGGTCGCCGACGCGCTGGCGGCCGGCGCCGCCGACCGCGAGCCGGCGGTGAATATGGCCACCGGCGAGGTGATCGGCTAGCAGAATCTCCCAGGCATGCCCTGTCCGGACAGCAGGTTCGGCCCGTCCGGGCCGATCTGTACTCAGACCGGCCCGCACTGACCGGCAGATCCGCACCCGATCGACCTTGAAGAAGGAGCCCGACACGATGCCCGGTGCCGAACACGGCGCGTTGGAAACGGTGATCGTCACCGGCCTGTCCGGAGCCGGCCGCAGCACCGCCGCGAAATGCCTGGAGGACCTCGGGTTCTTCGTGGTGGACAACCTGCCGCCGGAACTGGTCGCCACCATGGTGGACCTGGGCAGCCGCAGCCAGGGTGCGGTGACCCGGCTCGCGGTGGTGATGGACGTCCGCAGCCGGGCGTTCTCCACCGACCTGACCGGCGTCATCGCAGAGCTGGAACGGCGCGACCTGCAACCGCGGATCCTGTTCCTGGAAGCCAACGACCACGTGCTGATCCGCCGATTCGAGAGCAACCGCCGGGCCCACCCGCTGCAGGGCGACGGCCGGCTGTCCGATGGCATCGTCGCCGAGCGGGAGATCCTGGAGCCGCTGCGCGACATCGCCGACCTGGTGATCGACACCTCCGACCGGTCCGTTCCGCAGCTGCGGCAGGCCATCGAGCAGGCCTTCACCAGCGAGGGCCTGGCCCTGCCCGAGCTGCGCGCCACCGTGGTCTCGTTCGGCTTCAAGTACGGGCTGCCAGCCGACGCCGACCTGGTGGTGGACGTCCGGTTCCTGCCCAACCCGTACTGGATACCCGAGCTGCGGATGCTCACCGGCGAGGATCCGGAGGTGGCCGACTACGTGCTCAGCCAGCAGTCGGCCGAGGAGTTCCTCGACAAGTACGTGCCGGTGCTGCAGCTGATCGGGGCCGGCTACCGCCGGGAGGGCAAGCACTACCTAACGCTGGCGGTCGGCTGCACCGGCGGCAAGCACCGGTCGGTGGTGATGAGCCGGGAACTGGTCCGCCGGCTGACGAACCTGGGCATCCGGGCGACCGCGGTGCACCGCGACCTGGGACGCGAGTGATGGCCGCGCGAGTGGCCGGCCGGCCGCGGATCGTGGCGCTCGGCGGCGGCCACGGCCTGTACGCCTCGCTGTCGGCATTGCGGCTGCTGGACGTCGAGGTCACCGCGGTGGTCACCGTCGCCGACGACGGCGGCTCGTCCGGGCGGATTCGCCGCGAGCTGGGGCTGCTGCCGCCCGGCGACCTGCGGATGGCGCTGTCGGCGCTGGCCACCGGCCTGCTGCCGCCAGGCGGTCCGTCTCGGGCGGCCGGTTCCGCCGGCCTCGACGGCGCAGCCGACCCGATCCCAGCCGGCTCGATCCCAGCCGGCCCGCTCCCAGTTGGTCCGGCCGGCCCGGCCGGGCTGCCCTGGTCGACGGTGCTGCAGCACCGGATGGGTGGTGCCGGCGCGCTGGCCGGCCACCCGATCGGCAACCTCTTGCTGACCGGCCTGATGGAACTGCACGATGACGCCGTGACCGCCCTGGACGCCGTCGCCGGCCTGGTCGGTGCCCGCGGCCGGGTGCTGCCGATGTCGCCCCGTCCGCTGGACCTGCTGGCCGAGGTCACCAGCGTCGACCCGGACGACCCGGTGCAGACCCGCAAGATCCGCGGCCAGTCGGCGATCGCCGCCACCGCCGGCCGGGTCCGATCGGTCCGGCTGCTGCCCGCGAACGCCCCGGCCTGCCCGGAGGCGGTGCAGGCGATCCTGCAGGCCGACGCGGTGATCCTCGGGCCGGGCTCGTGGTTCACCAGCGTGATCCCGCACCTGCTGGTGCGCGGCCTGGCCAAGGCCCTGACCGCCACCAGCGCCCGGCTGATCACCGTGCTCAACCTGGAGCCGCAGGTCGGCGAGACCGACGGCTTCTCTCCGGAGGAGCACCTGCGGGTGCTGCACGAGCACTGCCCGCAGTTGCGGGTCGACGTGGTGATCGCCGACCAGGACGCGGTGCTGGACCGGCAGGCGCTGCAGGCATACGCCGGACGCACCGGTGCGCGGCTGGTATTGGCCCCCATCGCTGCGGCCGACGCGCGGGCAAGGCATGATCCCTGCAAACTCAGTAAGGCCGTCGCCGATGCGGCCGGGCTGGGGTGCACCGACGGCGGCGGCCTGCCCCGCGGCCCGCTCGACGAAGGCCCGCTAGACGAAGGAGCCCGCTGATGGCCATGACCGCTGCAGTCAAGGACGAACTCAGCCGGGTGAACATCACCAGGGCACCGGCCCGGCGGGCCGAGATCGCGACCCTGCTGCGGTTCGCCGGCGCGTTGCACCTGGTCGCCGGTCACATCGTCATCGAAGCCGAGCTCGACACCGGGTCGGTGGCCCGGCGGCTGCGCAAGGAGATCGCCGAGGTGTTCGGGCACACCGCCGAGATCCAGGTGGTCACCGGAGGCAGCCTGCGCAAGGGCACCCGATACCTGGTGCGGGTGAGCAAGGACGGCGAGGGCCTGGCCCGGCAGGCCGGCCTGGTGGACCTGCGTGGCCGGCCGGTCCGCGGGCTGCCCAGCCAGGTGGTGGCCGGCACCCTGTCCGAGGCGGAGGCGGCCTGGCGCGGTGCGTTCCTGGCGCACGGCTCACTCACCGAGCCGGGCCGGGCCGGCGCGCTCGAGATCACCTGCCCCACCAACGAGGCGGCGTTGGCCCTGGTCGGCGCCGGCCGGCGGCTCGGCATCCTGGCCAAGGCCCGCGAGGTGCGCGGTGCCGACCGGGTGGTGGTCCGCGACGGCGACGCGATCGGCGCGCTGCTCACCCGGCTGGGCGCGCACGACTCGGTGCTGGCCTGGGAGGAACGCCGGATGCGCCGGGAGGTGCGGGCCACCGCCAACCGGCTGGCCAACTTCGACGACGCCAACCTGCGCCGGTCCGCCCGCGCCGCGGTGGCCGCCGGTGCCCGGGTCGAGCGGGCCATGCACATCCTCGGCTCGGACGCCCCGGAGCACCTGCTGCAGGCCGGCCGGCTGCGGCTGGAGCACAAGCAGGCCTCGCTGGAGGAGCTGGGCAGCCTGTCCGACCCGCCGATGACCAAGGACGCGGTGGCCGGGCGGATCCGGCGGCTGCTGGCGATGGCCGACAAGCGCGCCCAGGACGAGGGCATCCCGAACACCGAGGCCGCCGTGACGCCAGAGATGCTGGCCCCCTGAGCCGGTCCGTCCGGCACGTCGTCGCATCAGCCGCCGGCCGGGCCGATCGGGCTACCCGCCGGTAACGGCCTGGCAACATCGCGACCGGACCCACCCGATAAAGTTGGCCTGGCCTCACTGAATTCTCAGAGCCGTCCCGGCTCGAGGAGGCCACGGTCAGCAGCGTCGCGGCCAGGCACGACAGTTGAGTTACGCGCAAGCACACGACGTAAAGGGAGACCTGCAGTGACTGTTCGGGTGGGTATCAACGGCTTCGGCCGGATCGGGCGCAACTTCTACCGCGCGCTGCACGCCTCCGGCGCCGACGTCGAGGTGGTGGCCGTCAACGACCTCACCGACAACAAGACGCTGGCCCACCTGCTCAAGTACGACTCGATCCTGGGCCGGTTCCCGGCCGAGGTGAGCTACGACGAGCAGAACATCGTGGTCGCCGGCACGCCGATCCGGGCCCTGGAGGAGCGCGACCCGGCGAACCTGCCGTGGAAGGAGCTCGGCGTGGACGTCGTGGTCGAGTCCACCGGCTTCTTCACCAAGGCCGCCGACGCCCGCAAGCACCTCGACGGCGGCGCGAAGAAGGTCATCATCTCCGCACCCGCCACCGACGACGACATCACCATCGTGATGGGCGCCAACCACGAGAACTACGACCCCGAGCGGCACCACATCATCTCCAACGCCTCCTGCACCACCAACTGCCTGGCGCCGCTGGCCAAGGTGCTGCACGATGCGTTCGGCATTGAGCGCGGCCTGATGACCACCATCCACGCCTACACCCAGGACCAGAACCTGCAGGACGGCCCGCACAAGGACCTGCGCCGGGCCCGGGCCGCCGCGCTGAGCATCATCCCCACCTCGACCGGCGCGGCCAAGGCGATCGGCCTGGTGCTGCCCGATCTCAACGGCAAGCTCGACGGCTACGCGCTGCGGGTGCCGGTGCCCACCGGCTCGGCCACCGACCTGACCGTGACGCTGTCCCGCGAGGCCAGCGTCGAGGAGGTCAAGGCGGCCTACAAGGCAGCCGCCGACGGTCCGCTCAAGGGCTACCTGGTCTACACCGAGGACCCGATCGTGTCGGCCGACATCGTCACCGACCCGGCGTCGTGCATCTTCGACGCCACCCTGACCAAGGCGATCGGCAACCAGGTCAAGGTGGTCGGCTGGTATGACAACGAATGGGGCTACTCCAACCGGCTGGTCGACCTGGTCGGCTACGTCGGCACCCGGCTGTAACGCCCGGACGAGCAGGACGACTGGCCGACAGACGCGGAGGCGAGCGGATGCGCACGGTAGACGATCTGTGCAGGGTCGGGGTGGCCGGCCGGCGGGTTCTGGTGCGCTGCGACCTGAACGTGCCGCTGTCCAAGGACGGCCCGCCCAAGGTCACCGACGACGGCCGGATCCGGGCGTCGCTGCCGGTGCTGGTGGCGCTGCTCAACCGCGGCGCCCGGGTGATCGTCGCCGCCCACCTGGGCCGGCCGAAGGGGGAGCCGGAGGAGAAGTACTCGCTGCGCCCGGTGGCCGACCGGCTGGCCGCGCTGCTGGGCAGCCCGGTGGAGTTCGCGCTGGACACGGTCGGCGAGAGCGCCCGGCTGCTGGCTGACGGCCTGGCCGACGGCCACCTGCTGCTGCTGGAGAACGTCCGGTTCAACCCCGGTGAGACGTCGAAGGACGACGCCGAGCGGACCAGGTTCGCCCGGGCGCTGGCCCAGCTGACCGGCGGCGAGGACGACGGCGGCGCCTACGTCAACGACGCCTTCGGCGCGGTGCACCGGGCGCACGCCTCGGTCTACGACGTGGCCCGGCTGCTGCCGCACTACCAGGGCCCGCTGGTCCGCGACGAGCTGCAGGTGCTGCGCCGGCTGACCGGCGAGGCGGGCGAGCTGAAGCGGCCGTACGTGGTGGTGCTGGGCGGGTCCAAGGTGTCGGACAAGCTGGGCGTCATCTCGGCCCTGCTGCCGAAGGTGGACCGGCTGCTGGTCGGCGGCGGGATGTGCTTCACCTTCCTCAAGGCGCAGGGCCACGAGGTCGGCGACTCGCTGCTCGAGGCGGACCAGGTCGACACCTGCCGGCAGCTGCTGGAGAGCTCCGGCGACAAGATCGTGCTGCCCACCGACGTGGTGGTCTCGGCCGACGTCTCCGACGACGCCGAGACCCAGACGGTGCCCGCCGACGCGATGCCGGCCGGCCAGAAGGGGCTCGACATCGGGCCGGACTCGGTGGCTCGCTTCAGCGAGGCGCTGGCCGGCGCCGGCACCGTGTTCTGGAACGGCCCGATGGGGGTCTTCGAGGTGCGCCCGTTCGCCGAGGGCACCCGGGGCGTCGCCGAGGCGGTGGCTGCCTGCGACGGGTTGACCGTGGTCGGCGGCGGGGACTCGGCGGCGGCGGTCCGGGCGCTGGGCATCGACGCCAACCGGTTCAGCCATATCTCCACCGGCGGCGGCGCGTCGCTGGAGTACCTGGAAGGCAAGACCCTGCCCGGCGTGGCCGTACTCGAGGAGAGCTAGATGGCTGGTTCCGCGACGACGCGGATGCCCCTGATCGCCGGCAACTGGAAGATGAACCTCAACCACCTGGAAGCCCTGGCCCTGGTGCAGAAGGTGGCCTTCAGCCTCAAGCCGCAGCACTTCGAGGCGGTCGAGGTGGTGGTGCTGCCGCCGTTCACCGACATCCGCTCGGTGCAGACGCTGGTGGACGGCGACAAGCTGGCGTTGCGCTACGGCGCGCAGGACCTGTCACCGCACGCCGCCGGCGCCTACACCGGTGACGTCGCGGGCCCGATGCTGGCCAAGCTCGGCTGCAGCTACGTGGTGGTCGGGCACTCCGAGCGCCGGGAGTACCACGCCGAGTCCGACGAGCTGGTCAACGCCAAGGTCCGGGCGGCGTTCGCCCATGGGCTCACCCCGATCCTGTGCATCGGCGAGCGGCTGGAGGTGCGCGAGGCCGGCGAGCAGGTACGGCACTGCGTGGACCAGCTGACGGCGGCGCTGGCCGGCGTGCCGGCCGAGCAGGCCGCCTCGGTGGTGATCGCCTACGAGCCGGTGTGGGCGATCGGCACCGGCAAGGTGGCCACCCCGGCCGACGCCCAGGAGGTGTGCGCCGCAGTGCGCGGCCGGCTCGCCGAGCTGTACGGCCCCGAGCTGGCCGGCGGCGTCCGGATCCTCTACGGCGGCTCGGTGAAGTCGACCAACGCCGGTGAGATCGTGGCCCAGCCGGACGTCGACGGCGCCCTGGTCGGCGGCGCCAGCCTGGACGGGGCGGAGTTCGCCGGCATCTGCATCGCCGCGGCCGGCGGCCCGAAGGCGTGACCGGCGAGGGCCGCTCCGCAACCGCGTGCGGGGACCAGTTGCGGGCTGAGCGCCGGGTCGGCGCGGTCGAGCAGGTATCCTCGTGGCACCCGCCCCGCCAGTCCGGCGACGGCGCCGAGACCTGAGCGAGGCCACCGAACTCCGATGATGATCACGTTGCTGTCGATTGTCCTGATCCTTGCCAGCCTGATGCTGATGGTTCTGGTGTTGCTGCACCGCGGCAAGGGTGGCGGCCTGTCATCGATGTTCGGCGGCTCGCTGTACTCCAGCCTGTCCGGCTCCTCGGTGGTCGAGCGCAACCTCGACCGGCTCACCGTCATCGCCGGCCTGGTCTGGTCCATCTGCATCATCGGCCTCGGCCTGCTCTACAAGGCAAGCTGACACCTTTAGCAGAATCAGCGGGATCAGCGACCAACCCACGCTTTTCCGAACGAGAAGGTAGAGGAGCCGGGCTAGTGGCAGGTGGCAGCGCGATTCGCGGCAGCCGGGTGGGCGCCGGGCCGATGGGAGAACGGGAGCGCGGTGAGTCCGCCCCGCGCCAGTGGGTGTCGTTCTTCTGCGCCAACGGCCACGAGACCAGGCCGGCCTTCGCGCTCGAGGCGATGGTGCCCGACACCTGGGACTGCCCGCGGTGCGGTTTCCCGGCCGGCCGCGAGTCGGCGACCCCGCCGGCCGCGCCCCGCAACGAGCCGTACAAGACCCACCTGGCCTACGTGAAGGAACGCCGCTCGGACGCCGACGGCGACGCGATCCTGGAAGAGGCGCTGGCCCGGCTGCGGGCCCGCCGCGGCGAGCTCTGACCCTTACCCCTCCGAACCCGGCGCCTTGAGCAGGCCGCCCCGGTTGCGGCGTGCCCGGCCAGCGGTTCAGAGAATCGGGCGGCCGTCGGGGTGCCGGGGCAGCCCGGCGGCGGCATCCCGGTCCACCAGCCACAGCGTCCGGAACCGCCCGCGCGGCCCGGCCGAGGGCACCTGCACCCGGCCCGCCCCAGACAGCGCCAGCGCCACTGCGCGCGCCTTGCCGGCCCCGGACACCACGAACCAGATCTCGTTGGCGGCCGCCAGTCCCGCGAAGCTGAGCGAGATCCGCAGCGGCGGCGGCTTGGGGGAATTGCGTACCGCGATCACCGGGCCGGACTCGTCGTAGGCGCTGGGGTGCCCGGGGAACAGCGAGGCGCAGTGCCCGTCCGGGCCGACCCCGAGCAGCAGCACGTCGAAGTGCGGCAGCAGGTCCGGGTCGTCCGGGCGGCGGGCGGCCGCCAGTTGCCCGGCGTAGCCGGCCGCGGCGTCGTCGAGGGTGCCGTACTGCCCGTCACTGGCCGGCATCGGGAACTGCCGGGCCGCCGCGAACGGGGGATGGGAGAACAGCAGCCGGTTGGCCGGCCCGTCGTTGCGGTCCTCGGAGTCCGCCGGGACGTAGCGCTCGTCGGCCCAGAACACGTCCACCCGGGACCAGTCCACCGAGTCCCGGGCCGGGGTGCCGGCCATCGCCGACCAGACCCGCTCCATGATCGAGCCCGCGGTCAGCGCCAGCGCGGCCCGGCCCCGGTTCTGCTGGGCCCGGGCCAGGGTGGAGATCACCCGCACCGCCACGTCCTCGGCCAGCTGATCGGCGGTTGGCTGGACGATCAGCTCCGGCTGTGCGGGCATCGGCCTCAGGCCTCCTGCCGGGCCAGCGCCGGGTCGTGCCAGATGTGGGTACGCACCGGCGAGCGGTCGTTGAGCCCGGTCATGCCGGTGACCGCGCCGAGCGCCTCGCCGTAGGGCTGGTCGGCGTCCAGCCGGCGCAGCTCCTCGGCCAGCATGTCGCCGGTGGTCCGCTGCGGGAACGGCTGGAGGGTGTCGAGCTGGCCGGGCCGGCGCATCAGCAGCTTGTAGCCCTCGTTGGTCATCTGCACCGTCCGGCCGTCTTCGAACTCGACCGAGACGCCGACGATGTACTTGCCCTGGGCCTTCTCCACCGGCACCGGAAAGCCCAGCCGGGAGGTCAGCCAGCCGGCCAGCAGCTGGGCGGACGGGTCGGCCGGGTTGCCGCTCACCACCACCGACTTCGCCGGCACCGACGCGGTGTCGAACGCCGCGGCCAGCGCCGCCCGCCACGGCGTGATCACCGTCCAGGTCAGGTCGGTGTCGCCGGGGGCGTAGTCGATGGCCCGCTGCCGCAGCGCCTCGGCCGGGTCGGCGTCCCGGATGACGTTGGTGATCCGGCGGTCGGCGAACACCCCGAGCGGGTCGTGCGCGATCACGGTGGGGGTCTCGGAGTACCACCAGGCGACCACCGGGGCGTCCGGCGCCAGCAGCGGCAGGGTGACCGACTCGGCGTGCAGCGCCAGCCGCCCGAACATCCGCAGCACCACCGCCTCGCCGGGGCCGTGCCGGCCGCCGATCGACACCTCGGCGTCCAGCCGCGGCACCGGGGCGTCGATGTGGTGGCGCAGCACCATGATCACCCGCATCGGGTGCTTGGCCGCCGCGGTGGCCACCGCGGCCTCGACGCTGGCGGTGTCCTTCTCCTCCAGCACCACCACCAGTGTCAGGGCCAGCCCGCTGGTCACCGCACCCCCGGAGCGGCGTTCGGCGGCCAGCGCCTGCACCACCGCGGTGCCGGTGGTGTCCCACAGTGTGGTCACAGCGACCCTCCTCTTTCCGGGGACCGGGTCGCGGCCGGGCGGGCGGTCACGGCCGCCGCCAAGTGCGCCCGTCCCGGGCCAGCATCTCGTCAGCGGCCTTCGGGCCCCACTCGCCGGCCCGGTAGGCGGCCGGTTCCTGGCCGGTCCAGAACTCCTCCAGCGGGTCGATCACCCGCCAGGACGCCTCGACCTCCTCGTTGCGCGGGAACAGCGTGGCGTCGCCGAGCATCACGTCGAGAATGAGTCGTTCGTACGCTTCCGGGGAGGACTCGGTGAACGCCTCGCCGTAGAGGAAGTCCATCGACACGTCCCGGACCTCCATCATCGAGCCCGGCACCTTGGACCCGAACTTCAGCGTGACGCCCTCGTCCGGCTGCACCCGGATCACCAGCTGGTTGTGGCCGAGCTCCTCGGTGTCGGTGTGGCTGAACGGCAGGTGCGGGGCCTTCTTGAACAGCACCGCGATCTCGGTGACCCGGCGCGGCAGCCGCTTGCCGGTGCGCAGGTAGAACGGCACCCCGGCCCAGCGCCGGGTGTCGATGCCGAGCCGGACGGCGGCGAAGGTCTCGGTCTTGGAGTCCTCCGGCACGTCCTTCTCGTCCCGGTAGGCCGGCACCCGCTCGCCGGCCAGCCAGCCCTGCTGGTACTGGCCCCGGACGGCGTAGGAGCCCAGGTCGAGCGGCAGCCGGATGGCCCGCAGCACCTTGAGCTTCTCGGTGCGGATCGCGTCGGCGGTGAACTCCACCGGCTCTTCCATCGCGGTCAGCGCCAGCAGCTGCAGCAGGTGGTTCTGCAGCACGTCGCGGGCGGCTCCGGTGACGTCGTAGAAGCCGGCCCGGCCGCCGATGCCGACGTCCTCGGCCATGGTGATCTGCACCGAGTCGACGTAGTTGGAGTTCCAGACCGGTTCGAACAGCTGGTTGGCGAACCGCAGTGCCATCAGGTTCTGGACGGTCTCCTTGCCGAGGTAGTGGTCGATGCGGAATACGTCGTCGGCGGTGAACACGTCGTCGACCAGGTCGTTGAGCTCCTGCGCGCTGGGCAGGTCGTGCCCGAACGGCTTTTCCACCACCACCCGCCGCCAGCCGCCGGAGCTGGCGTTGTCGGCCATCTTGGTGCGCTCCATCTGCTTGAGCACCACCGGGAACAGGTTCGGCGGGATGGACAGGTAGAACGCGGCGTTGCCCTTGATGCCGTGGCTCTGGCGCAGCTCGTCCAGGGTGCTGGCCAGGGTGTCGAAGGCCTCGTCGTCGTCGAAGGAACCGGGCACGAACTTGACGTCGCCGGCCAGCCGCTCCCACACCTCGTCGTTCCAGTTGGTGCGGGCGTGCTCCTTGGCGGCCTTCTTGGCCAGCGACTCGAAGTCGCCGTCCTCCCAGTCCCGGCGGGCGAAGCCCAGCAGCACGAAGTCGGCCGGCAGCAGGCCGCGGTTGGCCA
>NZ_DATINC010000015.1:0-3633 GCF_035474675.1 Jatrophihabitans sp. | reverse complement strand
GTCTTGGGCAGCTCCGGAACCACCAGGATCTGACGCGGCTTGGCGATCGGGCCGATCTCCCGCGCGACGTGCTGGCGTAGCTCGGCGGCCGTGTCGCTTCCCTCGGAGGCCTCGCCGCGGAGGATAACGAAGGCCACGATGCCCTGGCCGGTCGTCGGGTCGGTGGCGCCCACCACCGCGGCCTCGGCCACCGACGGGTGCGAGACCAGCGCCGACTCCACCTCGGTGGTGGAGATCCGGTGCCCGGACACGTTCATCACGTCGTCGACCCGGCCGAGCAGCCACAGGTCGCCGTCGTCGTCCTTCTTCGCGCCGTCCCCGGCGAAGTAGTAGCCCTGCTCGGCGAAGCGCGCCCAGTAGGTCTCGCGGTAGCGCTCGTCGTCGCCCCAGATGCCGCGCAGCATGGACGGCCACGGCTCGGTCAGCACCAGCAGGCCACCGCCGCCGTTGGGCACCGGCTTGCCCTGGTCATCGACCACGTCGGCCTCCACGCCGGGCAGCGCCCGCATCGCCGAACCCGGCTTGGCCGCCGTCACCCCCGGCAGCGGGCTGATCATGATCGCGCCGGTCTCGGTCTGCCACCAGGTGTCCACCACCGGCACCCGGTCTCCGCCGATCACCCGGCGGTACCACATCCAGGCCTCGGGGTTGATCGGTTCGCCGACCGAGCCGAGCACCCGCAGCGAGGACATGTCGAACTTCGCCGGGATGTCCTCGCCCCACTTCATGAACGTCCGGATCGCGGTGGGGGCGGTGTAGAGGATGGTGACGCCGTACTTCTGCACGATCTCCCAGAACCGGCCCTTGTGCGGGGTGTCCGGCGTGCCCTCGTAGATCACCTGGGTGGTGCCGTTGGCCAGCGGGCCGTAGACGATGTAGGAGTGCCCGGTCACCCAGCCGATGTCGGCGGTGCACCAGTAGACGTCGGTGTCGGCGTGCAGGTCGAAGGCGGCGTGGTGGGTGTAGGCGGTCTGGGTCAGGTAGCCGCCGGTGGTGTGCAGGATGCCCTTGGGCTTGCCGGTGGTCCCCGAGGTATAGAGGATGAACAGCGGGTTCTCGGCGTCGAAGAACTCCGGCTGGTGCTCCTCGGATTGCCGGTCCATCACCTCGTCCCACCACAGGTCGCGGCCCTCGGCGAGCTCCACGTCGTTGCCGCCGCGCTTGACCACGAGCACGTGCCGGACCGGTGAGCTGTCACCGTCGAACTTGGCCAGCGCCTCGTCCACCACCGGCTTGAGCGGGAAGACCGAGCCGCGGCGGTAACCGCCGTCGGCGGTGATCACCAGGGTGGCGTCGGCGTCGAGCACCCGGTCATAGATCGCCTGGGCGGAGAAGCCGCCGAAGATCACCGAGTGGATGGCGCCGATCCGGGCGCAGGCCAGCATCGAGACCACGGCCTCGACCAGCATCGGCAGGTAGATCGCGACCCGGTCGCCGGCGCCGATGCCGAGCTCGGTCAGGGCGTTCGCGGCCTGGCAGACCAGCCGCTGCAACTCGGCGTAGGTCACCGTCCGGGTGTCGCCTGGCTCGCCCTCGAAGTGCAGCGCGACCTTCTCGCCCCGCCCGGCCCGGACGTGGCGGTCCACGCAGTTGACCGCGGCGTTGAGCCGGCCGCCGACGAACCACTTCGCGAACGGGGCGTTCGACCAGTCCAGCGCCTGGGTCCACTCGGTGTCCCAGTCCAGCCGGCGGGCCTGGGCCTCCCAGAAGCCGAGCCGGTCAGCCGCCGCCTGCTCGTAGGCTTCGGCGGTGTAGTTCGCCGAGGCGGCGAACTCCTCCGACGGCGGGAACCGGCGGTCCTCGTGCAGCAGGTTGGACAGGCCGCTGTTCGAATCGCTGGACTCGCTCATCTCGCTCCTCTTCCGTCCGGTATCTGGTGCCGACGTTAGCGCGGCCGGGGCGATGCGCAAGGCCGGGGCGCCATGCCTCGACGCCGAGGCGGTGCGGGCGTTGGCTAGCGTGTGCTGACGTGTCCCCTGACCCGTTGGCTCCGCTGCTGGAGTTGCCCGGTGTCGCCGAGGCGGTGACCGCGAGCCGGCAGGCGGTCGACCAGGTGCTCGGGCACCGGGTGCTGCGGCGCCGCTCGGCGGACGTCTCGGCCGAGTCGCTGCTGCGCGGCGCGTGGGCCTCGGCGGTGCTGGCCGGCTCACCGGCCGGGTTGGCGGAGGTCCGGGCCGGCACCGCAACCGAGCCGATCGTGCAGGGCGCGCTGCGGGTGTCCACCGAGCTCGCCGCGCTGGCCGGTCCCTGGACCGCCGCCCAGCGGCAGGCGCTGGCCCGGCTGCACGCGCTCGCCGCCACCGACCTGCTGCCGGCCGAGCAGCTCGGACGGCCGCGTCCGGACCGGGAGGTGGCGCACCGGCTCGACACCCTGGCCGAGGTGCTGGCTGTCTCCAAGGCACCGGCGGTGGTGGTCGCCGCGATCGTGCAGGGCGAGGTGCTCGGCCTGGACGCCTTCGCACCGGCCTCCGGAGTGGTGGCGCGGGCGGCGGCCCGGCTGACCCTGATCGAGCGCGGGCTGGACCCGAAGTCGCTGGTCGCGCTGGAGGTCGGGCACCTCGAACTCCGCGATCAGGAGCCGGCCGCGCTGGCCGGCTACCGCGACGGCGGCCCGGACGGGGTGGTGGACTGGATCCGGCACTGCACCGCGGCGCTGGAACTCGGTGCCCGGGAGTCGCTGGCTATCTGCGAGGCGATCCAGCGTGGCTGAGCCGGTGGAGCCGGGGTCGATCGAGCCGGGCCAGCCGCTGCTGCGCCGCTACCGGCGCGGGAGCGCCACCTCGTGGCTGCAGGCCTGCCGGGTGGTGGCCGCCGACGCGCGGGGCCTGTACTGCTGGCTTCCGGTGGGCGCCGGCTTCGCCAGCCGGCAGCGCCCGGACGGCTCGCTGGTGCGGGCCGCGCCGACCGAGGAGTTCGCCGCCGCCGAATTGCGGACCGGTAGTTGGCAGGGCCGGTCGGTGCTGATCTGGATGCCGGCCGGGCGGGCCCACTCGGTCTGGTGGTTCTTCACCGGCGGCGAATTCAGCGGCTGGTACGTCAACCTGGAGGACCGCTCGGAATTCTGGCGGCACGGCGACTGGTACGGCGTGGATCTGACCGACCACGAGCTGGACGTCGTGGTGGCGCCGGATCGGGTCTGGCAGTGGAAGGACGAGGCCGAGCTGGACGCGGTGACCGGCCTGCCCGGGTACTGGGACGCTCGCCGCAGCGCCGGGATCCGGGAGGAGGCCCGGCGGGTGGTGGTCGACGTGGAGGAAGGGCGGTTCCCGTTCGACGGGAGCTGCCGCGACTTCCGCCCGGACCCGGACTGGCCGATCCCGCGACTGCCCGAACCGCTGCCGGACTTCTACTGGCCCTCGCCTGGCGGGGCGTCGCGGTGACGAGTGCCGGCTGGGGCTGGTGAGGGCGCCGCGCCCGGGGTTGCCGATGGCCGGGTGGCGCCGCGCTGGGGGCGCTGGCCGGACGTGGTGAGGGCGCCGCGCTGACGCGCGACGCCCTCTGCGGTCAAGCCGGGTTACCAAGCGTGCACCTGGACAAGGTCAGGCGCGGGCCGGTGACGGTCCGCGTCGACAGCCGTTGGCGTGGCTCTGTCGCCGCGTGGGTACCCAGTTGCCCACTGGCGGAATCCGCGAC
>NZ_DATINC010000014.1:0-31119 GCF_035474675.1 Jatrophihabitans sp. | reverse complement strand
CCGGTCGATGTAGCCGATGGTCTGCTGCAGGTCGATGATGTAGATGCCGTTGCGCTCGGTGAAGATGAACCGCTTCATCTTCGGGTTCCAGCGCCGGGTCTGGTGTCCGAAGTGCACTCCGGAGTCCAGCAGGTTCTTCATAGTGACGACGGCCATTCGGGCACGTCCTCCTTGCGTTTCGTGCGCAGGCGCCCTTCCGGACGGCCGCGCGGCCTCGGTTGTCGTGATCGGACCGGATGGTCGATCACCCTGGTGCCGGAACGGGCGGCCGGAACCGGCTGGGAGAGCCGGACCGAAGTTGGCCGCCACCTGCTGGAAGTTCGGCAGGCGGGCACGCGAAGTCACCCGGCTTGCACCGGGCGCATCCTGAAGTCTAGCGCCGGGCCGGTGAGCCACCTAATCGCGGTGGTGGCATGGCCTGGTTCGTGGTATTCGGCCTGGATCGGCCCGCGGTGCCGGTTCGGGCTGTGGACAGCGTTCCGGGCGTTGTGCCGCTTGTCCACAGATGTCCGTGCGGCGCCCTTCGGCGGAGCTGCCTGCCGCAGGGTGGCGGCATGCACCTGGTGACCATGGCGATGCTGGCGACGCTTCTGACCACCGGATCGGTGGCTGTGGCGGGTGGTGGCTCGGCGCCCGGCTCGGCTGGGGTGCCGGGTTTGGCTGGCGCGGTGCCAGGTTTGGCTGGCGCGGTGCCGGTGACTGCGTCGCCGTACCGCGCTCCGCTGGCTGCCGTGCGGGTGCTGCGGCCGTTCAGCCCGCCACCCGATCGGTACGGTCCCGGGCACCTGGGCGTGGACCTGGCCGCGCCGGCCGGCGTTGCGGTACAGGCAACCGGGGACGGCGTGGTCCGCTTCGCCGGTCCGGTGGCCGGGCGCGGGGTCGTGGTGGTGCTGCATCCGGACGGGATCAGCACCGAGTACGAGCCTCTGGCCGTCGCCGTGCGGGCCGGCCAGCCGGTGAGTGCCGGGCAGCGGCTCGGGACCGTGGCCGGCGTGCACCGCGGCTGCGCCCCGGCGGGCTGCTTGCACTGGGGTGCCCGGCGCGGCGGCAGCTACCTGGACCCGATGTCGCTGCTCAGGCCGTTGGGGGTGGTCCGGTTGCTGCCGTGGGATTGAGGCTTGTACCGCTGCGGCGGTGAGGCCGGGTGGGTCAGGCGCGCGGATGGGCCTGGGAGAAGCTGGCGCGCAGCCGGTCCATCGAGACGTGGGTGTAGATCTGGGTGGTGGCCAGGCTGGCGTGGCCGAGCAGTTCCTGCACGGCCCGCAGGTCCGCGCCGCCGTCGAGCAGGTGGGTGGCCGCGCTGTGCCGCAGGCCGTGCGGGGACAGCCCGGAACCGCCGGCCAGATCGGCGGTGGCCTCGTTGACGACCCGCCGGGCGGTCCGCTGGTCGAGCCGGCCGCCCCGCCGGCCGAGCAGCAGCGCCTGGCCGGACGCCGGCGTCACCCAGGCCGGCCGCCCGGCGGTCAGCCAGCGATGCAGGGCGTGCTCGGCCGGTATCCCGTAGGGCACGGTGCGCTGCTTGTCGCCCTTGCCGATCACCCGCAGGACCCGGCGGCTGCGGTCGAGGTCGGCCAGGTCCAGGCTGACCAGCTCCGCCACCCGGATGCCGGTGCCGTACAGCAGTTCGAGGATCAGCCGGTCCCGCAACTGCTCGGGCTCGTCGCCGTCGAGCGAGTCGATCGCCTGGCCGGCCTCACCGGCTGACAGCACCGCGGGTATCGAGCGGTGCGGGCGTGGACTGGCCAGCAGTTCGGCGACGTCGGCGGGCAGCAGTCGGTTCTGGAACGCCCAGGTGCTGAAGGTCCGCGCGGCGGCGGCTCGCCGGGCCAGCGTGGTGCGCGATGCCCCGGCCTGGTGCAGGCTCGCCAGCCAGCCACGCAGCATCCGCAGATCGAGCCCCGCAAGGTCGGTCTCGCCGGTACAGCGCAGGTGGTGCAGCAGCAGGGTGATGTCGCCGAGGTAGGCCTGCACGGTGTGCGGCGACCGGTTGCGTTCCAGCCGCAGGAACCGTTCGAAATCCGCCAACACGCTCTGTAACTGCGGGTCCAGCTCCTGCCGCAGCGCTCTCAGGTCGATCCGCCGTCCGCTGGACGCGCGGCCGGCCCGGGCGGCAGACGTCGCCGTACCGCTGCGGCCCTCGGCCGCCGGTCGATGGCCCTTCCCGGCAACTGCCCGGCTGTCGGAAGCTGCCCGGCTGGCCGTGCCGGCAGCAACCGGTACGGCCCCGTCGCCGCCCTGCCGAGGTGTCCGCGCCGTTCCGGCGCCGGCCGGGGCGGCATGGTCGCGCGGACGGGCAGGCATGCGCTGACAGTGCGCGCGGTCCAGGCCCGGGTCAACTCGCCACGCTGGACCACCTTGCTGAGCCGGACCACCTGCTGCGCTGGGTCGCCTGCTCCGCTGGACCACCTGCTGCGCCGGACTACCCGCTGCGCTGGGTCGCCTGCTCCGCTGGACCGCCTGCTGCGCCGGACTACCCGCTGCGCCGGACCACCTGCTGCGCTGGGTCGCCTGCTGGCTTGGGTCACCTCGCCGGGTTGGCCAGCCGGTAGCCCTCCCGGGCCACCGCGATCAGGCCGGCCTCTCGCAGCACCGGCAGCGCCGCGATCACCTGGGTGATCGGCTGCCCGCTCAGCCGTGACAGCTCGGCCTCGGTGACGCTGCGCCCGCGGCCGGGAAAGCCGTCCAGCACCGACCGGGCCACCAGATCGAGGCCGTCATAGGACCGCGACCGAGCCTCACCGCCAGCTGCCGCGTCCTCGGAGCCGCCCACCTGCTGACCGCCTCCGCAGTAGCTGAGCACCTCGGCAACGCTGGTCACCAGCCGGGCCGGCTCCTCGTCCCGCTGGACCAGGGCGTGGCAGCCGGCCGACATGGCCGAGGTGACCGGGCCGGGCACGGCCAGCACCGGACGCCCGAGGTCACGGGCGTACCCGGCACTGTTCAGGGCCCCCGACCGGGACGCCGCCTCCACCACCAGCGTCGCGGTGCCCAGCGCCGCGATCAGCCGGTTGCGGCTGAGGAACCGCTGCCGGTGCGGGGCGCTGCCCGGTGGCCGCTCGCTCACCAGCAAGCCGTGCTCGGCGGTCCGGTCATAGAGGTGCCGGTGCCCGGCCGGATAGGGCCGGTCCAGGCCACCGGCCGACACCAGCACCGAACAGCCCTCGGCCGCCAGCGCCCCGCGGTGCGCCGCCGCGTCGATCCCGTACGCACCGCCGGAGACCACCACCACCTCATGCCGGGCCAGCCCGTAGCTGAACTCCGAGGCGACGTGCTCCCCGTAGGCGGTCGCCGCCCGCGAGCCGACCACCGCCACCGAGCGCACCCCCACCGTCGCCAGCGGCGCGTTGCCACGCACCCACAGCGCCAGCGGCGGGATCAGCTCACCCCGCGGCGGCCGGGCGCGCAGGCCGGCCCGCCACTGCGCGGCCCGGCGCAGCCCGGTGACCTGCAGGGCGGCGAAGGCGAAATGCGGCCAGTCCGGATGGGCAGGCGTCAGCAACCGGATGCCGGTGCGCTCGGCGACGGCCAGGTCGACGTGCGGATCGGCCGCGGTCCGGCGCGCCTCGGTGCAGGAGGCAACCTCGGCGGGCACGTTCCCGGCCCGCACCGCCGCGGCCGAGGTGAGATAGCCGTGCTGCTGCACGAACAGCCACAGCGGCACCGAGGCTGGCTCGGCCACCCGGCTCAGGTAGGCGGCGGCCAGCAGATGCTCCTCCCCCGGCGCCTGGTCAGCCGATTCGGCCACCTGGGAAACGGAATCGGTCGGCTGGGAAACGGAATCAGACGGCCGGGGAACGGAGTCAGACGGGTGGGAAACGGAGTCGGACGGCCGGCCGGCCGATTCAACCGGCTGGCGCGCCGGGCCGCCGCTCATGCCGACATCACCGCAGCCCGGCCGGTACGCAGCCAGATCGCCTCGGCCACCTCCGTTGGCCCCGGGCCGGGCAAGCCCGCCAGGTCGGCCAGCGTCCAGCACAGCCGGAGCACCCGGTCGCACCCCCGGGCGCTCAGGCCGCCCCGTTCGAGCTCGGCATCGAGCCGGCCCAGTGCCGCCCGCGGTGGCCGCCAGGCCCGCGACCGGAGCACCGAACCCGGCACCTCGGCATTGCTGCGCCAGCCGAACGGCGCCCAGCGCTGCCGGGCTGCCGCCCGGGCGGCCATCACCCGGCCGGCCACCACGGCGCTCGGCTCGCGACCGTCCCGGTCGGCCAGCAGGTCGGCACGCGACACTGGATCGATCGGGATCTGCAGGTCGATCCGGTCCAGCAGCGGGCCGGACAGCCGCCGGCGGTAGCGGCGGCGGGCGTCCGGGGTGCAGGAGCAGTCGGTGTCCTTGCCGGCCCCGCACGGGCACGGGTTGGTCGCCATCACCAGCTGGAACCGGGCCGGGTAGCTGACCGCGCCGCCGGTACGGTGCAGCACCACCAGGCCCGATTCCAGCGGTTGGCGCAGCGAGTCGAGCACGGTCGGCTTGAACTCGGCCGCCTCGTCGAGCACCAGCACGCCGCGATGGGCCAGCGACGCGGCCCCGGGGCGGCCGAGGCCGGTGCCGCCGCCCACCAGGGCCGCCATCGAGGAGGTGTGGTGCGGCGCCTGCAACGGCGGGCGCCGCAGCAGGCCGGCACCGGCCGGCAGCACGCCCGCCACCGAGTGGATCGCGGTCACCTCCAGCGCCTCGGCCGGCTCCAGCTCGGGCAGGATGGACGGCAACCGCTCGGCCAGCATCGTCTTGCCGGCGCCGGGCACTCCCTCCAGCAGCAGGTGGTGCGCCCCGGCGGCGGCGATCTCCAGGGCACGCCGGGCCACCGGCTGACCCACCACGTCGGCCAGGTCCGGCAGCGGCACCGGCTGCCCGGCCCGGTCCGCCGGCGCGCCGGCCAGCGCCGCACCGCCGCGCAGCGACAGCACGATCTCGCCCAGCGAACCCGCCGTCAGCACCTCGAGCCCGGTCACCAGGGCGGCCTCGCCGGCGTTGCCCGGTGCCACCACCACCCGCGCCACGCCGGCCTCGCGGGCGGCCAGCACCGCGGGCAGGGTGCCCCGCACCGGCCGCAGCCGGCCGTCCAGGCCCAGTTCGGCGAGCCAGACCACCCCGGCCACCGCCGCGGCCGGCACCTCGCCGGCCGCCGCCAGCACCGACACCGCCAGCGCCACGTCGAAGCCGGAGCCGTACTTGCGGACGTCGGCGGGCAGCAGCGCCACGGTGATCCGCCGGTTCGGCCAGTTCAGCCCGGAGTTCAGCACCGCCGCCCGGATCCGGTCGCGGGACTCCAGCACCGAGACGTCCGCCAGCCCGGTGAAGGTCAGACCCGGCAGGCCCGCGGACAGGTCTGCCTCGACCTCGACCAGCCGGCCGGACACCCCGGCCAGCGCGATGGACAGGGTGCTCGCCAGGGCCATCAGAACGCCGCCCGCAGGTGCCGCACCCGTGCCGGCCCGTCGGCCCGGCGCAGCACCGACACCACGTCGAACCGGACGGAGTCCCAGCCGCCGGGATGCTCGGCCAGCCACCGGGTGGCCAGCAACCGCAACCTGCGCGCCTTGGTGCCGTCGACCGCCTCGGCCGGCTCGCCGAAGGCCAGCGAGGTGCGGGTCTTGACCTCGCAGATGACCAGCGTGCGCCCGTCGGCGGCGATGATGTCGATCTCGCCGCGGTCGCAGCGCCAGTTCGTCTCGATCAGCCGGTGACCGGAGTCGGTGAGGCAGCGGGCGGCGACGGCCTCGCCGTACCGGCCGAGCGCGTCCTTGATCTGCATGGACCCGACCCTGCCCGGTCGTCCCGGCCCGGCGGCCGTGCCGGCCGAGATTGTGGACAGCCGGCGAAGCTGTGGACGGCGGCCGGCCGTGCCGAGGCGCTAACGGTCGTTGGAGGCGAGCCGTTCGGTGTCCGGAATCAGCCGGGCGGCGATCGCCTTGTTCACCGCGTCGATCCGCGACACCGCATCCAGCTTGGCGAAGATGTTGCGGACGTGCCGCTTGACGGTCGCCTCGGTCAGGCCGAGCCGGCCGGCGACCTGGGCATTGGTCATCGCCGCCGCGACCAGTTCCAGCACCTCGATCTCGCGTTCGGACAGCTTCGCCCCGGCATCGGCACCCGCCAGGGTGCGCGGCGAGACCGACAGCACCACCCGGCTCGGATCCCGGTAGATCGCGTGCAGGTTCGACAGCAACTCCGCGTGCGAGATCGACTTGAGCAGGTACCCGCGGATGCCGAGGTCGATCAGCTGGCCCAGCAGCATCGCGTCGTCGTACATGGTGAGCAGCACGATCCGGGCGTGCGGAGCGGCTGCCCGCATCCGGCGGACCGTCTCGACCGGGCCGGGACCGGGCAACTGCACGTCGAGCAGCACGATGTCGGGCTGGGTGCGGCTCACCCGCGCGATGCCCTCGTCACCGGTGCCGGCGTCGGCGACGACCGAGAACGCCGGGTCGGTCTCCAGGATCTGCCGCACCCCGTCCCGCAGCAGCACGTGGTCGTCCACCAGGACGAGCCGGATCCGGCGCTGGCCGCCCGGCTCAGTCGGGTTGCTCAAACCGCTCGCCTCCCAACGGGACCAGCAGCCGGACCACGGTGCCCGCCCCGGCCGTGCTGGTGACCGTCAACGAGCCGCCGATCAGGGCGGCGCGTTCCTGCATGCTGGCCAGGCCGGACCGCTGGGTGCTGGTCAGCGCGGCCTGGTCGAAGCCGCCGCCGTTGTCGTAGACCAGCGCGGCCAGGGCGTGCGGTGCGATGTCCACCCGCGCGATCACGCTCGCCTGCTGAGTGTGGGTCAGGGCGTTGCGCATCGCCTCCCGCACGATCAGGAAGGTCTCGTCCAGCACGACGGGCTCGGCCCAGGACTCGTCGCCGTTGATCCGGACGGTCACCCGGGACTGCTCGTCGCCGAGGCTGCCGACGAAGCGCTTGAGAGCGACCTCGAGGTTCTCCAGCGGATGGACCAGCCGGAGGTCCGAGGTCAGCTGGCGCAGGCCGGACAGCACCATGCCGATCGCCTCGGTCGCGGCGGTGACCGCCTCGCCCGCCCGCTCGGGCTGGCCGGCGTACAGGGTCGCCAGCTCCAGCTGCCGGTGCGCCACGCTGGCCTCCGAGGCGATCCGGTCGTGCAGGTCCCGGGCGATCCGGCGCCGCTCCTCCACCTGGGCCAGGTGCACCTTGCCCAGCAGGAAGCTGGCATAGGACGCCGCGCCCTGCCGGACCCGGGCGTTGAGGCTGTCGTTCAGCGCGATGCTGATCATGGGCATGGCCTGCGCCTGGTCGCTGCCGACCCGCACGACCAGGTCACTGCTGACCCGGATCACTTCCCGGAACAGGGTGCCGGCGGCCCGCAGCGAGACGTCCTGGTGGATGTTGTCGGCGGCCCGGGAGTGCCCGATCGTCTCGGACAGCACCTCGGCGCGGTAGGCGAAGTCGACCTCGACCCCGCGCAGCACGTCGACGATGTCGGTGATGATCGCGTCGGCCTGCGCCCTGGCCTGGCCCCAGATCGAGTCGTTGCTCACCAGCGGGCTGCCGGAGGCGGCCAACCGCTGCCGGTACGCCTGCAGGATCGAGGGCCGGGCCTGATCCAGCGCGGTAGCGAGGGCGGGATAGGTCATCCGCCCCCCTGTCTAGCCAGCCCGTTCTGGCGACCTGGCACGCCGCGGGAACATCAGGACACATCGTCCTTACAACAACGATACTACCTGTCCCGACCTTCACTCAGGATGACGAGCACGACGTAAGGAAGACGTTCCGCAGCCATTTGTTCCGGCTTTCCGGACCGGATCCGCGGACCAGGTGGCCGGGCATTTCGCATTGTGCGGCGAGGGAAGGCCGCTGGTCCATGCCGGCGCATTTCGCGCAGCGGCCGGCAATGATTTCTCAGTTCAGCACACTGGCAATCACCAGCACGTGCGCGGAGTACTGGCCGAGCATGAAAGCCCGGTAAGGCCGCCGGGCCCGCGCGCGGCCGTCGGCCGAACTTCCGCGCAGTACCAGCACGGCCACTGAGCCGGCGACCAGCAGCAGCGCCGTCGCCGACCACACCAGCAGGTGCGCTTGCCAGCAGGCCAGCACCAGGAACGCGGTGGCGACGGCTACCGCGCTCGCCGCGGTCCGGCGGCGCAGCGCCCGCTCCCCCGGCCCGCCGGCCTGGGTCAGCCGGCCGGCCACCAGGTCGCCGGTGACGTCGGAGAAGTCCTTGGTACGAGCGCCGACCAGGCTCATCCACAGCGTCATGGCGGCGCCGAGCAGCAGGGGCGGCACGGCCAGCCGACCGGTGCAGACACAGCCGGCCAGGTAGGCCGACGCACCGAGCACCCCGATGCTGATGCCAGCCGTGTGCGGGCGGTTCTTCCAGGGCCGTTCGCCGCAGGAGTACCCGAGCCCGGCCACCGCCATGGCGAGCGCGCAGCCGGTGAGCGCGAGCCCGGTTTCCAGGGCCAGCAGCAGGCCGCCGACCCCGAGGACCCACGCCGCCGTCCGGGCGTCGTCGAGTCCCAGCCGGCCCCGGGCCAGCGGCCGGGTGGAGCCGTTGGCCACGTCCCCGGCCAGGTCGGTGATGCCGTTGACCAGGTAGACGCAGGTGGAGATCGTCACCATCGCGGCGCACCCGCTGAGCAGCTGCCGTCCCGGCCAGACCGGGCCGGCGCTGAGCAGGGCCGCCGTGGCGAACCGCAGCAGCACCATGAGCTGAACCACCGGCCGGGCCTCGATCACGCACCGGGCAAGCACGGCCGGCAACCGGCGGGCAGCAGCCCGTGGGGACGAGGCGCCCAGGCCGAGCTGGGGTACCGGGCCCGGCCGCGTCGCCAACCCATAGGTCTGGCTATCCATAGAAAATCGCTTTCTAATTGGTGGTCAGAACCAGCGTAGAAGAAATTGCGGCCCATTCGAATTTCGTCCGGTGTAGTGCACTACTACTTTCGATATTCCGGCGTGACCCCTTGTACGCAACAAGTTGCGGGCCCGAGGTCCTCCTTCGTAGCTTCGATTGCAGAAGGCAGACGACCGCTCGAACCCGGTTATCGAAAACGCCGAATATCTGCCCACGAGAGAATGTGCCGAGGAAATTCCCATGCCCAGTGCCACCGTGATCGCGGCCCCGCCCGCCGAGCCGGCCTATGCCGAGTTGAGCTATGACCGGACCGTCGACCGGACGCTGCTGCACCGCGCGGCGCTGGCCGAGGTCTTTCTCACCGACGCCCGGCCGGTGTCGCCGCAGCGCTACCTGGCGGCGGCCCAGTTGCCCCCGGCGCACCGCTACTACACCGACCACCTCAACGGTGCCGCGGTGCTGGACCCGATCCTGCTGCTGGAATGCTGCCGGCAGGCCGAGACGCTCGGCGGCCACCAGTTCTGCGGGGTCGGCGACGGCCAGGTGTTCATCCTCAAGCGCTGGTCGATGCAGCTGCGCGACGCCGGCCTGCCCGCGCAGCCGGCTCCGGCCTGCCTGCGACTCGACGTGCGGACCAGCAACGCCCGCCGGGTGGGCCCCCGGCTGCGCGCCGTCACCTTCACCATCGACATGAGCATCGGCCGCCAGGACGTCGGGACCACCCGGATGGACGTCGCCTACCTGGCCGCCCAGGACTACCTCGGCCGGCGGCGGCGCCCGGACGGCGGCCTGCCGCCCCGCTCGGACGAGATCCCGGCGCCGGCCCCCGAGAACCTGCTGCCCGCCCGGGCGGTCGGCCGGGAGCTGGCCGCGAACGTGCTGCTCGCCGAACCCAGCCGGTCGGGCGGCCAGAGCAGCTACCTGCTGAGGCTGGCCGTCGACCACCCGAGCATGTTCGACCACCCGCAGGACCACGTCCCGGGCGTGGTGCTCACCGACGCCGCCCGGCAGGCCGGCGTGCACCTGCTCTCGGCATCGTCCGGCCTCGACCCGGCCGAGCTCGCCCTGACCGGCTTCGCCGGCACCTTCTCCCGCTACGCCGACCTGGACCGTCCCACCCGGGTGCAGGCGCGCCGGTCGGACTCCGGCCCGCTCGCGGCCACCGTGACCCTCACCCAGCAGGGTGAGCAGGTCTGCCTGCTGGAACTGGACTTCGCCCGCTGCCAGGACGGCTCCGCCGGACCGGAGCACATCCGATGAGGTGGCCGGCCGGCATCGCGGTCGAGAGCGCCCGGACCTGGCTGCCGGAAACCGGTGAGTCCGCCGCGGAGGCACTGCACCGCGGCGCGCTGACCGCCGACGAGCTGGTCGCGGTGGGGTACCGGCAGGTACCCGTCTCCCAGGAGCTGGCGCCCCCGGACATGGCGGTACGGGCCGGCCGGCGCGCGTTGAGCGCGGCCGGCCGGGAACCGGCCGAGGTGGACCTGCTGGTGCACGCCTGGACCTACTTCCAGGGCCAGGAGTTCTTCTCCGCACCCCACTACGTCGCCGACCGGCTCGGCTGCACCGCCGCGACCCCGCTCGGCGTGCAGCAGATGTGCAACGGCGGCGCGGCGGCGCTGGTCAGCGCGGCGAACCAGCTCACCGTGCACCGCGACTCGGTGGCACTGGTGACCACGGCCGACCGGTTCTGCTCGCCCGGCTTCGACCGGTGGAGCGGCGACTACGGGCTCTGGTACGGCGACGGCGCGACCGCCGCGGTGCTGTCCGACGATCTCGACCGGCCGGGCTCGCTGGTGCTCACCGGGGCGGCGACGGCCGCGGCGATCGAGCTGCACGCCGCCCACCTAGTGCCCGGCGGGTTCACCGATGCCCCCGGCGCCCAGTCGCTGCCGGTCGACATCCGGGCGGCCAAGCGCTCCTACCTGCAGCGGGTCGGCAAGCAGCGCTTCGCCGAGATCGTCGCCGCGCACGTCCGCAGCGTGATCCGGGAGGCGGCCGCCGAGGCCGGGGTGGCGCTGTCCGACGAGCGGCTGCGGGTGGTCGCCGCACCGCGGCTCGGCGCCAGCGGGCTCGGCTTCTACGCCCCGGTGATCAGCTCGCTCACCGCCGCCGCGATCTACGACGGCGGGGCGGGCACCGGCCATCTCGGCGCCGGCGACACCCTCGCCAACCTCGCCGCGCTCGCCGACGACCAGCGGCTGCGGGTCGGCGACAGCGCCCTGGTGCTGTCCGCCGGCGCCGGCTTCACCTGGACCTGCCTGGTGGTGCGCCGAGACCAGCCCCCGCGCGCCGAGCGACGCCGGCTCGTGTCAGTCAGCAACGAGAGGAATTCCCGATGACAAGCCAACCGACTGTGCTCATCGTCGGCGGCGGACCGGTCGGCCTGGTGTTGGCCTGCGAGCTGCGGCTGCACTCCGTCCCGGTGCGGGTGATCGACAACCGGACCGGCCCGACCGCCCAGTCCCGCGCCATCGTGGTCTGGCCGGGCAGCCTGGAGCTGCTGCGCCGGATAGACGCCGCCGAGCCGCTGATCGCGGCCGGGCACCGCATCTCCGACATCGTCTACTACTCCGCGAACCGCCGGCTGGCCGCGGTGTCGCTGGCCGGGCTGAAGGACACCCCCTACCCGTTCGGCGTGACGATCCCGCAGGTGCGCACCGAAGCGGTGCTGACCGGCCTGCTCGCCGAACTGGGCGTCGAGGTCGAGTCGAACACCTCGCTCACCGAGCTGCGCGTCGAGAACGGCCGGCCGGTCGCGGTGCTGCGCGGCCCGGACGGCAGCACGCACACCGTCCGGCCGGACTGGCTGGTCGGCGCCGACGGCGCCCAGAGCACCGTCCGCGGCCAGCTGGGCATCGACTTCGCGCCGGTCGGCAACGAGATCAGCTTCGCGATCTGCGACGCGACCCTGGCCGGGGACCTGTCGGCGGCCGAGATGGTCTACGCCTACCGCGGAGCCGGCGCGCTGGGCCTGGCGCCGCTGGGCGGCGACACCTTCCGGGTGGCCTTCGCGGTGAGCCCCGAGCAGAGCGGCAACCAGCTCACCGACGCCGACTTCCAGCAGCAGCTCGACCGGCTCAGCCCGGTGCCGGCGCGGCTGACCGACATGCAGTGGTGCACCGTCTTCCGGGCCCGCCGCCGGCTCGCCGGCACCTTCCGCAGCGGCCGGGTCTTCCTGGCCGGCGACGCCGCCCACATCTTCAGCGCCGCCGGCGCCCAGGGCATGAACACCGGCATCCAGGACGCGGTCTCGCTCGGCTGGCGGCTCGGCGCGGTGATCACCGGGGCGCTGCCGGCGGAGATCCTCGACGAGTACGAGCCCGAGCGGCGGGCCGAGGCGGTCCGGCTGTCGGTCGTCACCGCCCGGCAGACCGAGCTGGGCCTGCTGCCCCGCCCCAGCCAGCGGGCCCTGCGCGACGGCCTGGTCCGGGCGGCCGACCGCACCGGGCTGCTGCAGCAGTGGGCGGCGCCGCTGATGAGCCAGACCGACGTCACCTACCGGTCCGGCGGCCCGGTGTCCAGGCTGCTCCGGCCCGGCATTCGGGTCGGCGACCGGCTGCCGCTGTTCGCCGACCCGGCGCCCGCCAGGCCGTCCCAGGTCTCGCTGCTGCGCCCGGCGGTGCTGCTGTGGCCGGGCCGGCAGCCGGCGCCGGAGTGGCCCGACCGGCTCGCCGCCGCCCGCCAGCTGCTGGACCGCTGGCTGCAGCCAGGCATCGAGGTGGTCGACGGCACCGGCCGGGACCTGGCCGCCCCGCTGGGCGCGACGCCGCGCGCGGTGCTGGTGCGGCCGGACTCCCATGTCGCCGCGCTCACCGACGACCTCTCCCCGGCCGGCCTGATCGGCATGCTGCGCTCGGCCGGCTACGCCCAGGACCGGGTGCCCGAACTGTCGCTGGCGACCGTCGGGATGGCGTCATGACCCCGGCGAGCGTGCTGCGCGGCATCGGCAGCCACCTGCCCGCGCGGGCGGTGTCCAACGACGAGCTCGCCCGGCAGCTGGACACCTCCGACGAGTGGATCCGCAGCCGGACCGGCATCGGCCAGCGGTTCGTCGTCGAGCCGGGCGAGTGCACCTCGGACCTGGCGGTGCACGCCGGACGGGCCGCGCTGCGCCACGCCGGGCTGTTCCAGGTCGACGCGGTCGTGCTGGCCACCTCCACCCCCGACTTCAGCTGCCCGGCCACCGCACCGGCGGTGGCGGCCCGGCTGGGGTTGGCGGGGGCCGCTGCCTTCGACGTCGGCGCGGTCTGCACCGGCTTCGTCTACGCCCTGGCGGTGGCGCACGGCCTGATCGCCGGCAGCGTGGCCCGCAGCGTCCTGGTCATCGGCGCCGACTGCTTCTCCACCATCACCGACCCGGCCGACCGGACCACCCGGGCCATCTTCGGCGACGGGGCCGGGGCCGTGGTGCTGACGGCCGGCGAGCAGGACGAGCCGGGCGCGCTGCTCGGCTTCGAGCTCGGCAGCGACGGCAGCCGCGAGGAGCTCATCCAGGTGCCCGGCGGCGGGTCCCGGCAGCGGTGCGGTGCGCTGGCTGCCGACGCCTCCCCGTACTTCGCCATGCAGGGCAAGGCGGTGTTCATGCAGGCCGTGCTCGGCATGGCCAAGTCCAGCCAGGCGGTGCTCGATCAGCTGGGCTGGCGGCCGGAGCAGGTCGACCACCTGGTGGCCCACCAGGCCAACCTGCGGATCCTGTCCGCCACCGCCGAGCAGCTGGGCCTGCCGCCCGAGCGGCTGGTCTGCAACATCGCCCGGGTCGGCAACACCGTTGCCGCCTCGGTTCCGCTCGCCCTGCACGACGCCGAACGCGCCGGACGCATCCGGCCGGGCGAGCGGGTGCTGCTCACCGCCTTCGGCGGCGGCCTCACCTGGGGCGCGGCCGCGCTGCGCTGGCCCGAGCTGCCCCTCAGTCCGTCCGACTCCCCCGCCTGACCCCCACCCGACCCGAAAGGACGACCATGCCTACCGAGGAACTCATCACCACCCTGCTGCAGGACAAGTTCGGCGTGCCGAGCCCCGACATCGCACCGGACCGCACCTTCGACCAGCTGGGCATCGACTCGCTGATCATCGTCGAGCTGGCCCTGGTGCTGCGCAAGCAGCTCGGCGTGCCGCTGGAGGACGACGAGCTCTACCCGGAGCTGACCGTCCAGCAGGCCGCCGACCTGCTGGACGACAAGGTCGCGGCATGACAACCGCCGGACGGCCACCAGACATAGCCATCACCGGCATCGGCCTGCTGACCCCGGCCGGGCAGGGCGTCGAGCAGAACTGGGAGCAGATCCTGGCGGGCCGCCCGGCGGCCAGCCGGGACCCGGCGCTGGCCGGCCAGCCGATCGACTTCAGCTGCCGGGTCCCCGACTTCGACCCCGACCGGGAGCTGGGCCGGCAACTGGCCTGGCGCTCGGACCGGTTCGTGCAGCTGGCCGTGGTCGCGGCCCGGGACGCCGTCGACGACGCCAAGCTCGACCGCACCAGCTGGAACGGCAGCCGGGTCGGCGTGGTGCTCGGCAACTCCCTCGGCGGGGCGGCCACCCTGGAGCTCCAGCACCGGACGCTGCTGACCGAGGGACCGGCCGAGGTCTCGCCGCTGACCGTGCCGATGACCATGGTGAACATGGTGGCCGGCGCGGTCTCCATCGACTGCCGGGCGACCGGGCCGTCCATGGTGATCGGGACGGCCTGCGCGTCCGGGGCCAACGCGATCGGCGCCGCGATGGAGCTGCTGCGTACCGGACGTTGTGACGTGGTGCTGGCCGGCGGGGTCGAGTCGGCCCTGACGCCGGCCTGCATGAACGCGCTGCACCGGATGGGTGCGCTGTCGACCCGGCGGGACGACCCGGCGGCGGCGTCCCGGCCCTTCGACGTCGATCGGGACGGCTTCGTGGCCGCCGAGGGCGCCGGCGTGCTGGTCCTGGAACGGGCCGAGGACGCCACCGCCCGCGGTGCCTTCCGCTACGCCCACCTGGCCGGCTTCGGGGCGGCCTCGGACTCCCACCACATCACCGCGCCCGACCCGCTCGGCCGCGGCATGGAGCAGGCGCTGCGCACCGCGCTGGCCGACGCCGGCACCGATCCCGGCGAGGTGGCCTACGTCAACGCGCACGGCACCTCGACGCCGCTCAACGACTCCGCCGAGGCCGCGGTGCTCGGCCGGGTGCTGGGCGAGGGCACCTGCGTGTCCTCCACCAAGGGCGTCACCGGCCACACCCTGGCGGCGGCCGGGGCCATCGAGGCTGCCTACACCGCGCTCGCGGTGGCCTACGGCCAGGTGCCGCCGACGGCGAACCTCACCCGGCTGGACCCGCGGGTCACGCTGGACGTGGTCGCCGGCGCGGCGCGCTCCCAGCCGGTTCCGGTCGCAGTGAGTACCTCCCTCGGCTTCGGCGGCCACAACGCCGCCCTGGTCCTGAAGGCGGCGGCGTGACCGGGTTGCGCCGGCGCCGGCTGTCCTCGGCCGGTCCGGAGGTCGGCGCGCTGGGCCTGGGCTGCATGGGCATGAGCTGGGGCTACCGGGAAAGCATGCGCGACGACGCGGCGGCCGAGCGGGTGGTGTCCGCGGCCCTGGACGCCGGGGTCAACCTGCTGGACACCGCGGCGGTCTACGGCGACGGCCACAACGAGCGGCTGGTCGGCTCGGTGGCCGGCCGGCGCCGGGACGAGGCGGTGATCGCCACCAAGGTCGGCCTGGTGGTCGACGACCTGGCGACCCGCCGGATGCACCGGGACGGCCGGCCGGACACGATCCGGCGGGCGGTGCAAGACTCGCTGGCCCGGCTGGGGGTCGACCACATCGACCTGCTGTACCTGCACCGGGTCGACCCGGACGTCCCGCTCACCGACACCTGGGCCGCACTCGCCGAGCAGGTCCGGCTCGGCAACGTGGGAATGCTCGGCCTGTCGGAGGTGAGCTGCTCCCAGGCCGAGCAGGCGCACGCGGTGCACCCCGTCGCAGCGATCCAGTCGGAGCTGTCGCTGTGGACCCGGGACCCGCTCGGCGCGGCCGGGTCCGGCCGGGGTTCCGGTGAGCAGGACGAACCGGCCGGCACCGACCCGGGCGACGTGGTGGCCTGGTGCGCGGCGCACGGAGCGGCCTTCGTGCCGTTCGCGCCGCTGGGGCGGGGTTTCCTGACCGGCACGCTGGACGACAGCTTCGAGCCCAGCGACTTCCGGGCCAGCAATCCCCGGTTCTCCGCCGCGCACCGCGCCGCGAACGAGCGGATCCTGCGGACCGTCCGCGCGGTCGCCGAGCGGATGGCTGTCCAGCCGGCGCAGGTTGCGCTGGCCTGGGTCCTGCAACAGGGCGAGCACGTCGTCCCGATCCCCGGGACCACGTCCGTCGGGCACCTGCTCGACAACATCGCCGCGGCCGGCCTCGTGCTGGACGCCGAGGCCCTCGCGGCGCTCGACGCGGTGCCGGCCGCAGCCGGCAGCCGGTACTGAACGAACCACTACCAAGGAGTATTTCGATGACTGTCCATGACACGGTCGCCCCTGCTGTCGAGCACGGTGGCCCCACCGATACCGGGCCGGCGCCCCGTGCCCGGACCTCTGCCGCCAGTGCCGCGACCACCCTGGTCGCGGTGGCCATCGCCAGCGTGATGGTCCCGTTCGCGGTCACCGCACCGGCGGTCGCGCTGACCCGGATGGCCCAGGACCTGAACGCCAGCCCGGGCGGCATCCAGTGGGTGCTCAACGGTTACAACGTGGCCTTCGCCAGCTCGCTGCTGGCAGCCGGCACCGTCGCCGACCGCTTCGGCCGGCGCCGGGTGCTGCTGAGCGGCACCGCCCTGTACGCGCTGATGGCGCTGATCTCCGGCCTGGCCGGCTCCATCGGGGTCGTCGACATCGCCCGGGCGATCCAGGGCATCGGTTCTGCCGGCATCCTGACCGGCGGCGCGGCGACCCTGGCGGCCACCTTCAGCGGGCCGGCCCGGGCCAAGGCGTTCGGGGTGCTCGGCACCGCCTTCGGTGCCGGACTGGCGCTCGGCCCGCTGCTGGCCGGCGTCCTGGTCGACGCCCTGAGCTGGCGGGCGGTCTTCCTGCTGACCGTGCTGCTGGCCGCGGCGGTGCTCACCCTGGGCTCCCGGATCCTCCCGTCCCGGGACGACAACGCCGGCAAGCTGGACATCGGCGGCCTGCTGTGCTTCACCGCCAGCCTGCTGCTGCTGACCCTGGGCCTGGTCGAGGGCCCGATCTCCGGGTGGGCGAGCGCGCCCACGGTGGCGTCGCTGATCGGTGCCGCCGTCTTCATGGCCGGCTTCGTCGCCGTCGAGAACCGGACCGGCAGCCCGGCCTTCGACCTGTCGCTGTTCAAGCGGCCGGTCTTCGTCGCCGTGATGTCGCAGCCGTTCACCATCGTGTTCGGCTTCGTGATCCTCGTGGTGTTCCTGCCCCCGTACTTCCAGGGGGTCAACGGCTCCAGCGCCGCGGCGGCCGGTGCCCTGCTGCTGCCGCTGATGCTGCCGGTGCTGGTGGTGCCCACGCTGTCGGGCCAGCTCGCTGCCCGGGTGGGTCTGCGTCCGGTGCTGGTGGTCAGCTCCGCGCTGATCGGCGCCGGTGCGCTGGGCCTGCTCGTCCTGCAGCCGCACCAGCCGCTCGTCGAGGTCGCGATACCCCTGCTGGTGTTCGGGCTGGGAGTCGGCGGTGCCTTCGGCGTCATGGACGGCGCGGCGGTGAGCGTGGTGCCGGTGGAGCAGTCCGGCGCGGCGGCGGGCATGTTCAACACCATCCGGATCACCGGCGAGTCGATCGCCACCGCCGGCGCCGCGGCGCTGCTCAGCAGCCTCACGCTGTCCTCGCTGCTGGGCACCGGTGACATCGAGGGTGACCGGGCCCGGTCGCTGGCCGTGGAGTCCACCCAGGGACGAGGCGCCGACAGCGTCGACTCGATGGGCCTGGGCGCTGCCGGCGCGGGGTTGAAGCACACCATCGAGACCGGGCTGACCTCGGCGATGCACATCACCTTCGTGGTGGTGGCGGTACTCGCCTTCACCGGTTCGGTGGTCACCGCCTGGGCGCTCAAGAACCGCCAGCTGGAGTCCTGATGTCCGCGCACGCCGTGGTCGACCGGCTCGACGAGCTGGCCGGCACCGCCCCGCTGCCCAGCGGCCGGGCCGCGCTGTTCGACGTGGACGAGACACTCATCTCCACCAAGAGCATGTTCGACTTCCTGGCCTTCCACCTGCGCGAGGCCGGCCGGCCGCGTGCCGAGCTGGACCGGATCCTCGCCGAGTTCGCCGCCTTCGCCGCGGGCGGCGGGCCCCGGGAGGAGGGCAACCGGCGCTTCTACCGGATCTTCACCGGCTGCGACTGGGACGTCCTGCTGGAGCAGGGCCGGCGGTGGTTCGCCGAGCGGCTGAGCACCGCCGCCCTGCTGCACCCGCCGGTCGCGCAGCTGCTGCGTGCCCACGTCAGCTGCGGTGACACGGTGGTGCTGGTGTCCGGCTCGTTCCAGGCCTGCCTGGAACCGCTGGCCGCCCACCTGGGCGTCGGGCACGTGCTGTGCAGCCGCCCGGAGGTGGCCGGCGGCCGGGTCACCGGCGAGGTGGCGGTTCCGATGATCGGCGCGCACAAGGCCGACGCCGCCCGGCGCCTGCTGGCAGAGCTGGGGGTGCGCCGGTCGGCGACCTGGGCCTACGCCGACCACGGATCGGACCTGCAACTGCTGGAGCTGGCCGGCCATCCGGTCGCCGTCGGCGACGAGCCGGCGGTCCGGAGCTACGTCGAGCGGTCCGGCGGAATGGTGCTGTCGGGTATCCAGCGGCTGGAGTACCCGCGGTGGTGACCGGGGAGCCGGTCACGGGGCTCCCGCTGCCAGCTGCGGCGGGAGCCCGGCCGGCTCAGCCACCGAACGGGCTCAGCCGGCGAACGGCCCCTTGCCGCTCAGGTCCAGGTCGGGCTTCTCCAGCTCCTCGACGTTGACGTCCTTGAAGGTCAGCACCCGGACGTTCTTGACGAAGCGGGCCGGCCGGTACATGTCCCACACCCAGGCGTCGCGCATCGTCACCTCGAAGTACACCTCGCCGTCGGCGTTGCGCGGCACCAGCTGGACGTCGTTGGTGAGGTAGAACCGGCGCTCGGTCTCCACCACGTAGCTGAACTGCCCCACGATGTCCTTGTACTCGCGATAGAGCTGCAGCTCCATCTCGGTCTCGTACTTCTCGAGGTCTTCGGCACTCATCGGGCGATCCCTGCGGACATCATGCGTCCATTCTCCCCCATCGCGGGCGGGACCGGCAGGCCGCCCGCCGGGTAGCGCTCCGGCAGGTCCAGCAGTTCGGGCAGCTGGTCCGCCTCGACCAGCCGGTTCAGCCGGGCCCGCTCGACCAGCCCGGACCAGCCGGCCGGCAGGTCGAACCAGCCGTCGCGGCCGGGCAGGTTCCACGAGCACCGGTGGATCTCCGAGGGCCCGTGCTCCAGCAGCGCGGCGTGGTGCTGCGGCGAGGAGTAGGCCTTGTTCTCCTCGAAGCCGTAGTGCGGGTACTGGCGGGCCAGCTCGGTCAGGATCCGGTCCCGCTCGGTCTTGGCCAGCACCGACGCCGCCGCGATCGAGGAGCACTTCAGGTCGCCCTTGATCAGGGTGCGCACCGGCACCCGGCAGCGCCACCGGTCCGGTTCCTCGAAGCCCCAGTCGAACAGCCCGTCCCGGACGCTGAGGTAGTCGTGGTTGCCGTCCAGGAGCACCCAGTCCGGCTCGGCGGCCAGCTGGCTGACCGCCCGCTCGGCGGCCAGCCGGAGCGCGGCGATGATGCCGATCCGGTCGATCTCGTCGGCCGAGGCGTGGCCCACTGCGCTGTCCAGCGCCCACCGCCGGATCCGGGGAACCAGCCGCTCGCGCGCCTGCGGGGTGAGCAGCTTGGAGTCGGCCACCCCGAGCGGGGCCGGCTTGGTCTCGGCCGACAGCAGCACCACGCCCACCGACACCGGCCCGGCCAGCGCCCCGCGGCCGACCTCGTCCACCGCCGCCAGCAGGCCGGCACCGGCCCGCCACGCCTCCCGCTCGTACCGCAGGGTCGGGCGACGTACCGCCACCGGCTTGCGCGCGGTCACTGCCACCTATCCCACCGCCAGTGCTCGTTCGATCAGCTCGACCATAGTCACCGGTTCCCGTTCCACGTCGGAGGCGGCCAGCTCCGGCAGCGGCCACCAGCGGTGACCGAGCACCACCAGCTGCTCCACCTCGGTGTGGGCCGCCGGCCGCACCGGCAAGCCGCTGGGCACCCGGACCAGAAAATAGCGGTTGGTCTGGTCGATGTCGTATCCGGCGAGGGTGTATCGCACCCGTTCGGAATACATCGGTTCGGCGTCCGGGTCCAGCTCCAGCCGCAACCCGGTCTCCTCGTACACCTCGCGTACCGCGGCCTGCACGACGCTCTCGCCGGGCTCCACCCCGCCGCCCGGGGTGATCCAGTGCGAGCGGTCCGAGCCGATGTCGCGACGCTCGTGCATCAGCAGCACCCGCCGGTCGGCGTCGAGCACGAACATCCGGCCGGCCTCGCGCACTATCGACCGGCCGGCCGGGGCTGGCGCTGTCACCGCCGGCGACGCCTGCGCCGCCAGCCGCCGAGGCCACCGGCTACCAGCAGGGCCACCGCGGCGGGTTCGGCCGGCAGCGTGCCCGGTCCGGGCAGGCCGAGCGAGTTGAAGGTCTGCGGGGTGCCCAGGGTGCGCCAGCGCGACGGCGGCCAGGCGATCACCACCGCCTTGCCGATCACGTCGTCATTGGGGACGGTGCTGCTCATCGGGTCGCAGTTGCGCCCGCCCACCCCGTCGCCGCAGTGGTAGCGCGAGTCGGCCGAGTCGTTGCGGTGGTCGCCCATCACCCACAGCCGGTCGGCAGGCACCGTGACCGGGCCGAAGCTGCGGGTGTCGTCGGCGCTGCGCTGGCCGCCCGGCGCGGCCGGCTGCCAGGAGCTGTTCTCGAAGATGTAGGGCTCGTCCAGGCTGCGCCAGGGGCCGGCGTCGCCGTTGTCGGAGATCTGGACCTTGCCCTTGTCGTCGCAGCAGCGCACCGTCTGCCCGCCGACCGCGATGACCCGCTTGACCAGGTCCTTCTCGCTCGGCGGCACCACGCCGATCAGCTGCCCGAACGACTGCACCGCCCGGGCCACCGGGTTGGACGACAGCTGCACGCCGCCGAGCTCGTCCCAGTCCTGCGGGGCCCGGAACACCACGATGTCGCCCGGGTGCGGGTCGCGGACGTGGTAGACCGGCTTGAACACCAGGATCCGGTCACCGCTGCAGCCGGGGCAGCCGTGCAGGGTCTGCTCCATCGACTGGGACGGGATGTAGAACGGCTGCACCACGAAGGTCTTGAGCACGATCGCGATCGCGATGGCGACCGCGATCAGCAGCGGCAGCTCCAGCTTGGACCACCAGCTGCGGCGGCGCTCGGTGGCGACCGGCGGGCGGTCGGCCGGCCCGGACGGCTGGTCGGCGACGCGGGCACCATCGGCAGGCCGGGCGCCGTCGGCAGACCGGGCGCCGTCGACAGACCCGACGCCATCGGCAGGCCGGGAGCCCTCAACAGGGCGGGTGCCGTCGACAGGCCGGGCGCCGGCCGGTTCGGCGGCAGCGGGCTCCGGCGTGGCATCCGTGGCGGGCACGGCGCCGCGTCGGGGTTCGGGGGCAGGATCGGAGCGCTCGCCGGCGCCGTGGCCCGGGTCCGAGTTCGACACCTCGCGGATCAGATCGGAGCCGGACTAGCGGGTGACCGCGTCCCGCTTCTCCTTGATCTTGGCGGCCTTGCCGCGCAGGTCGCGCAGGTAGTAGAGCTTGGCCCGCCGGACGTCACCGCGGGTCACCACCTCGATCTTCTCGATGATCGGGGTGTGCACCGGGAAGGTGCGCTCCACGCCGACCCCGAAGCTGACCTTGCGGACCGTGAAGGTCTCCTGCAGGCCACCGCCCTGGCGCCGGATGGTCACGCCCTGGAAGACCTGCACCCGGGAGCGGTTGCCCTCGACCACCCGCACGTGCACCTTCAGGGTGTCACCGGCGCGGAAGTCCGGGATGTCGCTGCGCAGCGATTCGGCATCCAGCGTCTGCAAGGTGTTCATGGTGGCTCTGCTTCCTTCGGCTCTGACCCGGCGCGCGGCACACCGCAGGCCGGCCTCGATCAAGACTGTCTTCCTGCCCACGGGCAGCCGCAAGCGGCCACCGGGCAACCCCACGATGGTGCCATATCCACCCGGTGATTGAGAAACCGGGCTCCGGCCGGCGCCCTCGTCCGGGCCCGGCGCCGGACCGGTGTCAGTCGCCGAGCAGGTCCGGCCGGCGAGCCCGGGTCCGCCGCACCGACTCCTCCCGGCGCCACCGGGCGATGTTGCCGTGGTGGCCCGACAGCAGCACCTCCGGCACTTCCAGCCCCCGCCAGACCGCCGGCTTGGTGTAGGCCGGCGCCTCCAGCAGCCCGTCGACGGCCGGGCTGAACGAGTCCTCGGAGGCCGACAGCGCGTTGCCGAGCACGCCCGGGATCAGCCGGGCCACCGCCTCCAGGATCGCCAGCACCGCCACCTCGCCGCCGCACAGCACGTAGTCGCCGAGGCTGATCTCGTCCACCACCATCCGCTGGCCGGCGTAGTCCAGCACCCGGGCGTCGATGCCCTCGTAGCGCCCGCAGCCGAACAGCAGCCACGGCTCGCCGGCCAGCTCCTCGGCCACCGACTGGCTGAACCGGCGGCCGGCCGGGCTCGGCACCACCAGCCGTGGCTGGCCCGGCCCGTCCGGCGGGGCGATCGCGTCCAGCGCCCGGCCCCACGGCTCGGGCAGCATCACCATTCCGGGACCGCCGCCGTACGGGGTGTCGTCGACCGTGCGGTGCGGATCGCCGGTCCAGGTCCGCAGGTCGTGCACGTCCACCCGGACCTGGCCCCGCTCGATGGCCTTGCCGAGCAGCGAGGAACGCAGCGGCGCCAGGTACTCGGGAAAGATGGTCACCACGTCGACCGACAGGTCCGGCGCGAGAGGCTGGCCGGTCGAGCCGGCCGTTGGCTCGCTCACAGCTCCAGCAGCCCGTCCGGCGGGTCGATCTCGACGAGGCCGGCCGCCAGGTCGACGGTGGGGACGAACTCCAGCCGGAACGGCACCAGCACCTCGCGGCCGGCTTCCGCGGTGAGCGCGACGGCCAGCAGGCTGCCGGCCGGCGAGTGCAGGACGTCGGTGACCGGACCCAGTTCCCGGCCGGTGACGGTGCGCACGGCCAGGCCGATCAGGTCGGTGTCGTAGAACTCGTCCGGGTCCTCGATCGGCGGCCGCTCGGCGGCCGGCATCAGCAGCAGGGTGCCGCGCAGCGCCTCGACGGCGTTGCGGTCGTCCCGGCCCGCGAAGTGCACCACCAGCTTGCCGGAGTGCTCGCGGGCCGCCTCCACGGTCAGCGGCCCGCGGTCGGCCGGGTCGGTGACCAACCGGGCGCCGGGGGTGAACCGCTCCTCGGGCGTGTCGGTCCACGGCTCGACGAAGGCGTCACCGCGGATGCCGTGGGCCTTGCCGATCCGCCCGACGGCGACCAGCTCGCCGCCGGGTGGATCGCCGGCCGTACCGGAGGTCACCGATGCCGGGCCGGTGGTCAGCGGCCCTCGTCGGTGTCGACTACGTCGACCCGGATGCCCTTGCCGCCCACGCCGTTGACCACCTGGCGCAGCGCCTTGGCGGTGCGGCCGTTGCGGCCGATCACCCGTCCCAGGTCGTCGGGGTGCACCCGAACCTCGAGCCGGCGACCGCGCCGGTTGTCGATCAGGTCGACCACCACGTCGTCCGGGTGGTCGACGATGCCGCGGACCAGGTGCTCGAGGGCCTCTTCGAGCACTTAGCTCCCCGCCTCGGCAGGAGCCTCACCGGCGGCGGCCGGAGCCGAATCCGCGGCGGGAGCCTCGGCAGCTGGAGCGGCGGGAGCCTCGGCAGCCGGAGCCTCAGAGGCGGCGGCCGGAGCGGCCTGCTCGCGGCGCGGCGCGGCCTTCTTGCGCGGGGTGGTCGCCTCGGCGGCGGGCTCGCCCTCGGACTCGCGGAGCGCGGCGTCGAAGCGGGCCCGCTTGTCGGCCTTGGGCTCGGCCACCTTCATCGGCTCGGGAGCCGGCAGGCCCTTGAACTTCTGCCAGTCGCCGGTCACCTTCAGGATCGCGGTGACCGCCTCGGTCGGCTGGGCACCGACGCCCAGCCAGTAGGCGGCCCGCTCGGCGTCGATCCGGATCACCGACGGGTCGTTCTTCGGGTGGTACTCCCCGATGGTCTCGATGGACCGGCCGTCGCGCTTGGCACGGGCGTCGGCCACGACGACGCGGTAGTGCGGCTCGCGCATCTTGCCGATGCGGGTGAGCTTGATCTTGGTTGCCACAGGTGTCGTTCTCTCCAGTAGATGCAGGGACGGGCCAGAGCGCCGGTGGGTGGGGAACACCGCGGCGGGTAGTCCGATGGACTGGCCGGTGCCCGGTGAGAGGGTCCGAACGCCGGCCGGTACTCAGCCAGCCATTCTGCCAGACGTTGCGGCGGGCCCTGACCGCGCCCGACCGCCCCCGGCCGCTCCGGCCGCTCCGGCTAGGGGGTGGACGTCACGAAGTAGCCGTAGGCGTCCTCGAGGATCTGCGACGAGCCGAACCGGTCGATCGTGGAAAAGCCCGGCGGCAGCGTGGAAGTGCCGGCCGACAGGGTGGCGATCGCGGCGTTGGGCACCACCCGGCCGGTGGTGAAGTCCATGTTGGAGGCGTGCGGCGCGGCGCTGCCCCGGGGGTAGATGGACAGGTAGCCGTTGCCGGCCGCGATCGCGGTCAACCCGACCCACAGGCCGCTGACGGTATAGGGCACGCCGTAGAGGCCGCCAGCGTCCAGGCTGAAGCTGGCGTTGGCGGTCATCGTTCCGTAGTGGCCGCCGTTGCCGGTGCGGGTGTCGGCGATCCGGCGCGGGTTGGCCAGGGTGACGAACCGGGCGGTGGCGCTCGGGCTGAAGTAGCCGACGATGTCGATCATCGCGTCGGTGTAGGCGAAGCGGTTCTGCACCACGAACTTGCGGTTGACCAGCGGCACCGCCACCAGGTTCGACCGCGAGTACTGGCGGTAGTCCACCGAGGCGACCGCCGGCGAGGCGTTCGGGTAGGCGGTCAGGTAGCCGCCGGCGGTCTGGTTCAGGGCGGTCATGTTGACCACCGCGACTGTCGCGTCGGCCGGCACCCCGCCGGGGCCGGCGTCCACCGTCACGGCCTGGTTGGGAGTCAGCTTGGCGACCTTGGCGATGCCGGTCGGGACCCGGGTGTCGAGCAGCCGCTTGGACGGCAGCGCCACGTAGCCGAGCCCGCCGGTGGCACTCGGCGCGCCGAAGTAGCCCAGCACGGTGATCAGCGCGTGGGTGGGTGCGGCGGCGTTGCGCAGCATGAAGCCGTGGCTGGAGTTGAGCTTCACCAGCGCGGTGACGGTGGCGTTGGCGTCCTTCGAGTTGAGGTTGAGCGTGGAGTTGCCGCCGAAGACCTTGCTGTACACCGACAGGTAGGTGCCGCCCTGGGCCCCGGTGCCGGACAGGCTGATCACCACCGAGGTGGCGCCGGCCGGCACCGCGTTGGTGCCGGTGCTGGCCACCGGGACGGCGAGCGCGGTGCCGGCTCCCATCAGCCCCTTGCGGACGCCGAGCCCGGTGCGGGTGTCGACGATCCGGGTGGGGTTGGCGAACGGGAAGTACTGCGAGCCGGGCACTGCCTGGATGCCGGTGGTGGCGCCCAGCTGCAGCAGGCCGAAGCCGGCGGCGTTGGTGGGCGGGTTGCCGGCCGGATCGGCCCGCCGCTGCAGGAAGTCCTCCAGGTCGGAGGCGTCCATCGCCGGATTGGCCGCCGCCACCAGGGCCGCAGCACCCGCCACGTGCGGGGCAGCGGCCGAGGTGCCGTAGAAGCCGGTGGTGCCGGGCACCACGTTGCCGTCCTGGTCGTACTGCGAGGACTCCTCCTCGCTGATGTTGGACGACACCCCGTCGTAGCCGAGCAGGTCGGGCTTGACCCGGCCGTCGATGGTCGGGCCCCGGGAGGAGAACGGCTCCAGGACGTTGTTGCCGCGGAAGGCCGCGCCGACCGCCAGCGCCCAGGGCGAGCTGGCCGGTTCCAGGACGCTGCCGGCCGCGGCCCGGGCCGGGTCCACGCCGCTGAGGAAGGACGGCGAGACGTCGCCGCCGTAGTAGAGGTTGTAGTGCAGCGCCGGGGTGCGTGGGCCGACCAGCACCACCACGTCGAAGTACCGGACGTCGCCGGTGTAGCCCGGGTCGGTGGACAGGTTGCTGATGTCCAGCTCCAGCACCGGCGGGTCGCCGGCCACCTGGTCGAGGTACTCGGTCTCGCCGATCTGGGCGTTGTTGTCGTCGTACTCGCTGACCGCCAGCGTCACCGGCAGCGAGGAGGCCGGCCACTGGTCCCAGCTGAGCACCACGTTGCCGGTGTAGCCCGCGTCCAGCGCCACCTCGTCCGCCTGGCTGACCGTGCTCTGCAGGTCGACGAACTCGTCGCCGTTGGCGTCGGCCAGGGTGCCCGACCAGTGGTCCTGGGCGCCGTTGCCGCTGGACTGGATCCACAGCACGCCGGCCTCCCGGGCGGCCCGGACCGCCTGCTCGGACGAGCCGGACGGGCCGTAGCCGTCGCCGCGGGTCTCGGCGGTGAAGACCAGCGAGCTGTTGACGATCTTGACTCCGGCGGCGACCGCCTGGGCCGCCGCGGCCGAGAAGCCGACGTTGTCGTCGATGCAGTACAGGTACAGGGTGGCCCGCGGTGCCATCTGGTGCACCACCTCGCTGACCGCGGTGCCGTGCGCGGTGAGGCCGTCGTCGGCGCAGTGGTTCTGCCCGGCCGGGTAGACCAGGCTGACCTGGTTGCCGTCCGGGTCGTCGAAGTGGTGCGCGGCGAGCTCGGCCTGCAGGTCGGCGAAGCCGAGGTCGACGATGCCCACCTTGACCCCGCTGCCGCCGTTGCCGACGTTGCCGCTGTCAGCCCAGTTCTGGGCACCGGAGGCGGCCACCCCTTCACTGGTGTCCTGCGGCATCGGCCGGACGGCCGGGGCGACCCGGCTGACCCCGGGCTGGCCGGCCAGCTCCCGCAGCCGTCCCGGCGTCACCAGCACGGTGGTCGTCTGCTCGAAGCCGGCCAGCACCCGGGCACCCACCGCCCGGGCTGCGGCCGGCGCGCCGGAACCGGTCACGGTGACCATCACCCGGCCGTCGCGCTCGGTCCGGACGCCGGACTTCGGCGAGCCCGGCACGCCGGCGAGCCGGTTGAGCTGCGGTGCCAGGTGCGCGACCGCCGGCTGGGCCGGGGCGGGCTGGTGCTGGCGCAGCCGGGCGGCCTGCGGGGAGCCGGGTGCCCAGCGCTGCGCCGGGAGTACCGGGGCGTGCTTCGTCCGAGCCTGGGCCGGCGGCTGGGCGGTAGCCGACGGTGCCGCTGGAGTGCCCTCCGGGCCGGGGCCGGGCGGCTGGGCCGCCGCGACGGTGCTGATGCTCAGCACACCCATCAGGATGGCGGTGACCGCCGGGAGAACTCCCCGCCTTGCGCGCTTCATGTTTGCCCTTTGTGAGGTAACCCAAATCTGAGGCAGCGTACCCGGACGGTCACCGACAGGCGAGGCGAACGCGCCGCCCGGCGGCGAGCGTTACCGGTCCGTGCCAAACTGCGGACGTGACCATGTCCACCCCGGGCGGCCGGAACCTGCCCACCCTGGAAGAGGTGGCGGCCCGGGCCGGAGTGTCCCGGGCGACCGCGAGCCGGGTGCTGCGCGGGGCCAGCAATGTCAGCGACCAGGCCCGCAGCGCGGTGCTGACCGCCGCCCAGGACATCTCCTACGCCCCGAACCGGGCCGCCCGCGCGCTGGTGACCGGGCGCAGCGACTCGGTGGCGTTCCTGGTCGCCGAGTCCGAGGACCGGCTGTTCTCCGACCCGTTCTTCCTCGGCATGCTGCGAGCCGCCCAGACGGTGACCGCCGAGGCCGGCCTGCAACTGGTCTTCACGGTGGCCTCCGGCCCGGACGAGCACCAGCGGTTCCTGCACTACGCCGCCGGCGGCCACGTGGACGGGGTGCTGCTGCTGTCCCTGCACGGCGGTGACCAGCTGCCCCAGGACCTGGAGGCGCAGGCGGTGCCGACCGTGCTCAGCGGCCGCCCGCTGACCGGCAGCGAGGCGCTGTACTACGTCGACTCCGACAACGCCGGCGGCGCGCGGCTGGCCACCGAGTACCTGCTGGCGACCGGCCGGCGCACCATCGCCACCGTCACCGGCCCGCTGGACATGTGCGCCGGCCAGGACCGGCTGGCCGGCTACCGCTCGGCGCTGGAGGCCGCCGGCCTGCCGTACGACCCGGGCTTGGTGGCGCACGGCGAGTTCAGCATCGCCAGCGGCCAGCGGGCGATGGCCGAACTGCTGTACCGCCGGCCCGACCTGGACGCGGTGTTCGCCGCCTCGGACCTGACCGCGATCGGCGCGATGCGCGCCATCGAGGCGGCCGGCCGGCGGGTGCGCGGCGACGTCGCGGTGGTGGGCTTCGACGACATCGGCGACGCCGAGCTCGCGCATCCGGCGCTGACCACCATCCGCCAGCCGATCGCCGACATGGGCCGCGCGATGGCCACCCGGCTGCTGCAGCGGATCACCGGCGAGCCGGCCGAGCGGTGCACCGTCCTGCCGGTGGAACTCATCCGCCGAGAGACCGCCTGACCGCCCTCCCGACAGATTTCGCCTCGCGAACAACAAATTCGGTCCCAATCGGCTCGGAATGCTTGACACGGCTACCGCCGGGGCGCATTCTTCGCCATGTGAGAGCGCTCTCACGGCGCTCGCAGACCATCGGCACCCATTGCGATCCTCGTGCTCCCGCACTCGCCCGACGGCCCTGGTAGCACCGGCCGTTTCCCCATCAGGAGGATTCATGCCCAGGTTGTCCCGCACCACCACCCGCCTCGCCGGTGCGGTAGCCGTCACCGCCCTCGGCCTGGCCGCGGTGGCCGGCTGCTCGTCCGACAAGAAGTCCGACACCGCCGCGGCCGATCCGAACGCCAAGGTCACCCTCACCGTGGGCCTGTTCGGCACCTTCGGCTTCAAGGAGGCCGGCCTGTACGACGCCTACACCAAGCTGCATCCCAACATCACCATCAAGGAAGACACCGTCGAGCAGTCCAGCGACTACTGGACCCGGCTGAAGACCCGGCTGGCCTCGGGCAGCGGGCTGGCCGACGTGCAGGGCATCGAGATCGGCTTCGTCTCCGACGTGGTGCAGAACCACGCCGACCAGTTCGTCGACTTCGGCGCGCTGCCCGAGGCTAGCTCGCTGAAGTCGTCGTTCTACGACTGGAAGTGGCAGCAGGCCACCGGCTCCGACAACAAGACCGTGGGCCTGGGCACCGACGCCGGCCCCGAGGCGATCTGCTACCGGCCGGACCTGCTCAAGGCCGCGGGACTGCCCTCCGACGGCGCGGAACTGGCGAGCAAGTGGTCCACCTGGGAGGACTACATCGCCTTCGGCAAGCAGTACGAGGCCTCGGCCACCAAGCCCGCCAACTCCCGCTTCGTCGACAGCGCCGCCAGCATCTTCTCGACCGCGGTCTACCAGGGCACCGAGGCCTACAACGACGCCAGCGGCAAGCCCGACCCGACCAACTCCGACGGCGTGCGCAACGCCTGGAAGTACGCCACCGAGGCGGCCCAGGCCAAGATCACCGCGGGCCTGTCGCAGTTCTCGCCGCCGTGGAACAAGGCCTTCTCCAGCGGCGCGTTCGCCACCATCGCCTGCCCCACCTGGATGATGGGCTACATCCAGGGCCAGGCCGGCGCGGCCTACGCCGGCAAGTGGAGCGTCGCCCCGGTGCTGCCCGGCGGCGCCACCAACTGGGGCGGCTCGTGGCTCGGCGTGCCGAAGGCCTCCAAGCACCAGAAGGAGGCCATCGCGCTGGCCGAGTGGCTGACCGGCAAGCAGCAGCAGGTCACCATGTGGACCGACGGCGGGCACTGGCCGTCCAACAGCGAGGCCGCGCAGGATCCGGCGGTCAAGACCGCCAAGGCCGCGTACTTCTCCGACGCCCCGGTCGGGCAGATCTTCGGCGCCATCTCCGACAAGATGAAGATCCCGCCGATCGGCCTGTACGACACCCAGATGCAGACCGCGTTCACCCAGCAGCTGACCAACGTCGAGACCAAGGGCACCGATCCCGGCAAGGCATTCGACGCAGCGCTCAAGGCGGTCGAGCAGGTCACCGGCTGACGTCGAGCCGCCGACACCCCGGGGCCGGTCCCTCCGACGAGCCGGTCCCGGGAGCGGTCGGCAGGGCCTGCCTGCCGCGGTGAAGTCCGCTCGCCGCGGCAGGCAGCCGCACCTTCACGGCACGATTGACCGATCCCAGCAGGAAGTGACCGCCATGCCCGCCACCAGCCAGACCTCCGCCCCGCCGGCACCGGTTCAGCCCGGCCGCCGGGCGGCCGGCCGGCGCTCGGTGCGGCCGGGCAGCAAGGCCGGCTACGCCTACATCGCGCCGTTCTTCGCGGTGTTCGCCGCGTTCAGCGTCTACCCGTGGCTGGACACCGCCTGGGTGTCGCTGCACAGCGTCCGGCTGACCACCTACGACCAGCAGACCTGGGTGGGACTGGGCAACTACCGCAACCTGTTCAGCAACAGCTTCTTCTGGAACGCGCTGCGCAACACCGTCAGCATCGGCATCATCTCCACCGTCCCGCAGCTGTGCCTGGCACTCGGCATCGCGCACCTGCTCAACTACCGGCTGCGCGGCCGGACCTTCTTCCGGGTCGCGATGCTGATGCCCTACGCCACCAGCCTGGCCGCGGCGACGGTGATCTTCCTGGAGCTGTTCGACGCCGACCTCGGCATCGTCAACTGGGGCCTGCACCTGCTACACCTGCCGCAACCGGACTGGCAGGCGTCGAAGTGGCCGAGCCAGGTGGCCATCTCGGCGATCGTCACCTGGCGCTGGACCGGGTACAACGCGCTGATCTACCTGGCCGGCATGCAGGCCATCGACTCGGGCCTCTACGAAGCGGCCGCCATCGACGGTGCCTCGCGCTGGCAGCAGTTCCGGCACGTCACGCTGCCCGGCCTGCGCCCGACCATCCTGTTCACCATCGTGGTGTCCACCATCGGCGCGGCCCAGCTGTTCGGCGAGCCGCTGCTGTACCACAACGGCATTCCCAACGGCGGCACCGACGGGCAGTACCAGACGCTCGGCCTGCTGATGTACCAGCAGGGCTGGACCAACGACCGGCTGGGGCTGGCGGCCGCCACCGCCTGGACGATGTTCGCGATCATCGTGCTGGCCGTGCTGACCAACCTGCTGCTGGCCCGC
>NZ_DATINC010000013.1:0-2618 GCF_035474675.1 Jatrophihabitans sp. | reverse complement strand
GTCAAGATCACGATCATGTTCCGCGGTCGTGAGCAGTCCCGGCCGGAACTCGGGTTCCGGTTGCTGCAGAAGCTCGCCGAGGACATCACCGACCTCGGTTTCGTGGAGTCATCGCCCAAGCAGGACGGCCGCAACATGGTCATGGTCGTTGCTCCGCACCGCGGCGCCCGGGCCGCGAGCCGCACCGCCAAGACTGTCGAGGAGCAGGCACCGAGCAGCTGAGCGAGTCTCAGCACCGATGCCGGCTCCGCCGGCCGGCCGCCAGGCCGGCCGGCACCCATGAAGAAGGATTTCCGATGCCCAAGAACAAGACCCACTCGGGGATGAAGAAGCGCGTCAAGGTCACCGGCAGCGGCAAGCTGCTGACCGAGCGCGCGGGGAAGCGCCACCTGCTGGAGCGCAAGTCCTCCCGGATCACCCGGCGCCTGACCGGCACCGAGACGATCGCCGCCGTCGACGTCCCGCGCGTCAAGCGCATGCTCGGCCGCTGACCTTCTGACCCCCCGCCGAGCGGGCGCCGGACACCCGGACGCTGCTCGGCCCGACGAAACAAGGACTACCAACGTGGCACGCGTCAAGCGGGCGGTCAACGCCCAGAAGAAGCGCCGGACGGCCCTCGAAGCGGCCTCCGGCTACCGGGGACAGCGTTCCCGGCTCTACCGCAAGGCCAAGGAGCAGTTGCTGCACTCGGCGACGTACTCCTACCGCGACCGCAAGGCGCGCAAGGGCGACTTCCGGCAGCTGTGGATCACCCGCATCAACGCCGCGGCCCGGGCCAACGACATGACCTACAACCGCTTCATGCAGGGCCTGCGGCTGGCCGGCGTGCAGACCGACCGCAAGGTGCTGGCCGACCTCGCCGTCACCGACGCCCCGGCCTTCGCGGCCCTGGTCGCGGTGGCCCGCAAGGCCGTCGAGGCGGAGGGCATCGGCGGCGCCGCCGCCCAGACGCCGGCCGCCTAGCTCCCGCGGTCGGTGCTGTCCGACTCCAACGCCCGGCTCGCAGCGGCCCGACGACTGACCAGTCCCCGGGGCCGCCGCGAGGCCGGGCGGTTCCTTGCCGAGGGCGCCCAGTCGGTGCGTGAGGCGCTGGGCCGGCCGGGCACGGTGCTGGAGCTGTTCGCCACCCCCGCCGCCGCCGAACGGCACGCCGACCTGCTGGCCCGGGCCCCGGCCGGGGCGGTCTCGCTGATCAGCGACCGGGCCGCGGCCGGGCTGAGCGAGACCGTCACCCCGCAGGGCCTGGTCGCCGTCTGCGCCCGCCCGGACTCGGGCCTGGCCGGCGTGCTGGCCGGCGGACCGCGGCTGGTGGCGATCCTGGTGGAGAGCAACGATCCGGGCAACGCCGGCACCATCCTGCGCACCGCCGACGCCGCCGGCGCCGCCGCGGTGCTGTTCGCCGGCGACTCGGTGGACCCGTACAACGGCAAGGCGGTGCGGGCCGCGGCCGGCAGCCTCTTCCACCTCGACGTGGTCACCGGCCTGCAGCCGGCCGCCGCGATCGCCGAGTGCCGGGCCGCGGGCCTCTTGACCGTGGCCACCACCGGTGCGGCTCCACTGGATCTCGACGAGCTGCTCGACTCCGGACGGCTGGCCGGCCCCACCGCCTGGGTGTTCGGCAACGAGGCCCGCGGGCTGCCCGGCGAGGTGCTGGCGGCGGCCGACCTGGCCGTCCGGGTGCCGGTGCACGGCCGGGCCGAGAGCCTGAACCTGGCCGCGGCCGCCGCCGTCTGCCTGTACGCCTCGGCGCGCGCCCACCGGCTGCCGGGCTAAACGGTTACAGCCGCTCTCCTAGACTGCTCGGTATCCGACTGCTCGGCTCTCCCTGCTCCCGACCCGAAGGGTTCCCCATGTCCGGCGCCAACGACAGCTACGACCCGAAGGAGGTCGCCGCGCTCAGCCCGGCGGCCCTCGCGGCGGACGTGTCGGCGGCCCGGCAGGCCTTTGCCGGGGCCCGCGACCTCGACGAGCTGCGGGCCGCCCAGAACGCCCACGTCGGCGACCGCTCGCCGCTGGCGCTGGCCAACCGGGAGATCGCGGCGCTGCCGCCGGCGGCCAAGGCCGATGCCGGCAAGCGGGTGAACGCCGCCCGTACCGAGGTCCGGCAGGCCTACGCCGAGCGGCTGGCCGAGCTCGAGGCCGAGCGCGACGCCCGGGTGCTGGCCGAGGAGTCGGTCGACGTGACGCTGCCCTGGGACCGCCGGCCACCTGGTGCCCGGCACCCGCTGACCACCACCCAGGAGCTGGTCGGCGACGTGTTCACCGCGATGGGCTGGGAGGTCGCCGAGGGCCCCGAGGTGGAGGCCGAGTGGTACAACTTCGACGCCCTCAACATCGGCGTCGACCATCCGGCCCGGTCGCTGATGGACACCTTCTTCGTCGCCGCGCCGGACGGCTCGGCCGACAGCGGCCTGGTGCTGCGTACCCACACCTCGCCGGTGCAGGCCCGGGTGATGCTGACCCGCCGGCCGCCCATCTACATCGTCTGCCCGGGCAAGGTGTTCCGCACCGACGAGCTGGACGCCACCCACTCGCCGGTGTTCCACCAGCTGGAGGGGCTGGTGGTCGACAAGGGCATCACCATGGCCCACCTCAAGGGCACCCTGGACCACATGGCC
>NZ_DATINC010000012.1:0-36605 GCF_035474675.1 Jatrophihabitans sp. | reverse complement strand
GCGCGTTCACGTGCTTGATGTCGGCGCCGGTCAGGCCGGCGTCCTGCAACGCCTTGCGCATCGCGCGGATGCCGCCCCGGCCCTCCGGGTGCGGCTGGACGATGTCGTAGCCGTCGGAGGTGATGCCGGCGCCGGCGAGCCGGGCGTAGACCCGGGCGCCGCGGGCGGCCGCGTGGTCGGCCCGTTCGAGCACGACCGCACCGGCGCCCTCGCCGAAGACGAAGCCGTCGCGGCCCTTGTCCCACGGGCGGGACGCCTTCTCCGGCTCGTCGTTGCGCGTCGACATGGCGCGCATCGCGGCGAAGCCGGCGAACGGCAGCGGGTGGATGACCGCCTCGCAGCCGCCGGCCACGACCACGTCGGCCCGGCCGGACTTGATGATGTCCATCCCGAGCGCGATCGCCTCGGCACCGGTGGCGCAGGCGCTGGCCATCGAGTGCACGCCGGCCTGGGCGCCGACGTCGATGCCGACGACCGCGGCCGGGCCGTTCGGCATGAGCATCGGGATGGTGTGCGGGGAGACCTTGCGCGGCCCGGAGGCCTCCAGGATGTCGTCCTGGTCGAGCAGGGTCAGCGCCCCGCCGATGCCGGAGCCGAGGCTGACGGCGAGCCGCTCGGGCTCCAGGCCCGCGTCGGCCAGCCCGCTGTCGGCCCAGGCCTGCCGGGCGGCGATCAGGGCGATCGCCTCCGACCGGTCCAGCCGGCGCAGCTTGACCCGCTCGATGACCTCGGACGGGTCCACAGCGAGCGAGGCCGCGATGCGCACGGGCAGCTGCGCGGCCCACTCCTGGGTGAGAGCACTCACCCCGGAGCGGCCGGCGAGCATGGCGTCCCAGGTGGACGCGACGTCCCCGCCCAGCGGGGTCGTCGCGCCGAGCCCGGTGACGACGACGTCGATGCCACTCATGGTCAGGAATTCGCCTCGATGTAGGAGACCGCGTCACCGACGGTCTTGAGGTTCTGCACCTCGTTGTCCGGGATCTTGACGCCGAACTTCTCCTCGGCGGCGACCACGACCTCGACCATGGACAGCGAGTCGACGTCGAGGTCGTCGGTGAACGACTTGTCCTCGGTCACGTCCTCCGCCGGGACGTCGGCGACCTCGTTCAGGATCTCCGCCATGCCCGCCAGGATCTCTTCGTTCGTTGCCACGGGTGCTACCTCTCTGCCTCGAAGGCGGCTGCCTTCACCGGATTGCCCCGGTCCCGGTCGGGAGGGGCGTCGTTCGATACTGCCCGCGGGTTGGGCCGCGGTTACTGCTGGGCTGGTAGCCGGGTGCTCGCGCCGCGGCCGTCCCTGCTCAGGGTGCCAGGATGACCTGGGCCGCGTACGTCAGGCCGGCGCCGAAGCCGACCACCAGGACGGGCGCGCCGCTGGTGATCTCGCCGCGCTCCAGCATCTTCGACAGGGCGATCGGGATGGACGCCGAGGAGGTGTTGCCGGAGGTGATGATGTCACGGGCGACCACCACGTTCGGGGCGTTGAGCTTCTTGGCGATCAGGTCGATGATGCGCAGGTTGGCCTGGTGCGGGATGAAGCCGGCCAGCTGGGACGGCTCCAGCCCAGCCGCGGCGCAGGCCCGCAGGGCGACGTCGCCCATGGTGGAGGTCGCCCAGCGGAACACCGACTGGCCCTCCTGGCGCAGCGTGGCCGTGGCCGGGTCGGTGGTGATGGCGCCGGCGCTGTCGCCGTCCGAGCCCCACACCACCGGGCCGATGCCGGCCCGGTCGCTGGCGGTCACCACGGCCGCCCCGGCGCCGTCGGCGAAGATGATGCCGGTGCCGCGCTCCATCAGGTCGACGTAGTCGGTCAGCTTCTCCGAGCCGACCACCAGGACGGTGTGGGCGTGCCCGGCCAGCACCGCGTTGGACGCGGCGTTCAGGCCGTAGACGAAGCCGGCGCAGGCGGCGTTGAGGTCGTAGGCGCCGGGGGACGGGATGCCCAGCCGGCTGGCGAGCTCGGCGGCACCGCCCGGCACCTGCTGCTTGCCGGTGCAGGTCGCCAGGATCACCAGGTCGATCTCGGTCGGCGAGATCCCGGAGTTGGCCAGCGCCTTGCTGGCGGCGGCCACGGCCATGTCCAGCATCGTCTCGTCGGTGGCGAACCGGCGCTCGGCGATGCCGACCCGGGTCTGGATCCACTCGTCACTGGTGTGCACGCCGCGCGCGACCAGGTCGTCGTTGGTGACCACGGTGGGCGGCTGGTAGTGACCGAGGCCTGCCACCCGGCTGCCGGCCGGACGAGGCGGGGTGGACAGCTGCAGGTTCATTCCGACATCCCGATGGCGAGCGGGGCGGCCTCCGGGCCGCCGGATGGGGTGGCAGCCTGCTCGTCGAGCAGGCGCTGCGCCGATTCCAGATCCGCCGGTGTCTTGACGGCGACCAGCTGCACGCCCGGCAGTTCGCGGCGTGCGATTCCGGTCAGGGTGCCGGCCGGCGCGAGTTCGATGGTGCCGGTCACCCCCAGGGTGCGCATGGTGTCCAGGCAGCGGTCCCACCGGACCGGCCGGGTGACCTGGCCGACCAGTCGGGCCAGCACGGTCGGCCCGTCGCCGACCACGGCCCCGTCGGCGTTGGACAGCAGGGTCAGCGCCGGGTCGGACGGCTGCAGCTGGGCGGCGACCGCCCGCAGGCTCTCCTCGGCGGGGCTCATGTAGCTGGTGTGGAACGCTCCGGCGACCTGCAGCGGCCGGACCCGGGCCCGCGGCGGCGGGTTCTCGGTCAGGGTGGCGATCGCCTCCACCGCGCCGGCGGCCACGATCTGGCCCGAACCGTTGCGGTTGGCCGGCGTCAGGCCGGCGCTGGTGATGGCGGCCACCACCTCGTCCGGGTCACCGCCGACCACCGCGACCATCGAGGTCGGGGTGAGCGCACAGGCGGCGGCCATCGCCGCGCCGCGGCGGGTCGCGAACGAGATCGCCTGCTCGGCTGTCAGCACGCCGGCCACGGCGGCGGCGGTGACCTCGCCGATGCTGTGCCCGGCCAGTACCACACCGCCGGCCGATTCAAGGCTGCCGGCCGATTCAACGCTGCCGGGCGATTCAACGCCGCCGGCCGATCCGTCGGTGGCGCCCGGCAGCCGCAGCTGGCCGGCGGTGACCAGCCCCATGGTGACGATCAGGGGCTGGGTGACGGCCGAGTCGCGGATCTCGTCGGCGTCGGCCGTGGTGCCGAGCCGGATCAGGTCCATGCCGGCAAGCTCGGAGAACCGGGCGACCTGCTCGGCCACTCCGGCAAGTTCCAGCCACGGCGCGAGCATGCCGGGGGTCTGGGCGCCCTGGCCCGGAGCGAGTACCGCGATCACATCACTACAGTCTCGCGTCTGCGGCCTTCTCCGCGAGCACGGCACGCACAGTGTTCCGCTGTTGATTTTGGAGAGTACCTACAACTGTCTACACCCCGGACCGTCTATGTAAACGGTTCCAATGCAGTGATTCCGCTAACTCTGCCCTGTTGCACCCTCGATTACGACGGGGGTCGGCCGGTCACTGAAGACTTTCCGGTGCCCGCTCCGGCGCGCCTGCTTGCAGCCCTCCGGTACGTGCGGGGCCGTAGCCGCTGAGCCGGCCCAGCACCAGCGCCAGCTGGATGGTGAAGGCGCCCCGGGCGTCGGTCGGGGCGTGGCCGCACAGCTCGGCGGCCCGGCGCAACCGGTAGCGCACCGTGTTGGTGTGGACGAACAGCGCCCGGGCGGTCGCCTCCAGCGCCCGGCCGCTGTCGAGGTAGCTGACCACCGTGTCCAGCAGCACGTCACCGGCCTCGACCAGCGGCTGGTAGACCGTCTCGATCAGCTCGTGCCGGGCGTTGAGGTCACCGGCGATGGTCCGTTCGGGCAGCAGGTCCTCCGCCGACACCGGCCGCGGCGCGCCGGGCCAGCCGGCCACCGCCCGCAACCCGCTCAGCGCGGTGGCCGTCACCTCGGCGGCGCCCTCCATCCGCGGCGCCGAGCCGCCCACCACCACGGCTGCATCGTCGAACTCCTCCAGCACCGCCTGGGCGGCCTCCAGCGGATCGGTGATCCCGCCGAGCACCACCACCAGCCGGCCGCCGTGCACGCCGGCCAGCACGTCGTAGCCGGCTCGGCGGGCCGCCCGGTGCACCGAGTCCAGCGCCGCGGTGGGATCGCGGTCGAGCCGGGCCGAGCCCACCACGGTGGTGACCGCGCCCTCCGTGCGCCAGCCGAGCGCGGCCAACTGGCTGACCGGCGAGCCCGCCTCGGTGGACCGCGCGCCGCGCACCAGGCCGTCGATCACCAGCGCCTCGAGCCGGGCGTCCCAGCGGCCCCGGGTCTCGGCGGCACCCGCATAGACCCGGGCCGCGGCGAAGGCGATCTCGCGGGAGAACCGGAGCACCGCGTCGGCGACCGCCTGCTCCTCGCCGGGGCTGGCCAGCGACGGGACGTGCTCCTCCACCACGGCGATGGTCTGGCGCACCAGCTCGACGGTCTGCTGCAACGACACCCGGCGGGCCAGCTCGCGGGGGGCGGTGCCGAATACCTCGCCGGTCAGCCGCAGCACCTGGTCGGGGGAGCGCAGCCACTCCACGAAGGAGCCGATGCCGGCCTGGGCGACCAGCATCACCCAGGACCGCTGGTCGGCAGGCAACCGGCGGAACCAGGCCAGGTGCTCGTCCATCCGGGCCAGGCTGTGGGTGGCCAGCGCTCCGGAGGACTGCTCGATCCGGCTGATCGTCGCCTCGCTCAGGGTGCCGCGCACGCCGCGAGCCTAGTGTGAGCCGGTGACCAGGTTCGAGATCCGGCGCGGCGCCGAGCGGGCGCGTACCCGCACCGGCTGGCTGGACTCGGCGCACTCGTTCGCGTTCGGCTCGTACTACGACCCGGCCAACCTCGGCTTCGGCGCGCTGCAGGCGTTCAACGAGGACCTCCTGCGGCCGGGCCCGGGCTATCCGGTGCACGCCCACCGCGATGTCGAGATCCTCACCTGGGTGCTGGCCGGTTCGCTGACCCACCTCGAGGAGGGTGGCGAGCCCACCGTGGTCCCGGCCGGGAACCTGCACTACGTCAGCGCCGGCAGCGGCATCCGGCACACCGAGTTCAGCACCCTGCCCGACCGGCCGGTGCGGCTGGTGCAGATGTGGCTGCGTCCGGATGTCAGCGGAACGCCGCCGCAGTCGGCCCGGCTGCTGGTGGGGGAGCGGTTGGCCACCGGCCGGCTGGTGCTGCTCGCCGCCGGGCAGGCCCGTCCAGCCGGACCGGTCGATCCGTCCGAGCCGGTCGATCCGTCCCGGCAGGACGTGCTGCGCATCCGGCAGCAGGCCGCGCTGTCGGTGGCCCAGCTGCCAGCCGGTGCGACGGTGCCGCTGCCGGCAGCGCCGTACGTCCACGTCTTCCTGGCCCGGGGGACGGCAACGGCCGACGGGCTAGCCGGCGAGCGGGTCGAGCTGGCCGCCGGCGATGCGCTGCGGCTGGCCGCCGGCGGCCCGGAAACCGGCCCCGGACCGGCCCGGTTGACCGCGGTGCGCTCCGCCGAGCTGCTGGTGTGGCAACTGCCGGACGCCGCCGCCGCGGCACCGCCGGGTTGAGCCACCCGCACGCCGGTTCCAGCGCCTACGCTGGCTGGGTGTCCGCCGCAGCTGGTCTCGATCTGTCCCGCGACCTTCCCGACGATGCCGCCGAGCGGCGCCGGCTGGCGCGGCTGGTGAGCGGCGGCGAGGTGCTGGTGCTGTCCGGTGCCGGACTGTCCACCGAGTCCGGCATTCCCGACTACCGCGGCCCGACCGGGCGGCGGCACCCGGCGACCCCGATGACCTACCAGGAGTTCACCGGCAGCGCGGCCGCCCGGCAGCGGTACTGGGCGCGCAGCCACCGCGGCTGGCAGCGAATCCTGCAGGCCCGGCCCAACTCCGGCCACCAGGCGGTGGGCCGGCTGCAGCGGGCCGGCCTGCTCACCGGGGTGATCACCCAGAACGTCGACGGCCTGCACCAGGCCGGCGGCGCGCGCGGGGTGATCGAGCTGCACGGCGGCCTGGACCGGGTGGTGTGCCTGGCCTGCCGGGCGATCAGCCCGCGCGAGGAGCTCGACGAGCGGCTGGCCGAGGCCAATCCGCGGGCCCGGGACGTCGCGGTCAGCGGCCCGGTCAAGCCGGACGGCGACGTCGAGCTGGCCGAACCGGAGATCGAGTCCTTCCAGGTGGTGGACTGCCTGGACTGCGGTGCCGGCCCGCTCAAGCCGGACGTGGTGTTCTTCGGCGAGAACGTGCCGCCGGATCGGGTGGCCCGCTGCTACGCGCTGGTCGAGGCCAGCCGGCTGCTGCTGGTGCTGGGCTCGTCGCTGACGGTGGCCTCCGGCTTCCGGTTCGTCCGGCGGGCGGCCGCCCGGGGCATTCCGGTCGCCATCGTCAATCAGGGCGTCACCCGGGGCGACCCGCTGGCCGACGTGCTGCTGGACTCCCCGCTCGGGCAGCTGCTGCCGGCCCTGGCCGCCGAGGCGATCGGCCGCTGATGGACCCGCTGCGGCTGGACGACGTCGAGTCCTTCGACCGGCTGCCCGAGGTCGGGGTGGCCGAGCTGCGCGAGCTGCAGTTGCGCCGGCTGCGCTGGTCGCTGCGGCACGCCTACGACAACGTCGCCCACTACCGGAGCGCCTTCGACAGCGCCGGGGTGCATCCGGACGAGCTGGTCTCGCTGGCCGACCTGGCACGTTTCCCCTTCACCAGCAAGGCAGAACTGCGACAGAAATACCCGTTCGGGATGTTCGCGGTGCCGCGTGAGCAGGTGGTGCGGGTGCATGCCTCGTCCGGGACCACCGGCAAGCCGACCGTGGTCGGCTACACCGCCGCCGACCTCGCGGTCTGGTCGTCGGTGATGGCCCGCTCGATCTACGCCGCCGGTGGCCGGCCGGGTGACATCGTGCACGTCGCCTACGGCTACGGCCTGTTCACCGGCGGGCTGGGCGCCCACTACGGCGCGGAGCGGCTCGGCTGCACGGTGGTGCCGGTCTCGGGCGGCATGACCGCCCGGCAGGCACAGCTGATCACCGACTTCCAGCCGCGGATCATCATGGTCACCCCGTCCTACTTCCTGTCGATCCTGGACGAGCTGGCCGTCCAGGGCATCGACGCCGCGGAGACGTCCCTGCAGATCGGCATCTTCGGCGCCGAGCCGTGGACCGAGGCGATGCGCGCCGAGATGCAGCAGCGGGCCCACCTGACCGCACTGGACATCTACGGCCTGAGCGAGGTGATCGGGCCGGGGATCGGCCAGGAGGCGGCCGGCCACCCCGGCCGGCTGCAGGTGTGGGAGGACCACTTCTACCCCGAGGTGGTCGACCCCGAGACCGGCGAGGTGCTCGGCGAGGGCGAGCAGGGTGAGCTGGTGTTCACCTCGCTCACCAAGCAGGCGATGCCGGTGGTGCGCTACCGCACCCGCGACCTGACCCGGCTGCTGCCCGGCGGCGCCTACCCCGCCTTCCGCAGCATCGAGAAGATCACCGGACGCACCGACGACATGATGATCATCCGGGGCGTCAACGTGTTCCCCACCCAGATCGAGGAGCTGCTGCTGCAGGTGCCGGGGCTCGCACCGCACTTCGAGTGCGTGCTGACCCGGCCCGGCCGGCTGGACGAGCTGTGCGTGCGGGTGGAGTCGCGGGAGGGCGGTGCCGATCCCGGCGCGCTGGCGCAGCAGCTGGGCTATCTCGTCAAGGAGCGGATCGGGGTCACGGTCGCCGTCGAGGTGCTGGCTCCGGAGTCGATCCCGCGCTCGCAGGGCAAGGCCGTCCGGGTGCACGACCGGCGCTGACCTTCCCGACCAGTTCTAGAACACCAGATCGGAGGACAGCACGATGGACCGGATCCGAATCGGTGAGCTGGAGGTGTCCCGGCAGGGCCTGGGCTGCATGGGCATGAGCGAGTGGTACGGCCCCGCCGACTGGGACAGCTCGATCGCCACCATCTCCCGCGCGCTGGAACTCGGGGTGAGCTTCCTCGACACCGCCGACGTCTACGGCGCCGGCCACAACGAGGTGCTGGTGGGGCGGGCGATCGCCGGCCGGCGCGAGCAGGTGCAGCTGGCCACCAAGTTCGGCATCGACCGCTCCGGCGGCGACCGGGCCCGGGTGATCCGCGGTGAGGCCGGCTACGTCAAACGGGCCTGCGAGTCCTCGCTGCTACGGCTCGGGGTGGAGGTGATCGACCTGTACTACCTGCACCGGCCGCCCCAGACCGCCGAGATCGAAGAGACCGTGGGCGCGATGGCCGAGCTGGTCACCGAGGGCAAGGTGCGCTACCTGGGGCTGTCCGAGGTGGACGAGCAGTTGCTGCGCCGGGCGCACGCGGTGCACCCGATCACCGCGGTGCAGAGCGAGTTCTCGCTGTGGACCCGGGACGTGGAGGCGGTGACGCCCGCCATGGCTGAGCTGGGGATCGGGCTGGTGCCGTACTCGCCGCTCGGCCGCGGCTTCCTGACCGGAGCGGTGGACCTGGCGCAGCTGGACAGCAAGGACTTCCGCAGCGCCAACCCCCGGTTCTCCGGCGAGGCCGGCCAGGCCAACCTGGCGATCGTGCGGGCGGTGCAGCAGGTTGCCGAGCGGCACGGGGTGGCCGCCTCGCAGGTGGCGCTGGCCTGGGTCTATGCCCAGTCGCAGCGGCTGGGGGTGCCGGTGGTGCCGATTCCCGGGACGAAGCGGGTGCGGTGGCTGGAGCAGAACGTGGCCGCGCTGGAGGTGCGGCTGACCGAGCAGGACCTGGCCGAACTGGACCGGCTGGGCACCCAGGTGGTCGGCGCGCGCTACTGAGCCGTTGCATTTGACGGGCAATCCGGACGTACGGACCGCTCGGCCGCGGATTCTGCGGGATGGGGGATGCGCATTGGTTAGCCATGTGAATTAATGCCTGTTGGCCCGCGAGGGCGGGCGACCCGATCGAAGGGACTCTTTCGACATGCAGGATTTCCCCACCGCCGGCCTGCAGCCGGCACCCGGTAGCGGGGTGCCGACTCCGGCGGCCACTGACCAGGCGCGGCCGTCGCGGCGGCCCATGACTCCGGTGCTGATCGGAGTTCTGATCGCGGTGTTCGGGCTGCTGTTCGGCAGCATCGCCACCGCGTCCGCGCGCAACGGCCACGGCAGCACCGCCAGCCACGGCCAGGGTGCCGGCAACGTGCTGAGCTGGTACACCGGCCGGGCGCCCACCCCGGCGCCTACTCCGAAGACCGACGCCCAGGTGCCGAACGTGACCCTGGTGGAGAACGCGATCAAGGCCTACTACGGCGACACGGTGGCCGCCAACGGTGATCACATCCCGTCCACCACCGGCAACTACGCCAAGCAGGTGGCCCGGATCGAGGCCTCGGCCGAGTGGTACCTGGCGCACTACAAGGCCAAGGCCACCGACCCGCAGGCCAAGGCCAAGAAGGCCATCGTGTTCGACGTCGACGACACCACGCTGAACACCTACAACTACGAGATCTTCTCCAACTTCGCCTTCAACCCGACCACCAACGCCGACTTCGTCAACAACGCCCGGTTCCCGGAGGTCTACGGCATGCCGGCGCTGGCCAAGTACGCCTCGGCGCACGGCTACACGATCTTCTTCCTCACCGGACGCCCGGAGGCGCAGCGGGCCGGCACCGTCACCAACCTGGCCAAGGTGGGCTACGACGCACCGGACGCCGACCACCTGTACCTGAAGAACAACGCCAACCCGCCGGCCTACCTGACCTGCGGTTCGACCTGCACCACCATCCAGTACAAGTCCGGCACCCGGGCGCACATCGAGTCGCTGGGGTACAACATCGTCGCCAACTTCGGTGACCAGTACTCCGACCTGACCGGTGGCTACGCCGACCGCACCTTCAAGATGCCGAACCCGATGTACTACCTGCCGTAGTTCTCGGCTGCGCACGACGGAGCCCCAGCCAGACCCGGCCGGGGCTCCGTTCGTTCCGTGGGATGCGTGCGCCATTGACGGTCAGTGGGCGCGCGGATCAGCCGCCGCTGCCAGGCCCAGCCGTATCGTCGCCCGAGCGGTCCGGGTCCGGTGGCAGCGTCGTAACAACTCCCTGCACTGCTCGCTGCCTGGCTGCCGGTATCCGCCTTGTCCTTACCGGCTCAATGTCATCGACCGCGGGGGTGCCCGGCTGGGCGGTGAGTGCTTCCACCTCCCGGGTCGAGAATCCGGCGTCGAGTAGCTGCTGCACGGCGGCGTCCGGAATCTCCTGGTGTGCTGTTTCGGCGACCTCTTTGCCGAAACGCTGACGCGCCGCCTGCCTGCTGACCCCAAGGACGTTGGCAATCTCGGTCCAGCTGCGACCGCGGTGACGTGCGTCGGCCACCGCCCTGACCAGGATGGTGTGCGCGATGTCGACCGCGTACAGAGCGGCACCGATCCGGCGCATGTCCGTTCGGTCGCGATCGACGGTGACGTTCGGGTCGTCAGGATCGAGCGCGTGCAGCCGGGCGAGCGCCTCGGCTACGTCGTCCTCGAGCATCGGGTTCACCTCCTCACAGGAATTTGCTCCGCGCTGTCATTGCATGGATCACCCGGGGCGGTTGGTCAGCGGTGGCATCCATCACCCCCACTTCGAGCAGGCGGATGCCGGCTTGGTCGGCGCCGATGTACATCACGAGGTTGCCGTCCCGGTAGGTGCGGATCGCCATCCGGATGGCGTGCAGCATGTCCGCCTCGGAGATTCCGTGCTTCCGGGCGGAAGCATGGATCTGCACGTGACAACCTTACCTTGTCAGAACCAAGAGGGGGCGGCGGTACCCGCCGGTCAGTGCTGGGTGAGTTGCCCGGTCAGCGACGCTGCTCGGTCACCAACTCCGACACCGAGCCGGTTGCCCGGGCTCGGACGACGTCGCAAGCGATCGGCCGGTCTGCGGACCGTGGCTCACCGAGCACGCCCTGTCGGGTGAGCCGTGTGATCAGCGCCGTCGTGTCGACGGCGTGCTGGTCCGTCGAGTCGGTCGGGTCCGGCATCAAGCGGAGCCTTCGGCGGAACCGGCGTTGGCGGCCGAGACGTCGGTGATCCGGTACTTCTCCAGCGCGTCGCGGGGTGCTTCGGGCTTGACCTCGCCGCGCTTGGCCAGCTGCGCCAGCACGTTCACCACGACCGACTCGGCGTCGATGTGGAAGAACCGCCGGGCCGCGCCCCGGGTGTCGGCGAAGCCGAAGCCGTCGGCGCCGAGCGAGCTCCAGTCCCGTCCGGACGCCTGCACCCACTGGGCGATCTGGTCCGGCACCGCGCGCATGTAGTCCGACACCGCCACCACCGGTCCGCCGGACTCGGCGAGCCGGGTGGTGATGTAGGGCGTGTGCGGCTCGGCGTCCGGGTGCAGGAAGTTGTGCTCGTCGGCGGCCAGCGCGTCCCGACGCAGTTCGTTCCAGGAGGTCACCGACCAGACGTCGACGTCCACGCCCCAGTCCTGGCCCAGCAGCTCCTGGGCGCGCAGCGCCCACGGCACCGCCACCCCGGAGGCCAGCACCTGGGCCCGCGGCCGGCCCTGCTCGCCGAGCGCCGGCGAGATCAGGTGGATGCCGCGCAGGATGCCCTGGACGTCCACCTCGGCGGGTTCGGCCGGCTGCGGGATCGGCTCGTTGTAGATGGTGAGGTAGTAGAAGACGTCCTCGCCGTGCGGGTGCTGCTCGGACGAGCCGTACATCCGGCGCAGCCCGGCCTCCACGATGTGGGCGATCTCGTAGGCGTAGGCCGGGTCGTAGGCCACCACCGCCGGGTTGGTCGAGGCGATCAGCAGCGAGTGCCCGTCGGCGTGCTGCAGCCCCTCGCCGGTCAGCGTGGTCCGGCCGGCGGTGGCGCCCAGCACGAAGCCGCGGCCCAGCTGGTCGGCGAACTGCCAGAACTGGTCGCCGGTCCGCTGGAAGCCGAACATCGAGTAGAAGATGTAGAACGGGATCATCGGCTGGCCGTGGGTGGCGTAGGAGGTGCCGGCCGCGATCAGCGACGCCGTGGAGCCGGCCTCGCTGATGCCCTCGTGCAGGATCTGCCCGGCGGTCGACTCCTTGTAGGACAGCAGCATCTCCCGGTCCACCGCGTCGTACTCCTGGCCGTGCGGGGAGTAGATCTTGGCGGTCGGGAAGATCGCGTCCAGGCCGAAGGTGCGGGCCTCGTCCGGGATGATCGGCACGAACCGGTTGCCGATCTCCTTGTCACGCATCAGGTCCTTGAACAGCCGCACCATCACCTGGGTGGTGGCGACGTTCTGCTTGCCCGAGCCCTTCTTCAGATCGGCGTAGGCCGAGGCCTGCGAGGGCGGCAGCACCAGCGGCTTGGACCGGTTGACCCGCTTGGGCAGCGCGCCGCCGAGCGCGGCCCGGCGCTCCTTCATGTACTGGATCTCGTCAGACTTCTCGCCCGGGTGGTAGTACGGCGGCAGGTCGGCCTCCAGCGCCTCGTCGCTGATCGGCAGGTAGAGCCGGTCGCGGAAGGCCTTCAGGTCGGCCTTGTTGAGCTTCTTCATCTGGTGGGTGGCGTTGCGGCCCTCAAAGCTTTCCAGCGTCCAGCCCTTGATGGTGTGGGCCAGGATCACCGTCGGCTGCCCGACGTGCGCCCGGGCGGCGTTGAAGGCGGCGTAGACCTTGCGGTAGTCGTGGCCGCCGCGGGACAGCACTCGCAGCTCGTCGTCGGACATGTGCTCGACCAGCTTGCGCAGCCGCAGGTCGCCGCCGAAGAAGTTCTCCCGGATGTAGGCGCCGGACTCCACGGTGTAGGTCTGGAACTGCCCGTCCGGCGTGGTGTTCATCTTGTTCACCAGCACGCCGTCGCGGTCGGCGGCCAGCAGCGGGTCCCAGTCGCGGCCCCAGATCACCTTGATGACGTTCCAGCCGGCGCCGCGGAAGTACGACTCCAGCTCCTGGATGATCTTGCCGTTGCCGCGCACCGGCCCGTCCAGCCGCTGCAGGTTGCAGTTGATCACGAAGGTGAGGTTGTCCAGCTCCTCGCGGGCAGCCACCCCGATGGCGCCGAGCGACTCGACCTCGTCCATCTCGCCGTCACCGAGGAAGGCCCAGACGTGAGAGTCGGCGGTGTCGGCGATGCCGCGGGCGGCCAGATAGCGGTTGAACCGGGCCTGGTAGATCGCCCCGATCGGGCCCAGGCCCATCGAGACGGTCGGGAACTCCCAGAAGTCGGGCATCAGCCGCGGGTGCGGGTAGGAGGACAGCCCGTCGGGTGCCTTGGACTTCTCCTGCCGGAAGCCGTCCAGGTGCTGCTCGGTGAGCCGGCCCTCCAGGAAGGCGCGGGCGTAGATGCCCGGTGCGGCATGGCCCTGGAAGTAGATCTGGTCGCCGTTGCCGCCGGCCAGGTCCTTGCCGCGGAAGAAGTGGTTGAAGCCCACCTCGTACAGCGAGGCCGCCGAGGCGTAGGTGGCGATGTGGCCGCCGACGCCCAGGTGCTTGTTGGCCCGGCTGACCATGATCGCGGCGTTCCAGCGGATGTAGGCGCGAATCCGCCGCTCGATGTGCTCGTCGCCGGGGAACCAGGGCTCCCGCTCGGGCGGGATGGTGTTGATGTAGTCGGTGCTGCGCAGCGCCGGCACGCCGACCTGGCGCTCCCGGGCGCGTTCGAGCAGCTTCAGCAGCAGGAACCGGGCGCGCTGGCGACCGTCGTGGTCGACCGCGGCGTCGAAGGATTCGAGCCACTCCCGGGTCTCGCCGGGGTCGATGTCGGGAAGCTGGCTGGGCAGCCCGTCGGTGATGATGCTGTAGCGATCACGAGTCACCACTCCAGTGTCCACCTTCCCGCCAGTAGATGTGACCTCTGAGGTTTACCGGCCAGTAGCTGTTTGGCCGGACCGGTTGCCTTGAGGTTGCCCAGGGGAGCCCCAGAGGCTTGCGTCACCGGCGAAGTGTGGTTATCTACCGGAGCACGATTACCAGCGGTGAGGACGCGCCTCGCCGCTTCGGCACCATCTGGAGGCTGGCAGTGAGCACCACCCCCGGTTCCGGGGACAACACGACTGCATTGGTCGACCGCCTGGGCATCGAGCCGGGCATGGTCGTGCAGGAGTTGGGATATGACGACGACGTCGACCAGGCTCTGCGCGAAGCGATCGAGGACCGCCTGAACGAGGACATGGTCGACGAGGACTCCGACGAGGTCGTCGATGTGGTGCTCCTCTGGTTCCGGGAGGACGACGGCGACCTCGTCGACGCCCTGGTGGACGCCATCGCCCCGCTGGCCGACAACGGGGTGATCTGGCTGCTGACCCCCAAGCGCGGCAAGGCCGGCTACGTGGAGCCCTCCGACATCTCCGAGGCGGCTCCGACGGCCGGGCTGTCGCAGACCTCGCTGCTGCCGTTGGCGGCGGGCTGGACCGGCGCCCGGCTGGTGCCGAGGCGAGCCAAGGCCGGCGCGGACCGGGGCAAGGGGGAACGGCGATGAGCTTCCTGGTGGATCCGGTGTCGGTGCCTGGGCTGCAGCCGCTGCCGGTGGGGACCGAGGCGCCGGAGTTCCGGCTGCACGACCAGAACAACGAGGTGGTGACGCTCTCGTCGTTCCGGGGCTCCAAGGCGGTGCTGCTGGTGTTCTACCCGTGGGCGTTCACCAGCATCTGCACCGGCGAGCTGGGCGCGATCCGGAACCGGATCGACGAGTTCGCCAACGACGCGGTGCAGGTGCTGACGGTCAGCATCGACTCCTCGTTCGCGCACAAGATCTTCGCCCAGCGCGACGAGCTGAACTTCCCGCTGCTGGCCGACTTCTGGCCGCACGGCGAGGTGGCGCAGGCCTACGGGGTGTTCAACACCGACGCGGGCGTGTCGAACCGGGGGACCTTCCTGATCGACCGGGACGGCATCATCCGGTTCAGCGAGGCCAACGAGATCGGCGTGGGACGCGACCCGGAGCGCTGGCTGGCCGAGATCGCGGCGCTGACGTCCGGAGTTGCCGGCTGACGTCCGGAGTTTGCGGCTGACGCTGCTCTTGCCGGCTGACGTTGCTCTTGCCGGCGACTGTCATAAGGATCGGTCGTCCACGCGCTCGATCCTTATGACGGTTCTCTCCAGCGGGTCAGGCGCGGCCGGCGAGCCGGTCGTCCAGCGAGGCCTTGCGGCTCTTGGGTTGGGCTTGTGGGTCGGCCGGCTCCGCCGCCTCGGACTGGTCACGGCGGCGCTCGGCGGCCGCCAGCACGAACGGTGCGCACAGCGCCAGCAGCCCGAACAGGTACCACTGCACCACGTAGGCGGCGTGCTGCGGCTCCTCCGCACCGCCGGCCGGGTTGGACATGTCCGGCTCGGGCAGCGCGGTGAGGCCGGCGGTGCCGGGCTGGCCAGGCAGCAACTCGGCGTAACCGTTCCAGACCGGGGCGCCGATCCGGGCGGCCTGCTGGGCGGGGTTGACGGTCTCGACCTGGCCGGCGGGCAGCCGGCCGAACCGGTCGGCCTTGGTGCTGGCCGGTTGCAGCCGGGCGGTGACGGTCACGGTGCCGGACGGGCTGGCCGGCACCGGCGGGCTGGTGCTGGCCGCGCCGGTCTGGGCCAGGAAGCCGCGGGCGACCAGCAGCACGCCGGCACTGGTCTTGAGCGGGGTGAGCACCGTGTAGCCGACGTCGCCGGCCACGCTCTGGTTGCGCAGCAGGGTCTGCTCGGCGCTGAGGTACGTGCCGGTCGCGGTGACCCGGCGGAACTGCTGCACCTTGCCGGTCGAGGTGGGCGCGGTGGCGGGCCCGAGCACCGCGGCGACGTCGGCCGGCTGGTCGCGGTTGTCGAAGCGCAGGTGCTGGTTGGCGTCGTGCTTCTGGTGGAACCGGACCACCTGCCAGCTGCCGGCCAGCCCGCAGAGCGCGGCAACGACCACCATCAGGGCGATCAGGCCCAGGTAGCGCGGCTGCCGCAGCGTGGAAAGCACGGAAACGACAGTACGGCGGGAGCAGGTGTTCCGGCCCGGCCGGTACCCTTCGGAGGTTGTCGCCGGTCTGTCCGGCCCGGCTGTGGCCGGGACTGGTCCGGCGGCGCGGGCGCTTAGCTCAGCGGGAGAGCACTCGGTTTACACCCGAGCGGTCGACAGTTCGATCCTGTCAGCGCCCACCAGAACTCCTGCGTCCGGAATCTGAGCAGGTGTCAGCCGACCAGGCTCTTGACCGCGGTGGTCAGGTCGGTGGCGGGGCGGCCGAGCAGGCGCTCCAGGTCGGTGACCGGGACGTCCAGCTCACCCGCCGCCGCGCCGCGTTCCAGAGCCGTGACGAAACCGGCGGCGCCCTCGTCCAGCCCAGCCGCGACCAGCCCCGCCTCGAACTCCGCCAGGCTCACATCGCGGTAGGGCAGCTCGCGGCCGACGGCGGCCGACAGCGCGGCGGCGAACTCGGCCATGGTGAACGCCGGCCCGCCCAACTCGTACTCGCCCGGCGCAACGTCGTCCACCAGGGCCGCCGCGGCCGCCTCGGCGTAGTCCGCCCGCAACGCGGCGGCGATCCGCGCATCGCCGGTCGCGCCGATCACGGCACCTGCCGCCAGGTACTGCTCCAGCTGACCGGTGTAGTTCTCCAGGTACCAGGAATTGCGCAGCAGCACCGTTGGAATGCCGGACTCCCGCAGCAGCGTCTCGGTGGCCCGGTGCTCCACACCCAGCGGCATCGAGTTCTGGTCCGCGCGAGCGATCGAGGTGTACGCGATCAGTGACACGCCCGCGGCCTTGGCGGCCTCGACGACGTTGCGGTGCTGGCGCTCCCGCTGCCCGACCTCGCTGCCGGAGACGAACAGCAGCCGGTCGACACCGGCGAACGCCGCCACCAGGGCCTCAGGCTCGTCGTAGGAGGCCACCCGCACCTGCACGCCGCGCTCGGCGATCGGCTGGGCCTTCGCCACGTCCCGGACGACCGCCACCACGTCGGTGGCGGGCACGCCGCGGTCGAGCAGGGCAAGTACGGCAAGGCGGCCGAGGTGTCCGGTCGCACCGGTGACGGCGTAGGTCATGGGCAGCATCCGTTCAGGTAGGAAACAGGTCCTGAGCTGGAAGTCGCTTGAGCTTTCAACTATTCCGCGCTACCCGGATCGCACCCAAGGAGCCTGCGGCGGGGGAGCGGGTTGCCGACCGAAATCTGACGCCAACCATTGCGCAAATCGTTCTCCGATGACAAATTGTGTTTGCGGCTCCTTATCCCTAAAAAGTCGCTCACAGCATTTCCCTCATATTCCTCACATCTTTGTTCAAGGAGTTTCTGTGCGCTTTTTCGACCCCTCAACTGGCCGGCGCGGTTCTCGCCGGCCATTGTTTGTGGCGCTTGCCGCCGGGGCCTTCGCCCTCCCCGTGGTGGTGGCTGCCGGCCTGCCCGCGGCCGCCACACCGACCGGCCGGGCCCTCCTGCACGACGCGCCCGCCTGGACGGCATCGGCCAAGGCGCTCGGTGCCGCGCCGGCCGGCAAGATCGTCAACTTCTCGGTTGCCATCGCTCCCCGGGACGCCGCCGGTGCGCAGGCCTTCGCCGACGCGGTTTCAGACCCGCACAGCGCCAGCTACCGCCACTTCCTGACCCCGGAGCAGTACACCGCCCGGTTCGGCGCCACCAACGCCGACGTGGCTGCGGTCGTCAACTGGCTCCAGGGTGCCGGCCTGCAGACCGGCGCCGTGCCGATCAGCAACAGCTACGTGCCGGTCACCGGTTCCGTCGCCGCAGTGAACAAGGCGCTCGGCACCACCATCAAGAGCTACTCCCGCAACAACCAGAACGTCACCGCGCCGGCCTCGGCGCTCACCGTGCCGTCGGTCCTGGCCGGCCGGGTCTCGGACGTGCTGGGCCTGGACAGCTCGGAGATCTACCGCACCGGCGCCAAGGTCTCGCCGAACGGCGCGTCCGCGGGCAACGTCACCTGCTCCACCTACTGGGGTGAGAACACCAACACCTCCTACATTCCGGCGCCGGCGCCGCTGAGCGGCAACCAGCCGAACCGGGCCTGCTACACCCCGTCCCGGCTGAATGCCGCGCGCGGCATCCCGGCCACCGGCAAGACCGGCGCCGGCGTGACCGTCGGCAACGTGCTGTGGTGCGACAGCCCCACGATCCCGTCCGACCTCAACACCTGGGCCGCCCAGGTCGGCGCACCGGCCTTCACCGCCGGCCAGTACACCTCGCAGGACCCGGCCACCTGGGACGCCTACTGCACCAACCAGGCCAACGTCGACGGCACCATGGTCGAGACGGCCCTGGACGCCGAGGCGATCCACGGCGCGGCGCCGGACGCCAAGATCATCTACGCCCCCGCGGCCGGTCCGTACAGCAACTACCTGCTGACCGCCACCCAGAACCTGGTGAACGCCAACCAGGTCTCGATCATCACCAACTCCTGGGGAGGTGCTGAGAGCAACAGCGCGTGGCTGCACTCGGTGTACGTGCAGGCCGCCAGCCAGGGCATCTCGGTGATGGCCTCCTCCGGCGACGACGGTGACAACACCTACTCCAACGGCTCGGCCAGCAAGGCCCGCCCGTCGGCCGACTACCCGGCCTCGGACTCCCAGCTGACCTCGATCGGCGGCACGTCGCTGGGCATCGACTCGACCAACTCCACGCTGTTCGAGCAGGCCTGGTACGACGTGATCAGCCGCAGCAGCGGCACCACCTGGACCAGCGACGTGTTCTACGGCGCCTCCGGCGGCGGCAAGAGCGCGATCACCTCCCAGCCGTCCTACCAGACCGGCATCGTGTCGAGCACCTTCTCCGGCAAGCCCGCCAAGCGCGCCTACCCCGACATCGCCAACATCGCCGACAGCCAGACCGGCTACGTCGTCGGTGTCACCCAGGCCGGCGCGTACACCACGCTGACCGTCGGCGGCACCAGCCTGGCCTCGCCCTACACCGCCGGCGAGGTGGCCCTGGCCGTCCAGACCAAGGGCGCCCGGCTCGGCTTCCTGAACCCGAAGCTGTACCAGAACCGGGCGACCGCGGTCAGCGACGTGTCCGGTTCGACGGTGAACCGGGGCACCGAGGGCAAGTGGAAGAACCCGAGCACCGGGACCTACATCGAGCCGACCACCTACTTCCTGAACGGGATGAGCCTGCTGCCCTCCTCGCAGCAGTCGGTTGCCGGCTGGGACAACATCACTGGCCTCGGCGCGGTGGCCAACGCCAGCAACTTCATCACCGCCATCCAGTAAGCAGTGGCCGCTGGGTCCGTCCGGTCCAGGCCGGACGGGCCCAGCGCGCCTGGACGATCGGCTCATTCCGTGCCGGCGCCTGCGGACAGGCGTCCGGCCAGGCGTCGTTACGCAGTCATTCTGCTTGGAAATTAAGCAATATCTGCGCAGACAATTTGGCCTGTTGAAGACTGCATAATCCGGGGTACCCTGTCGCGGTGCGTGACTACGACACTTTCCGGCCCGGCGGGCACGACGGTACGGGGTGCTATGACTGACCCGCGCCGCCTGAAATTGAAGCAAGGCCTGTGCCAACTCAGGGACGACGAGCTTTCCAAGATCATCGAGCACCGCAATCGCGGCGGCGACATGGTGTACGACAAGTACAACTACGAAGAGTCGACCGGCTTCTATTGACCGCTGGCCATAGGGCTCGGGGTTCCCGAGTGGGTGCAGCAAAATGACGACCCGGCGGCAATGACGGATGACCGGGTGCGCGAGCTCATGTACGAGCTCGGCGCGGACCGTCCGGGATTCACGTTGAATCCGATGAAGGGCACGGCCGGCGATTTCTACCGGGACAACCGTGCGCAGGACATTCACGATCTGTGCGAGGAGATCCTCGCCGACCGTGGGCGTCCGGCAATCCATGACGAGAACGATGCCGCGCTCTGACACCAGCTCCCTGACCGCTCAGGCCCGGCCCGACCAGGCCCGGCCCGACCGGGCCCGCCGCGGCAGGTTCGTGGTGGTCGCGGGCATCGACGGCGCCGGCAAGAGCACTATCAGCCGGGGGTTGGTGCAGGCGCTCGGTGCGGCCGGCCAGGATGCCGTGCTGCTTCCGAGTCGGCACGCCGCGCCACCGGCCGACCCGCCGTTCCTCGCCCGGCATCTGGAGCGGGTCCAGGCCGCTGTGTGGGAGACCGACGGCGACGACCGGCAGGACCTGTTCGGCCACCGGCACTACTTCCTGCTGCTCGCGGCCTGGTACGAGGCCCTGGACCGGCTGGTGCTGCGTCCGGCCCTGGACGCAGGGCGCACGGTCGTCAGCGACGGCTGGACGCACAAGCTGCTCGCCAGGTCGATGGAACGCCCGGAGATCACCGCGGGCCTGGTGGGCGAATGCTTCGGCCAGCTGGCCCGACCGGACCTGACCCTGTTCCTCGACGTGCCGGCGGAGACCTGTGCCGCCCGGAAGGAGACGATCAGCCGTACCGAGGCCGGCCAGCACGACGGCTACGCCGGCGACCGGCGGACCAGTTTCGTCGACTACCAGACCCGGATCCGGGCCAACCTGCTCGCGGTCAGCCAGAGCCAGGGACCCACCCGGCTGGTCGACGCCAGTAGGCCGCCGGCCGAGGTGACCGGCAGCTGCCTGCACTGGGCGTCTGCGGGGCTGGTCCGATGCTGAATCCCGGCCGGGCGGGGTGAGCCAGCCATGTCCCTGGTAATCCTCGGCGCGTCGGCCAACATGATCCGCACCGCGCACCAGCTCGACACCGACCTGGTGATCGTGCAGCTGCCGGGAACGGCGAGCGCGGCATTCGTCCGTCCGGAAAAGGACGAGCTGTACACCGTCGACTATCTCGATGCCGGCCAGCTCGCCGCCTTCGCGGAGTTGTTGCGCGGGCGTGGCGACATCGACGGGGTGGTCTCCACCACCGAGCGCGGCCTGGAGCCCGCGGCGCGGCTGGTCGAGCAGCTCGGGGTGGCCGGCAACGCGTTGTCGACCGTGCTGGCCTCGCGCGACAAGCGGCTGATGCGCCGGCTGCTGGCGACCCAGGCACCGGACCTGACCGTGCCCTTCGCCCCGGCAACGGACGACAGGGCGGTGGCCGACCTGCTCGGCTCGCACCCGCGCGCCATCTTCAAGCCGGCGCACGGCACGGGCAGCGCCGGGGTGCGCATGGTGTCGAACATCGACGACGTGCTGCGCATCCCGGCCGCCGACCGCGAGGACGGCCTGGTGGAGGCCTTCCTGACCGGGGTGGAGGTGACGGTCGAGACCCTCAGCACGGCCGGGCAGCACACCGTGCTGGGGGTGGTCGAGAAGTGGATCACCGAGAACTTCGTCGAGGTGGGGCACGTCATGCCGCCGCCGTCGCTGTCCCCGGCTCAGTGCGAGCGGGCCGGCCTGGCCGTGGGCCGGCTGCTGGACATTCTCGGGCTCACCGACGGGGTGGCCTGCACCGAGGTGATGGTCGACGGCGACGACGTCCGGATCATCGAGACCCACAACCGGCTCGGCGGCGACGGGGTGGCCGATCTGATCCACGCCATCACCGGCCTGGACTGGCGGCTGACCGCGCTCGGCTGGCCGGTGGGCGAGCTTCCCGAACGCCAGCCGCCCCGCGCGGCGGCGGCGGCGATGGTCTTCTTCGTCGCCGACCAGGGCGTGGTCAGCTCCGTGCTGCGGCAGCCGCCGGAGCTGGACGGCGTGACGTTCGAGCTGTGGGCCCCGTCCGCGGCGGTGGGAGACCCGGTGGGCCCGCTCCGGAGCTCCGACGACCGGCTGGGTGCCGCCCGCCTGATCGGGCCCGATCCGCAGGTGTGTGCCAAGGCGCTGGAACACGTGCTGTCGCTGAACGTGGTGCGAACGGCGGGTGGCTGAGCGATGCGTCCCCTGATCATCAACCGCCACACGCTGAGCTGGACGGTGGGCGAGCACGGTCGCTACCTGCCGACCCCGCCCGAGTCGCGCACCCTGCTCACCAGAACGTTCGGCGGCGGCCTCGAGGGCTACCGCAGCGCCGACTTCCCCGACGTGACGATCTGCGACATGACCCGCAAGGGCCATCTGGAGGCCGTGGCGACCTGGTTGATCTCCTCTCGGCAGTTGACGCACATCGTCGCCCTGCACGAGAAGGAGATGATCCTGGCGGCCAGCCTGCGGGAACGCTACGGGCTGCCCGGCATGACTCAGGCCGAGACCCTGCCGTTCCGCGACAAGCTGCGGATGAAGGACGACCTGGTGGCGGCGGGGTACGAGAACGTGCCCGCCTACCTGCCGGTTCCGGCGACGGTGCCGGCCGCCGTGCCGTGGACCGGCCCGACCGTGGTGAAGAGCAGGTGGGGGCTGGGAGCGTCCGAGGTCCGGGTGGTGGACGCCCCGGCCGGCATCGCCGGCGCGATCGCGGAGCTGAACGCCGATCCGGCCACACTGGAGATCGAGCAGTTCGTCGCCGGCACGATGTACCACTGCGACTCGGTGGTCTTCGACGGCGAGGTCCGCTTCGGATCGGTGTGCGAGTACCTGCAGCCGCCCGGCAGGTTCGCCGTCGAGCGGTACCAGGGTTCCGTCCTGCTGGGCGACGGACCCGTCCGGAACCTGCTGGCCGAGCACAACGCGAAGGTGCTGCGCGGGCTGGGGATCCGGGCCGGCGTCACGCACGCCGAGTTCTTCCTCACCCCGGCAGGCGACGTGGTGTTCTGCGAGGTCGCGGCCCGTCCCGGCGGTGGCGGGATCTCCGACATCGTCCGGCTGTCCTACGGGGTCGACCTCGTCGAGAACGCGGTCCACCTGCAACTGGGGCTGCCGCCGGTGTTGCCGGACCCGCCGGATCACACTGCCGGTTCGGACGTCTACGGCGTGCTGGGCATCTTCCAGTACGTGCTGGTCGAGGACCTGGGCAGCTTCCTGACCAGCCGGGTGCCGGGCATCGTGTCCTACGGCTTCCTCCCTCCGGAGCTGCCGGGCCGGGTGCGGCACGCGACGGACTACGGGCACAAGCTGATCCTGCAGGCCCCGTCGCGGTCGGAGTTCGACGAGCGGCTGGCGCTGGTCCTGTCGCTCCTCGAGAGCAAGTGCCGCGAGCGGAGCTGACCGTGTTGCTGACCCTGAACGAGCTTGCGAGCACGGACGCCGATACCCGGCTCGCCGAACTGGCGCACACCTTCCGCCGGGTCGCGACCGATGCCGCGTTCCCCTGCATCTTCAGCCATCTGCCGTTCACCACGAGTACGGCGTACTTCTCGCTGTTCCGGCGCCGGCCCGGCGTGGGCGGCGCGGTGCATGCGGAGTTGCGCTCGCTGCTGCCCATCCTGCGCACCCAGCCCGAGGCGATCGCCGTTCTCTTCGTGGAGGGCCGCGACGACGAGGCCGCGACCAGCCTGGACGACGACCTCCGGCTCGCCCGGTCCATCGTGGCGGAAATCCGAGCCGAGGAGAGCCGCAACCACGGGCCGGAGGTGCTGGATCCGTCCGACCCGAGCTGGTCGTTGAAGATCGACGGGGTGGAGATGTTCGTCAACTTCAGCTCGCCCAACCACGTCGTGCGCACCAGCCGCAACGTCGGTCCGGCGTTCACCGTCATCGCGCAGGCCCGGGCATCGTTCGACCGCGGCGGCCGGGCCGGTTTGGCCGCCCGCGAGGAGATCCGGCGGCGGCTCGCCGCCTACGACGGCGTCCAGGCCCATCCGTGCCTGGGCAGGTACGGCGCGCCGGGGAATCGTGAGGCGCTGCAGTACTTCCTGGGGGACGGCACCGCCGCCCACGACGTGCTGGAGCCGCCGCATGACTGACGTCCTGGAGCAGGAGAACCGGGCACTCCGGAAGCTGATCGCCTCGTCCGTGGTGTCGAAGGCGGCGGACTACGGCCTGTCGCTGGTCGCGCCGCTCGCGGTGTTGAAGACGACCGGCTCGCCGGCCACCGCCATCTTCGTGATCTCGTTGCGAGGGGTCGCCTATGTCGCGTCCCCGCTGCTCGGCTCGCTGATCGATCGCTTCGAACGGCGGCTCGTCTTCGCACTCTCCCAGTTCCTGCAGGCGGCATGCGTGGCAGTGGTCGCGGCCGCCCTCGACAGCGAGCATGTCGTAGCCCTGATGCTGCTGATCTCGGGCCTGGGCGGTGTGGCGTCCTCGATCACCGGGCAGTTCGTGCTGATACCCGAACTGGTGGCGGCGGAGCGCCGCCCGCATGCGGTGGCCCGGCTCACCGCCGCGATCGAGTTCGCCAAGGTCGGCGGGTTCCTGCTCGGCGGTGTGACGGTCGGGGCGTTCGGAGCGGTCAGGTCGTGGCTGCTGATCGTGGCGCTGTATGCGCTCGCCGGCGCGATCGCGCTCACCCTGGCGAGGGTGCGGGTGGCCTCCACCGCGCCCACCTCGTTGCGCCAGGACCTGGCGTTGGGGTTCTCGTGGCTGGCCAAACCCGACATCGGCTGGCTGGTGCTCAGCATGTCGGTCGCAAACCTGGCGGTGGGGGGCCTGGGCACCGTGCTGGTCACGGTGCTCGCCGAGCACGGCTCGTCGCCGACGGTCATCTCGGTCTCGCTCGCCGTCGGGCTGCTCGCCGGTGCGGTCGGCGCGCGGGTGGCCCCCTGGGTGCTGGCCGCCCGCAGCCTGGAGGTGAAGATCCTGGTGTTCCAGGCCATCTCGGCGGTGGCGCTGGCAGCCATCGCGACGGAGCTGGGCAGCGCGGTCCTGATCGGTGGCTTCGCGCTGATGTCGCTGGCGCTCGGCCTGAGCAACGTCGCCTCCATCTCCTTCCGGCAGGACGTGATCCCCGTTGCCGTCGCCGGCCGGGTGAACAGCGTGATCCGCATGTTCATCGCCGGGGCCATTCCGCTGTCGGGATTCCTCTACGCCGGCGCCGAGGCGGCCGACCTGTGGCTGTGGCTGCCGGCGGTGGTGCTCGCGACGGTGTCCCTGCTCATCTGGATCACCTACATGGTGAGATTCCACAGCAGACAAGGCGAAGCGTATGCCCGATAGCGTGTGGCTGGTCCTGGGTCAGGTAGGGCTCGGATTCGCAGGCCTGGAGGAGAAAACCTCGCACGGCGGCTACGCGCTGCGGCTGCCCGACCCGCCGTCCGACCCGCCGGCCGTGGTCTGGCTGAAATATGACGACATCGTCGCCGACGAGCTCGCCTGGTGTCCCGGCGCCGACGGGCAGGGCGGCGAGCAGCAGCTGCCGGCCCTGACCGGCCGCAGCGCCGTCTGGAGCGGGGCCGCCTTCGACGTCCGCGCGCAGGCGCTCCGGCTCGGCAACGGCACCGACCGGCCGGCACCGACCTTCCTGGTCTTCGAACAACCGGATGGCGGAGCCGGCCGGGTGCGCCGGACGGTCTACGCGTGCTCCCGGATGCGCGAGTCCGGGCTGCTGTTCGGGCGGATCGGCGAGGACGACACCGACCAGGCCAGCCCGTTGCTGGCCTCGGTGGAGCGGGTCGCGCAGGCGCATCCCGCGGTGCTGCGCCGGATGAGCGACGAGTCCCGGCAGACCACCAAGTTCTTTCCGGACACCGAGATCGAGCTCAAGTTCACCTTCGAATCCGACGTCTCGCCCTGGGTCGTCACCTCGGACCTCGCGGCGGCGGTGCAGCGGCGGGAGCTGCCCGACTTCATTCCCGACGTCGGGAACGAGTACCAGCGCTGGAGCTACGAGCAGGACACCTTCGCGCTGGAACGCGACGGGGTGTCGGTGGGGTACGCGGCGTTCATGCTGACGCCGAGCCAGGAGTACGTCGTGAAGTACAAGATGTACCCCGCCGACGGGCTGCGCCGGCAGGAGACCTTCGACATGAACGTGCGTCTGGAGCCCTCGGATTTCCAGGACTACCTCCGCACCGCGCTTCCCGGCACGACGGCCAGCGCGCTCGCGCACCTGACCAGGTCCCGGTTCGACGTCAACGTGCAGTCGGCGCGAACCGGCCACTACTTCGGGCTGGAAATGGACGAGGTGACCGCGGCGGGCCACACGCTGCGCCAGCTCGAGCTGGAGTACCACCGCTCTCAACTGGTGGCCGGTTGCGACCAGGCAGCCGTGGAGCCGGAGCTGATGCGGTTGCGGGATCTGGTCGCCGGGGTGCTGTCCGACCGGGGCTACCAATACTCCGTCGGCTACCTGTCCAAGCTGAGCTTCCTCAAGGGCTTGCCGGTCCCAGCGCCGGGGTGAGCGGGCCGGGCGTTCTCGGAGCGGGCGCTACTCCAGGCCGAGGCCGCGCCGGCCGGCAGCGTTGAGTCCTGCCGCGGGAAAGCGGCCGGTCCAGTCGCGCTCGTAGTGCTCGGCGGGGAAGTCCGACGGGCTGGAGCCGGTTTCGAACGCCTCCCGCACCGAGGCGGCGTAGGCCTCGTTGCGCGGGCACCATGGCGCGGCGGGGATGTACATAACGTTGCCCCAGCCCCGTTGGTCGACCACTGGAGCAACCGAGTGGATCAGGTCGCAGTGCCACCAGACCGAGTCGCCGGCCCGCACGTCGGGGATGCCGGACAGCGCTTCGAGCAGCACCGAGTGGTACTTCTCGCCTGCCGGGAAGACCTGGTTCACCGTGACGCCGCACATGTCGTCCTCAGCCACGTCGGCCAGCAGCGGGCGCAGCATCAGGTAGGCCATCGCCTCCGGGATCGGCACGGTGTGCAGCACGCCCTGGTCGCAGTCCATGTCCGACAGCGCGGTCCAGCCCTGGAAGGTGCGAAACGCCGAGCACATGGTGGAGCCCGGGTACTGCGGGCCGGCGGTGCGGTAGGAGGCATCCCACGGGTCATAGGCCTCCACGGTGCCGTTGAACAGGTGTCGGAAAGCCCGCTGGTACGCCTGGGTCATCCACAGGTCCAGGGTGCCGGGGTCGAGGTGGGTGCCGAGGCCGGCGGAGCTGGCTCCCTCCGGACGGCGGCGAATCCGGTCGGGGTACAGCGAATCCCGGCCCGGGTCGAACCACCGCACCCCGCCGGACTCGCTGATCCACTGGCTGTTCAGGAATGCCTGAACGGCCGCCATCCGCTCGCTCTGTCGGGCCTGCAGCTGCGCCGGCGACCAGTAGATCGGATAGATCTCCGGCTTCGAGCCGACGCTCGAGAAGAAGTCGTCGCCCGGGCCACGGTAGTGCTCGAAGAACCGGTTGGCCTCGACGTAGTCGACGATGTCGCGGTCCCAGGCCAGCGCCTGCTCGCGCGGGAAGTGGCCCCGCACCACCAGGCAGCCGCGGCGGCGCAGGGCGGCGAGCTGCTCGGCGCTCACCGTGCCGGCGGCGATGTCGGCGTAGTCGATCACCGGCCACACCGGCTCGCCGTGCCGCTTGGCCGCGACCACGTCCCCGACCGCCGCCCGGACCCGTGCCTCGACCACCGCGAACACCTCTTCGACGGTCCGGCCGGACGCGGCGATCCGGGCCCGGATCGCGCGCTTGACGTCCCGGATCGCGGCCGGCAGGTCCGCGGGGGTGGTTTCCCAGTGCGGCAACGGGGCAGCGCGGACACCGGGGGAGCGGCCGGAACGGGGTGCGAGGTGGCGGTCATGACAGGGACTTCCTCTAGTTAGGGCTCTTTACTGAAGGCGACGGTACGGCCGGGCGAGTGAGCTAGTCAAGTCTCCTTACTGAATCTGTTAGCCTGTCAGCCATGACCTCCGAACGGCCCTCGCTCGCGCTGCTGCGCTCGATGTCGGACGAGGCGGTGCTGCGAGTCCTGCTGGACACCCCGCGACTGACCCGTGCCCAGCTGGCGGTGGCGACCGGGCTGTCCAAGCCGACCGCGGCGGAGGCGATCCGCCGGCTGGAGGCCGCCGGCCTGGTGCGCGACACCGGCGAGCGCACCACCGGACGCGGCGGGGTGGGCAGCTACTACGCACTCGCCGACGCTGCCGGCGTCGCGCTGGCGGTGGCCATCGCCCCCGACGGGGTGGTGGTCGAGGTGGTCGACCCCGCGGGCACGGTGACCGACCGGGTGCGCGAGGACGTGCGGCAGCCGGCCACCCCCGCCTCGGTCACCGCCCTGCTGCGCAAGGCGGCGCGCCGGGCCTTGGGTGCTCGTCCCGCCGGGTCGGTGCGGGTGGCCGTGGTGTCGGCCGCCGACCCGGTGGACCGGGTCAGCGGAGACCTCGTGCAGTTGCCGGACGCGCCGTTCCTGCTCGGCGCCATGTCACCGCGGGCAGTGCTGCGGCCGCTGTTCGACGGCCCGGTCCTGGTCGACAACGACGTCAACTGGGCAGCCCTGGCCGAGCGCGACGCCCGGCTGGCGCAGGGCCAGCAGTTGCGGGACTTCGTCTACCTCTACCTCGGCGAAGGGATCGGCCTCGCGGTGGTCGCCGACGGCGCGGTCCGGCGCGGGCACCGCGGCATCGCCGGCGAGGTCGCCCACGTCACGGTGACCGGGCCCGGCGGCACGGTGCTGCCGCTCACCGAGCTCTTCGCCCAGCTGGGACTGCGCCGGCCCGGCTCGATCGCCATCGACGTCGACCGGCTGCTGGCTGCGCTGCACCGCCCGGACGACGACCGGACGGCCGCCGCGCTGATCCGTGCCGTCCGCGACCTGGTCACTGCCGCGATCGCCTTCTGCGACCCGGAATGCGTCGTGCTGGGCGGGCCGTGGGGCACCGACCAGGCCGTCCTCGACAGCCTGCGGCGCGACCTGGACGGCCACCCGCGTGGCGTTCCGGTCGAGCGGGCCGTCAGCACCGGGGAGCCGTCCCTCAGCGGCGCCCGCACCGCCGCGCTCGCCGCGCTCCGCACCGACATCGTCGCCCGCATTCCCGCCTGAGCAGCCGCCCCATCGACCGACGTCCCGATCCACGACCACCCCGCTCTGGAGCTCCAGCCATGTTCGTCACCTCCGCCGTCGCCCCGCCGATCCAGGCGGTGCGTGCCGGCGTCCGCGGCACCTACGTCGCCTTCATCGGCTCCGGATTCGCCTTCGCCAGCTGGGCATCCCGGATTCCGCAGGTGCGCGACCACCTCACGCTCTCGCCGGCCCAGCTCGGCTTGGTGCTGCTCTGCATCGCCGCGGGTTCGCTGCTGGCGCTGCCGCTGTCCGGGCCGGTGGTGCACCGGTTCGGCTCCCGGCGGACGGTAGCCGGGATGGCGGCGCTGCTGGCGGTGGGCCTGGCCACCGTCGCGATCGGCTACCTCGCGGGCCTGGTCCCGGTGGTGATCGGCCTGTTCCTGCTGGGATTCGCCAACGGCGCCTGGGACGTGGCCATGAACGTCCAGGGCGCGCTGGTCGAACGCCACCTGGGCCGCTCGATCATGTCCCGGTTCCATGCCGGCTACAGCGTGGGCACGGTCGCCGGGGCGCTGGTCGGGGCGGTCATGGTCGCCCTGGGGGTGCCGGTCACCGCGCACCTGCTGGTGGTCGCGGTCGTCGTGGGGCTCGCCGTGCCGTGGGGCGCCCGCGCCTTCGTCGACGACGCGGCCGGCATCGCCGAGGATCCGGAGCAATCCGGCCGGCGCGGCGCGCTGGCGGCCTGGCGGGAGCCGCGCACGCTGCTGATCGGCGTCTTCGTACTGGCCTTCGCGTTCGCCGAGGGCACCGGCAACGACTGGATCAGCGTGGCCACCATCGACGGCTACTCCACCTCCGCGGTGCTCGGCACCCTGGCGTTCGCGGTGTTCCTGGCCGCGATGACGCTCGGCCGCTGGTTCGGTCCGGGGCTGCTCGACCGGTACGGCCGGGTGCCGGTCATCCGGGTGCTCGCCGTCCTCGGCATCGCCGGCACGCTGCTGTTCGTCTTCGCGCCGTCCACCCCGCTGGCCTACGCCGGCACAGTGCTGTGGGGCCTGGGGGTCTCGCTCGGCTTCCCGGTGGGCATGAGCGCCGGGGCGGACGAGCCGCGGTACGCCGCCGGCCGGGTCAGCGTCATCGCCTCGATCGGCTACTGCGCCTTCCTGGCTGGGCCACCCACCGTCGGCTTCCTCGGCGACCACGTCACCGTGCTGCGCGCGCTCACCTCGGTGGCGGTGCTGCTCGGTCTTGCCGCGCTCATCACCGCGGTGGTGGCTCCGCCGCCCGGGGTTCAGTCCACCGAGCGTTAGCGTTTCTTAAGGATCCGTTTGCCATCGCGCGCCCGCCGCCGGTCCTAGGGTGTGATCATTCCGTCAGCCCGACGCTCCGCGAGGTGGATCCATGGACACAGGCAAGGTAGCCAAGCCCGATTTCTCCGACCTCAGCGCGCTGTTCATCAACACCACCCTGACCCGGTCGCCGGCACCCAGCCACACCCAGCTGCTGATCGACCTCAGCGCCGGCATCATGGCCAAGCAGGGTGTCTCGGTCGACCAGTTCCGGGCGGTCGACCACGACATCGCCACCGGCGTCTACCCGGACATGCGCGAGCACGGCTGGCCCTCCGACGAGTGGCCCGAGCTGTTCCCCCGGGTGCTGGCCGCCGACATCCTGGTGATCGCCGGGCCGATCTGGCTGGGCGACAACAGCAGCCAGACCAAGAAGATCATCGAGCGGCTGTATGCCCATTCCGGCGAGCTGAACGAGCGCGGCCAGTGGCTGTACTACGGCCGGGCCGGCGGGTGCCTGATCACCGGCAACGAGGACGGCATCAAGCACTGCGCGTCCAACGTGCTGTACAGCCTGCAGCACATCGGCTACAGCATCCCGCCGCAGGCCGACGCCGGCTGGATCGGGGAGGCCGGTCCCGGCCCGAGCTACGGCGACGAGCTGCCGGACGGTTCCCGGGCCGGGCTGGACAACGACTTCACCAACCGCAACACCACCTTCCTGACCTGGAACCTGCTGCACCTGGCCGCGCTGCTCAAGCGCGGCGGCGGCTTCCCGGCCTACGGCAACCAGCGCCGGGAGTGGGACGCCGGTGCCCGCTTCGGCTTCGCCAACCCGGAGTACCGCAGCTGAACCCTCCCGGCGCCACGCTGGTGCCGTACCAGGGTGCACGTGCAGCGACCCGGGCGCGTGGCCGCTGCCCGGGTCGCCACTGCTCTTCGTCCGGCTGTGCAGAAGTTCAGCAGCCGGGATCGTCGTAACTGGTCAGTACGCGACCGAATACAGCTGCGACAACAGGGTGAAGTCGTCGGTGTCCGGCTGCTCGTAGCTACTGGCCATCATGGTCGCGGCGTACAGGCAACTGTCCGTCGCGGAATTGTGACCCATGCCCAACGCATGCCCCTGCTCGTGGCAGGTGGCTTGGCGGTACCCGGAGCTGTTCTTTGCGTAGTTGACCGTGCCGGCGCTGGTCGCGCAGGTGCCGTTGTAGTCGTTCAACTCTATCGACGCGCCGGCGATGTTGTAGTAGTTGGTGCTACTGGGTTGCAGGGTAGTCCGGCCCTCCCAGCCGGAGCATCCGTAGTTGGCGCTGGTGACGCCTACGCAGTGCTGGCCGGAGTAGTTCGGGCAACTGCCGTAGACGTAGTGCGAGTCGATGCCCGGCGTCTGGTTCCACACGCTGGTCGAGGCGTTGACCGGCCATGACGAACCGGTGTGGTCGACGAACCAGATCTGCGGGTCGGTGCAGCACCCATTGGTCCAGTGGAACTGGTGCGCGACGTTGGAGTCGGTGGCGCAGTTGTACAGCTGCGCGGTCCCGTACCGGCACGAGGTGATTCCCGCTGCTGCGAGTGCCGGCGTAGTCGATCCGGACGCTGTCGATCCGGACGCTGTCGATCCGGACGTCGCGGGCGCAGCCGGATCCTGCAAGCCGGTGACGCCCTGCTTCTTCAACAACTGGTACAGAGTCGAGGCGCTCTCGCCCGGCACCGGCGTGTAGAAGGTGATCACGCGCGACCCGTCGGCGCGGACCGACGAGGCCATCACGTCAGCGCCTCGCTGAGGAGTTCCCCATTTGGCCGGATCCGGCGCCGGCAGGGACAACTTGGGGTGCTGGGTCAGGTCGGTGGCCGGAGCCGCCGCCTTGCCCGTACCGGCGGGGGACGGGGCAGGGTCGGCCGCAGACGTGCCGGTGCCGATCAATCCGACGGCCGCGACCGTCAGCATGGCCGCGCCGAGCGCGGCGGGGGGTGCTAGACGGGGGAGATGGAATCGGTTCATTTCGCCCTCTCAGTAGTGATTAGGTCGATGTGCCGCTTTCGACCGTAACAACGGTCTCGTTATCAAAGCGTAATATTTTCGAGATCTGCATGAAATATGGCAGCTGCCGGCAACCCGGCTAGCCGATCGGCGCTCAGATAGAAAGATCGTGTGAGACAGATGAAAGTAGACCGGGATCACTCGATTGCCTAAGGCAAATCTTAGGTATGCAAACCTCTTGTGAGTTGTCGGTGCCCTGCGGCATAGTCCGCTGAGGCACCCAAGAAGCGAGGTCGCCGCCGCATTCTGACGGGTAGGAAAGAGAAGCCGATGCGTCCTCGACGACGTTCCGCGATGATCATGCTGGTGGCAGCCGGAGCGTCGGTGCTCACGGCCGCCGGACTGTCCACCGCCGCTGCCGCCCCGAGCGCGCCGCCAGCTTCGGCCACCACCACGCCGCAGAGCGTGATCGTGGTGCTGCGCGACCAGCTGGCCGGCACCCCGGCCAACAAGCACGACATGTCGCCACGCCGGGCCAAGGCCGTCAGCGCCCAGAACGCGGTGCTGGGCCGGCTGACCGGCAGCGCCCCGACCCACGTCAAGCACTTCGCGCTGGGCAACGCCTTCTCGGCGACCGTCACCCCGGCGCAGGCGGCGGCCCTGGCGCTGGATCCGCAGGTGGCCTCGGTCATTCCGGACCGCGAGGTCGAGATCGCCCAGCCCGTCCAGCCGGCCTCGAACACCACGCACAAGGCGACGACCGCGCCGCAGGTCGGCGAGAACGGCCCGTACGCTGTCTGCCCGACCGACCCGGCCAAGCCGCTCATCGAGCCGGAGGCGCTGCAGTCGATCAACGCGCTGCGCACCGACGGCAAGCCCTACGCCCAGCAGCTGGCCACCGGCGCGGGGGTGAAGGTCGCCTTCATCGCCGACAGCATGGACCCGAACGTGCCGGACTTCATCCGCCCGGACGGCTCGCACGTCTTCATCGACTACCAGGACTTCTCCGGAGCCGGCCCGAGCGCGATCTCCGACGGGCGCGAGGCCTTCGGTGACGCGTCCTCGATCGCTGCCCAGGGCACCGTCGTGCACGACCTGTCGCAGTTCGTCAACCAGGCGCACCCGCTGCCGGCCGGCTGCAACATCCGGGTCGTCGGCGTGGCGCCGGGGGCCAGCCTGGTGGGCCTGGTGTTCTCCAACAACTCCTCGATCCTGCAGGCCATCGACTACGCGGTGAGCACCGACCACGTCGACGTCCTCAACGAGTCCTTCGGCCTGAACACCTACCCCGACACCAGCATGCGCAACAGCCTGACGCTGTTCAACGACGCGGCGGTTGCCGCGGGCGTGACCGTGACGGTGTCCTCCGGCGACGCCGGCATCACCAACACCATCGGCTCACCCGCCGACCCGAACGTGATCCAGGTCGCGGGCACCACCGACAACCGGCTGTACCTGCAGACCAGCTACGCCGCGGCGAACTTCTCCAACGGCACCTGGGTCAGCGACAACATCTCCGCGCTGTCCTCCTCGGGCATCACCAACTTCGGCCGGACGGTGGACCTGGCCGCTCCGGGCGAGGGCAACTGGGCGGTCTGCGCCCCGGCCTACACCGGCTGCCGCAACTTCCAGTCCCCGCCGCAGCCCACCGACCTGCAGCCCTTCGGCGGCACCAGCGAGTCCGCGCCGCTGACGGCCGGGGTGGCCGCCCTGGTGATCGAGGCCTACCGGTCCGAGCACGGTGGCGCGTCGCCGAGCCCGGCGGTGGTCAAGAAGATCATCACCGGCACCGCGCACGACCTCGGCCTGCCTGCCGACGAGCAGGGCGCCGGCCTGCTGGATGCCCGCGCCGCGACCGAGGCTGCCCTGACCTGGCCCGGCGGCGGCTCCGCCCCGGCCGGCGTCAAGTCCAACCTGGTCACCAACGACGACCAGTTCACCCTGGTCGGCAAGCCGGGCAGCACGAAGTCCGGCCACGTCACGGTCACCAACGTCGGCACCAAGCCGCTGACGGTGGCCGCCGGCACCCGCGGCTACCGCACCATCGCCTCCCACCAGCAGAACGTGGCGTTCGACTCCACCACGCTGCCGACCTTCACCTACTACAACGGCCAGACCTGGGCGTACAAGAAGGTGACGTTCACGGTGCCGGCCGGCACCCAACGCCTGCTGGAACGGATGGCCTTCCAGGCCACCGGCCCGAACGACATCGTCCGGCTGACGCTGCTCGACCCGTCCGGCCGGTTCGTGGCCAACAGCCGCCCGCAGGGCGGTACGGCGACCGCGAACTACGCCAACGTCGACGTCCGCAAGCCGGTGCCCGGCCAGTGGACCGCCATCCTGTACTCGATCGCCGGACCGACCGGTTACCACGCGGCGCCGATCATCCTGCGCAGCGACGCCCAGCGGGCGATCCCGGTCGGCCGGGTCAGCCCGGCGGTGTTCACCCTGGCTCCCCGCCAGAGCAAGACGGTGACCGTCACCTTCCGGCTGCCGGCCGACAGCGGCGACACCGACTACGCGGTGACCTTCGCCAGCTCCGACGGGCACCAGACGGCGGTCTCGGCGATCCTGCGGGCCCTGATCGACACCCGCAACGGTGGCGCCTACTCCGGCGTCATCACCGGTGGCAACGCGCGCGGCGTCTCGCCGGCGCAGACCTTCAGCTACGCCTTCGACGTGCCGGCCGGCAAGCGGGACCTGGATGTCTCGCTGACGCTGTCCAAGGACCCGAACAACTTCGTCGACGTCGTGCTGATCGACCCCAACGGCCTGCTGGCCGACGTGGGCAGCAACCAGACCTTCGACGCCCAGGGCAACATCAGTTCCGGCCTCAACGTCCAGCTGTTCGACGCCCATCCGATCGCCGGGCGCTGGCACCTGGTCGTCGTCGTGCAGAACCCGGTCAGCGGAGCCGAGATCTCGCAGCGGTACTCCGGGCGGGTCACCTTCGACCGGCTGCGGACCCGGGCGACCGGGTTGCCGCACTCGACCGGCACGGTGCTCAAGGCCGGCAAGCCGGTGCAGGCGACGGTGTACGTCCGCAACACCGGAGTCCAGCCGCTGGCCATCGGGGCCGACCCGCGGCTGAACAAGGTGCAGACCCTGCAGCCGGTGCCGGTCTTCGGCAGCACCAGCTTCGACCTGCCCGATACCGGCAACGCCCCGGCCTACATCATTCCGCCCGACACCTCGCGGTTCACCGCGGCCGCCAGTAGCACGGTGCCGGCCCAGGTGGAGATCCAGGAGGGCTCGAGCGCCGGGGTCGACCTGTCCGGTGACCTGCAGGCCGCCAAGGCAGGCAGCTCGGTGTCGGTGGTCAGCATCAGCGAGCCGCACGGTTCCATCACCAAGGGCCTGTGGTTCGTCAGCGTGAACGAGGTCGGTCCGTTCAGCGACGCCGGCGCCCCGGCCGGCGAGACCACGATCACCGCGTCGATGCGCACCGCGGCCTTCGACCCGGCGGTCACCTCCTCCACCGACGACCCGTTCCGGATCTCGGTGGACCCGACCTCGGACGGCTTCGGCACTCCCGAGCTGGTCCAGCCGGGTGAGACGGTGGCGATCCGGATCACCATCACGCCGCAGGGCACCAAGGGGTCGGTGGTCTCGGGCCACCTCAACATCGTCACCCCGCCGCTGCTGCCGACCGGCCCGACCGCGCTGCCGCAGGTCACCTCCGGTGCGGTGATCGCCACCCTGCCCTACACCTACAAGATCGGCTAGCACTACACCACACGGCAGCGGCCCGTGCGCTGGAAAGCGCATGGGCCGCTGGCCGTTTGAGCGGGGCCCGCGCATTTGAGCGCATGGACAGCTGGCCGCTCGGGCGAATCTCCGTGCCGTCGAGCGGATAAGCCACTGCCAGCTGTGCAACTCCGCCGCCGGGAGCGCTCAGGAGACGCTGTCGCGGATCTCGACCAGGATCGGGATCAGCGACAGCACCAGGGTCACCGCCATCACCACGTTGAACGCGCGGAACTGGGCCGGTTTGGAGATCACCCGGCGCAGCCCCACCCCGATCAGCAGCCACGCCGTGGTGCACGGCGTGCCGAACACCAGGAAGATCAGCGCCACCGCCAGCACCTGCCACAGGAACGGCCCGTCCGTGGTGGTGTAGGTGACCAGCGCGCCGACGATCATCACCCAGGCCTTCGGGTTGACGAACTGGAACAGCGCCGTCTTGGTGAAGGTCAGCGGCCGGGTGGCGCGCGCATCGAGGTCGGTCACCGGGGCGGTGGCGATCTGGTACGCCAGGTAGAGCAGGTAGGCCGCCCCGATCGGGCGCAGCACGTCCAGCACCACCGGCCAGCGTTCCAGGAAGCCGCCCAGGCCCACCCCGACCAGCACCACCATGATCGGGAAGCCGGTGTTGATGCCGACCACCCCGGGCACGCTGCGGCGGAATCCGAAGCTCACTCCGGACGCCATCACCAGGGTGTTGTTCGGGCCCGGGGTGCCGCAGGTGGCCAGCGTGAACACGATCAACGACAGGTAGTTCATCGCGCGGGCGGCCTCCGTGAAAGTTCCTAGCGGCGAAACCTACCCGAGTCGATCACCGCCGCCGCTCGGTCAGCGGTAGTCCTGCAGGCTGCCCCGCCGCCGGATATCCAGGGTGGCGCAGTGGAAGCCGCCGGACAGCGTCCGGGAGTGCCGCAACCGGGTGGGCGCGACCGTGACGTCCCGCTTCTCCAGCTCCCGGATCAGGCTGGTCTGGATGTCGGAGACCACCGCCAGGTCCGGCCGGATCATCATGAAGTTCATGCCCTGCCAGATCGAGGCCCGCGGGTAGTCCCAGGCGTAGCCGGAGTCGACCAGGTCCGGGCACCACAGGATCTCCCAGTTGGCGAAGATCTCCGGC
>NZ_DATINC010000011.1:0-6044 GCF_035474675.1 Jatrophihabitans sp. | reverse complement strand
CGGCCAGGACGGGCACGACCGGGGCCAGAAGGTGATCGCCACCGCCTTCGCCGACCTCGGCTTCGACGTCGACGTCGGCCCGCTGTTCCAGACCCCGGCCGAGGTGGCCCGGCAGGCCGTCGAGGCCGACGTGCACGTGGTGGGCGTGAACTCGCTCGCCGCCGGGCACCTCACCCTGGTGCCGGAACTGCGCAAGGAGCTGGCCGCCTTCGGCCGCTCCGACATCCTGATCGTGGTCGGCGGGGTGATCCCGGAGCAGGACTTCGACGAGCTGCGGGCGGCCGGCGCCGCGGCGATCTTCCCGCCCGGCACGGTGCTGGCGACGGCTGCCCTGCAGCTGCTCGACGCGCTGGACCGCCAGCAGCCCGGCGCCGGCTGAGCCACGGTGGCAACCGATCCGGCCGCCCCTGACCAGGCCGCGGCTGTGCCCGACCCGGCCTCAGCTGCTCCTGATCAGACCGCGGCAGCGCCCGACCAAGCCGCGGCCGCATCCGACCAGGCCGTCCGGGCGCTCGCGGACGGGGTGCTGGCCGGCGACCGGGCCGCGGTCGCGCGGGCCGTCACGCTCGTCGAGTCCCGCCGTCCCGACCACCGCGACCAGGCCCAGCAGTTGCTGGCCCGGCTGCTGCCGCACACCGGCTCGGCCCAGCGGGTCGGCATCAGCGGAATGCCGGGGGCCGGCAAGTCGACCTTCATCGACACCCTGGGCAGCAACCTCACCGCGGCCGGCCACCGGGTGGCGGTGCTGGCGGTGGACCCGTCCTCGGCGCGCAGCGGCGGCAGCATCCTGGGGGACAAGACCCGGATGACCAGGCTGGCCGTCGACCCGGCCGCCTTCGTCCGGCCCTCGCCCAGCTCGGGCACCCTCGGCGGGGTGGCCCGGGCGACCCGGGAGACCATGCTGGTGATGGAGGCAGCCGGCTACGACGTGGTGCTGGTCGAGACGGTGGGCGTCGGGCAGTCGGAGTACGTGGTGGCCGGCATGGTCGACACCTTCGTCCTGCTGAGCCTGGCTCGCACCGGCGACCAGCTGCAGGGCATCAAGCGCGGCATCCTCGAGATCGCCGACGTGATCGCGGTGAACAAGGCCGACGGCGAGCACGCCGACGCCGCGCGGCGGGCGGCCCGGGAGCTGTCCGGGGCGCTGCGGCTGCTGCGCGGCGCCGAGGGGGACTGGCAGCCGCCGGTGCTGACCTGTAGCGCGCTGCACAACACCGGCCTGGCCGAGGTCTGGAAGCACGTGCAACGGCATCGGGACAAGCTGCTGGCCGACGGCCGGTTCGAAGCCAAGCGCCGCCGCCAGCTGGTGGACTGGACCAGGTCGATGGTGCGCGACCGGCTGCTGGAGCAGCTGGACACCCCGGCGGCCAGGGCGCTGGCCGCCGACGCCGAGCAGGCGGTGCTGGCCGGCGAGCTGACCGCCACGCAGGCCGCGGACCGGATCCTGGCGGGCCTGCCGACAGCGGGCCGGCCATGACCGGCGGGCGGGCCGGGCAGGAGGCGCTGGCCACCTTCAAGGACCTGTGCCTGGACGCCGTCGACGTCGAGCAGGCGGCCCGGTTCTGGGCTCCGACGCTGGGCCTGAAGGTGCGCCGCACCGGCTCGGACGTCTCGCTGGTCGGGACGTCGGAGACCCAGACGATCTGGATCAACCAGGTGCCCGAACCCAAGACCGTCAAGAACCGGGTGCATCTGGACGTCCATACCGGCTCACTCGACGAGCTCACCGGACGCGGCGCCCGGGTGGTGGCACCGGCCACCGACGAGCAGGCCTGGACGGTGTTCACCGACCCGGACGGCCAGGAGTTCTGCGGCTTCGTCCGGGAGCAGGTGCCGGACTACCGCCTGTATGAGGTGATCGTCGACTGCGCCGACGGCGAGCCGGTGGCGCGCTGGTGGGCCTCGGTGCTGGGCGGCGAGCTGGAACGGGACGGCGCGGACTGGGCGCTGACCAGGGCGTCCGGCGTTCCGTTCGAGTACCTGGTCTTCGGCGCGGTGCCGGAGCCGAAGACGGTCAAGAACCGGGTGCACTGGGATGTCTGGGTAGCCGACCCGCAGCTGCTGATCGACGCCGGTGCCACCCTGCTGCGGCCACCCGGGCTAGACACCGCCTGGCACGTGCTGGCCGACCCCGCCGGCAACGAGTTCTGCGCTTTCGTGCCCAGTACCGGCCAGGACGCCACTGACTGAAACGATCACAGCCCGCCGGACGATAAGGTGCCTGTGTGCCGAGCAGCCTCCACGCCGCAGCCCTCGACTGGCTGGGCGTCCACTCCTCCGAGCTGGTGGGCTGGCGGCGCGACCTGCACAGCCATCCCGAGATCGGCTATTCCGAATACCGCACCACCGAGCTGATCCTCACGGCGCTGTCGGGCTTCGGGCTGGCCCCGAAGCGGCTCTCGATCGGCACCGGAGTGGTCTGCGACATCGGCGACGGCCCGGACTTCGTGGCATTGCGCGCCGACATCGACGCGCTGCCCCTGCCCGACAACAAGACGGTCAGCTACGCCTCGCAGTACCCGGGGGTGTGCCACGCCTGCGGGCACGATGTGCACACCTCGATCCTGCTGGCGGTGGCCGGCTGCCTGGCGCAGGCTGGCGAGCTGGCGGGCTCCGTCCGGCTGATCTTCCAGCCGGCCGAGGAGCGGCTGCCCGGCGGCGCCGAGGCGGCGGTGGCCGAGGGCGCGTTGAAGGGCGTGACCGACATCTTCGCCCTGCACTGCGACCCGAAGCTCGACGTCGGCCAGATCGGGCTGCGGATCGGGCCGATCACCGCCTCGTGCAACCAGATCGACATCAAGCTGACCGGCCCGGGTGGCCACACCGCCCGCCCGCAGCTGACCACCGACGTGGTGTACGCGCTGGGCAAGCTGATCACCGAGCTGCCCGGCCTGCTGTCGCGCCGGATCGACCCGCGGGCCGCGGTCTCGCTGGTCTGGGGGGCGGTGACCGCGGGCTCGGCGGCCAACGCCGTTCCCACCGCCGGGACGCTGCGCGGCACGGTGCGGATGCTCGACGACCGGCTGTGGAAGAACCTGGAGTCGATGGTCACCGAGCTGGCCCGCCAGATCGTGGCACCGACCGGGGTCGACATCGAGATCAACTACGACCCGGGCGTGCCGGCAGTGGCCAACGACGGCACCCTGGTCGGCATCCAGACCCGGGCGGCGCTGGCGGCGTTCGGCCCGCTGGCAGTGTCTGACACCGCGCAGTCGATGGGTGGCGAGGACTTCGCCTGGTACCTGCAGACGGTGCCCGGCGCGCTGGCCCGGCTGGGGGTGCGCGGGCCGGGGGCGCCGCTGTACGACCTGCACCAGTCGAACTTCGACATCGACGAGGACGCCCTGGCGATCGGGGTCCGGTTCACCACCGCGCTGCTCGACGAGTACTGGAACGGCGCCGTCAAACCCGGCTGATCAGCTTGCGAACCTTGGCGATCTCCGCCTAGTATCGGTGCACACCGCCCGGTCCCTCTGGGGCCGGGTTTTACTTTTACCAGCCCGGCGGTCGCGACCACCTGCCTACCTGAAAAGGCAGCTGGTTCATCGTGAAGTCCTGGGCAGTCAGCTGATACCACCAGTGACCGCCGACGCCCGCACCAGAGTCCGCGTTGAGCGCACCAGCGGGATATCCCTTTGTGGGATTGACCAACCCGATAGGAACGTAGGCCCGAGCCAACTCGATCGCTACTTTGAGGTCACTGTCGTTGCTGACCACCACCGCGGCGTCGACGTCTGCAAGCAGCACGTCCTTGACGAGGTGAACCGCCACATTGACGTCGGAACCCTTCTCCTCTCGCTTGGCGACCGAGGCCATGAACCATGCGTCGGGGACTGCCGCACCGTTAGCGTCTTTGACCATCAACGGCCATGCCATGTGGTGGAAATTGCATGGATGTGTGGAATGAAGCATTCGACGCTATGAATGCCATCGACTCGTCCAGGCGAGAACCTAACGACCGATCAGTTGGCGGAGATCAAGGCGCTTTTATCGATCAGCCAAGAGTAGTCGCAGATGCAGCTACTAGGTATTAACCCCGACTTTCAAGCCAGATGACTTAGCTACCAGCGGACATTACGGGGTAGGGCTTCCCGTGAGGCCTGAGTCCTTAAAGACATCCGGTACAGGGCAGCCCTTGGCCCGTGCCTTATCTTGAAACACCTTGGCTTTGTCGAATGCAGCCGACATTCCACTGGGGTTAGTCGCCAAGTGGTCGGCGGCATCCTGCATTACGGCGTAGTAGTCGTCGCTGATCTGCCTGCATTCGGAGCTGTTGGCCTTGCTGTGGCTGCTGCATCCGGCCATAACGGCCAAGCCGAGCGCGGCGGCCGGGATGAGTGGCAACTTCATGCGGCGATAGTGAACTATGCGTATTACCGGTTCAAGCAACCGCGCCGTGGTCCGTCATCCCTCGTAGCCCCGGTTATCTATAGGAGTTGAACGGGCGACAGGAAGCTTGCCGGCACCAGGCAGGTCAGCCGCCGATGGAGCGGCAGGGACGGTTGCGCAGCTCGTCGACGTAGTCGGCCGGCGCTCCGGCGGCGTCCGCGGCCTCGGCGATCAGTCCCAGGTAGCGGGCCGAGGGCAGGCCGCCCTCGTAGCCGTTGAGGACGTAGGTCCAGGCCAGCACGTCGCCGTCCAGGGTGGACACCCGCAGCCGGCAGGTCCGGTACAGGCCCGAGTCGGCGCTCTCCCACTTGTCCAGCGCGACCCGGTCCTGGGCGGTGATGTCGTACAGGGCGACGAAGACCGCGCTGCCGGGCTCCTCCACCAGGGTGGCCAGCGCGCCTTCCCAGCCCAGGTCCTCGCCGCCGAACGTCAACCGCCAGTGCGGCAGCCAGCCGGTTCCGGCGAACGGTGAGTGGGGGCATCGAGTGCGCATCTGGGCCGGGTCCATGTTGGATCCGTACGCGGCGTAGAGGAGCACGAGCACGCAGCCTACCGACAAACCGATGCGTGATCATCAGCCCCGCGCGGGTGCGTCCGGCCCAGATCCGCGACAATGGGCGGGTGAGACGTATCGCGATCATCGGTGGCGGCCCGGCCGGGTACGAGGCCGCCCAGGTCGCGGCCGAGCTCGGCGCCGAGGTCACCCTGATCGAGGCCGACGGCGTCGGCGGGGCGTGCGTGCTCTACGACTGCGTGCCGTCGAAGACCCTGATCGCCACCTCGGAGAAGGTGACCGCGTTCCGGGACGCCCCCGCGGTCGGCCTGCACGCGCCGGCCACCGGCAACACCCCGGTGCAGCTGGCGGTGGTCAACGAGCGGGTGCGGCGGCTGGCGGCCAACCAGTCCGCCGACATCGCCCGCCGGCTGGACAAGCACGGCGTCCGGGTGCTGGCCGGCCGGGCCCGCTTCGCCGCCGACCAGCCCGGCCGGACGTTCGCGCTCGACGTCAGCAGCACCGGCGGCGACCCGGACGAGCGGATCGAGGCCGACGCGGTGCTGGTGGCCACCGGCGGCACCCCACGGGTGTTGCCCGGCGCCGAGCCGGACGGGGAGCGCATCCTGTCCTGGCGCCAGCTCTACGACCTGACCGAGCTGCCCTCGCACCTGGTCGTGGTGGGTTCCGGCGTCACCGGCGCGGAGTTCGCCTCCGGCTACACCGAGCTGGGCGTGCCGGTCACGCTGGTGTCCAGCCGCGAGAAGGTGCTGCCCGGCGAGGACCCGGAGGCCGCCGATGTCATCGAGAAGGTGTTCACCGAACGCGGCGGCACCCTGATGAAGAAGGCCCGGGCGGCGTCGGTGACCCGGGACGGCGACGAGGTCGAGGTGCGGTTGACCGACGGGCGCACCGTCCGCGGCTCGCACGTGCTGATGTGCGTCGGCTCGGTGCCCAACACCGCCGGGCTCGGCCTGGAGCACGTGGGCCTGGCGCCCAACGCGGCCGGCTTCCTCGAGGTGGACCGGGTCTCGCGCACCCAGGTGCCCGGCATCTACGCCGCCGGCGACTGCACCGGGGTGCTGCTGCTGGCCTCGGTGGCCGCCATGCAGGGCCGGGTGGCGATGTGGCACGCCCTGGGCGAGGCGGTGCAGCCGTTGCG
>NZ_DATINC010000010.1:0-88704 GCF_035474675.1 Jatrophihabitans sp. | reverse complement strand
ACTGATGCATTTCAGGTCGCCGTTGTGGCTGCTGATCCTGCTTGCCGTGGCCGCCGTGGCGCTGGCCTACCTGGCGGTGCAGCTGCGCCGGCGCCGGTTCGTGGCCCGGTTCTCCAACACCCAGCTGCTGGCCAGCGTGGTACCCCGGCGGCCGGGCTGGCGCCGGCACCTGACCTTCGCGCTGCTGCTGGTGGCCCTGACCGTGCTGTCGCTGGGGGTGGCCGGGCCCACCGCCAGCGTCCGGGTGCCGCAGGAGAAGGCCACCGTGATGCTGGCCATCGACGTCTCGCTGTCGATGCAGGCCACCGACGTGCTGCCCAGCCGGCTGGAGGCCGCCCAGCAGGCTGCCGAGGAGTTCGCCGACCTGCTGCCCAAGCGGATCAACCTGGGACTGGTGAAGTTCGGCCGGGCCGGCAACGTGCTGGTGCCGCCGACCCTGGACCGCGATGTCGTCAAGCGGGCCATCGCCGGCCTGCAGCTGGAGCAGTACACCGCGATCGGCGAAGGCGTGTTCGCCTGCCTGGACGCGCTGAACACCTTCAGCCGGACCAGCACCGCACCCAACGAGAAACCGGCGCCGGCCCGGGTGGTGCTGCTGTCCGACGGCTACAACACCGTCGGACGCAAGGTGTCCGAGGCCGCCGACGCGGCCAAGAAGGCCAGCACGCCGGTCTCGACCATCGCCTTCGGCACCGACAGCGGCACCGTCGAGGTGCAGGGCACCGTGCAGGCGGTGCCCTCGGACAAGGTCACCCTGCGCGGGCTGGCCCAGACCACCGGCGGCTCGTTCCACACCGCCGCCTCGGTCGAGGAGCTGAAGTCGGTCTACAAGGACATCGGCTCGCAGATCGGCTACACCACCGCGCAGCGCGACATCAGCTGGCGGTTCATGCTGGCCGGCCTGCTGCTGGCGATGGCGGCCGGGGCGACCTCGCTGCTGTGGTCCGGCCGGCTGAGCTGAGCCCCGCGCCGGGTTCGGCGACCCGGAGCACGTCCGGAGCGGCCCTGCACACAGTTGGGTGGCTTCCGATCCGGACCGCCCCCGGGATCGGCTAGCGTGTCGCGGGTGAGCCGATCTGTGCTGGTGACTGGTGGCAACCGTGGAATCGGCCTGGCGATAGCCCGGGCGTTCAGCGAGGCGGGGGACAAGGTCGCGGTGACCCACCGCGGCAGCGGCGCGCCGGACGGGCTGTTCGGGGTGCGCTGCGACGTCACCGACGAGGCGTCGGTGGACGCCGCGTTCAGCGAGGTGGAGGCCGAGTACGGGCCGGTCCAGGTGCTGGTGGCCAACGCCGGCATCACCGACGACAAGCTGCTGCTGCGGATGGACGAGAAGTCCTTCACCGGGGTGCTGGACGCCAACCTGACCGGCGCCTACCGGGTGGCCAAGCGCGCCACCGCCGGCATGATCCGGGCCCGCAGCGGCCGGATGGTGTTCATCTCCTCGGTGGTGGCGCTGACCGGCGCGCCCGGCCAGGTCAACTACGCCGCCAGCAAGGCCGGCCTGATCGGGCTGGCTCGCTCGCTGGCCCGGGAGCTGGGCAGCCGCAACATCACCGCCAACGTGGTCGCCCCCGGCTTCATCGAGACCGACATGACCGCGGCGATGACCGAGCAGCGCAAGAGCGAGGTGCTGGCCAGCGTGCCGCTGCGCCGGTACGGGGCGGTGCACGAGGTGGCCGAGGTGGTCCGGTTCCTGGCCTCCGACGGCGCCGGCTACGTCAACGGCGCGGTGCTGCCGGTCGACGGCGGCCTGGGCATGGGCCTGTAGCGGACGGTCTTCCACCCGGCCGGCCGTTCCCGGCCGGGCGGTCAGCGGGCGGCCGGTCAGCGGGCGGCGGCCCACCACAGCGAGGAGAGGGCTCGAGCATGGGACTACTGGACGGCAAGCGGCTGCTGATCACCGGCGTCATCACCGACTCCTCGATCGCGTTCGCGGTCGCCAGGGTGGCCCAGGAGCAGGGCGCCGAGGTGGTGCTGACCGGCTTCGGCAGGATGTCGCTGGTGCAGCGGGTAATCAACCGGCTGCCCAAGCCCGCCCCGCTGGTCGAGCTGGACGTCACCTCGGCCGAGGACCTGCAGGCGCTGCCCGACCGGGTCCGCGAGCACGTCGACGGCCTCGACGGGGTGCTGCACTCGATCGGGTTCGCCCCGGCGTCCTGCCTCGGCGAGAACTTCCTGGACGCCCCGTTCGCCGACGTGGCGACCGCGATGGAGGTCTCGGCGTTCAGCTTCAAGTCCCTGGCGGTGGCCACGCTGCCGCTGTTCGGACCGTCCGGCGGCGCCATCCTCGGCATGGACTTCGACGCCCGGGTGGCCTGGCCCGCCTACAACTGGATGGGGGTGGCCAAGGCCGCGCTCGAGTCCACCTCGCGCTACCTGGCCCGCGAGCTCGGCCCGCGCCGGATCCGGGTCAACCTTGTGGCCGCCGGCCCGGTGCGCACCATGGCGGCCAAGAGCATCCCCGGCTTCGTCCAGTTCGAGGAGGCCTGGGGCGGCCGGGCGCCGCTGGGCTGGGACATCAACGACGCCACCCCGGTCGCGATGAGCTGCGCGGCGCTGCTGTCGGACTGGTTCCCGGCCACCACCGGCGAGATGATCCACGTCGACGGCGGCTTCCACGCGATGGGGGTCTGAGGCCCGCCAGGTAGCTTGCTAGGAGTGGAAAGCCCCGTCGAGGAAAGTCCTGTCGACTCGTTCCTGCTGCTGTCCTTCGGCGGTCCGCAGGGCCCGGACGAGGTGCTGCCGTTCCTGCGCAACGTCACCGCCGGCCGCGGGGTGCCGGACGAGCGGCTGGCCGCGGTCGCCGAGCACTACTACCACTTCGGCGGGGTCTCGCCGATCACGGCGCAGAACCGGGCGCTGCTGGCGGCGCTGGGCGAGGAGTTCGGCCGGCGTGGCATCGACCTGCCGCTGTACTTCGGCAACCGGAACTGGCACCCGTTCCTGACCGACACCGCCCGGCAGCTGGTGGCCGACGGCCGGCGGCACGCGCTGGTGCTGGCCACCAGCGCGACCGGCTCGTACTCCGGCTGCCGGCAGTACCGCGAGGACCTGGCCCGGGCCAGCACCGAGCTGGGGACGGCCGGTGCCGGGCTGCGGTTCACCAAGCTGCGGCACTACTTCGACCATCCCGGCTTCGTCGCCGCCAACGCCACCGCGGTGCGCGCCGCGCTGGCCGAGCTGCCGGCTGAGCTGCGCGAGGCGGCCCGGCTGGTGTTCACCGCGCATTCGGTCCCGGTGTCGATGAACGCCACCGCCGGCCCGGACGGCGGGCTGTACCTGGCCCAGCACCGCGAGACCGCCCGGCTGGTGGCCGAGGCGGTGCGCGGCGCCGGGGCGGAGTTCGACCTGGTGTGGCAGTCCCGGTCCGGGCCGCCGCAGGTGCCGTGGCTGGAGCCGGACGTCAACGACCACCTGCGGGCGCTGGCGGCGGCGGGCGTGCCCGCGGTGCTGGTGGCGCCGACCGGCTTCGTCTCCGACCACCTGGAAGTGCTGTGGGATCTAGACCAGGAGGCCCGCGAGACCGCCGCCGAGCTCGGGCTGCGGTTCGTCCGGGCCGGCACCGCCGGCACCGACCCGCAGTTCGTGGCCGGCCTGGTGGACCTGGTGGAAGAGCAGCTCAGCGGCCGGCCGCGGGCCCACCTCGGTCGGCTGGGGGTGTGCGGACTGCACTGCCCGGCCGGCTGCTGCCCGGCACCGGCCCGCCGGGGCTGACCGGCCGGCTGAGGTCCTCGGCCGCGGCGTTGTAGCCGGCCAGCAGCGCCCGGCGGACCGCCAGCCGCAACGGGGCCAGTGCCTGCTCGCGCTCGGCGACGGCGCGGGCGGTGAGCTGCCCGGTGTCGTCGGAGTCGACCACCGTCAGCACCGCGGACAGCCGCTCGGCCTGGGCGATCAGCCGGACCCCGCGCGGCGGGTGGCTGGCCGGCAGGTGCAGCCGCTCACCGGCCCGGCGGGCGTCGGAGAGGGCTGGCGCGATGTCGGACAGCCAGCTGGTGATGCCGCGCCGGGCGAACAGCGACGCGGTGTCGCGGATCGACTCGGCAAGGTCGTGTTCGGCGTCGGCCATGCTGACCGGGTCCGGCGGCAGCTCGCCGACCTCGGCCCGGTGCCAGATCAGCTCACGGCCGGCGCTGCTCGGGGTGTCCCGGCCGGGCAGCACGGTCAGCCCGAAATCCCGGCCGAAGACCGCCTCGCCGGCTGTCAGCGCGGCGGTCCGGAACTCGACCGGGCCGGCCAGCCCGCGGATGTCGCCGGGCACCGGCAGGGCCAGCACCAGTACGGACGTGCCGGCCCGCTTCCACTCGGCCAGCGCGGTGCCGACCGGGTTCGGCCCCGGGCCGAAGCCGGGCCCGCCGACATGGCGGCCCGAGCCCGTGACCGCGTCGAGCACGTCGTCGAAGGCCACCGATCCGGCCAGCCACGCAGAGCCCCAGGCGGCGAGCTGGGCGCATCGTCGTTCGTTCGGCACAGCTACTCACGCTACCCAACCGTCCGGGTCGGCGTGGGTTCCCGGCTGCCGGAGGCGGGCCTGCCTAGGCTGCTGGGCGTGTATTCCGACGACGTGCTGGCATCTCGTTCTGCCCGGTCCCGCAAGGCCGTCCGGCAGGTGCCGGCGGAGCCGGACCTGGTGGTCGAGACGCCGGAGGGTTACTGCGGGGCGGTGGTCGCGGTCGGCCGGACGGTGGTGGCCGGCGAGCAGCGCGACACCGTCACCCTGGAGGACCGGTTCGGCCGGCGCCGGGAGTTCCCGATGCTGCCTGCCAGCTTCCTGCTGGAAGGCGAGCTGGTGACGCTGGTCCGGCCGGCCCCGGTGCCGGTCGCGCCGGCGGGTCCGGGCCGTACCGCGTCCGGCTCGGTGGCAGTCGCCGGGGTGCGGGCCCAGGTCGCCAAGGCCAGCCGGATCTGGGTGGAGGGGTTGCACGACGCGGCCCTGGTGGAGCGGATCTGGGGCGAGGACCTGCGGATCGAGGGGATCGTGGTGGAGCCGCTCGGTGGCATCGACGAGCTCGAGCAGCTGGTGCGCGATTTCGCGCCGGGCGCCGAACGGCGGCTCGGGGTGCTGGTGGACCACCTGGTGCCGGGCTCCAAGGAGAGCCGGATCGCGGCCACCGTGACCTCGCCGCACGTGCTCGTCAACGGCCACCCGTACGTCGACATCTGGCAGGCCGTCAAGCCCACCGCGCTCGGCATCCCGGCCTGGCCGGTGGTGCCGCGGGGTGTGCCGTGGAAGGACGGCGTGGCCGCGGCGCTAGGCGTCTCGGATCCGCGGGAGATGTGGCGGCGGGTGCTGGCCTCGGTGAACAGCTACGCCGACGTCGAGGTGCCGCTGCTGCGCTCGGTCGAGGAACTGATCGACTTCGTCACCGCCTGAGCCTGGCAACCCCGAGGCTCGATCGGCTTGTTGGCAACCACCGGGTCCATCCGTGGCGAATCACCCCTATCAGCCATCAGCTTTGCATGCTTGGGCTCGCAGCGAGCCTGGGCCGGTGGCAGCAGGCTACGCGTAAGCTGTTACGGCATGAGTTGGCACTTGACAGTCGGCGAGACCGCCTTTCTTGCGCCAGGAGGTGTAATTCTCGGCGCCATCGTTTCATATTTTGCGGTTCGCAAGTCAGCTATAGATAACCTTCGGGCTCAAGAGAAAACCATAGTCGCCAACCGCGAGATCGCCGAAGCCAGCCAACAATTCGAGACGGCTCGCGAGCTGTCGCGGCACGCGGAAGCGGCCTCCAAAGAGGCTCGCGAACATCGGCGTAGCGCATATGCGGAAGTAATGCAAATTCTTGGCCCGCTTCAAGACCTCATCCTCGGTCTAAGCACCGCGATTTTGCTGCAGAGGAAGACTGGGAGGGTAAATCCTGGAATTTTACCAAAGGATTTCCAATCCTTATGGTCTTATTTTGAGGAATTTGCAGACAAGTTCGCCGAGTATTTGCGTGTGAGCGGACCGATAATAGCTCTCTCTGGCAGCAATGAGATGCGTCAAACCTTTACATACTTGACGATACCCGAAGTATTTGTTCGATATTATTGTAAGCTACCGAAGGATTTAACCCCTACCAAAACTGAGTTCTTTTGGTATAACAATATAGAAGACGAGATTTTGATAAATTATTTCATTAAGCCTGCTGGTTTGGAATCTGCCAGCTATTTGCGAGGAATGGAATTAACGCTAGCTACCTTAGACCGTATCTTCCATTGGCAGGTGGGAAAAATGCGTGAAGAGGTGGGTTCCGGCGATAAGATTCCTGAATTCTTTCTCAAAGCCACCGAGAGCCGGGAGCACGAGTCATTTCCGCCTGACTTGTAAAGGTTTGCCTCTTGATCACTACTGACTAGCCGAGTGGTCGCTAGCGGGCGATCACCTGGCGGTCAGAATGGGGTGGCGTTCCAGGGCCGCCGGGCGGTCCAGAACATCGCCTCCAACCGGGGGGCGGCGCCGGGCGTCTCCTCCTCGACCAGGCCGGCCAGCTGTTGCGAGCGCACCGTGTGGCCGCCCAGGTAGATCCCGGCCAGCGCCCGTTGCGACAGCCGCAGGTCCGCCGTCGCCGCCGGGGCCGGCCGGCACTCGGCGTGCGCCGGGCCGCCGTCCAGGCTGAACCGGCCGGCCGCCCAGCCGCCGTCGGGGTCCAGCACGTCCAGCACCAGCCGGTCGGTGGCGGCATAGCGGCGGGCCGACAGCGCTGCGGGGACGTCCAGCAGCCGCAGCCACTCGTTGTCACCGGTCCAGGTGCGCTGCACCGCCCGGCCGTCGGACAGCAGCCACTCCAGCGGCTCGTCCACCGGGTACCCGTCCAGGGTCAGCACCCGCACCAGGTCGAGGCTGAGCAGGTAGCCCCACAACGCCCGGTAGGCGTCGTCGGTGGCGGCCAGCACCTCGTAGACCCGGGCCTGGGCCTGGTCCGGGTCGTGGAACCAGTCGCCGTCGTTGGCCCCCCAGCAGGCGTAGCCGTCCACTCGGCCGTCGGCGTCGCGGGCCAGCACGCAGACCGGCTCACGCGCGCCGGGCGGCCGCAGCCCGTCCAGGCCCAGCCGGCGTCGCCAGTCGGCACCGGTCCGGGCGATGTGCCCGGCCTGCCGCAGCCGGACCCGCTGGTGCACGTCGGCGGCCGGCTCCACCAGCTGCTCCGGGTCGGCGCCGACCAGCTGGTACGGGGTCCGCGACGGCAGCACCCGCGGACGCCGGCCGTTCAGGATCCGGTAGTTGGTGCCCTGGACGGCCGGCCAGTACCCGAAGCGGCCATAGATCTGCCATTCGGCGGCCTTGAGGAAGCTGGCCACCTCGCCGCGTTCCTTGGCGTCGGCCAGCGACTGAGTGAGCATCCGGGTCAGCAATCCCTGGCGCCGGTGGGTGGCCGCCACCGTGACCTGGGTGAGCGCGTCGACCGGCAGCTCGGCGCACGCCGCCGGCCCGGCCGGAATGGTCAGGGTGGTGGCGAAGGTCCGCAGGGTGGCCACGCAGCGACCCTCGGCATAGCCGCCGAAGATCCGGTCGGGGTCCCAGACCTCCCGCCACCAGGCCAGCGCCTGCTCGCTGCTGCCGGCGCCGGGATCGACCAGCAGCGTGGTGCGCATGCTGCGCAGCCAGGGCGAGATGTCGTCGTACGGGACATGCCGGATCTCGACGGTCGAGGTCATGGCCTGACCCTGTCACAGGGCCGGCGGGGGCGTCCTGTCATTAACCCGGGACGCGCCGGGGCACGTGGTCAGAGCCAGCCGACCCGGCCGTGCAGCGCGGCGTAGCCGACGAAGCTGACGATGTCGATCACGCTGTGCGCGATCACCAGCGGCAGCACCCGCCGGGTGCGGGTGAACCACCAGCCGAACAGCAGCCCCATGACCAGGTTGCCGACGAAGCCGCCGATGCCCTGGTAGGTGTGGTAGCTGCCCCGGATCAGCGCGCTGACCAGCACCGCGCGGCCGGCCGGCCAGTCCAGCTGCCGGAACCGGGTGAGCAGGTAGCCGATCATCACGATCTCTTCGAGCACCCCGTTCTGGATGCCCTCCAGCACCAGCACCGGGTAGCGGTACCAGATGTCGGCCAGACCGGACGCCTGCAGTTCGGCATTGATGCCGAGGTGGCGGGCCAGCACCACCAGGCCGAGGCCGGGCAGCCCGATCAGCGCGGCGATGCCCAGTCCCTGCAGGGTCTCGCGCTTCGGCCGCAGCCGGTCCAGGCCGATGCCGAAGCCGGGCAGCGCCGGCATCCGGCTCAGCAGCAGCAACGCCAGCAAGGCCGGCACCACGCCGTTGAGGATGCCGAGCAGCTGGTAGGACAGGTCCACCCAGGCGCGCGGGCTCTCGGCGGGGTTCAGGGTGGCGGTGGCGTTGCGGAAGCCGCCGCGGGTCTGGATGTCGAGGAAGTTGATCCAGGAGCCGATCGCCGAGATGCCCAGCGACACCCCCAGGACCAGCAGCACCTCCAGGCCGAGCCGGTCCGGACGCCGCGCCGGCTGGTCCACCGGGCTTGCTGGCTGGGCTCGCGGGTGCAGCGGCTGGTCCACCGGATGCGCCGGCTGGACCGTCGGCTCGCCGGCGGCGGTCAGGCCGGTTCCCGGCACCGGCGAGGCAGAGGTCACCTATCCATTCTGGCTGTAGCGCAGGCGCACGTCATCGCAGGCCCGGCAGACGGCGGGTGAGATGACGCCGGCCCGCATCAGCTGTGCGAACAGCAGGCAGCCCAGGCAGATGGCGAACACCGACTCCAGCGTGGCGGCCAGCACGATCAGGCCCAGCAGCACCCGGGCCAGCCCGATCGCGCCGAACGCCAGCCAGGCCAGAGCGGCGGCGCTGCTCAGAGTGGCGCCGATGGCCTGGGCGAACCGCTTGGGCGGTCCGGGCACCGGTTTCGGCACACCCAACCGCGGGGCGACCAGCCGGGTGGCCAGCAGGCCGAGCGGGCTGAACCGGGGGCCGGCGGCGACCCGCAGCAGGAAGCCGACCGCGATCGGCAGCGACAGCCAGGTCAGGCCGGGCAGCAGCGCCAGCAGGCTGAGCAGCACCACGCCCGCGGCCACCACCCGGGCGGCTTTCTCGTTCACCGGGTTGGGGAAGCTGAACAGCTCGGTCACCAGTCCCAGGTTAGTTCGCCGACCGGCCGCGCGCGATCAGTGGCCACGGGCGATCCAGTCGTCCAGGTGCGGCACTTCGGCGCCGATGCTGGTCGACTCGCCGTGGCCGGTGTGCACCACGGTCTCGGCCGGCAGGACGAACAGCTGGGAGCGGATGGCGTCGAGCAGGGTGCCGAAGTTCGAGAACGACCGCCCGGTGGCGCCCGGCCCGTCCTTGAACAGCGTGTCGCCGCTGAACACCACGCCGAGGTCCGCGCTGTAGTAGCAGGTGCCGCCGGGGGAGTGCCCGGGAGTGTGCCGGGCCTCCAGCACGGTGCCGGCGACGGCTATCCGGTCACCGCCGGCCAGCGGCTGGTAGTCGAAGTCCGGATGAGTCTGCCGCCACAGCACCTCGTCGGCCGGGTGCAACCGGACCGGTGCGCCGGTGGCCTCGCTGAGCTGCCGGGCCGCGGTCACATGGTCGTCGTGGGCGTGGGTACACAGGATCGCGACCAGCCGCCGGTCGCCGATCAGCTCCAGGATCGGCGCCGCCTGGTGCGGGGCGTCGAGCACGACGCATTCGCTGTCGTCGCCCAGCAGCCAGACGTTGTTGTCCACCTCCCAGCTGCCGCCGTCGAGGTTGAAGGTCCCGGAAGTGGTGGTGTGCTCGATCCGCGCCGTCATCGCCCTCTCCCGCTCTTCGCGCGAGCGCCCGTCGCCTGTTTTAGAAGACGACGACCGAACGCAGCACCTCGCCGTGGTGCATCTTGGTGAACGCCGCCTCCACGTCGCCGATGCCGATCGTCTCGGTGACGAACTTGTCCAGCGGCAGCCGGCCCTGCAGGTACAGCTCGATCAGCATCGGGAAGTCCCGGGACGGCAGGCAGTCGCCGTACCACGACGACTTCAGCGCGCCGCCCCGGCCGAACACGTCCAGCAGCGGCAGCTCCAGCGTGGCCTCCGGCCGGGGCACCCCGACCAGCACCACGGTGCCGGCCAGGTCCCTGCCGTAGAAGGCCTGCCGGTAGGTCTGGGGCAGCCCGACCGCGTCCACCACGACGTCCGCGCCGAAGCCGCCGGTGGCCGCCTGGATCGCCTCCACCGGGTCGGTGGCGGTGGAGTTGACCAGCTCGTGCGCGCCGAACTCCTTGGCCCACGCCAGCTTGCGGTCGTCCACGTCGACCGCGATGACCTTGGACGCCCCGGCCAGCCGCGCGCCGGCCACCGCGGCCATGCCGACCCCGCCGCAGCCGATCACTGCCACCGTGTCGCCGCGGCCGACCGCTCCGGTGTTGATGGCAGCACCCAGGCCCGCCATCACACCGCAGCCGAGCAGCCCGGCCACCGTGGCCGGCGCCTGCGAGTCCACCTTGGTGCACTGGCCGGCCGCCACCAGCGTCTTGTCCGCGAACGCCCCGATGCCCAGTGCCGGGGAGAGCTCGGTGCCGTCCTCCAGCGTCATCTTCTGCTTGGCGTTGTGGGTGTTGAAGCAGTACCAGGGGCGGCCGCGCCGGCAGGCCCGGCACTGGCCGCACACCGCCCGCCAGTTCAGGATCACGAAGTCACCCGGGGCGAGGTCGGTCACGCCGTCGCCGACCTGCTCCACCACGCCGGCGGCCTCATGCCCGAGCAGGAACGGGAATTCGTCGTTGATGCCGCCCTCGCGGTAGTGCAGGTCGGTGTGGCAGACGCCGCACGCCTGCACCGCGACCACCGCCTCGCCCGGGCCCGGGTCGGGCACGTTGACGGTGACCAGCTCGACCGGCTGGTCCTTGCTGCGGGCGATGACGGCGCGGACTTGTTGGCTCATGGCTACTGTCTACCCGACCCCACCGACATCCGCTCTCAGGACCGGTTCCTGCGTTCCGGGTACGGGCGGCTGGCCGGCCCGGTGTAGAGCTGGCGCGGCCGGCCGATCTTGGTGTCGGGATCGTTGATCATCTCGTGCCACTGGGCGATCCAGCCCGGCAGCCGGCCGATCGCGAACAGCACCGTGAACATCTTGGTCGGAAAGCCCATCGCCCGGTACAGCAGGCCGGTGTAGAAGTCCACGTTCGGGTACAGCTTGCGGCTGATGAAGTAGTCGTCGGCCAGCGCGTAGCCTTCCAGCTCCATCGCGATGTCGAGCAGGTCGTCGCGCTTGCCGAGGGCCGACAGCACCTGGTCGGCGGTCTTCTTGACGATCGCCGCCCGCGGGTCGTAGTTCTTGTAGACCCGGTGCCCGAAGCCCATCAGCTTCACTCCGGCTTCCTTGTTCTTCACCCGCTCGACGAAGCGCTTGACGTCGCCGCCGTCGGCGCGGATCGTCTCGAGCATCTCCAGCACCGCACTGTTGGCGCCGCCGTGCAGCGGGCCGAACAGCGCGTTGATACCGGCAGAGATCGAGGCGAACAGGTTGGCGTTCGACGAGCCGACCAGCCGCACCGTGGAGGTGGAGCAGTTCTGCTCGTGGTCGGCGTGCAGCACGAACAGCAGGTCCAGCGCGCGTACCACCACCGGGTCCACCTGGTACGGCTCGGCCGGCAGCCCGAAGGTCATCCGCAGGAAGTTCTCCACCAGGTTGAGCGAGTTGTCCGGGTACAGAAACGGCTGCCCGACCGACTTCTTGTGCGCGTAGGCGGCGATGGTGGGGAGCTTGGCCAGCAGCCGGATGGTGGACAGGTCCACCTGCTCGGGATTGAACGGGTCCAGCGAGTCCTGGTAGAAGGTCGACAGCGCCGAGACCGCCGAGGACAGCACCGGCATCGGGTGCGCGTCGCGCGGGAAGCCGTCGAAGAACCGCTTGAGGTCCTCGTGCAGCAGGGTGTGCCGGCTGAGCCGGGAGGTGAAGGCGGCCAGCTCGTCGGGCGAGGGCAGCTCGCCGTAGATCAGCAGGTAGCTCACCTCGGCGAAGGTGGACTTCTCGGCCAGCTCCTCGATCGGGTAGCCGCGATAGCGCAGGATGCCGGCGTCGCCGTCGATGTAGGTGATCTGGGAGGCGCAGGAGGCGGTGTTGGCGAAGCCGGGGTCGTAGGTGACCAGGCCGGTCCGCGAGAGCAGCTTGCTCACGTCCACGCCGGGGGCGCCCTCGGTCGACGGCACGATCTGCAACTGCAGATCCTCACCGCTGCCGGTGTGCAGGACAGCGCCGGTGGCGCTGGTGGCGGTCTCAGTCATGGTCAGACTCCCTTGTCCTGTTGTGCCTCAAACCCTACTTCGCCTGGCACGCGGGCTTCGAATCAACGCCTTCCCCCGTGCTCGGCTCCCGACCGGTGGCACGGCCCGTTGCCGGTCGGCGGCCCGTCCCTAGGATTGTCTGATGGCGCGCATCCGTACCGAACGGCTGGTCCCCGCCGACGTCGAGACGGCCTGGGCGCTGGTCACCGACTGGCCCGCGCAGGGCCGCTGGATACCGCTGACCACGGTGGTCCTCGACCGGCAGGGCCCGTCCGGCCCGGGAGTCGGAACCCGGTTCACCGGCCGCAGCCGGCTCGGCCCGGTGGGCTTCGACGATCCGATGGAGGTCACCGAGTGGCAGCCGCCGGCCGGTGGCGGTCCCGGCCGCTGCCGGATTCGCAAGCTCGGGCCCTGGCTCACCGGCTGGGCCGACATCACCGTGCGGCCGGCCGCCGGCGGCGCCCGGGTCAGCTGGAGCGAGGACGTCCGAGTCCGCTGGCTGCCCCGGCTCGCCGACCCGGTCATCGGCGCGGTCGGCTCGGCGTTCTTCGCCCTGGTGGTGCGCCGGATGGGGGCCGAACTCGCACGCGGCCGTCCCGGGTGATGTAGTGAAGGCATGAGCGAATCCGACGACACCACGTTCGGCGACGAGGTCTACACCGGCGGCGACGACGACGCCGAGTACCTGGACCCGGCCGAGACCCTGACCGGCGACGGCGTCGAGCTGGACGAGCCGCTGGACACCAGCTACTCGCCGCCGGACTTCAGCCCGGTCGCCACCCGGTACGGCAACACCGCCGCCGAGCAGGCCGAGGGCGAGAGCCTGGACCAGCGGCTGGCCCAGGAGATCCCCGACGTCAGCCCGGACGACGTCACCGCTGAGGAGCCGGCGCCCCGGGCCGGCCGGCTGGTCGCCCCGGACGAGGGCGCGCACGAAGACACCGAGGCGGCAGAGGTGGCCTTCGACGTGGGCAAGGCCGGCAGCGCGGCCACCGCCGAGGAGGCCGCCATGCACGTCGTCGAGGAGGACGAGCTGAACGAGCAGGACAGCAACGAGGAGGACCTGACCGGCGATCCGGTCGACGGCTTCCGCTGAAACGCCCAGAGGTGGGGACGGCCCGGCTGAGCCGTCCCCACCGCTAGCTCGGTCCTTGGCCGCCGGCTACGGGCGGTGGCCCTGCCCGCCGCCCTCGGCCGGGCCGATGTCCTCCTCGCCGCCCGGGTAGACGAACGAGTCACGCGGGGCGTAGAAGGAGAAGCCGGTCACCACCTGCAGCGGCGAGGCCGGGCGCAGCGCGTACACCGGGTGTCCGGAGTCCAGGAACTCGATCGACTGCACCTCGAAGGTGCTCACCAGCTCACCGATGTAGGGGTAGTTGCCGGCGATCAGCCGGTTGCCCACCCGGGTGACGTAGCGCAGGTGGCCACCCAGCACGATGTCGGCGACCTCGCCGACCCGGGCCCGGGTGCGGATGATCGGCCGGTTGTCCACCGACGTGGTCGCGGTGGCGATGCCGCCCGCCACCTCCAGGGTGGTGGAACCGGTGCCGGCCGGCACGCCCCGCTCGGCCGCGTACTCCCGCATCACCTGCGAGGAGTTGAAGTAGTGGGTGAAGAAGCGGGCCGGCGTGGTCCCGTCCGGGGCGAAGAAGTCCAGGTCCAACCCCAGGTAGGTGAGCGAGTACGCCCCGAACCCGGTGGTCTGCTGGGCCGAGTCCACCACGTACTGGTTCATGTAGACGGCGGAGTTGGACGCCGGCCGCAGCGCCGGGGGCAGCAGGTGGGCACAGGCGTCCGGGTCCTGCGGGATCCAGCTGGTGTAGAGCATCCGGCTGTTGAGTACCAGTTGCGGTGCGGCGAGCTTGCTGGTTGCCAAGGAGAGTGTTCCTTCCAGGAGTGGGCTGGATCACATGAGGCTCACATCTTGCCGGCCCGTCTGCACGGTGGCAACAAGCTCTTTCTCCGACGCGTGTGAGCCGCTCAGCCGACCAGGGTGTCCAGCAGGTGCTGCAGCTGGCGGGCCGGATCGTCGGTCAGACCGCCGTGGATCGGCCCGGGCTGCACCACGGTGCTGCGCGGGGCGGCCAGCCAGCCGAACCGCTGGCCCAGGCTGATGTCGGCGCCGGACTCGCCGCGGCAGACCGCCTCGACCGCGGCCAGCGCCGAGCGCACCGCGTCGAGGTCCAGGTCGGGGGCCAGCGCCCGCAGCCGGTCGGCGTCGAGCCGGCTGCCCGCGCACAGGAAGTCCGCGCTCTGGCTGTAGAGCAGCACCCCGACGTTGACGAACTCCTCGCGGTCGACCCGCGGCACGCAGCGCAGCACCACGTACTGGAAGCCGTGCCGCTCGCCGCGATCCTCGCTCATGCGGCAGCCGCCCGGGGCAGCCAGGAGGATTCGCCGGCCAGCCGGGCCAGCAGGTAGTCGGCGTAGCGCCGGCGGATCTCGTCCGGCCGGCCGCCGTCGGGCTCCAGCCACTCGTCCGGAACCTGGTCGAGCACCTCTGCCAGCAGCTCGGGGGTGACCAGCGGCGCCAGCGCCCGGCCCGCCTCGGCCACCCCGCCGACGTGGCGCACCAGCACGTGGTCGGAGGCGTCGTAGGGCTGGTGGGCGAAGCGCTGCGGATCGGCGCCCGGCCGCGACCAGCCGTGGTGGAAGTACAGCGCCGCGCCGTGATCGATGAGCCAGAGCTGGCGGTGCCAGATCAGCAGGTTCGGATTGCGCCAGCTGCGGTCGACGTTGGCGGTGAACGCGTCCAGCCACAGGATGCGGGCCGCCTCGTCCGGGTCCACCGGGTAGCCGGCATCCCAGCCGAACGAGCCCGGCAGGAAGTCGACGGCCAGGTTCAGCCCGATGCTGGCGTTGAGCAGGTCCTGCACCTCCTGGTCGGCCTCGTACCGGGCGATCACCGGGTCCAGCTCCAGCGCGCGCAGCTCCGGAACCCGCAGGCCGAGCCGGCGGGCCAGCTCGCCGACCACCACCTCGGCCACCAGCACCTTCAGGCCCTGGCCGGCGCCGCGGAACTTCACCACGTAGGTGCCGAGGTCGTCCGCCTCGACGATGCCGGGCAGCGAGCCGCCCTCGCGCAGCGGGGTGACGTACCGGCTTGCCTGGACGGTGGCGATCACGCCTGCAGCCTAGGGCAGCCTGGCCGGCCGGAACTGTCAGTGGGCCTGGCTAGCTTCTTGGGCATCGACCTCCGGCGCCTTGACACCTGTGAGGCGGGTCACTAGTAAGAAAACGGCGGCAATCGAGAAGTTCCCCCTGCCTGCCGAAGCCCTGCGAAAGGACAATGATGACAAGCCAAATCTCCCCTCCGTCCAACCCGCCAGGTTCAGGCAGGTTCAGCAGGCGCCGGCTCCGGATCGCGGTCGCGGTCGCCGCCAGCGCGGCCACCCTGGCCGCCGCCTCGGTCACCGTGCTCGGCTCGGTCAGTGCGGGGGCGGCCGACCAGCCCGCCCTGGCCAGCCACTCCAACGAGCACGGCACCCGCGACGTGATCGCCAACCTCTGGGAATGGAACTGGGTCTCGATCGCCAAGGAATGCAAGACCGTGCTCGGCCCGAAGGGCTACGCCGGCGTGCAGGTGGCCCCGCCGCAGGACTCGCTGTCCAAGACCGACGGGCCGGTGCACCCCTGGTGGGAGGTCTACCAGCCGGTCGACTACAAGCTGACCAGCCGGATGGGCAACGAGGCGCAGTTCAAGTCGATGGTGGCCACCTGCCGCAAGGCCGGCGTGAAGGTCTACGTCGACGCGGTGATCAACCACATGACGGGCCAGGGCAACATCTCCTACGGCGGCGTGAGCTACTCCAAGTACGAGTACGAGGGCATCTACACCAGCGCGAACTTCCACCACACGCCGGCCGACTGCCCGACCGCGAGCGGCAACATCGAGGACTTCAACAACTACCTGCAGGTCACCAAGTGCGAGCTGGTGAGCCTGTCCGACCTGCGCACCGAGACCAGCTACGTCCGCAACAAGCTGGCCGGCTACCTGAACAAGCTGATCGGCTACGGCGTGTCCGGCTTCCGGATCGACGCGGGCAAGCACATCCCGCAGGCCGACATGACCGCCATCGAGAAGCTGCTGCACCGCACGCTGGACGGCACCCGTCCCTACATCTACCTCGAGGTGCCGCCGGGCGGCCCGGGCAAGCTGTCGCCCTGGGCCTTCATCAACCGGGATGACGTGCTCGGATTCGACTTCGCCCAGCAGGTCCATGACGCGTTCAAGAGCTACACCACCCCGCCGGGCGGCAACATCACCGACCTGTCGGTGTTCGGCGAACGGGCCGGCCTGCTGCCCAGCGAGAGCTCGGTGGCGTTCGTGGCCAACCACGACACCGAGCGCAACGGCTCGACGCTGAGCTACAAGGACGGCGCCACCTACATCCTGGCCACCGAGTTCATGCTGGCCTACGGCTACGGCACGCCGCAGGTGTACGCCAGCTTCGCCTTCACCGGCAACGACGACTCGCCGCCGGCCGACGCCAACGGCTTCATCACCAACACCGACTGCGACGCCGGCTGGGTCTGCATCGACCGCAACAAGGGCGTGGCGAACCTGGTCGGCTGGCACAACTACGTGGGCGATGCCAGGGTGACGAACTGGGCCGACGACGGGGTGAACCTGATCGCGTTCAGCCGCGGGCACCGGGGCTGGATCGCATTGAACAACGGCGACGCCGACAAGACCATGACGTTCCAGACCGGGCTGCCGCGCGGCACCTACTGCGACATCATCCACGGCAACCAGACCTCGTCCAGCCACTGCACCGGCCGCACCTTCACCGTGGACTCGCACGGCAAGGTCCGGGTCCGGGTGCCCGCCAAGGACGCGGTGGCTTTCGCCGCCAACAACCGGCTGCACGGCTAGTACTGCCCCCGGCTAGCCGGAAACGCCGCTAGCACGGAGCGCGCACCGGTCGGGCTTCAACCACGAGGCCCGGCCGGTGCCTCCTCAGCGCACCTCGTCCGGGGACCGGGGCGGGTCCTCGGTGGACAACCGGTCGAGGTCCTCCTGCTCCTGCCGCTCCTCGACCCGCCGCTTGATGCGTCCCAGGCCAGGCAGCGATCCGAGGATCTCGTTGAACTCCTTGGTGGTGTCGAGCAGGTCGCGCACGTCCGGGGCCACCGTGCCCATCGTCCGCACGATCGGCAGGACGTCGTCGCGCATCGCCTGCACCAGTTCCGGCAGGGTGTCGACGAACTGCACGACCGCGTCGACCTCGGCCGGGCTGGTGGTCTGGGCCAGCCGGTCCAGGATCGGCTGCAGGCGCTGCAGGGACGGCTCCGCACCGCCCAGCAGCCCGTCGGCCCGGCCCACCAGCTCACCCGCCTGCTGCAGCAGCGGGCCGGCTTGCTCGGCCAACGGGCCACTGCTGGCAACCAGCGCGCCGGCCTGCTTCGCCAACGGCTCGGTCTCGTCCAGCACCTCGCCGGCGCGGGTGAGCAGCGGCTGGGTCTGGTTGAGCACCGCGTCGGTGCGCTCCAGCAGCGGTTGGGTGTCGTCGAGCACGCCGGAGGTGCGGTCGAGGAGCGTGCCGGCCCGGTCGACCAGGGTGTCGGCCCGGCCGACCAGCTGCTCGGTGTGCTGCAGTACCTGCTCGGCCTGCCCGATGATGGTGCGGGCCGCGCGCTGGGTCTGGTCGATCTCGTCCATCATCACCTTGACCCGGGAGACCACGCTCTCGACCTCGCCCAGCAGGCCCACCACCCGGGGCACCAGCGCGATGGCCTGCTCCAGGGCCTCGTAGCCGCCCTCCGCCAGCCGCAGCAGATCCCTCGGTCCGGGTACCCCTACTGGTCCGAGCCGCATCCAGACACCTCGTTCCCTCCTCGAGCAATCGCGATGACCCACGGCTGCGGCATCGCCGCGTCCGCACCGTAGCCGGGCGTCCTGCCACCCTACGGTGGATGGCGCGCACCTTGCTGGCCGTTCGATGCCGTTCTAGTCGGTACCGGCGTTTACAGTGGTCGGCGTGCAGGATTCGCCGGTGCTGCTGGCCGTGGACGGCAACTCCCTCGTCCACCGCAGCTTCCACTCCCAGGCCGGCACCGGCCTGCGCGCGGCCGACGGCCGGCCGCTGTGGGCGATCCGCGGCCTGCTGACCCAGCTGGTGGCGGCTGCCGAGCGGCTCTGTCCGGCCGCCATCGTGGTCGGCTTCGACGACCCGGTCCTCAGCCATCGCCGCACCCGCTGGCCGCAGTACAAGGCCGGCCGCGCCGACAAGCTGCCCAGCCTGGTGTCCCAGCTGGACGGCGCCGCCGAGGTGCTGCGCAGCATGGGCGTCGCGGTGGTGATCCCGGACGGCCTGGAGGCCGACGATGTGCTGGCCTCGGCGGCCGGCTTCGCGCCGAGCGTGGGCGCCCGCACCGTGATCATGACCTCCGACCGGGACGCCTTCGCCCTGATCGACGAGCACACCCGGGTGCTGCGGATCATCAACGGCGGGGTGGACGCCTCGCCGCTGCTCACCCCGGACCTGCTGGCGGTGATGCTCGGCATCCGTCCCGAGCAGTACCGCGACTACGCCGCGCTGCGCGGCGACCCGTCGGACAACCTGCCCGGCGTGCGCGGGATCGGTGCCAAGACGGCCGCCCGGCTGCTGGCCGAACTCGGCAGCGCCGCCGCGGTGTTCGAAGACCTGGCCGCGGGCGGAGCCCGGGTCAGGGCAGCGGTGGGCGGTGCGGCGGCCAGCCGGCTGGCCCAGCCGGAGTCCCGGGCGGCCTGGGAGCTGAACTGCCAGGTGATGCGGATGCACCACGACCTGGACCTGGGTCTGGATCTGGGCCGTGGTCCCGGCGTGCTGCCGCTGGACTCGGCCGCCGTGAGCGCTGCTTTCCGGGCCCACCAGCTCACCTGGACCACGCCGGCCGCCCTGCAGTTCCTGGCCTACCAGGAGCCACCGGAACGGCCGGTCGAGCATGCCTGGTCGGCGGAACCGGCCGCCCCCGGCGAGGCAACCTGGACCGGGCAGCCGGCGGGCTCCACCGGCCGGGCCGGCACGGGCCGGACGCCGGCGGAGTACGGGCGGTCCGGCCGCCGGCACGGCAGGCTGGCCAAGCACGCACCGCAGCCGCAGGACGCGGCGGTCCAGCTGTCGCTGTTCGACTGAGCCAGCCGCGTCAGCGCCGGCGCCGGATCACCAACCAGGCCACCACCAGCGCCAGGGCAGCCACCGGAGCAGCCAGCCGCTTGGCTACCGCGGGCCCCGCCGAACTCAGCAGGTCGATCGGCTCCACCTCGGCCGCCGGCCGCCGGGGCGGCGGCCGGTGTGCCACCGGCGCCGCAGCAGACCAAGCCGGCGCGGCACTGTCGATCCGCTGGGCCGGGGGAGCGGCTTCGGACGCGGCGGCAGGCTCCACCGGCTGTTCGCCCGGCACTGGGACCGGCACCGCCACCACCGCCGCACCGCCGGCCGGGTCGGACCCGGCGGTGGCCGCATCGGTTGCCTCCGTGGACTCCCGCAGCCCGGCCTCGCCGGCCTCCACCACGTCGGGATCGGCCAGGCCCGGCGCCGCGAGGCTCGGCCCTGGCTCACCGGGCTCGGCCAGGCTCGGTCCTGGCTCACCGTGCTCGGCCCGGCTCGGGCTGGGCTCGGCAAGGTCAGGCCCGGCCTCGTCCCGTTCCGCCGCATCCGGACCGGACCCGGCCGGCTGCTGATCGGACGTGCCCTGATCGGCGATGCCGAGCTGTTCCGCGCTGGCGGACTCGGCGCCGCGCAGCGTGGCGGCGACCTCCTGCTCGTCACTGTCGAGCGGACGGTCCGCACCGCCGGCCGGCAGGCTCCCGGCAGCAGCGCTGCCAGCAGCCGTGCCGGTATCGGGCTGCGGCTCGGCCAGCGTGCCGGCCAGGCAGTCGGCGAACTGCCCGATCAGCTTGTTGCCGACGTCGACCATCACCCCCCGCCCGAACTGGGCCGGCTTGCCGGTGATGGTCAGGTCGGTCACCACGGTCACCTCGGTGCTGCCGCCCTGGGCGGCGGTCAGCGTCGCGGTGATGGTGGCCTTGGCGGTGCCGTTGCCCCGGGCGTCCTTGCCCTGCGCGTCGATCACCGCCCGGTGGCTGTCGGCATCCCGCTCGACCCAGTGCGCCTTTCCCCGGTAGGTGAGGCCGATCGGCCCCAGTCGCACCTTGACCGAGCCGGTGAACTCGTCTTCGGCCACGGTGTCCAGCGCGGCGCCCGGCATGCAGGGCGCGATCCGCTCGATGTCGAGCAGCACCTCCCAGGCCTGGTCGACGTCGGCCGGCACGGTGAAGTTGTGGGTGAGCTGCATGGCCCGCTCAGATCCCGGCCGCGTGCCGCACGGCCCGCCGGGTCAGCACGGTGGCCAGGTGCTCGCGGTAGTCAGCCTTGGCGGACAGGTCACTGGGCGCCGAGGTGCCCTCGGCGGCCGAGGCGCTGGCCCGCGCGATCGACTCCTCGGTAGCCGGCGCCCCGGCCAGCGCCTGCTCCGAGGCACTGGCCCGCAGCGGAGTGGATCCCATGTTGGTCAGGCCGATCCGGGCCTCGGTGATGGTGCCGTCGGACCGGTGCACCGCGGCCGCCACCGCCACGATCGACCAGGCCTGGGCGACCCGGTTCAGCTTCTCGTAGTGCGTCGACCAGCCCGCCCCCAGCTTCGGCACCCGGATCGCGGTGAGGATCTCGCCCGGCCGCATCGAGGTGGTCAGGTAGTCGGTGAAGAAGTCCCGGGCGGCGATAGACCGTTCCCCGTCCGGGCCCTGCACCCGCAGCTCGGCATCCAGCGCCAGTGCGACCGCGGGCAGGTCACCGGCCGGGTCGGCGTGCGCCAGCGAGCCGCCGAAGGTGCCCCGGTGCCGGACCTGCCGGTCGGCCACCGTCTCGGTGGCCTGGGCGATCAGCGGGGCGTGCTGGCGGATCAACGGGTCGGCCAGGATCGCAGCGTGGGTGGTCATCGCCCCGATCAGCAGGGCGTCGCCGTCGTCGGTGACCCCGGCCAGCTCACCGATGCCGCCGAGGTCGATCACCAGCTCCGGATAGGCCAGTCGCAACCGCAGGATCGGCAGCAGCGACTGGCCGCCGGCCAGCAGCTTGGCGTCCTCGCCCGCTGCTGCGTAGGCCTGCACCGCCTCGGAAACCGAGGTGGGCTTGAGGTAGTCGAACGGCGCCGGGATCACAGCTGGCCTCCCTCGGTAGCGCCGGAACCGTCAGAGCCGGAACCGTCAGAGCCGGAACCGTCGGACGAGGACGTGCTGCTGCCGCCCCAGGACACCGTGCCGCCCGGATCCCGGCCGGACTTCTCCGCTCCCTGGGAGATGGCGCGCCAGACCCGCTCCGGGGTGCACGGCATCTGCACGTCGTTGATGCCCCACGGCCGCAGCGCGTCCACGATCGCGTTCACCACCGCCGGGGTGGAGGCGATGGTGCCGGCCTCGCCGACGCCCTTGACGCCCAGCGGATTGGTGGTGGACCGGCTGACCGTCCGGTCGGTGGTGAAGGCCGGCAGGTCGGCCGCCGAGGGCAGCAGGTAGTCCACGAACGAGCCGGTGGTCAGGTTTCCCTCGTCGTCGTAGACCGCTTCCTCGTACAGCGCCTGGGCGATGCCCTGGGCCAGGCCGCCGTGCACCTGCCCCTCCACGATCAGCGGGTTGACCACCTCGCCGATGTCGTCGACGCACACGTACTTGCGGATCGTGGAGAACCCGGTCTCGGTGTCGACCTCGACCGCGCACAGGTGGGTGCCGTGCGGGAAGGAGAAGTTCTCCGGGTCGAAGGCGGCGGTGGCGTCCAGGTCGGGCTCCATGCCCTCGGGCAGGTCGTGCGCCGAGAACACCGCGAAGGCGAGCTCCGCCAGGCTCTTGCTGCTGCCGGGGGAGCCCTTGACCGTGAAGGTGCCGCCGGCGAACTCCAGGTCGTCCTCGTTGGCCTCCAGCAGGTGCGCGGCCAGCCGGCGGGCCTTGGCGATCACCTTCTGGGCCGCGTGCACCACCGCGATGCCGCCCACCACCAGCGACCGCGAGCCGTAGCTGTCCAGCCCGCGCGCCGAGGACTGGGTGTCGCCGTGCAGCACCTCGACGTCTTCGAACGGCACGCCCAGCTGGTCGGCGACGATCTGGCTCCAGGCGGTCTCATGGCCCTGGCCGTGCGGGCTGGTCCCGGTGATCACCTCCACCTTGCCCGATGCCAGCATCCGGATGGTGGCGCTCTCCCAGCCGCCCGCGGCGTAGGACAGCGCTCCGAGCACCCGGGACGGCGCCAGGCCGCACATCTCGGTGAAGGTGGAGATGCCCAGTCCCAGCTGCACCGGGTCTTTCCGGGATCGCCGCTCGGCCTGCTCGGCCGCCAACTCGTCCCAGCCGAACAGCTCCAGTGCCCGGTCGGTAGCGGCCTCGTAGTTGCCGCTGTCGTAGGTCAGCCCCGCCACCGTGGTGAACGGGAACTCCTCGTGGGTGATCCAGTTCTTGCGGCGCAGCTCCATCCGGTCCATGCCGAGCTCGACCGCCAGCTCGTCCATGATCCGCTCGATGGCGAAGGTCGCCTCCGGACGGCCGGCGCCCCGGTAGGCGTCGGTCGGGGTCTTGTTGGTGAACACTCCCTCGCAGACGAAGCGGTAGGCGTCGAACTTGTAGATGGCGTTGAACATGAACGCGCCGAGGATCGGCACGCCGGGCGAGACCAGCCGCAGGTAGGCACCCATGTCGGCGTAGAGGTGCACGTCCAGGCCGGTCACCGTGCCGTCCCGGCGGGCGGTGATGGTGATGTCCTGGATCTGGTCACGGCCGTGGTGGGCGCTCATCAGCGACTCCGACCGGGACTCGGTGTACTTGGCCGGCTTGCCCAGCCGGCGGGCCACCAACGCGGTGATCACCTCCTCCGGGGTCACCTGCAGCTTGCCGCCGAAGCCGCCACCGACGTCCGGGGCGATCACCCGCACCTGGTGCTCGGGCACGTCCAGGGTGAGGGCCAGCATGGTGCGCAGGATGTGCGGGATCTGGGTCGCCGACCACATCACGAAGCCGCCGCCCTGCGGCTGCACCACGGTCGAGCGGGGCTCCATGAACGCCGGGATCAGCCGCTGCTGCACGAACCGGCGCCGGACGGTCACCTCGGCCTGGCCGAGCACCTCCTCGATCGGGGCGCCGGTGCCGGCCGAGCCCGACTCGAAGACCCAGGTGAAGGACCGGTTGGACTCCAGGTGGGCATGCACCTGGTCGGCGCCCTCGGCGAGCGCGGCCTCCATGTCCAGCACCACCGGCAGCGGCTCGTAGTCGATCTCGATGGCCTCCAGGGCGTCCTGCGCAGCGGCCTTGTCCCGGGCCACCACCACCGCGACCGCCTCGCCGACGTGGTTGACCTCGTCGACGGCCAGGCTCGGGTGGCCCGGGTTGACCATCTCCGGGGTGACCGGCCAGGCACACGGGATGCTGCCCTGGGTGTCGGCGAAGTCCCGGCCGGAGAAGGCGGCCAGCACCCCGGGCCGGGACAGCGCGGGCGTGACGTCCAGCGCGGTGATCCGGGCGTGCGCCATCGGGCTGCGCAGGATAGCCAGGTGCACCATGCCGGGCAGCGTCAGATTGTCCGTCCAGGTGGTCTGGCCGGTGAGCAGGTGCTGGTCCTCCTTGCGCTTGCGGGGCTGGCCGATCTCGGCCGCCGGGCCGCCGCCGGCCACGTCGGGACGCTCGTCGATGGTGGTCATGCCGACACCTCCGCATTCGGAACAGACGCGCCCGGAACAGACCCAGTCGGGTCGGACGCGACTGGATCGCCCGCGCCAGATCCACCGGCGCCGGCTCGCATCGCCTGCCCGGCGGCCTGGATGGCCGCCACGATGTTCTGGTAACCGGTACACCGGCACAGGTTGCCCTCGATGCCTTCCCGGACCTCCTGCTCGGACGGGTCCGGGTTCTCCCGCAGCAGGTCGCAGGCGGCCAGCATCATTCCCGGCGTGCAGAACCCGCACTGCAGGGCGTGCGAGTCGTGGAAGGCCTGCTGCACTGGGTGCAACGAGCCGTCCGGGCCGCTCAGGCCCTCGACGGTGGTGACGCTGGCACCGTCGGCCTGCACCGCCAGCACCGAGCAGCTCTTGACGCCCACCCCGTCCAGCAGCACCGTGCAGGCGCCGCAGTTGCTGGTGTCGCACCCGACCACGGTGCCGACCTTGCCCAGCCGGTCGCGCAGGTAGTGCACCAGGAGCATCCGCGGCTCCACCTCGTCGGTGTAGGCCGTTCCGTCGACTGTCACGTTGACCCGGGTCATCAGACCTCCAGCTCGACTTGGGTGTGACGTCAGACAATCCCTTCCCAGCGAAAACCGCAACCCACGAAATCGGGCGATGTCTCAGCCGGCGAACTCCGCCGCCGGCTCCCCGGCAGCGGCGGCGTGGATCGGGCCGGCGACGCTGCGCAACGGCTGCCCGGAGCCGCCCCAGCGGGCCGCGATGATCTCCGCGGCCACCGAGACGGCGGTCTCCTCCGGGGTGCGGGCGCCGATGTCCAGCCCGATCGGCGCCCGCAGCCGGGCCAGCTCCGCCTCGGTCAGGCCCAGCTCGCGCAACCGCTGCAGGCGGTCGTCGTGGGTACGCCGCGAGCCCATCGCGCCGATGTAGGCCAGCGGCATCCGCAACGCCAGCTCCAGCAGCGGCACGTCGAACTTCGGGTCATGGGTGAGCAGGCAGATCACCGTCCGCTCGTCGGTCTCGGTGCCGGCCAGGTAGCGGTGCGGCCAGTCGACGATCACCTCGTCGGCGTCCGGGAACCGCTGCCGGGTGGCAAAGACCGGCCGGGCGTCGCAGACGGTCACCCGGTAGCCCAGGAACGAGCCGATCCGGGCCACCGCGGAGGCGAAGTCGATGGCGCCGAAGACGATCATCCGGGGCCGCGGGGCGTAGCTGGCGACGAAGACCGCGATGTCGTCCACCCGGCGCTCGCCGTCGTGGCCGTAGTGCAGCACCCCGGTCCGGCCCTGGGCCAGCAGCCCGCGGGCGTCGTCGCGCAGCGCGTCCACCAGCCGCTGCGAACCGTCGGTGAGCAGGCTGCCGGCGACGGCGTCCTTCGAAGCGGCGGCGGGCCTGACCACCAGCCGGCGGCCCAGCAGGTCCGGCGGCGCCTCCACCACGGTGGCCACCGCCACCGGCCGGCCGGCCCGGATGTCGGCGACCACCTCGCCGAACTCGGGAAAGGTGTCCCGCGAGATCCGCTCGCAGAAGATGTCGAGAATGCCGCCGCAGGTCAGCCCCACCGCGAAGGCGTCGTCGTCGGAGACGCCGTAGCGCTGCAGCACCGGCGCCCGGCCGTCGCGGACCTCGGTGGCCAGCTGGTAGACCGCCCCCTCCACGCAGCCGCCGGACACGCTGCCGGCAGCGCTGCCGTCCGGGCCGACCAGCATCGCCGCCCCCGGCTGGCGCGGCGCCGAGCTCCAGGTCGCCACCACGGTGGCCAGCCCCACTTCCGCACCCTGGTCCCACCAGTGCCGCAGCTCGTCCAGCACGTCACGCATCGGCGATCACCTCCACCAGTTCGGTCAGCGCCGCGAAGCTGTGCCCGGCCACCAGCGAGTCGATGTACGGCAGTGCCGCCACCATGCCGCCGGTGACCGGGGCGAAGCCGTCCTTGCCCTTGTGCGGATTGACCCAGACCACCGCGTGCGCCAGCCGGGACAGCCGGGCCAGCTGGCTGCCCAGCTCCGCCGGGTCGCCGCGCTCCCAGCCGTCCGAGCACACCACCAGCACCGCGCCGCGGGCCACCCCGCGCTGCCCCCAGCGGTCGGAGAACGCCTTCAGGGTGTCGCCGAGCCGGGTGCCGCCCCGCCAGTCCGGCACCGCGCGGCCGGCGGCGGCCAGCGCCCGGTCCGGATCGCGCAGCCGCAGCTCCCGGGTCACCCGGGTCAGCCGGGTGCCGAGCGTGAACACCTCGGTGTTCAGCGGCGCGCTGCGCACGGCGGCGTGGCCGAAGCGCAGCAACCAGTCGGCGTACGGCGCCATCGACCCGCTGACGTCGATCAGCAGCACCAGCCGGCGCGGCTTGTGCCGGCGGCGGCGCCGGACCAGCTCCGCGGGCTCGCCGCCCCGGCTCAGCATCCGGCGCACGGTGCGCTCCAGGTCCACCCGGCCGCGCGGCGCGCGGGTGTAGCGCAGCGACCGCCGGCCGGCGGCCCGCGGCGCCAGCAGCGCGAACAGCCGCTGCAACTGGGCCCGCTCGGTGGCGCTGAGCGTCGTGACGTCCTTGTGCCGCAGGATCTCGTGCTGGCTGGCGTGCACCGCGAAGCGGGGACTGTCGTCGGTGTCCTCGCCGTCCCCGGCAGCGTCCGGCTCGAACGCCGCCGGCCGGAGCAGCGGAGGCGGCTCGGACGCGGACCGGCCGCGGGCCGGCCGGCGGCCGCCGAAGTACAGCGCGAACGCCGCGTCGTAGCGGTCCAGGTCCTCGGGGTCGGCGCACAGCGTCAGCCGGCCGGCCCAGTACACCTGGTTCGGATCCAGCACGTCCAGGTGGCCGAGCGCGCCCAGCAGGGCCTGCACCCGGTCCGGCCCGGCCGGCACCCCGGCATGCCGCAGGGTCCGGGCGAAGCCCAGCACCACGTCGACCACGTCCCGCGGTGGGCCGGCGGTTGTTCGGCCAGTGGTCATCCGGCCAGCTCTGCCAGCACCGTGTCGCGAATGCGCACCGCGTCCTCCTGGTACTTCAGCACCGCGCCCAGGGTGGCCGCCGCCCGGTCGGCGTCCAGGCCGTCCGCGCCGAGCAGGTGCAGCGCCTGCGCCCAGTCGATCGACTCGGCCACGCCGGGCGGCTTGAGCAGGTCGGCCGCGCGCATCCGGCGGACCGCCGCGGCCACCTCGCGCGCCAGCCGCTCGCTCACCTCCGGCAGCCGGCGGCGCAGGATCGCCACCTCCCGCTCGTAGGACGGGTGCGCCACCCAGTGGTAGAGGCAGCGCCGCTTCAGCGCGTCGTGCACCTCCCGGGTGCGGTTGGAGGTGAGCACCACCAGCGGCGGCGCCGCGGCCCGGATGGTGCCCAGCTCCGGGATGGTCACCGCGTTGTCGGCCAGCACCTCCAGCAGGAACGCCTCGAACTCGTCGTCCGCGCGGTCGATCTCGTCGATCAGCAGCACCGACGGGGTGTGCTCCAGGGCGCGCAGGATCGGCCGGGCGATCAGGAACCGCCGGTCATACAGCGAGCGCTCCAGCTCGGCGGCGTCGGTGGCGCCGGAGTCCGGATCGGCCCGCACGGCGGTCTCGGCGGCCCGCAGGTGCAGCACCTGGCGCGGGAAGTCCCAGTCGTAGAGGGCCTGGGCGGCGTCGATCCCCTCGTAGCACTGCAGCCGGACCAGCTCGGCGCCGAGCACCTCGGCCAGCGCCTGCGCCAGGCTGGTCTTGCCGACGCCCGCGTCACCTTCCAGGAACAGCGGCCGGTGCATGCGCAGCGCCAGGAACGCCGCGGTGCTCAGTCCCTCGTCGGGGAGGTACCCGGTCGCCTCCAGGGCACGGCCGATGTCGGTGGGGCCCAGTGCCGCCGGGTCGGAGGTGTCCGCGAGTGCCATCGCCCCAGCATGGCCCCAACTCCCCGGACGCGCCACGTCCGCCCCCGGGTGCTGCCCGGGCCGGCGCGGCTGCCGCTACGGTAGGCGGATGGAGCCGGTGTATGCCTCGGTGATCGGCCTGAGCCGCGTCCTGTTCGCGCTGCAGGGGCTGCGCTGCACGATCACCGGCGCCGAGAACGTGCCGGCCACCGGCGGCGCGGTGATGGCCGTCAACCACACCGGGTACCTGGACTTCGCCTTCGCCGGCATGGCCGCCCGCCCGGCCGGCCGGCTGGTGCGGTTCATGGCCAAGGAACAGGTGTTCCGGCACCCGGTCAGCGGGCCGCTGATGCGCGGCATGCACCACATCCCGGTCGACCGGGACGCCGGCGCCGCCTCTTACCGGGCCGCCGTCGCGGCGCTGAAGTCCGGCGAGATCGTCGGGGTGTTCCCCGAGGCCACCATCTCGCGCTCCTTCGAGCTCAAGGAGTTCAAGAGCGGCGCGGTCCGGATGGCGGCCGCGGGCGGGGTGCCGCTGCTGCCGACGGTGATCTGGGGATCGCAGCGGATCTGGACCAAAGGTCTGCCCCGCCGGCTCGGCCGGACCCGCACCCCGATCCTGATCGGCGTGGGCGCCCCGATCCCGGTCAGCCGCAAGGACGAGCCCGAGCTGGTGCTGCGCTCGCTGCGCAAGGCGATGACCGAGCTGCTGCACGCCGCGCAGGACGCCTACCCGCCGCTGACCGGTGATGACCTGCGGTTCCTGCCGGCCCGGCTGGGCGGCACCGCCCCGACGCCGGAGCAGGCCGAGCAGCTGGAACTCGCCGACGCAACCGATCAGGCCGGCTCGGCCGATGACACTGCCGGCTCGGCCGATCAGGCCACCGGCCAGGACCCTGGCCCTCCTCAGTAGTCCGGCCCAGACCACCGGCTGGCTCTCGCGCCATGTCGTATCCGATTCGAACGCCAGGGCGTGCAGATCGGATACCCGATCGGCCCGAATACGACATCGACGTGAATACCGGCCGCCTGGGCGGCCGGCCGGAGCACGGCATCACTCAGGAAAGCCGTCTGCAGCCACCCCGAACTAAACTGGCCGGGATGACCAGTCAGCAGGACCTGGAGCGGGCAGTCCCGCGTGAGCTGACCCAGGTCCCGTCCCGGCCGCTGCCCGGGCCGGCACGTCGGCGGTTCCCGACCAGGCTGGCGGTCCGGGCGCTCACCCTGCTCGCCCTGGTGCTCACCCCGGCCGCAGCCGGCCTCACCGCGGTCGCCTGGGCTCCGCCGGCGCACGTCCGCGACGTCGGACTGGACGGCCTGAGCGCCCAGGTGAAGCTGCGGATCGGCAGCAACACGGTGCAGGTGGACTCCGGGCTGCTCGGCGGGCTGCGCCGGCCAGGCCCGGTGGTGCTGGGCAAGCACGTCGGCCTCGACGTCCGTCCCACCGACCTGGACCTGACGCTGTTCAGCTCCACCGGCACCCTGGACCGTTCCACCATCGACGTGGTCGGCCACCTGTTCTCCGACTCCCAGGCCCGCCGGGACGAGCTGAACAAGCTGACCGCCGCGGTGCTGCGCTACTACGGCACCGTCGGCTTCGGCACCGCCTACCTGGTGGCGATGGCAGAGATCCTCGGCTACGCCTACCTCAAGTACCGCCGCCGGGCGCTGGACCGGCTCTCGCCGCGGCAGCGGGTGGCGGTGCTCGCCGACCGGGGCCCGGAGCGCCGGGCCGCGCGGCTGGTGGCGGTCGCCGCGATGCTGGCGGTGCTGGTGCCGGCCGGCTACCTCTGCTCGCCGCTGTCGGACCGCCACCAGCCGATCGAGCCGGACCCGACGCTGGCGAACACCTTCCTGTCCGGCTGGCAGATCACCGGGCCGTTCGAGTACCTGATCTCGCAGGCCGTCACCACCGTCGACTCGCTCGGCAAGAGCGAGCAGGCCTTCTACGACCGGGTCTCGGCCAACCGGGACGCCGCGTTCGAAGCCCGGTTCGGGGTGCCCACGCTGCCGCCCAGCCCGGACCTGCTCCGGATCGCCGTGCTGGACGACCTGCAGGGCACGTCCGGCATGGCCCGGGTGGTCGGCGAGAGCGCCCAGCACGTCTCGGCCGACGCCATCCTCAACCTCGGCGACCTGACCGCCACCGGCACCGAGCAGGAGTCCTACCTGTCCTACCTCAAGAGCTACACCGTCGACGTGCTCGCCCACTACGCCGGCGACATCCCGGTCTACAGCTCGCTGGGCCGGCATGACACCCCGGCGGTGGCGGCCTACGCCAAGAAGGTGCACGTCTCGATCGCCAACGGCACGCCGCAGAAGATCGACGGGGTCAAGTTCCTCGGCGCGAACAGCCCGTACGTGGTGAGGTTCGGCTCGGCCGCCGAGCTGATCGACCCGGCGGTCACCACCGAGACGGTGGCCGCGGGGCTGCGCCAGGCCGCCTGCGCCGAGCAGCCGCTGGCGGTCTACGCCCACGACAAGGAACTGCTGGACGAGGTGACCGGCTCCGGCTGCGTGCCGATCGTGATCGGCGGCCACGACTACACCGGACGCCCCAGCGCCGACCTCGACACCCCGAACGGCGTGGTCCGCCGGATCATCCTGGGCAGCACCGGCGGCCACGGCGAGGGCGACGGCTTCGGCGGGCTGTCCACCCCGCGCAACAACGCGCCGTTCGTGCTGCTGACCGTCGACCGGCGCGACGGCGCGGTCACCGCCGACACCGTCACCGTCCATCCGGACGCCTCGGTCACCGTGGCCACGGTCAACCTGGCGCCGCTGACCGCCGAGCAGCTGTCCCGGCTGCGGTGACCGGCGGTCCGGCCGATGAGGAACACTGGAACCGATCCGGGTGGTAGCCGCGCGCCGGCAGGAAGGGAAGAACATGACCGCAGGACGGACGAGCCCCGCCGCACCGGCCGGTCCGCCTCCCACCCGGCTGCGCAACACCCGCCAGGCCGAGGCGGTCGAGTCGATCCTGCGCGAGTCCGACGGCTTCCGCACCGCGCAGGACCTGTTCGCCGAGCTCCGCCGGCGGGGGGAGCGGATCGGGCTGACCACGGTCTACCGGCACCTGGCCCTGCTGGCCGAGCAGGGCAGCGCGGACGTGGTGCACACCGCCGACGGCGAGTCCCAGTACCGGCTGTGCGGGGTGCCGGCGGGTGAGCCGGCCGGCGAGCACCATCACCACCTGGTCTGCCGGGAGTGCGGCCGCAGCGTCGAGGTGAGCGGTCCGGAGGTGGAGGCCTGGGCCGAGCGGGTGGCCGCCGCCGCCGGCTACACCCAGGTCAGCCACACCCTGGAGGTGTTCGGGCTCTGCCCGCAGCACTCCGCTCCTCCCGGCGGCTGACGGCACAACCCCGCCGGACGGCCGGCTGAAGCTGAGGACCGGCCAGCTATGGACTGGCCGGCTATGGGCCGGCTAAGGCTGAGGACTGGCCGGTTGAGGGCGGGCCGGCTTGGCGGGCTTGGCCGGCTTGGTCCGCTTGACGGCGAGCACCTCGCGGGCCGCGGCCAGGTCGATCGGCGCGCGGGGCGCGTCGCCCAGCCGGAACAGCCGGATCGGCCGGCCGCTGACCCGCGAGACAACCGCGGCGATGGAACCCGCCGGGGTGCCGCTGTCCAGGCTGCTGCCGGTGACGTGGATGCCCAGTTGCTGGTCGGACTCCCGGGCCAGTCCCTTGGTGGTGGTGGCCTGGCGCGCCTCCCGGGCGGCATCCATCGCCAGCTGGTGCGGAAAGCCGTACCTGCCACCGCCGGCCACCGAGGACACCAGCGCGACCGGCGCCCCCACCCGTTCCATCAGCTCCAGGTTGATCCCGTGCTTGGAGGCGTGGTGGGAGATCTTGAACAGGTCGGCCGCCAGGTAGTCCTTGCCCAGCGCGGTGCGCAGCTCCTTGGCGAGCGCGGCGTTCTGGGACTGCTGCAGCGCCGGGAAGTCCACCGTGGTCTGCGCCCAGGAGGTGAACTGGGCGTCCGCGCCGAGCAGCAGCCGGTGGCCGGGCTGCGGGGCCAGCCGCCGGTTCGTGCGGTTGCCGGCGGCGGGCTCGGCGTACAGCTGGGTCGCCGGGTAGTCGACCATCAGGGTGATGGAGGAGTCGTTGATCCCGACGCCGTAGGTGTCGAACCGGTTGCGCAGGCCGATGCCGGGGCCCAGGGCGGTGAAACGCACCCAGTCCAGGGTCAGCCGGGTGCCGGAGGTCGGTTGCAGCCGGCGGATCCACGGGCTGCTCTCCAGCGCCACCATCAGGTTGTGGAAGGACGGCGTGGGAAAGAAGAAGCCCGGTTCCCAGAACTGGTCGATGCAGCCGGACGGCCCGTTGTAGCGGTTCAGCAGGTCGCTCATGCCGCCGATGTGGTCGAAGTGCGGGTGGGTGGCGACCAGCAGCCGGATCTGTCCGGCGGTGCCCGGCGGCTCGATCAGGCCGGCGGCGTGCAGGGCGTCCAGCAGCGCGGGCAGCTTGCCCGGGACGGCCACGTCGACCACCACCAGCCGGCGCACGGAGTCGTTCGAGTCCGGCGGCAGCACCAGCAACTGGGCGTCGCCGTCGCCGACGTTGAGCAGGAAGTACAGCAGGGCGTCCGGCTCGTCGGCGATGGCCGCCAGCAGCGAGCCCGGTGCCGGGCCGGCCGGGGCGAGGCTGGCGTCGGGCACCGGGCCGACGACCTCGACGGCCGTCACCGCAGCCCCCGCGGCGGGGCGGCGACCTTGAGCGGCCGCAACGGCCGGGCGGCCCGTGCCTGCAGCGTCTCGGCCTGCCGGGCCCGGATCCGCTTGTCCACCTTCTGGGCGGCGGGCACCGCGCCGAGTCCGGCGTGGTAGGCGAGTTTCGCCGCCTCCCGGGCGTCGGCGGAGACGTCGTACACCGCGCCGGCGAAGAGCTCGCGCAGGTCGGCCAGCTCCGGCTCGGTGCCCGGCTCCCGGTCGGTGTCCGGCCAGCCCGCCCCGGCGTCCTGCACGGCGAAGGTGTCCCCGCACCGGGGCCGGCGCCGGAGCCGGTTCGGCAGGTACAGCTGGGCGTGCAGCAGTTCCAGGTCGATCGCGGCGGCGGCGCTGTCCTGCTCGCTGTCGCCCAGCCAGACCAGCCGGCCGAACTGGTCGACGTCCGGCCAGGGCCAGCGGCGCAGCAGGGCCAGCCGGCCGACCAGCTCCTCCAGCACCACGTAGCCGTAGCCGGGCAGCTGCTCGGCCGGTACCGGCAGGTCCTCCGGCTCCCACGCGACCGCACTTCCCGGCGGTACCGCGGTCATGGCCGCCTCTCCTTCACCACGACGGTTCGGCGCGGTCAGTCCGTCAGCGCTTGGAAGCGCTGCTTGGTCGGCAGGTCGTACAGCGGCGCGCCGAAGAAGATGTGCAAGTTGGCCATGGTGAGGACGTAGCCGAGCCAGAGCAGGGCGGCGGCCGGATCACGGCCCACCTTGGCGAGCGTGGTGGGCACCTTGTCGGAGAGCGTGCGCGCCTCGTCGATCCAGGACTGGTCGGCGAACGCGGCGAGCTTGGCGGCGACCTCCAGGCAGGCGGCCTGCTCGGACGGGGACGGCAGCCTGGCCGTGCTGGGCCAGCGCGGGTCGGTGGCGATGTGGGTCAGCGCACCGTTCAGGCCGGCGCTGGCCAGCAGGGCGTCGCGTTGCGGCCCGACCGGCAGCGCCAGGCCCAGCCGGACCGTGTCGAACTGCCGGATCAGGCCGGAGCGCCGGTTGGTGGTGCCCACCTGGTACAGGATTCCCTTCTCCCGCAGCAGGGTCAGCAGCTCACCCAGCAACGGCACCCGCATCAGCGCCGGCGCCGCCGCCCAGCCCTCGCGGGCCGAGGCGTTGACCACCAGCAGGTTGTCCGGCGCGACGCCGGCCACCGCGGCGAGCTCGGCGTTTCCCTTCATCCGGCTGACGAACCGCTGGGCCCACTGCTCGCCCATGTTGTCGTACACGCCACCGTCCACCAGCCACAGCGTCGAGCGGTCGGGGGTGCTGAACCCCAGCTTCGCCGCCGACAGCGAGCGGGGCGGGAAGCCGCCCGGAAAGCAGGCCGAGGCCTGCACCGCCGTCGACAGCTCGAGGTTGCCCGCGCCGGTCGAGGTGCCGAACTCGTAGCTGTAGGCGAACGCCCGGGACAGGTAGGCGTGCACCTTGGACTGCACCTCGGTGGCGCACAGCACGTGCGTCACCGACTCCGACAGCTCGGCCAGCCGGATCGCGTTGCCGTCCGGTCCGGTGAACAGCAACCGCCGGAAGATCCGGTCCGCGACCACGCTGCGGGCCTCCAGCAGTCCCAGCGCCAGTACCAGCCCGAGCAGGCACAGCACCAGCCGCAGCCAGCCGGCGACCGGCAGGAACCAGGCGCCGATCGCCACCAGCACACCCAGGCCGATGCCGGCCAGCAACGCCACCGCCTGCGGTGCCCACTGCACGGTGCCCTGGACGGCGCACCGCTTCACCAGCGGCGCCACCGCCGCCTCGAACTGCGGGCCCGACACGGTGGAGTAGTCCAGGTGGGCGCCGACGTAGCCGTTGGTCAGCGAACCGCCGGACACCGAGGCGATCGAGGTCACCTCGGTGTTCAGCCCGGCGTCGGCCAGGTACTGCAGGGCTCCCAATCCGAACAGGCTGGCGCGGTGCCCGCCGCCTGAGATCGCGACCGACCAACTGGGCATCGTGGGCTCTCCTCGCCGACGCGCTGCACTGCTGTTTGTGCGGGGACCGGTCGGAGCCCGCCATCTCCCGCGGAGCAGGACGACTCGGTTCGCGCGTGCCGGAATGCTAGTCCCGGTCGGGGGAGTGGCGCCGGAGGTCCGCGCCCGGTGTGCCGCGCCGGGCCCGGGATTGGCCGGCTCGCTGCCGGGGGCTCAGCCGGCGGTCGCGGTCGCGGTGACCGTTCAGCCGGCGGTCGCGGTGACGGCGACCGTCGCGGCGCCGCCGGTCGCCGCCTGCATCTCGGCGATCACCTTCTTCACCACCGGCGCGACCGGTGTCAGCTCGCTGGCCGCCTTGATGCGCTGCCTGGCGTGCCGGCGGGCGGCCCGTTCGGGTGCCACCACCTCCAGCAGCCGGGCGGGCCCGGCCAGCGCCAACAGCACCGCGGTGCGCGGCTCCAGGTAACCGTCCCCGGCGGCGGCCAGCCGCACCCGCCGCACCGGCTCGTCGCGGGCGTCCGGCCGCAGCACCGGATGCCGGGTCACCGACCAGAGCAGCATCCGGTCCCGGCGCCGGCCCAGCACGCCCCGCTCGACCAGACCGTCGACCAGGTGGGACCAGGCCCCGCCGAGCGCCCGGTCCAGCCGGCGGAGCTGGCCGGGTGCCCGGCGCAGGGTGTGCTGGGCGAGCAGGGCGTGCACTCGGGCCAGCAGCGGATCGTCCGGAGCCGGGCCGGTGGCCACGAACCGGCCGCCGGCCAGCTCCACCGCCCCGGCCAGCGCGAGCTCGCCGACCAGCGCCCCGGACAGGCACACCACCAGGTACTGCCGGCTGGCCAGCGGAGTTCCGCGGGCTGGGTCCAGGCCCAGCAGCAGCAGTTCCTCGGCGATCAGCATGCCTGCGAGTATGCGGGTTGCGGCCGTCCGGTCACACCGATGCCGGGCGCAGCGCCGGCGGTGGCCGCTCGACGGTGGCGTCCACGCCGTGCAGCAGCAGGCTCTGGCCGGCCGGTTCGAGCTCGCCCGGGTCGGGGTGCCCGATCGGTTGCGTGCCGGCCGGCTCGGCGAGGCACCCCCGGGTCCGGGCCAGCCGCCGGACCGCGCGAGCCTCGGCGGCGTGGTCGTCGCACAGCCGGGCGGCGGCCAGTGCGCCGGCGTGCACCGCGAGGGCGTCGCCGACCTGTCCGGTGTCGTCGAGATAGTCCGCCAGCAGGTCGGCGAGCCGCAGCGCCTGCCGTGGCCAGCCCTGCTGGCCGGCCTGCCCGGCAAGTGCCACCAGGGTGGGCTGTTCGGCGTCCAGCCAGTCGCGGGCTGCCGTCGCGTCGGCCAGCCGGACGGCCGGCGGGTGCCCGGCCGCCGGCTCCGGACGCCGGTGCACGGGTGCCGGGTACAGCAGGTCCATCGCCTGAGCGGCGGCGTCGAGGTAGTACTCCAGCAGCCGGTCACCGGCCAGCCGCCGCTCCGGCGCGGAGTCCTGGGCCACCGCCAGCTCGCCGGCGAAGGCCAGCAGCAACCGGTGCAGCTGGTAGCGGTCCGGACCGCTCTGCCGCACCAGGTGCGCGCGGGCCAGCACGTCCAGCAGGTGACGCGCCTCGGCGACGCCGGCCGTGCCGAGCAGCGCGGCCAGGCCGGCGGGCCGCACGCTGCCGCCCGGGTACAGGCCCAGCAGCCGGAACGCCCGGGCCGCGTCGGGGGCCAGCCGGGAGTAGGACCAGGACAGCACCGCGCGCAGCGACGTCCGGGCGTCCTCGTCGGCCTCCAGCAGGTCCAGCGGTGCCTGCCGGCCGGCGAACTCCCGGACCAGGTCGGCCAGCGGGGTGCCCGGCCGGTGGCCGGTCCGCTCGGCCGCGATCCGCAGGGCCAGCGGCAACCCGGCGCAGTGCTCGGCCAATGCCAGCGCGGCGTCCGGCTCGGCATCGACCTGCGGGCCGCCGAGCGCGCGGAGCAGCCGGACCGCGTCCGGCGGCGGCAGCACGTCCAGCTCCAGCCGGTGCCCGCCGTGCCGGGCGACCAGGCCGGTGAGGCTGTCCCGGCTGGTCACCAGCACCGCGCAGGACGGCGTGCCGGGAAGCAGGTTGCGCACCTGCTCGACATCGCGGGCATTGTCCAGCAGCACCAGCACCTTCCGGCCCGACAGCAGCGACCGGTACAGCGCCGCCCGCTCGGCGAGATCGCGCGGGATCTCGGTGCCCGCCACCCCGAGCGCGCGCAGGAAACCGGCCAGCGCCTGGCCCGGCTGCACCGGCGGCTCGGGGTCGCTGCCGCGCAGGTCGAGGTAGAGCTGGCCGTCCGGGAAGTCGCCGCTGCCGGCGTGCGCCCAGTGCACCGCCAGCGCCGTCTTGCCCACCCCGGCCGTTCCGGTGACTGCCACGATCGGGCCGGGGCGGCCACCCTGGTCCCGCCGGCCGGTGGCGAACAGCCGGCTGAGCTCGGCGAGCTCGCCGGCCCGGCCGAGGAAGTTGTCGACCGCCGGCGGCAGCTGGTGCGGGATGCCGGTCCGGATGGCTCGTTCGGCACCGGCGCCGCGGTGTGCTGCGTCGCGGTTGGCGGTCACCCGGTACCAGGCCTCGGCCCACTCGTGCTGCTCGGCCGAACTGGCGCCCAGGGCGATCACCATCCGGTCCAGCACCTCGGCCGGGGCCAGCCGGCGGCCGGTCAGGTAGGCGTGGATGGTCGAGCGCGGCTCACCCATCCGGCCGGCCAGCTCCTCCAGGCTCACCCGGGCCGAGCGGGTGCCGCGGGCGGCCCGGGAGCGGAGCAGGCCGAGTTCGCGGGCCAGGTCGTCGAGGGTGGTGATCCGTGCCGGATCCGGACCGGATGCCGATCCCTGACCGTCCACGCTGCCTGCCTCCCCGACCGGTCGACGAGCCCGGCATCCGCGCCGGCAGTCACCGCTTTGGGACCATATAGCCACAACGTCGAGGACGGAACACCCTTTCTAAATATGTGGAAACCGGTTGAATATGTGAAGAGAAGTGCCGGGATTGTCAGCAAAGGCCGTCGCCCTCGGGTCAAGCTGGCGCGGGTCAGTCAGCCGCGCGGGGCGGGCAACCGTCGATCAGACAGCCGCGGGCTCGGGTACCGGAGTGGGCAGCGGCGCCGGCGCCGCGGCGGGCGATCCGGTCGGCCGGACGACGTCGCTGCTGGCCAGGAACTCCTGCATGGTGCGCTCCCGGCCGTAATGCCGGCGCATCCACAGGTAGGCGACGAAGGCGGCCGGGCCGAACAGCGTCTGCGCCGGGATCGCCACGTCGGTGCGGGCGGTGATGAAGCTGTCCAGCACCAACGGCGCCACGCTCACCGCCACCGCGCCGAACACCACGATCAGGGCCATCGCGATCCGGGCGGCCGTCCGGCCGTAGGCCTTGAACGCCGCGATCAGGAACAGCGAGTAGACCAGCAGGTCGCCGACCCCGATGGTGGCGTTGTACAGGCCGACCCGCATGCCGAACGACGGGTCCAGCGGCCAGCCCAGGAATTCCTCGGCGAGGTGGCTGTTCACCGGCAGCACGGTGGTGAACGCCAGGTCGTAACAGGCCAGGATCAGCGCGAACCAGGCCACGTGCTTGAACTTCATGCCGCCCTGGACGTACAGGTTGGAGATCGCGACCGCGGCCAGCAGCACCATCAGGTCGCCTTCCAGCCAGCACAGCTGCCAGCCCCACACGGTGCCGAGCATGGTCCGGTTCAGCCAGATGCTGCCGCCGATCAGGGTGCCGACGACGATCCACAGCATGGCCGGGCTGAGCAGCGGCCGCAGCCCGATGGACAGCGCCGAGGCGAAGGTGATGCTGAGGAACGTGGTCAGCGCCCAGTGCGGCAGCAGCCCGTACAGGAACGGCAGGAACACGATGAAGGTGAACAGCACCCTGATGTCGCGGCTGTTGAAGGTGCCGATCGCCGGTCGCTCCAACCGCACCCGGCGCAGGTAGGCCAACGCCGTGCCGCTGGTCAGCACCGAGGCCGGGGCGGCGACGGAGAACTCCAGGACGCTCAGCTGGAAGGGGGTCATGTCATTCTCCGATGAGGGCGGGGGCGGCGACGAACGTCGTCTCGTGCAGGTCGCTGCGCAGCTGGCGCAGCGAGCTGGCCTCGGCGTCGGGCACCAGGGCCAGGTCGAGGTCCAGGCCGTGCCGGGCGAAGTGGTCCGCAGCCTCGGCCTCGCCGAGGCCCGCCACGGCCGACTTCGGCAGGCTCAGCCGGACCCGGCCGTCGACGGCCTCGGCGCGGAAGCGCGCCGGCCACGGCTGGCTGGGCAGCGCCTCGACCGCCTCCACCAGGTCGCGGGGCGTCACCACGTAGGTCGGGCTGAGCCGCAGGATGTGGTCGGCCTTGCCGAGCACCAGGCTGGTCGCGGGGATGCCGGCCATCTCGCAGTCCGGCGTCCCCTCCGGCAGGCACCGGACGACGTCGCGGGTGTCGTAGCGGAAGATCGGCATGCACTCCCGGTACGGGTAGTAGGGAGTGATCACCACGGTGGCCAGCGCGCCGGGCGCGGCAGGCTCGCCGGTCTCCAGGTCCAGCAGCTCGACCAGGCCCATGTTGACGTCGTGGTGCAGGTGCCGGGCACTGCAGGTGCGGCCGGTGACCGGGAACACCTCGGTCATGGCGAAGACGTCGGTGACCCGCGGCACCCCGAACGTCTCCTGGGCGGCCGCCGCCAGGCTGGGCGAGAGCACCTCGCCGCCGCCGTCGATGCGGCGCAGCTGGAAGTCGGCCGGGCCCAGGCCGCGCCGCCGGGCGGCGCTCACCAGCTCGGCGAGGTAGCTGGGCACGGTGGCCAGCAGCGTCACGCCGCCGGAGGTCAGGCTGTCCAGCGCCTCGTCCGGCGGCACGATGCCCAGCACCCGGCAGCCGGAGCCGACCAGCCGGGAGACCGCGGCGGTCAGGTGCACCGACAGGGTGGCGCGGGAGCTGACGTTGACCTGGACGATGTCGCTGGCCCGGTTCTCGTCGCGCAGGATGCCGGCCAGCGCGCCGAGTCCAGCCAGCAGGTCCAGCTCGTAGCGCGACAGCCAGATCTCGGCCGGCCGGCCGGTGGTGCCGGTGGTGCGGGTTGCCAGGTGGCGGGTAGCGTCGGCGCACAGGAACTCGGCCTGCCGGTCGACCAGATCGCGCTTGACGGTGACCGGGATGCTGCGCAGCGTCTCGACGTCGAGCTTGCCGGCCGGGATGCCGGCAGCGGCGAAGCGGCGGGAGTAGAACGGCGACTGGGCATCCAGCCGGCGGGCGGTCCGGCGCAGGCAGCGGCTGGCGAAGTCGGCCCGGGAGTCCGGGTCGGCGAGCGGGCCGTCCAGCACCGCCTGCACGTCCGAGCCGGGCTCGCCGAACTCGGCCAGGGTGGCGAGCGCGTCCTCGACCAGCCGGGCCAGGTTGGCGGTGTCGAGCTTGCGGCCCCACACCATGCCCATCGCCATCCGGAACTGTCGAATTCCGGTTTCCAACATTGCCCGCTCCGTTCCTTCGAAGGTGCTGGTGGCCGGTGGCCACCCTGAGCGGTGCCGGCAGGTCGGGAAGGACCTGCCGGCACCCGGGTCGAGGCCGCCTAGAAGGCGCTTCCGTCGACGGCGGCGAACAGCACCGCGGTCAGCGAGCCCATCGCGTAGCGGATGTGCTTGACGCTGCTCTTGAGTGACGACATGGTGAACCTCCTCTCCGTGGTCTCGTCGGGACGGCGCCGGCCGCTGCCGGTTGTCTAGCTGGTGACGATGACCTTGACGGTCATCTCCGGATGCACCGAGCAGGTCAGGGTGTACGTGCCGGGGGTGTTCCACCGCCCCGTCGTCAGGACGTCGTTGGTCTCCATCAGGTGTGCCCCGGTGATCGGCACGCCGGCGGCGTCGACGAGGTGGCCGTCCTTGCCGGGCCCGACCGTGTGCGCGAAGCGCGAGTTGTTCTGCATGGTCAGGGCGTCGCCGCGGTGCACCGTCACGACCTCGCTGGAGTAGTGCTCGTGGGTCATGCCCAGCACGCCGTCGGCAGGCCTGGAGATCGCGGCGCCGGCGGTCGGCAACACCATGCTGAGCAGGAGCACCGGAACGGCGAACAGGATGCGCGGAACTGCCACGGTGGCTCCTTGCCATGAGTTGGCCTATGACGAGTGCCCGCGCTTGGCTGCTCAGCCGGACTGGCCGAAGTACACCAGTCGTGCAGTCACCTGCGTTCTGTGCGGGACATTCGCAGACATTCGTGGACGCACCTTTGCCGGTACCCGCCGGGACCGCCGCATCCGCCTGCCTGCCGGTGCCGGCTGGCACCATGGCCGGCATGCCGCCGGATGCCGAGCAGCGCCGCCCGCTGGTGGTGAGCCTGGAGATCGGCGAGGCCGCGCAGGCCCGGTTCGACGCCGAGCGGGCCGCGCTGTTCCCGCCCGGACGCACCGTGCTGGGCGCGCACCTCACCCTCTTCCACGCCGTGCCCGCTTCGATCGAGCCCGCGGTGCTCGCCGACCTGGCCGAGGTGGCCGCCGGCTACCGACCGTTCGGGATCGAGGTGCCCGAGCTGATGCCACTGGGCCGCGGGGTGGCCTACCGGCTGGACTCGGCGGAGCTGCTCGCCCTGCACCGCGGCCTGCAGTCCCGCTGGTGGGACCGGCTGACCGCCCAGGACCGGCAGGGGTTCCGGCCGCACGTCACCGTGCAGAACAAGGTCGATCCGGACCTCGCCCGCCGGACCCTGGCGCAGCTGCGCGAGCGGTTCACCCCGTTCGCCACCACCGCGCGGGCGGTGCGGCTGTGGCGCTACGACGGCGGGCCGTGGACCGCGCTGGCCCGGTTCCCGTTCGGCGCCGGCCAGCCAGCCACCGGCGGCCGCAGTCCTGACGGCTCAGGCTGATATCGGCCGGCGCAGCACCGAATAGCCTGCCGCCAGGGCGAATTCGGCGGCGGCCAGGGCCACGATGGTGAAGCTGGGCGGCAGGGCCGGCACGGCGTAGGCCAGCACCAGGCCGGCCCACATGGCCAGCACCGCGAGCGCCACCGCCAGTGCCAGCGCCCGCCACGGGTCGGCGGTCAGCCGCCGGGCGGCGGCCGCCGGGGCGGCCAGCAGGCCGAACACCAGCAGCGCCCCGACCGCCTGGCTGGCCTCGCCGACGGTGCCGCCCAGGATCGCCAGGAACAGCGGGCCGAGCAGCCGGACCGGCACCCCGCGGGCGGCCGCCACCGCCGGGTCGATGCTGGCGAACAGCAGCGGCCGGGCGATCAGCAGCAGCACCGCGACCAGGCCCGCCGCGATCCAGGTGGCGGTCGCGGCGGCCGGCGCGCTGAGCCCGAAGATCGAGCCGAACAGCACGTTGACGTTGGCGGTGGCGTCCCCGCTGCTGCCGCCCGCGGTGTAGAGGAACAGGAACAGCACGCCCAGGCCCAGCACCCAGGCGAAGGTGGTGCCGATGAGCACGTCGTCGCCGACGCCGCGGCCGCCCAGCAGCCCCAGCAGCACCCCCACCCCGACGGTGGCGGCGAACAGCCCCAGCCGCAGGTCCAGCCCGGCGGCCAGCGCCGCCAGCGCCCCGGCGTAGGCGACGTGCGACAGCGCGTCGCCGGCGAAGACCTGGCCGCGTAGCACCACGAAGTACCCGGCGAGCCCGGACAGCACCGAGATGGCGGTGCCGGCCAGCAGCGCGTGCCGGACGAACGGCTGGCCCAGCATGTTGGCGAGTCCCGTCACCGGATCCGCGGCCAGCAGCGCGGTCACCGGTTGCTCCCGGCCGGTTGCGGGTGCCCGGCCCGGGGCCGGGCCCAGCGGTCCCTGCCGTGCCGGTAGCCGAGCGCCAGGCAGAACGCCGCGAAGGCCAGCGTGGTCACCCAGAAACCGATCGGGTACGGCGAGAAGAAGGCGATCCCCTCGCCGAGCCAGGTCACCGCGACCGCGATCAGCACCGACAGCAGCAGGCCCGGACCGGGCCGCGCGGTCAGCTGGCTGGCGGCGGCTGCCGGGGTGACCAGCAGCGCGAACACCAGCAGGCTGCCGGTGATCTGGCTGGCGCCGGCCGCGGCCAGGCCCAGCAGCACCAGGAACGCGGTGCCGACCAGCCGCACCGGCACGCCGCGGGCCCGGGCCACCTCGGCGTCGATGCTCGAGAACAGCAGCGGCCGGCCCAGCACCGCCAGTGCCAGCAGGCAGCCGGCGCCGGCGGCCAGCAGCGCCAGCACCTGGCCGTCGGACACCCCGGTGATGCTGCCGAACAGCAGCCCGGTCAGCCCGCTCAGGAAGCCCTGGTACAGCGTCACGAACAGGAATCCGCAGGCCAGCGCGAACGCCTGCACGGTGCCGACCACCGCCGAGGACTCGCCGTCGCCGCCCAGCCCACCGGTCAGCCGGCCGGGTCCGGGCAGCGCGGCGATCACCAGCGCCCCGGCGACGCAGAAGCCGTAGTAGCCGAGGCCGGTGCCCACCCCCAGCCAGGTCGCGCCGGCCGCGCCCGGAAAGCCGATCACTGCCAGGGTGTGGCCGGCGAAGCTCTGCCGGCGCAGCACCATGAAGTAGCCGATCGCGCCGCACAGCACCGCGACGATGGTGCCGGCCCGCAGCGCGTTGAGCATGAAGTGGTAGCTGAGCAGCTGCTGGACGTCGGCCACCAGGTCGAGGCTGAAACCGGTCATGGCCGGTGCTCGGCGTGGCTGTCGGGCTGGCCGACCACCACCAGCCGCCCGCTGCGGTCGCGCAGCACGTCCACCGCGGTGCCGTAGAGCATGCTCAGGGTGTCGGAGGTGATCACCTGCTCCGGCGGGCCCATCACCGCCCCGCCGTGCGCGAGGTAGATCACCTGGTCCAGGTAGGGCAGGATCGGGTTCACGTCGTGGGCGACCAGCAGCACCGCCACCTGGTGGCTGCGGCAGACCGACTGCACCAGCGCGCTCACCGAGGCCTGGTTGGTCACGTCCAGGCTGTCCAGCGGCTCGTCCAGTATCAGCAGCTTCGGATGCCGGATCAGGGCCTGGGCGATCAGCAGCCGCTGCTGCTCGCCGCCGGACAGCTGGCCGATCGGGCGGGAGGCGTAGCTCTCGGCGCCGACCAGCGCGATCACCTCCCGGACCCGGTCGCGGGCCTCGCGGCCGGCCCGGCCGCTCCACCGGCCGGGCAGCGCGACGCCCCACCGGTCGCCGTCCCAGCCCATCCGCACCACGTCCGTGCCGCGAATCCGGGTGGCCGGGTCGAAGGCGCGCCGCTGCGGCAGGTAGCCGATGCTGCTGTTGTGCCGGCCCGGCGCGCCGCCGAGCACCCGGATCGTCCCGGCGCTGGTCGGCTGCAGTCCCAGCACCGCCTTGAGCAGGGTGGACTTGCCGACGCCGTTGGGGCCCAGCACCGCCACGAACTCACCGGCCCGCACCCGCAGGCTGACGTCGGAGAAGATCAGCCGGCCGCCGGCGGTCACCGAGACCCCGGCCAGCGCCAGCACCTCCGCCGCGCCGGCCGGCAGCACCGTCCCGGCCGGCAGCTGCTCGCTCATCGCGCCGCCTGTTCCAGCGCCGCGCGCAGCGCCTCGAGCTGGCTGACCTGCCACTGCTGGAAGCTGGCGCCCGGCGGGTTGACGGTCTCGGTGACCGCCACCACCGGCACGCCGGCCGCGCGCGCCGCGGCCAGCTGGGTGGCGACGTCCGGAGTGGCGTTCTGGCTGTTGTAGAGGTAGACCGCGACCTGGCGCCCGCGCAGCTGGGCCTCGCTGGCGGCCTTGTCGGCCGCGCTCGGCTCGCTGCCCTCGCTGACTGCCCGCAGCAGCCCGGCCGGGGTGATCAGGTCCAGTTCCAGCGCCTGGGCCAGTGGGGCGACGATGCTCTCGCTGGCGCCGATCCGGCTGCCGGCGAACCGGTCCCGGATCTCGGAGATCAGCCGGTGGTAGCCGGCCAGCCCCTCGCTCTGGAACTGCCGGCGCCGGTCGGCGAAGTAGCCTGCGTCGGCGGGGTCGGCCTGCGCCAGGCCGGCGCTGATCGCGGCCACCACCGTGCTGACGTCGGCGGGGGAGTACCAGCGGTGCGGGTTGCCGCCCTCTCCGGTGCCGACCAGCCGGCCCACGTCGATCACCACCCGGTTCTTGTCGGGACTGGCGGCCACCGTCCGGGCGGCCCACGGGTCATAGCCCACCCCGTTCTCGACGAACAGCCGGGACCGGGCGATGGTGCGGGCGTCGGCCGGGGTCGGCTCGTAGGCGTGCGGGTCGGTCTGCGGGCGGGAGATGATGGAGCTGGCCCGGACATGGCTGCCGCCGAGCTGGCTGAGGATGCTGCCCCAGACGCTGGTGCTGGCGGCCACCTCGATCACCCCGCCGCTGGCCGCCCGCGACACGCTGGGCGAGGTGGCGCAGCCGGCGAGCAGCAGCACGACCGGCAGCAGTGCAGCCAGCACCGGCCGTCCGGCGGCTGAAGTCGGCATCGGAACTCTCCCAGGCGGGATCCCTCGGCCGCTCGGCGGAGTGGCCGGTGCCTAGCCAACCCTTAATGACATTGATTGTCAATTTCGTTAGTGCCTAGGCCGCAGCCCGTTCGTCAGTGCCGGGCAGCCGCTCGGCCGCGTACCAGGAAGTCCAGCCGGCGCAGCGATTCCCGGTTGCGGGCCAGCAGCGCGAGCTGGCGTACCGGAGCCGGCACCAGCAGCGCCGGACCGCTGACCGCGTCCTCGCGGATGGTCACGGTGCAGCCGCCCACTCCGGGCCGTTCGGTGATCTCGATCTCCACCAGCGCCGCGCCCAGCGGGCGGGTCCGGGCGAGCAGCCGCAGCAGCCGGCCCGGCCGGCAGGTCAGCACCTCGGTCCGGTCGTCGAGCAGCACCGGCCAGCTGCCGACCGAGTGCGCGAGTGCGGATCCCTCGGCAGGCCAGGACTCCTCGACGGTGCGAATCCGGGAGGCGCCGACCACCCAGCCGGCGTAGGACCAGCCGTCGCCGAGCACCGTCCATACTTGCTCAGCACTCGCCTCGATCGGCCTCGATGTCGCGATCATCCTTTTCCTGCAAGGGTATTCGGGCACGGTGATGCCAGCGCGCGACGGGTCGCGGGCAGCTGCTGCCCGGGGTGGGGGCGGGTCGCGATCCGGGCACCGGGCACCGGTGCGAAAGTCCGGTCAGTCGGCCCGATCGGCTCGCGGTTTGAGCCGGCCGGGCCTGGACCGGACACCGCTGCAGCGACGTACGGCCTGAGGCCACTGTGCCCGGATACCCCGGGTCACCGCAAGCGGGCCCCCGGGTGGCACGGTTTTCGTCCCGGCCGGACTGCTGCAGCTGCCGTCGGCAGTTGGGCACGGCCCCATCGGCAACCGGACAGGCCCGCAGGTTATGGTCAGAAGGAGCTAGGCCAAGCCGTAACTCTCGGTATCAGGCCGGCGTACCGCGCCTTGCCAGGCACAGGGGAGTCGAGCTGATGGGCAGCACGACGCACGACCGCGACGCGGCACTGTCCGCCGCGCCGGGCAACTACGACTTCGTGGTGGTGGCCAACCGGCTGCCGCTGGACCGGATCGAGGACCCGGACGGCGAGGTGTCCTGGCGGCGCAGCCCCGGTGGCCTGGTGACCGCGCTGCAACCGGTGATGCAGAAGGCCGACGGTGCCTGGGTGGGCTGGACCGGCGCACCGGGCCCGGCGCCGGAGCCCTTCGACGAGGCGGGCATGCGGCTGGTCGCGGTGAGCCTGACCGCCGAGGATGTCCGCGACTACTACGAGGGTTTCTCCAACGACACGCTCTGGCCGCTGTACCACGACGTGATCGCCCCGCCGCGGTTCCGCCGGGCCTGGTGGGACGCCTACGTCCGGGTCAACCGGCGCTTCGCCCAGGCCGCGGCCGAGCAGGCCGGCGAGGGCGCGGTGGTGTGGGTGCAGGACTACCAGCTGCAGCTCGTGCCGGGCATCCTGCGGGCCGGCCGGCCGGACCTGCGGATCGGCTTCTTCAACCACATTCCCTTTCCCGGCTACGAGATCTTCGCCCAGCTGCCCTGGCGGCGCCAGATCGTCGAGGGGTTGCTGGGCGCCGACCTGGTCGGCTTCCAGCGGCAGGGCGATGCCACCAACTTCCTGCGGGCCTGCCGCCGGGCCGCGGGCCTGACCACCCGCGGCTCGCTGGTGCGGGTGCCGCGCAGCTGGCGCCGCGACATCTCGGCCAACTCGGTGGGCCGGGCCCGCACCAGCCGGGCCGCCGCCGACGACGACCGGACGGTACGGGCGGCCACCTTCCCGATCTCGATCGACTCGGAGGGCTTCGAGGCGATCGCCCGCCGGCCCGAGGTCAAGGCCCGGGCCGCCGAGATCAGGCAGGCCCTGGGCCATCCCAAGACGCTGCTGCTCGGCGTGGACCGGCTGGACTACACCAAGGGGATCGCGCACCGGCTCAAGGCCTACGGCGAGCTGCTGGCCGACGGCCGGCTCACCTCGCCGGAGGACGTCCTGGTGCTGGTCGCCAGCCCCAGCCGGGAACGGGTCGAGCAGTACCGCCGGCTGCGCGACGAGGTGGAGGTGACGGTCGCCCGGATCAACGGCGAGTTCGGCGAGGTGGGCAGCGCGCCGGTGCACTACCTGCACCATTCCTATCCGCAGGAGGAGATGGCCGCGCTGTACCTGGCCGCCGACGTGATGCTGGTGACCTCGCTGCGCGACGGCATGAACCTGGTCGCCAAGGAGTACGTGGCCTGCCGCTACGACGAGTCCGGGGCGCTGGTGCTGAGCGAGTTCACCGGCGCCGCCGACGAGCTGGGCGGCGCCTTCCTGGTCAATCCGCACGACATTTCCGGGCTCAAGGACGCCATCGCCCGGGCCGCCCGGATCTCACCGGCCGAGGCCCGCCGGCGGATGCGGACGATGCGCAAGCGGGTCCGCGAGTACGACGTCTCGCGCTGGGCGGACACCTTCCTCGACGCCCTGCACGGCGGCCCGGTGGCTGCCGAGCCCGAGCCGCAGATGCAGGTCTGAGCTCTGCCCTGCCGCGGTAGGGCTGCCCTGTCGCGGTAGGGCCTAGGCCCGCCAGCGGGCCATTCCGCCGAACAGCGCGAGCACGTCCGGTTCCGGGTGCGCCGGGTCCAGCGCCCGGTAGCAGCTGTCGACGTTGATCACCACCCGCTCCGGATTGCCCCAACCGGCAAAGCGTCCCAGGTCGATCTCGGCGGCCGCCTGCTCGGCGGTCCGGCCCCGGGCGTGCAGTTCGGCGGCGCCGGCCTCGACGTGGGCCAGGTACTCGATCACCTCGCGCACGCCGGCGGCGTCGGTGACCGGGCCGTGCCCGGGGACGTAGTGCTCGGCGTCCAGTTCCAGCAGCCGGTGCAGCGCGGCGATCCAGCTGCCGGCCGGACCCGCCCACATGATCGGGGTGCCGCCGATGAACAGCAGGTCGCCGGCGAACACCACGCCGCTGTCCGGGACGTAGACCGCCACGTCGCCGTAGGTGTGCGCGGGGCCCAGCCGCAGCAGCCGGACGGTGCGCGAGCCGACGGCCAAGTCGGTGTCGGCGGTCACCGGCGAGTCGGGCAGCCGTCCGGTGATGCCGGTGAACTCGAACGCGCCGAAGGCCCGGTGCAGGTAGGCCGACAGCTGCGGGCCGAAGTCGGCGCTCATCAGGGTGGCCAGCAGCTGCGGCGACTCGGCCTGCAGGTGGGCACCGGCCTCCGGCGCCGCCCAGATCCGCACCGCCGGATCGAGCAGCTCGTTGCCGTAGCAGTGGTCGCCGTTGCCGTGGGTGTTCACCGCGTGCCGGATCGGCGAGCCGGCCGTCACCGCGGCCATCGCGGCCAGCATCCGCCGGGTGCGGGGCAGGTCGAACTGGGTGTCCACCAGCAGGCTCTGCCCGCCGCCGTCGACCAGGCCGGCGTTGCTCAACCCCCAGCCGCCGTCCGGCTGCAGCCAGGCCCAGACGCCGTCGGCCAGCTGGTGCAGCCCGTCGGTGTAGTCGACCGTGCTCATCGGCGGCGCTCCCGTGCTCTGATCGGGGACCAGGTCGGTCCGGCGCTGACTCTGCCAGGCTCCGGCGGCGCAGGCAGCGCCGGATCCGAGCTAGGCTGGTCAGGTTTGCTCGATACCATGATCACCCGGTTGGGGATGTTTGTGCCTTCTCGTTCGCGCCTGCTGCTTGCCACCCTCACGCTGCCGCTGGTCCTGCTGGCGGCGTGTTCCTCCTCCGACGACTCCGGCTCGTCGGCTCCCTCCGGCTCAGCTTCCGGCTCGCCGGCAGCCTCCGGTGCGGCGAGCGGGGTCAGCGGCGTCACCGTCAAGGGTGGCTTCGGCACCAAGCCGGACGTCTCGATCGCCGACCAGTCGGCCCCCGGCCAGCTCGCCGAGCAGGTGCTCTCGACCGGTTCCGGCGCCACGGTGGGCAAGGGCGACACCCTGGTGGCCAACTACAGCGGCCAGACCTGGGCGGGCAAGGACGGCAAGCCGAACGTCTTCGACAGCTCCTTCGAGCGGGGCAAGCCGGCCGCCTTCGTGATCGGGACCGGCGCGGTGATCCCGGGCTGGGACAAGACGCTGGTCGGCAAGCGGCTCGGCAGCCGGGTGCTGCTGTCGATCCCGCCGGCCGACGGCTACGGCAGCTCCGGCCAGCCGGACGCCGGCATCAGCGGAACCGACACGCTGGTCTTCGTCGTCGACCTGGTGGCGGCCTTCGCTCCGGACGCCTCGGCGCCGGGGGTGGCGGTGAGCACCCTGCCAGCCGGCCTGCCCAAGCTGACCAACGTGGCCGGCAAGCCGCCGACGGTGCTCAGCACCGCCGGGGTGAAGGCGCCGAAGAAGCCGGCCGCGACGCTGCTGGTCAACGGCACCGGCGCGCCGATCGAGGGCACCAAGACGCTGGTGCTGCAGGTAGTCCAGACCGACCTCGCCACCGGCACCAAGACCGAGTCGACCTGGGGCAAGGCGCCGCAGACGGCGCCCGCCACCAACGTGCTGTCGGTCGCGTCGGCGCTCAACGGGCACAAGGTCGGCAGCCGGGTGCTGATCCTGACCCCGCCGATCGCGGCCACCCCCGCGTCCGGCAGCCAGCAGGCCCAGCCGGCGACACCGGCCGGCGTCCTGATCGTGGACGTGGTCGGCCAGTTCTGAGGCTGTTCCCGCAGCGCGGCTGAGCCAGCTGCCGGCCGGACAGCCGGGGGTACGTTGGCAGCATGGGACACCTGCTGGAGGGAATCCTCGAGCTGCCGCCCTGGCTGGCGCTGAGCCTGGTCTTCCTGCTGCCGGCCCTGGAGGCGTCCGCCTTCGTCGGTGTGGTGCTGCCCGGCGAGATCGGGGTGATCCTGGGCGGAGTGCTGGCCAACCAGCACAAGCTGCCGCTGGCGGCCGTGCTGGTCGCCGCCATCGCCGGCGCCGTGATCGGTGACTCGGTCGGCTACTGGGTCGGCCAGCGCTACGGCGAGACGCTGCTGGCCAAGGTTCCCAACCGGATCCTCAAGCCCGAGCACGTTGACCGGGCCGAGGAGACGATCCGGCACTACGGCGGCAAGGCGGTCTTCCTCGGACGGTTCACCGCGGCGTTGCGGGCGCTGGTGCCGGGCATGGCCGGCATGAGCCGGCTGCACTACGGCCGGTTCCTGGCCTGGAACGTCCTGGGCGGCGCAGTCTGGGCCACCGCCTTCGTGATCCTCGGCTACCTGGCCGGCAGCCAGTACCAGCGGATCGAGCACTACGCGAACCTGATCGGCCTGGCGCTGCTGGTGGCCGTCGTCGCCTTCGTCGTCGTCCGGCGCCGCCGGGCCAAGCACGCCCGGCAGGACGAGGACCAGGCGGCCGGCAAGCGGGCCTGAGCCGGCGTCGGATGTCGGATACGTCCTGCGTAGCACGCCCTGCCCTGATCGGTTACTGTGAAAAACAGGTTGGGTACGCAGCCTTAGGCGTTCGCGGTGAGGAACCGGGCACCTGGGCACCCCTGCCTGGCCGGCCGGCTCGTGGCATCGCGACGATCTCGCAGATTGCCATCCTGATGACGACTCTGGTCCTGCCGGCGACGCCGCCGGCCCCCGAGGTGCCCGCCCGCGCCGCCGTCCCGTCCCTGCCCGAGCCGGTATGCGCCTCGCTGGGGGCGGTGGTGGAACGGCTCTACCGCGAGTACGAGTGCTGCCTGCCGCTGTCGCAGGTCCTGGACGTGGTGATCGGCTGCGTCTGCGACATCCAGGCCACCCCGGCCTCGGCGCTGCCCGAGCTCGCCGAGCGGCTGGCCCGCTTCCGGCTGGCCCGGATCGGCCACCAGCCCTGATGGAGCAACCCACCCGGCGCGAGGTGTCGGCCGCCGTCCGGCAGCTGCTCGGCACCGTGGCGCTGCGGCCGGGACAGGCCGAGGCACTCGAGGCGGCGCTGGAGCGCGACACCCTCGCGGTGCTCGCCACCGGCACCGGCAAGTCGCTGATCTACCGGGTGGCCGGGCAGCTGCTGCCCGGCGCGACGGTGGTGGTCTCGCCCACCGTCTCGCTGCAGCAGGACCAGCTGGTGGCGCTGGCGGAGGCCGGCCCGCCGGCGGCCCTGCTCAACAGCCTGCTGCCGCGGGCCCGGCAGCGTGCGGTGCTGGACCGGATGGCCGCCGGCGACCTGGAGTTCCTGCTGCTCTCGCCGGAACAGCTGGCCCGCGAGGAGGTGCTGCGGGCGCTGACCGCGACCAAGGTGTCGTTGTTCGTGGTGGACGAGGCGCACTGCGTCAGCTCCTGGGGCCATGACTTCCGGCCCGATTACCTCGGGCTGCCGGCGGCGATCGCCGCGCTGGGCCGGCCGCGGGTGCTGGCGCTCACCGCGACCGCCTCGCCCCGGGTGCGCCGCGAGATCATCGCCGCCCTGCGGATGGCCGATCCAGCCGTGATCGTCGGGGAGTTCGACCGTCCCAACATCTGGCTGGGCAGCCGGCTGGTGACCGATGAGCCGGCCGCCGACGCGCAGGTGCTCGAGATCCTGGCCGATTCCTTCGCTCGCCGGCTCGGCGAGTCCGGCACCGCCATCGTCTACGTGTCCAGCCGCCGGCGCAGCGAGGAACTGGCCGAGGCGGTGGCCGCAACGGGCCTGGCGGCCGCGCACTACCACGGCTCGCTGTCGCGCAGGCAGCGCGAGGCCACCCACACGGCGTTCCTGGACGGCTCGGTGCCGGTGGTGGTCGCCACCAGCGCCTTCGGCCTCGGCATCGACAAGCCGGACGTGCGGCTGATCCTGCACGCCGACCCGCCCGAGGACCTCGACGCCTACTACCAGCAGGTCGGCCGGGCCGGCCGGGACGGGGAGCCGGCCCGTGCGGTGTTGCTGAGCTGGCCCGGCGGCTACGGCCTGGCCCGGTACTTCGGCGCCGGCCAGGGCCCGTCCGGTAGCGACCTGAGGGCGGTACTGGCAGCACTCGACGACCAGCCGGTCCAGCCCGCCGCGCTGGCCGGCCGGGCGGGCCTGAGCAGCGCCCGGGTCCGGCGCGCCGCCAACGCGCTGATCGCGGTGGGCGCGGTGGCCGAGCAGCGGGCCGGCCTGCGCCGGACCGCCCGGGGCGAAGACGCCGGCCGGGCCGTCGCGGAGGCCGAGCACGCGGCCCAGCAGCGCCGGGTGCAGGCCGAGACCGCGGTGGAGCTGGTGCGCCGCTACGCCGAGACCTCCGACTGCCGGCGCCGGCTGCTGCTGCAGCTGCTCGGCGAGGAACACCAGCAGCCGTGCGGCAACTGCGACAACTGCGACGCCGGCACCTCCACCACCGTGCAGGCGATGCCGTTCGCGCTCGGCCAGCGGGTCGAGCACGCCGAGTGGGGGATCGGCGTGGTCCAGCAGTACGAACCCGGCCGGGTGGTGGTGCTCTTCGACGACGTGGGCTTCCGGACGCTGGCCCTGGACGTGGTCGCCGAGCGGGAGCTGCTCACCCCGGTCGACTGAGACTGGTCAACCGGGTCGGCTGAGGCCGGTCGACCGGGTCGCGGGTGGGTGAACCATCGGCCGCGGCCGCCCTCGCGGGTAGTCTCGGCGGGCAGGCCGGCCAGTTCCCGTGGCCCGGCGATCGAGCGAGCAAGGGGGCCGGGCGATGGGGACGATGGTCGAGCACTGGATCGGCGGCAAGCAGGTCAGCGATCCGCAGGGCCGCACCGCGCCGGTGTTCAACCCGGCCACCGGGCAGCAGCAGGCCCAGGTCGCGCTGGCCTCGGCCGCCGAGGTGGCCGAGGCGGTGCAGGTGGCCGCCACGGCGTTCACCGACTGGTCGCAGAGCTCGCTGAGCCGGCGCGCCAAGATCCTGTTCGCCTTCCGGGAACTGGTCAACAGCCACGTCGACGAGCTCGCCGGGCTGATCACCGACGAGCACGGCAAGGTGCTCAGCGACGCCCGGGGCGAGGTGCAGCGCGGCCTGGAGGTGGTGGAGTTCGCCTGCGGCATCCCGCACCTGCTCAAGGGCGAGTACTCCGACCAGGTGTCGGCCGGCATCGACACCTACTCCTTCCGCGAGCCGCTGGGCGTGGTCGCCGGCATCACCCCGTTCAACTTCCCGGTGATGGTCCCGATGTGGATGCACCCGATCGCGATCGCCTGCGGCAACACCTTCGTGCTCAAGCCCAGCGAGCGGGACCCGTCCGCCTCGCTGCTGGTGGCGCAGCTGTGGCAGCAGGCGGGCCTGCCCGACGGGGTGTTCAACGTGGTACACGGCGACAAGGAGGCGGTCGACGCGCTGCTGGACTCGCCCGACGTGGCAGCGGTGTCCTTCGTCGGTTCCACCCCGATCGCCCGCTACATCCACCAGCGGGCCAGCGCCACCGGCAAGCGGGTGCAGGCGCTCGGCGGGGCCAAGAACCACGCCGTGGTGCTGCCCGACGCCGACCTCGACTTCGCCTCCGACCACCTGGTGGCGGCCGCCTTCGGTTCCGCGGGGGAGCGGTGCATGGCGATCTCGGCGACGGTGGCGGTGGGGGCGGCCGGTGACCAGCTGGTGCGGGTGGTCTCGGACAAGGCCCGCGCGGTGAAGGTCGGCCCCGGCCGCGAGGACGGCGTGGAGATGGGCCCGGTGATTACCCGGGCGGCCAAGGACCGGATCGAGAAGCTGATCGGCAGCGGCGCCGAGCAGGGCGCCCGGCTCAGCGTGGACGGCCGAGGGCTGCGGGTGGACGGCAACTCCGACGGCTTCTTCGTCGGCCCCACCGTGATCGACGGCGTCACCCCGGACATGGACGTCTACCGCGAGGAGGTGTTCGGCCCGGTGCTGTCGGTGCTGCGGGTCGAGACGGTGGAGGAGGCGATCGAGCTGATCAACGCCAATCCGTACGGCAACGGCACCGCCATCTTCACCTCCAGCGGCGACGCCGCCCGCCGGTTCCAGCGCGGCGTCCGGGTCGGGATGATCGGCATCAACGTGCCGATCCCGGTCCCGATGGCCTACTACTCCTTCGGCGGCTGGAAGGACTCGCTGTTCGGCGACAAGCACGTGCACGGCGCCGAAGGCGTTTCCTTCTACACCCGCGGCAAGGTGGTCACCTCCCGCTGGCCCGAGCACCGGAGCGACTCCGCGGCCAGCTACTCCTTCCCGACCACCAGCTAGCGGCGTCCGGGCCGATGCCGATGCCGACCTCTCCGCCGATGATGCGCACGCGGCGGCTGGCGATGCGCCGCTGGCAGGCTGCCGACCGCGCCCCGTTCGCGGCGCTGAACGCCGACCCCGAGGTGATGGCGCACTTTCCGAACCTGCTGGACCGGGCCGCCAGTGACGCCTTCGTCGACCGGATCGAGGCCGGCTTCGAGGCCAACGGCTTCGGCCTGTGGGCGCTGGAACGCCTCGACACCGGCGAGTTCATCGGATTCACGGGGCTGTCCGTGCCGGGCTTCGCGGCGCACTTCACCCCGGCCGTCGAGGTCGGCTGGCGGCTGTGCCGGGCGGCCTGGGGCCAGGGTTTCGCCACCGAGGCCGGCCGGCAGGCGCTGGCGGTGGGCTTCGGCAGCTACGGACTGGCCGAGATCGTCAGCTTCACCGCGACCGGCAATGCCGCCTCGCGGGCCGTCATGCACCGGCTGGGCATGACCCGGGATCCGGCCAGCGACTTCGAGCATCCGTCGGTGCCGGCCGGGCACCGGCTGCGCCGCCACGTGCTGTACCGGATCGATCGGTCCGGCTGGCAGGACCCGTCCGGGCCGGGCGTTCGGTGACCGAGTCGCGGCACCTCGCCGTCTTCATCGACCGCCCGGCGGCCGAGGTCTACGACTACGTCTCGCAGCCGGCGAACCTGGCGCACTGGGCGGCCGGGCTGGGCAGCTCGGTGGAGCTCGTCGACGGCCGGTGGGTGGCCCGGTCACCGCTCGGTCCGGTGCTGGTCGAGATGGCCGAACCCAACCGGTACGGCGTCCTCGACCACCAGGTCACGCTGCCCGACGGGCAGAGCTTCTACAACCCGATGCGGGTGATCGCGGCGGGTGAGCGGTGCGAGCTGGTCTTCACGCTGCGCAGGCAGCCCGGCATGAGCGACGCCGACTTCGAGCGCGATGCCGCCGCCGTGACGGCCGACCTGGGCACCGTCAAGCGGCTCCTCGAAGCGCGCTGACCCCCGGGCGTCAGTCCCCGGCCAGCTCGTCGCCGGAGGCCTTGGCGGCCTCGGTGTCGGTGCTGGCGCCGTCGGCCTCGCGCTCGAAGACGTCGGAGTACTTCAGGTCGCTGGCGGTCTGGTCGGCGACCTGCTCCACCATCTCCTCGTCAGTCAGGCCCTCACCGGCCGGGTGCACGTTCGGCTCGCTCATGCGGTGTGTTTCCTCTCGGCGTTCTGGCGGGTTCCTCCTCCGAGGCTAACCATGCCGGCCGGCCGGCCGTCGAGCAGGCTCAAGGCAGCCTCAAAGCCAGGGTGGGCGGCCGGTTGCCGGCCTACACTGCGCGCCATGAGCCTCGGCGAGGAGAAGTACATCTCGGCCACCACCTACCGCAGGTCCGGCGCCCCGGTGTCGACGGCCACCTGGATCGTGTCCCTGGACGGGGGCCGGTACGGGTTCTGGACCTCGTCCCGGTCCGGCAAGTACAAGCGGCTGCGCAACAACCCGGCGATCACGGTGCAGCCCTCGGACGCCCGCGGCAGGGTGCATACCGACACCACGCCGGTGGCGGCGACCGCGGAACTGGTGACCGCCGGGGCGGACTTCGACGCCATCCGCACCAAGGTCCGGGCCAAGTACGGCGTGCAGGTGCCGATCTCGAAGTTCCTCAACACCGTGGGCCATCTCGGCCGGGCGAAGTACCCGTACGGCGACGTCGGGGTGGTCGTCACGCCGACCCGCTCCGAACCGGGCTGATATCAGGGATCTTCGGCGGTGACCCCGTGCGGCGCGCCGACCAGCTTGGACTCCGGCGATCCGCGCTGCCGCAAGTAGATCGAGAAGGCCGCCATCGACGCCACCGCCAGGAACTCCGACTGCCAGTTCTGCAGGGTGCGGTTCCAGAAGTCGGCCGAGGTGGCGTAGCCCCACCAGCTCAACGGGTCCTGGTTGCGGCCGAGCAACTGGCCGTTGAACGCGGCCCGGCCGGCGATCGACTGCGCCAGCAGCGACATCGCGAAGAAGAACGTCATGAGAAAGCCGAGGGAACGGCTGTACACCGTAGTCCGCCAGCCGCCGGCCTTCGCCCAGGCCGGCGAGTCCTTCTCGGCGTACCGGCCGATCTTCTGCTCCCGGTCGGTGCCCTTGCCGATGTCGCCGAGCGGCTTGGACTCGCTGGAACCACGCTGCACCAGCCAGGTGGTGGCCACGATGTAGAGGGCGAACTGCAGGTACTCCGACTGCCAGTTCTCGGCGATGTCGACGCCGAAGTCCGACGACACCAGGTACTCCCAGACGCTGAGCGTGGCACCGCCGGTCGCGCGCTGCTCGCCGTTGAGCTCAGCCACCCCCGAGATGGCCTGGCCGACCACCGCCCCGAGCAGCAGGCCGAGAAAGGCCAGGGTCAGGCCGTTGTCCTTGACCGCGCGACCCAACCGGTTCACCGGTGCAACGCCCCGATCACCATCACGTAGCACAGGCCCACGAAGACGAAGACGGCGACGGTGAAGAACATCGTCCGCATCGGTTCAGCCCGCCACGTCGCAGCGGTAGGCCGCACCGGGCTGGGACTGGCAACCGGCCGCCCGGACCTGCCAGCCGCCGGGCAGCCAGCGCAGGAACACCGTGTCGCTGCCCAGCTTCACCTGCGCGGCGTCCCCCCAGACCTGCACCGAATGCACCGCGGTGCCGTCCTCGTCGACGTTCAGCACCGCCTGCTCGCACGGCACGTCGGTGGCACCGGACACCGACTCCGCCGCCTCGTCGGTCAGCAGCGAGCAGGCGTCCTGGCCGTGCCGGTCCTGTACGGCGACGACGAACTCGACGGCGACGTCGCGTACCTGCGGTCGCTGGTTGCTGCCGGTGCAACCGGCCACCGCCGCGGCTGTCGCGAGAACCGCCAGGAGCACAGGCAGGCTGCGACGACGACGCACGGCGCTCCATCCGGTCCACTCAGGGCAGGTATGGCCAGTTTCCACCGGCGGATGCCGGCGGAGCCGGTGACACGCCGGTGGCCCGGTTTACCGCGCTACCCGCAGGTGGTCGTGATCAGTTCACTGCGCCACCCGCAGCGAATGCGGGCGGTGGTAGCGCTGCGCCGGCGGGCCGGGTGTCGGACGGCATTCGGTCAGGTCGACACCCTCGGGCAGCTCCAGCATGCCGGTCTGCACCACCTCGGCGGCGAGCGCCACCACCTTGCGGTGGGAGTGCTGGCTGGCCCGCCGCAACAGGCTGAAGGCCTGCTCGGCGGTCAACTGGTGGCGGGCCATCAGGACACCCATCGCGGTGCCGATCTCGCGATTGGTGTTCAGCGCGCAGTGCAGGTTCTCGATCTTGGCCTGCAGCTGTTCGCGCTGCACCAGCCCCACCGCGCGGTCCACCAGCAGGTGACCGATGAGCACATGGGTCATGGTCGGGCGCAGACCGGCGAAACTCATCACCAGCACGCCCCGGTAGCCGCGTTGCGCATCGACCGGCGGCGGGCTGAACGGCACCACGACGCTGTCCGCGTCGGCTCCGAAGTCGCCACCTGCGCCGGAGTCCGAGCAGTATGCGGCGACGTCGGGACCCAGGGTGCACGGCTCGTGCCCGCTGCTGCCGAGCACCTGGCAGCTGATGGCGCTGGGCTGCTGACCGTCGACGCTGATCCAGACGGTGGCGGCCTGGCACAGCCGCGGCACCAGCAGCCGGGTCAGGCTGCGGAACACCGGCACCGGATCGGGCGCGGCCCGCAGCCCGTGCAGCAACGCCGTCAGCTCCGCCGCCGAGGAATCCAGTGGCGAGCGGACGGTGGCGGCCAGCAGTTCGGTGAGTGGGGTCGACAGATTCGGCATGACTACCTCCAGCCGCTGGTCTGTAGCTCGGTACAGGAGCTTGTCTCAGCGCTGAGCACACAGGCTGTCCGGTCAAACCTGGAATCAGTTTAGGCATCGAGGAGTGTGCGCCAGGTTAATAGTGACAATGTAACCAGACGCCCGGGATGACAGTCTCGTCCGGTTTGCTGGCGATCCCGGCCGCGGGGCATAGTGAGGTTGTGCGGGCAACGGGGCGGCAACGGCACCAGAACGCGGCACGGGCACGCCGGTGAGCCTGACCCCACCCACCTCCGAGGTTGCCGAAACCTACCTGGACTCCGCGGGTTCCGAGCACCGCATCGACCCGGCCGTGATCGCCCGGCTGCGGCAGGCGCTCGGCACACCGCCGGCCGGCGCCGAGGACAGCGCGCCGATCGTGGCGCGCCGGGGCGACCCGGTGCCGGTCACCGGCCGGCTGCGGCTGGAGGGCGGCGGCACCCTCGATCTCGACGGCACGGTGCCCGAGGACTGCCCGCTGGGCTACCACACCCTGACCGGCCCGGTTGCCCGGCAGCTGATCGTGGGCCCCGGGCGCTGCTACCTGCCCGACCGGCGGGCCTGGGGCTGGACCGTACAGCTCTACGCCGCCCGGTCCGCGCTCAGCTGGGGGATCGGCGACCTCGGCGACCTGCGCACCATCGTCGAGTGGGCGGCGGGGCAAGGCGCCGGCTTCGTGCTGGTCAATCCGCTGCACGCGGCCGCGCCCACCCTGCCGCAGGAACCCAGCCCGTACTTTCCGACCAGCAGGGCGTTCCGCAATCCGATCTATCTGCGCATCGAGGACGTGCCCGGCGCCGACCGGGTGGACCTGCGCGACCTGCAACAGGCCGGCCGCGCCGCCAACGCCGGCCCGCTGATCGACCGGGACGCGGTGTGGCGGCTCAAGCGCGCCGCACTGCACCGGGTGTACTCCCAGGTCCGGCCGGAGGAGGAGTTCGCGCGCTGGCGGGCCGAGCAGGGACCCGCGCTGCAGCGGTTCGCCACCTGGTGCGCGCTGGCCGACCGGCACGGTGCCAGCTGGCGCGACTGGCCCGCGGAGCTGCGCCACCCGGACGGCGAGGCGGTGCCGCGGTTCGAGCGGGAGGCCGAGCAGGCGATCGGCTTCTACGCCTGGCTGCAGTGGTTGCTGCAGCTGCAGCTGTCCGGCTGTTCCGACCGGGCGCCCGGGGTGGCCGTCATCCAGGACCTGCCGATCGGCGTCGACCCGAACGGCGCCGACACCTGGGCCTGGCAGCAGGTGATGGCCGAGGGCGTCACGGTGGGCGCCCCGCCGGACCCGTTCAACCTCAGCGGCCAGGACTGGGGACTGCACCCGTTCGTGCCGTGGCGGCTGCGGCAGGCCGGCTACCAACCGTTCGTCGAGGCGCTGCGGGCCACCCTGGCCCGCAACGGCGGCCTGCGCATCGACCACGTGATGGGGCTGCTGCGGCTCTGGTGGATCCCGGAGGGCAGCCCGCCCACCGAGGGCGGCTACGTCTCCTACCCGGTGGCCGACCTGCTGGAGATCGTGGCGCTGGAGAGCCACCGGTTCCAGGCGCTGGTGGTGGGGGAGGACCTGGGCACGGTCGCCCCCGGGCTGCGGGAGGAGATGGCGGCCCGCAACATGCTGTCCTACCGGTTGCTGTGGTTCGAGGAGGAACCGCCGCCGGCCTGGCCGGTGCCCGCGCTGGCCGCGGTGACCACCCATGACCTGCCCACCGTGGCCGGGTTGTGGAGCGGGGCGGACCTGGCCGACCAGCAGGCCAGTGGCCTGGACGCTGACCCCGCCAGCACCGAGCAGTTGCGTGCCCACCTGGCCGAGCTGGCCGCGGCACCCGCCGGGGCCACCCCGCAACAGGTGACCGTCGCGGCCTACCGGGCGCTGGCCCGGGCGCCCTCGACGTTGCTGGCCGCCACCCTGGAGGACGCGGCCGGCATCGAGCTGCGGCCGAACCTGCCGGGCACCACCCGGCGGCAGAACTGGTCGGTGCCGCTGCCGGTGCCGGTGGAGGAACTGCCGTCCCTGCCGGGCGCCGCAGCCATCGCCGAGGTGCTGGACCGGGCCTGCCGGACGGCTGCTGCCGTGGCTGCCGCGGCGGCCGACACCCGACACGCCCCGGGCGATCGGCTTGTTCCGCCGCCGGGAAAGACATCGGACACCTGACGGGCCGGGGCACGGCTGGACCGCCGGGTGGCGGCCATTGGTTACGGTGGAAGGGTGTCGACGGGCAGACGGGGGAGGCGGCCATGACGGAATCCGGAACGGAGCCCGTGCCGCCTGCCGACATTCTCGAGGCCATCGATGCCATCGACGCCATCGACCGGGTCGAGGACGCCGCGGCCCGCATCACGCCCTACCCGGACGGCCCGCTCATCGTGCGGGGCGATTTCGCGCTGTGCGAGCTGGACGGCACCCCGATCCCGCGCAGCGGCCGGGCGGTGGCGCTGTGCCGGTGCGGGCGGTCGGCGGTCAAGCCGTTCTGCGACGGCAGCCACCGCCTCGCCGGCCGGAGCTGACCGGCTGTCAGGTCCGCCGGCCGACGGGCCGCCAGCGGCGCCGCAGCTCCGCCGGGGAATGGGCGGCCCGCGAGATCCGGTCGCCGGAGTAGCGCACGCCGCCGAACAGCAGCCGGGTCGCCACCGCCAGCCAGGAGCACACCGAACGCTCGGCGAGCCAGGCCGGGGTGAACCACACCGATCCCGAGGCGAAGACCGTCCGGCCGTGTCCCCGGCGCCGGCCGGCCTCGGCGAGCCCGACCGCGGCAGCCAATGCCAGGGCCAGCCGGGCCGGGTGCCGGCCCAGCACCAGGAAGGCCGGCAGCAGCGCCAGCTCCGCGATCATCCGTCCGGGCTGGGCGAAACTGTCGTAGGCCTGCCGCACCCGCTGCCGCAGGAAGTGCCGGGTGCTCGGCGGCAACCGCCGCACGTACAGGTCGAGCATCAACCGTTCCCGGCCACCGGCCGCGTGCACCGTCCGGATCAGCTCGAGGTTCTCGAACAGCACGTCGCCGTCGTAGCCGGCCGCCCGCAGCTCCGGCGTCAGCCGCACCGCCAGGGTGCCCGGGAAGTCCGCACCGGCCACCGCCCGGTTCAGCAGCGAGCGGGCGGTGTCCCAGCGGGCGTGCCAGGGCAGCGGCCGGAAGTAGTTCTGCGGCCGGACCAGGTCCGCGGTGTCCAGGGCGAGCTCCAGCCGGTGCAGCTGGGCCGGCTCGTAGCGCACGTCGTCGTCGGCGATGACGACCTTGTCCGAGTCGCACAGCCGGAAGCCGGTCACCACGCCGTTGACCTTGCCGTTGCGGTAGCGGACATCAGCCGCCGGGCGGACGTGGGTGACCGCCGGGCCCAGCACGGCGCGGTGCGCGGCGAAGGCCGCCGGCGGCGAGCCGTCGACGACGATCACCTGCGCGGCCCGGCTCACCTGGTCGAGGTAGCGGGCCAGTTCCCCGATGTCGCGACCCGCTTCGCTCTTGATCGGCAGCAGGTAGCTCAGGGTCATGGCAGTCCGGCCGCCACGGCGACGGTGTCGCGCAACGAGGACCGGCCCGCCGACCAGCAGCCCAGCAGCCGCTCGGCGAACAGGTTGTCCAGGTGCAGCGCGCACGCCGCGCCGAACAGCACGTCGTCGGCCAGCTGCGGCTCGTCGGCCACCAGCGAGCCGCACAGGTCGTGGGCGGCCAGCTGCTCGTGCAGCGCGTCGGCGGTCACGTGCTCGTCGTAGAACCGGGTGGCGGTGGCGTCGCCGCCCAGCCGGCGCAATCCCCTGCCGTAGCGGCGGTTCGGTGCCGAGGAGGTCATCTCGAAGGCGGCCAGGTGGCCGGCCAGGGCGCCCCGGTTGTCCCGGTGCAGGCCGAAGTAGGAGATCAGGTTGCTGATCGCCAGGGTGCCGCCGGGCACCTGGTCGAGGTAGTGGCCGTAGCTGTCGTCCAGGCCCAGGCCGCGCATGGTGGCCCGGAACAGTTCCGAGTGCATCCGGGCAGGCGCGCCCGCGCCGTACTCGTCGGACTGGATCTCCACCAGCGCCGCCTTGGCCCGGCCGCGCAGCCGCGGGATCGCCCAGCTGTGCGGGTCGGCCTCCTTGAGGTGATAGATCGAGCGGTGGGTGACGAACTCCCGGAACTGCTCGACGGTCGCACTGGTCTGCAGGTACCGCGACAGCGGCGGGCCGTCGTCGGCGTCGACCAGCGCCCGCAGCCGGTCGGCGACCGGCAGGTCTGGCGGCGTCGGCGAAACCTGGACGCAGTCGCGCAGCGCCTCGCCGAACCGCTCCTCCAGGGTGCGCGTCCAGGCCAGCAGCTCGGGCTGCCACTCCCAGCCCGGGGCGGCGTCGGCGAAGCCGTCGTAGTGCAGCTCGTAGCAGGTCCACAGGCCCAGCTGCAGGTCGTCGTCGGCCAGCGCGGCGGCCGGATGGTCCAGGCTGAGGCCCGCGCCGAACAGCTGGACCGAACCGGCCGGCCGGCGCAGCGCGGCGACCAGCTCCTCGGTCAGCGGGCCACGCGGCTCGGGCAGCCTCATCGCGACACCGCCTCCGTCAGCCGGGCGGGGCCGGGCGGCAATCCGGTGCGGGATAGGCGGGAACTCGACAGCAAGCTGGGCATGGCGGCATCCTCAGGCCGAGCCCCGGGGGTTGCTCGAGCCTGGTCGAGCGCGGGCCGCGGGGCCGTTCACGCTCTGGGTCGAGCCATTTCATGCTAACCCAGCAGATCACTCCTGCCGGCCCTGCCGCGGCCAGTCAGCCAGAACGTCTAGGACCGGGTAAGGTCTGGCCGCGAATCCACCGTTTTGCACGAAACGCCTGGCAGGAGAAGAGATGTCGCTGTCGTCGGGCCGCCGGCTGCTCCCTCCGGCACTGGTCGCCGGCTGCCTGCTGGCCGCGCTCACGCCGGCCAGCCCGGGCGGGCCGGTGCGGGCGGCTGCCGCGCCGCTGAGCGCGAGCAGCGTCGCCAACGCCGTGCTGGCCAGCATGTCACTGCCCCAGCGGGTCGGCCAGCTGTTCCTGGTCGGCACGCCGGCGGGCTCGGTGAGCAGCCAGACCGTCACCGACATCCAGACCTACCACGCCGGCAACGTGATCCTCACCGGGCGCAGCTCCGCCGGGGTGGCGTCGACCGCCTCGGTCACCGCCACCCTGCAGGGCAAGGCGAGCCTGTCGGCCACGGCCGGCGTGCCGCTCGCCATCGCCGCCGACCAGGAGGGCGGCCAGGTGCAGGTGCTGTCCGGCACCGGCTTCTCGACCATCCCGAGCGCCCTCACCCAGGGCGGCTACTCGACCGCCACCCTGCGCGCGGACGCCAAGGTGTGGGGCGGCCAGCTCCGGGCGGCCGGCGTGCAGCTGGACCTGGCCCCGGTGCTGGACACCGTCCCGAGTGCCGCGTTCGCTCCGTCCAACCCGCCGATCGGCTACTACCAGCGCGAGTACGGCTACGACCCGGCGACGGTGTCCGCGCACGGCACCGCGTTCGCCCAGGGACTGGCCGACGCCGGGGTGGACGCCGCGATCAAGCACTTCCCGGGCCTGGGCCGGGTGACGGCCAATCCCGACGTCAGCAGCGGGGTCACCGACTCCCAGACCACCCGGACCGACAGCTACCTCACCCCCTACGCCGACGCGGTGCGGGCGGGTGCGCCGATGCTGATGATGTCGACGGCCTACTACAGCAAGATCGATGCCGCCAACCCCGCCGCCTTCTCCTCGACCATCGTCACCGGGATGGTGCGCGGCGACCTCGGCTTCACCGGCGTCATCGTCAGCGACGACCTCGGCCAGGCCGCCCAGGTACGCGCCTGGACGCCCGGCGCCCGGGCGGTCAACTTCCTCACCGCCGGCGGCGACCTGGTGCTGACCGTGGACCCGTCGGTGATGCCGGCGATGTATGACGCCGTGCTGGCCAAGGCCAACGCCGACTCGGCGTTCCGGTCCCGGGTCGATGCCTCGGTGCTGCGCATCCTCACCGCCAAGGACCGCCGCGGCCTGCTCGGTCGGGGGATGGATGTCTACAGCGCGCAGGGCAACGTGGACTGGCAGGCCGCCTACAACGCCGGGGCCCGGTTCGCCTACGTCAAGGCGACCGAGGGCACCAGCTACACCAACCCCTACTTCGCCCAGCAGTACAACGGCTCCTACACCATCGGCATGATCCGCGGCGCGTACCACTACGCGCACCCGGACTCCTCCGGCGGCACCGCGCAGGCCGACTACTTCCTGGCGCACGGCGGGGGCTGGTCCGGCGACGGCAGGACGCTGCCACCCGCCCTGGTGCTGCAGCCGGGCAGCAGCACCTGCTACGGGCTGTCGCCGGCCGCGATGGTCAGCTGGATCAGCGCGTTCTCCACCGAGATGCACGTCCGGACCTCGAAGTACCCGATGATCTACGCCGGCTTCGACTGGTGGAACACCTGCACCGGCAACTCCGGCGCGTTCGCCGCCACCAACCCGTTCTGGATTCCCAGCTACACCACCAGCCCGCCGGCGGCGGTCCCGGCCGGCACCGCGACCTGGACCCTCTGGCAGAGTGCCGCGTCCGGACCGCTGCCGGGTGGCCAGGACCGGTTCAACGGCAGCTTCGTCCAGCTCAGCGCGCTGGCGAGCAATCCGGACTGACCCGGCCGGCCTGGAATAGCGGCGGTGCCGGGCCGGGTTGGGCACTGGTGCCAGCTGCTGTCAGACCCGCCAGCAGCCACCGCCGACAGGAAGGTGCCTCGAGTGCCTACGGTCTTCCGCTTCCGCGAGTACGGCGGCCCGGACACCCAGGAGTTCGCCGAAGTCGAGCTGCCGCGGCCGGGCGCCGGCCAGCTGCTGGTCGAGGTACGTGCCGCCGGAGTGAACCCGGTCGACCACAAGGTGCGCAGCGGCCGGTTCGCCGGCTTCTCACCTCGGCAGCTGCCCTCGCAGTTCGGCAGCGAGATCTCCGGCGTGGTCGTCGGAACCGGCCCGTCGGTCGAGGGATTCTCGGCCGGCGACGAGGTGCTGGGCTGGCCCGCCGCCGGTTCCGGCGCGTTCTCGCAGTACGCCCTGGCCGGGCAGGACTCGGTGGTGGCCAAGCCGGCACGGCTCAGCTTCGTCGATGCCGCGGCGCTGCCGGTGGCGGCCACCACTGCCTACGACGGGCTGGCCCAGCTGGACCTGGCCGCCGGTCAGCGGCTGCTGATCACCGGCATCGGCGGCGGCGTCGGCATCGCCACCGCCCAGCTCGCCCGGCACCGCGGCATCCGGGTCTTCGGCACCGGCAGCCCGGCCAAGCGGCAGCTGGTGGAATCGCTGGGTGCGGTGCTGATCCCGTACGGCGAGGGCGAGGCCGAGCGGCTGGCCGCGGCGCTGCCGGACGGGGTGGACGCGATCTTCGACCTGGTCGGCGGCGCGGCACTGGCAGCCGTGGCCGGCCTGCTGGCCGACCCGGCGAAGCTGGTCACGGCTGCCGACCCGGACACCGCGGCCCGGTTCGGCGGCGTGGCGATCCGCCGCGAGCGCGGGCCCCGGGTGCTCGCCGAGGTGGCCCGGCTGGCCGCCGAGGGCGTGCTGGACCCGCACGTCAGCACCGTGCTGGACTTCGACCAGGCACCGGCCGCGATCGCGGCGGTGGAGTCCGGCCACGCGCTGGGCAAGGTCGTGCTGCGGATCAGCTGACCGCGTTCACCAGTCCTCTTCGTCGTCGGCCGGGACCTCCCGGTGCTGCTCCAGCACGTCGGCGGGGTTGGCGCTGCCGACGTCGAACAGCGGTGGGTCGTCCTGCGCGCGCTGCACCGGCTCGATGCCGGCGTCCGCTTCCTGCAACTGCTCCAACCGATCCGCCTCGGGCACCTCGATGCCGAATTCCGGGTCAGTCACGTCCGTTACCTTTCGTCGGTTCTGCTCCGGTTGCCGGACGGCGCCCGGGTGCACTCCGTCTCCCATTCTGGCCGGTCCGGCCGGCACCGGCTCAGCCGGCCCAGATGCCGGTGAGCGCCGGGGCCCGCGCCGCGGCACCGAACGGTGCCAACCGGTAACTGGCCAGCAGGGTGCGCAGCAGGCCGTAGTGGTCGATCCGGGTGGCGTACCGGCCGGGCTCGACGTGCGCGCCGGCGAGGATGGTGGCGATCCGGTTGCCGTGGCCGTTGTCGTCCTCGTCGGCGGTGACGATCAGCAGGCTGTTGTGCGTGCTGCTCCAGGCGGCGTAGCTGCCCAGGTGCGCGGCCAGCCACGCATCGCCCTGCGCGACGGTGCCGTCGTGCATGTCGTTGGCGAGGCTGGGTATCACGAACGAGACGGTCGGCAGCCGGGCCGGGTCGGCCGGAAAGGCGGTCAGCGGCTGGTTCAGGCCGGCCGGCAGCGCGGGGAAGTTCACCCACGGGTTGTGCTTGCGGGCGTAGTTGCCGCTGCCGCACCCGGGGTAGCCGGCAGCCGGCAGGTCCTCGGAGTAGCCGACGAAGCTCAGGCCGGCGGCCCGCAGCGCGGCGGCCAGGTTCGGGCCGGTGTAGCGGTGCGGGCAGGAGTCGCTGGTCAGCCCCTGGGTGGAGCCGGAGAACAGCGCCAGGTAGTTCGGCTGGCTGGGATGGGTCACCGCGTAGGACCGGGTCAGCAGCGCGCCCCGGGCCGCGAGCGAGTTCAGGAACGGCGCGCTCGGCCGGCCGATGATCTCGGAGTAGGCGTGGTTCTCGACCACCGCGACCACGATGTGGTCGAACCTCGGCACCCCGGTGGCCGCCGAGCTGGTGGGCGCCGAGGTCGCCGCCGAGCCGGTGGCCGGTGCCGAACCAAAGGTCGCCGGTGGACTCGACAAGATCGGCGCCGCCGCCCGCGGTGTCCGGTCGGTAGCTCGCCCGCCGCCGCATGCCGAGGCCGCCAGCACGGCAGCCAGCAGGACGGCGAACCGGCTCTTGCTCAGCTGCTCGGCCCGCCGATCAGGCCCGCGTCGAAGGCGCGGATCACCGCCGCCATGTCCTGGCTGCCGTAGCCACGCTCGCTGGCCACCCGGTAGACCTGGCTGAGCGCTGCCAGCAGGGTGGTGTCGGCGCCGGCCCGGTCAGCCGCCTCGGTGATCAGCCCCAGGTCCTTGCTGACGCCGTCCAGCGCGAATGCCGGGTCGAATTCCCCGGCCAGCATCTGCCCGCCTTTGAGATGGACATAGGCGCAGTCCGAGGCGCCGCCGCTGATCGCCTCCAGGAACAGCCGCGGCTCCACCGCCAGCCCGGACGCCAGCGTCAGCGACTGGGCGGCGGCGGCCGTGATGCTGGCGATCCAGGCGTTGCAGGCGAGCTTGAGGGCGGTGCCCTGGCCAGGCAGCTCGCCGGCGTGGACGGTGCGGGTGCTGATCGCGTCCAGCACCGGGCGCAGCTCGGCCAGCAGCGAACCGGGACCGCCGGCCAGCATCACCAGCTTGCCCTGCTCGGCCGGCTGCTTGGTGCCGAGCGCCGGGGCGTCCAGCAGCCGCAACCCGGCGGTCTCGGCCAGCGCCGCGGCCTGGGTGGTCGCGGCCAGCCCGATGGTGGCCGACTGCAACCAGATCGCGGACGGCGAGCAGGCCGGCGCCGCCTCGGTCATCACGTCCAGCACGGCATCGCCGTCGTAGAGCATGGTGAGGACCACGTCCGCGCCGGACACCGCCTCGGTAACCGATCCGGCGACCAGCGCGCCGTCGGCGGCCAGCGGCTGCGCCCGGCTCGCGGTGCGGTTCCAGGCCCGGACCGGGATCTGGTTGCGCAGCAGCGAACGGGCCATGCCGGCCCCCATGATCCCGGTGCCGAGCACCGCCACGGTGGGCGTCCCGGTCGCGGCGGTCACCGGGCCGGCCCGCCCGGCCGTCCGGTGCCGGACCGGCCGGTGGCTAGGATGGGACCTGCTCGGCCAGGAGCAGAAACTGTGCTGCAGTGGCCGGATCGGGCGCACTGCGTCTGGAGACGGTGTGTCATGAAATCCTCCTACCCGCTGCCTGCTGCCCCGCGGAGTGCCGGGTGATCGCCCTGGCAGTGGTGGTCAGCCTGCTCGTCGTGTTCGGCAACCTCGCGCTGGTGGCGATGTTCGTGCTGCGCTGGGAACGGCGGGGCCAGCAACCGGCCGACGATCGGAGCCCGGCCGCCGACCGGCGGCCCGCCGGGGCGCGCAGCGGCTGAGCGACCCGATCAGCCGCGCACGATCCAAGCGTGCCCGGCTGATCGGCGTCCGGCTGATGGGCCCGGTCAGTCGTTCGGTTCCGCGGCACTGATGTCGGCCAGCGCCGAGGTCTCGTCCTGCTCGATCGCGATGTCACCCAGGCTGAGAATGCCGACCGCCCGGTCGTTCTCCACCACCGGAAGCCGGCGCACGGCGTTGCTGCGCATCAGCTGCACCGCTTGCTGCAGCGAGGTGTCCGGTGCGACGGTCTGCAGGTCGCCGGCCGAGCACGCCTCCCGGACCGGCGTCGAAGAGTCCTTGCCCTCGGCCACCACCCGGACGGCGATGTCGCGGTCGGTGAGGATGCCCACCACCCGGCCGTTGTCGAGCACCAGCACGTCGCCGATGTCGGCATCGCGCATCCGCCGGGCGGCCTCGGCGACCGGCTCGCCGGCCTCGACGGTCTCGGGATTGCGGGTCATCACGTCAGAAACGGTGGTAGCCATTTCGGGCCTCCTTGCTGGGGCCGATCTCCCTTGTCCAGCAGGCCGGGGAACCCCGACCGGCACACTCTCGCACGAGAGGAACCGGGGCGGGGGAGAGCGGCGGCACCGGGTCGCTGCTGACCGGATCCCCACCGTAACCTCAGCCGTGCCGGCCGTACCAACGCGACCGCTCCGGATAAACCCGCCCGGCGTAGTCGGCTGGTGCCGAACCGACCGGTCGCTGAGGGAGCCCGGGCTCAGCGCTCGATCCGGAACGCCTCTCCCGGTGCCCGGCCGGCCGGCTGGCTCGGGGTGGGGCTGTCCACCGCGAGCGGCGGGATCGGCAGCTCGACCTGCGCGCCGACGTCCAAGCTCAGCTGCGAGCCGTGGTGGTCGAAGCTCAGCGCGCCGTGGCTGCCGTCCACCACGGCGTAGCGGACCCGGTCGGCGTGCACCTCGACCCGGACCTTGCAGCCGCGCCAGCGCACCGCGAAGGACAGCCGGGAGATCGCCGCCGGCAGCCGCGGAGCGAAGCTGAGCCGGCCGCCGTGGTCGCGCATCCCGCCGAACCCGCAGACCAGCGCGATCCAGGCCCCGGCCAGCGATGCGACGTGCACCCCGTCGCGGGTGTTGTGCTCCAGGTCGCGCAGGTCCATCAGGGCGGCCTCGCCGAGGTAGGCGTGCGCCAGGTCCAGGTGTCCCACCTCGGCGGCGATCACGGCCTGCGAGCATGCCGACAGCGAGGAGTCCCGGACGGTGATCTGCTCGTAGTAGCCGAACGCGCCGGCCTTCTCCTCCAGGCTGAAGGAGTCGCCGCACCAGTGCAGGGCCAGCACCAGGTCGGCCTGCTTGACCACCTGCTTGCGGTAGATCTGGAAGTACGGCGAGCGCAGCAGCAGCGGGTAGCCCTCGGAGGCGGCACTGGCCGCGAAGTCCCAGACCTCGTGCCGGTGGTAGCCGCGGTCTTGTTCCGGGATGCCGCGCTCGGCGTCGTAAGGGACCGCCATGGTGTCCGCGGCCGCCTGCCAGGCCTCGATCTCCCGCTCGTCCACCCCGAGCTCGCCGGCCTGGTCCGGCCAGCGCCGGGCGGCGTCGGCGGCGTAGCTGAGGTTCCGGGCCGCCATCAGGTTGGTGTAGGTGTTGTCGTCCACGATCGCGGAGTACTCGTCCGGCCCGGTCACCCCGTCGAGGTGGAACCGGCCGTCGGTGCCGGCGTAGCCCAGCGAGTGCCAGAGCCGGGCGGTCTGGACCAGCAACGGCAGCGCGCAGCCGGCCTCGAAGTCCTCATCGCCGGTCCACTGCACGTACCGGACGGCCGCCAGCGCGATGTCGGCGTTGATGTGGAAGGCCGCGGTGCCGGCCGGCCAGTACGCGCTGGTCTCCTGCCCGCGGATGGTGCGCCAGGGGAAGGCGGCGCCGGCCAGTTGCAGGACCCGGGCCCGCTCCAGCGCCAGGTCCAGCGTCGAGTGCCGCCAGCGCAGCGCGTCGGCCGCGGCCTTCGGGGCGGTCGCGGTCAGCACCGGCAACACGAAGCTCTCGGTGTCCCAGAAGGCGTGGCCGTCGTAGCCGGGTCCGGTCAGCCCCTTGGCCGGAATGGCGCGCTGCTCGGCCCGGGCGCCGGCCTGCAGCACGTGGAACAGCCCGAACCGGACGGCCTGCTGCACCGCGTCGTCGCCGTCCAGCTCGACGTCGGCACCGTCCCAGAAGTCATCGACGTAGCGGCGCTGCTCGGCCAGCAGCTCGTCCCAGCCGGTGTGCAGCGCCGCCGACAGCGCGGCGTCGACCTGGTCGCGCAGCGCCGGGATGCTGCGCTGGCTGGACCAGCCGTAGGCGACGAACTTGGTGACCGTCAGCGTCTGGCCGGCCGCCAGCCGCGCGCCGACGGTGGTGCGCGACCAGTCGGGCTGGACGTAGGTGTGCGAGTCGAGCTCGGTATCGCTGTCCAGGACGTGGTCGACGGCGGCGGCCATCCGCAGCTGCGAGACCCGGGTGCGGTGCAGCAGCGCGGACCGGTTGCCGCTGGAGCTGTGCTCGACCGCCTCCAGCGGGCGTTCCAGCACCGCGGCCACCCGGGGGTCGCCGGACTGCTTGGGCAGCTCCTCGTTGGCCACCAGCTCCGACTGCACCACCACCCGGACCGGGGCGTCGAGCGCCTCGACCTGGTAGCGGATCGCCAGAATGGCGCGCTGGGTGAAGGAGACCAGCCGCTCGGAGCGCACCCGGATCCGGGTACCGGCCGGCGAGATCCACTCGACGGACCGGCGCAGGGTGCCGGTGCGCAGGTCCAGCACCCGCTCGTGCCGCACCGGGGTGCCGTAGCGCATGTCGAAGGGCTCGTCGTCGACCAGCAGCCGGATCAGCTTGCCGTCGGTGACGTTGACCACCGTCTGGCCGGACTCGGGGTAGCCGTAGCCGGCTTCGGCGTAGGGCAGCGGCCGGGCTTCGTAGAAGGAGTTGAGGTAGGTGCCCGGCAGCCCGCTCGGGTCACCCTCGTCGAGGGTGCCGCGCACCCCGATGTGGCCGTTGGACAGCGCGAACACCGACTCGCTCTGGGCCAGCATCTCCAGGTCGAGCCGCAGCTCCCGCACCTGCCAGGGCTCGATCGGGAACCGGGCGTCGGTGATCACCGGCCGCCCCCCGCCGGTTCGCCGCCAGCCGGTTCGCCGCCAGCCGGTTCGCCGCCAGCCGGTTCGCCGGCCAGCAGCTCGGCCAGGTCGCGCACCACCACGTCGGCGCCGTGCTCGCGCAGCTCGTCGGCCTGCCCGACCCGGTCCACGCCCACCACGTAGCCGAACCGGCCGGCCCGGCCGGCCGCCACCCCGGCCAGCGCGTCTTCGAACACCGCCGCCTGGGCCGGCAGCACCCCGGCGAGCTCCGCCCCGGCCAGGAACGAGTCCGGGCTGGGCTTGCCGGCCAGCTGCCGCTGCACCAGCGTGACGCCGTCGATCCGGCCCTCGACGAAGCGGTCCAGCCCGGTGGTGCGCAGCACCAGCTCGGTGTTGGCGCTGGAGGAGACCACGATGCGGCGCAGCCCGGCCCGCTCGGCGGCCTCCAGGTAGCGCCGGGAGCCGGGGAAGACCGCCACCCCGTCCTCGGCGATCCGGCGGGTCAGCTCGGCGTTCTTGCGGTTGCCCACCCCGTGCACGGTCGAGGCGGTCGGTGGGTCGTCCGGGCTGCCCTCGGGCAGGGTGATGCCGCGGGAGGCCAGGAAGTCGCGCACGCCGTCCTCGCGCGGCTTGCCGTCCACGTAGCGCTCGTAGTCGGTGTGTTCGAACGGCCGGAAGCTCGCGCCGTCGCGGGCCCGCAGGAATTCGTCGAAGGTGTGCTGCCAGGCCACCGCGTGCACCGCCGCGGTGTCGGTGAGCACCCCGTCGAGGTCGAACAGGCAGGCCAGCACGCCGTCGGGCAGCCCCAGTGCCATCTCAGCCCCCTGCACAAGAATGGCCGGAACCGGGTGGTATTTCACCCTGGCCGGACAGCTTCCAAGGCTAGTTGCAGTCAAGCCGGGCGGCCTGTCCGGCGCGCTGGACGAAGCCTTTGTAAACGGGATGGGACGGTTATTCAAAGCCCAATGACAGCAAGGTGCGAAGCGCGTAAGGTCTGCGGCAATCCTCCCCAGCCGGTGAGTTACCACTCGTTTATCTTCTGCAATTCAGTCACCCGCCGTAGTCAGCCAGCGAAGTTTATGGAGTTTGCGCAATGACCATGGAGCAACGGGCGGATGCGACGTGGGCAACCGATGCCGGCTGGGTCGACGAGGTGCTGCTGGCCGGCCCCGACTCCGCGGTGTGCTTCCGCGTTCCCGATCCGATCACCCGCGACCAGTTGCGCCGGCTGGTGGCCGACCGGCGGGAGCGGCTGACCGCCGCGGGGCTGCGGCCGGGCGGTGCCGCGGCGCTGCGGCTGCCGCCCTCGATGGCCTACGTGGCCAACCTGCTGGCGGTCTGGCAGCTGGGCGCCCAGGCGATCCTGCTCGACTACCGGCTCACCGACCACGAGGTGGAGCAGGCCCGGCAGCGGCTGCTGCCGCAGGTGATCGTCTCCCCGCAACGGGTGGCCGGCGGCCTGCGGGTCTTCTTCGACGTCGAGGACACCATCAGCTCGCACGGCGCGCAGCCGGCTCCCAGCGAGCACGCGGTCATCCAGCTGAGCTCCGGCTCCACCGGGCCGTCCAAGGTGATCGGCCGGACGGCTGCGGACCTGATCGCCGAGATCCGCCGCTACACCCAGATCGACGGGGTCGCCTCGCCCGGCGAGCGGATCATCCTGCTGCCGTCGATGGTGCACGTGCTGGGGCTGGTCGGCGGGCTGCTGTACGGGCTGCACGCCGGCGTCGAGCTGGTCCCGCCGCAGCGGCTGACCGGCGACAGCATCCTGGACGCGATCGAGAGCACCGCGACGCCGGCCACCGTGCTGGGGGTGCCGTTCCACATCAACCTGCTGAGCGCCACCGCGCCTGAGCGCCGGCCGGCGCAGCTGCGCCGGATGACCACCGGCGGCGAGCTGGTGCCGGCGGCCACCGCGGCCCGGTTCGCCGACCGGTTCGGCGTGCCGCTGGGCAACATGTACGGCATGACCGAGGTCGGGGTGATCGGCACCGACCTCGACGGCAGCCACCGGCCCGCGGTGCGCCCGGCGCCGGGCATCACCGTGCGGGCGGTGGACGGCGAGCTGCAGATCGCGCGCGAGGCCTCGCCCTACCTCGGTCCGGCGGTGCCGGACCGGTGGTCCGACGGCTGGCTACGCACCCGGGACGCCGGCCGGGTGGACCCCGACACCGGCCTGGTCACCATCCTGGGCCGGCTGGACTCCCAGGTCACCATCGGCGGCCTGCAGGTGGATCTGGCCGAGGTGGAGAGCACCATCGGCGCGCTGCCCGGCGTGACGGCGGCCGTGGTGCTGTTCGACGAGGTGATCGTGGCCTACCTGCAACTGCAGCCGGACTGCCGGGTGGAAGACATCGAGGCCCGGCTGGCCACCCTGCTGGCCGGCTACAAGCGGCCGCAGCTGTACCAGGTCTTCGATCAGTTCCCGCGCACCACCACCGGCAAGCTGGTTCGCGACCGCGCCGTGCTCCGGGCGGGCACGACATGATCGCCCTCGTCCTGCACGACCAGCGCCGAGACCGGCACCCCGGAGGCGACCGCCAGCACCCAGCCCGGGTGCGGTGCCGGGTGGGCAAGCCACAGGCCGTCCGGGACCGGGTGGAAGCTGCCGTCGGCAACCGGTGGCAGCGGCACCCGGCGGCGCAGCCCGGCATCCCGCAACCCGACGCCCAGCGCCTTGCCGAGCGCCTCCTTCGCCGTCCACAGCAGCAGGAAGTCCCGCGGCCGGTCGGCCGCCGGCCGCTCCCGCAACCAGTCGGCCTCGACCGGGTCGAACCAGCGCTTGGCCAGCCGGCTGATCTCCGGCCGGGTTTCGCCCTCCAGGTCGATGCCGACCGGGCCGGCCAGGCTCGCGGCCACCGCGAGCAGGCCGGGACCGTAGCTGAGGCTGACCCAGACGCGCGCGCCAGAACCGCCGGCGGTCCGTACGACCGGCTGGCCGGTCGGCTCCCGGCTGACCACGACCTGCCTGACCTCGACCTCCAGCAGCCGGGCACCGGCCTCGACCAGCAGCCGGCGGGCCTCGGCCCGCGACCGGTGCGGACAGGCCACCACCCAGGCGTGCACAGTGCCCGTTCCGGAATCTCCATGCCAGCCCACGGAAAGAAGGTACCCAATGCAGAATGAGGTCCGCGCTTTCGTCGTCGCCTCGTTGATCGACATGAACTACGACGTCGAAGGGCTCGACGACGACACCACGCTGGGCCCGTCCGGCTTGGACCTGGAATCGCTCGCCCTGGCCGACCTGTTGATGCGTACCGAGGACCACTACCACTTCCGGTTCCGCGCCGAGGAGTCCGAGGCACTGGCCCTGATGACCGTCGGTGAGTTCACCGCCGCGGTGGCCGAGCGGGTCTCCCAGACGGCCGGCAGCAAGCAGGGCTGATGCCGGACACTCCGAACCTGGACCGGGACGACGTGCTCGCCATGCTGACCCCGCTGGGCACCCGTGGCCCGGATTCGACGCTGGAGCGGCTGAGCTCGATGGAGGTCGCCTGGCTGGTGCACCAGGTCGAGCAGCGCTACGGCATCGAGCTCGACCTCGACGACGAGCAGCTGGCCCGGCTGCGCACCATCACCGACGCGGTGCAGCTGCTGGGGGAGTCGGTCCGGAGCAGCCATGGCTGAGGTCCTGCCGGTCGGCATCACCGGCCTCGCGGTGCTCAGCGCGCTCGGCCGCGGCAGCGAGCCGCAGCTGGCTGCCGCGCTGTCCGGCACCGCCGCGTTCGGGCCGGTCCGGCGCTTCGACGTCAGCGGCCGCCGGGTCGGCCTCGCCGCCACCCTGGACCGGGCCGGCAGCCTCTCCGACGAGCTCGCCGGGGTGGTCGAGCAAGCCTGCCAGGACGCCGGGCTGACCGCCGGCCAGCGGGCCGCCACCCCGCTGCTGCTCGCTGTGCACGGCCATCCGGGTGCCGGCGCGGAGGCGGTGCGGCTCGCCGAGCGAGCCGGCCTGGCCGGTGCCGGCCGGGTCTACATCGGGGCCTGCGTGTCGGCCAGCACCGCCGTCGCCGACGCCGCGCTGCTGATTCGGCGCGGTGCCGAGCGGGTGCTGGTGGCCGCCGGCTACCTGGTGGAGTCCGACCAGTTCGCCCTGTTCGACGCCGGCCAGGCGCTGGCCACCGACGGGGCAGTCCGGCCGTTCAGCGCCGGCCGGACCGGGCTGCTGCTCGGCGACGCGGTCGCCGCGGTGCTGCTGGAGTCCGAGGCGGCGGCCGCCGCCCGTGGCCGCCGGCCGGCGACCCGGCTGGTGGGCTGGGGCCGGGCCGGCGACGCCTACCACCCGTGCCAGCCGGCCCCGGACGGCGGCGGGCTTGCGCGGGCCGTCGAGGCGGCGCTGCGGCGGGCCGGCGTGGCACCGGACGCGCTCGGCTACATCAACGCCAACGCCACCGGCACCCAGCTCAGCGACGCCGCCGAGGCCGCCGCGCTGCGCACCGCGCTCGGCGCCGCGGCGGACCGGATCCCGGTCAGCTCGACCAAGGCGGTGCACGGCCACGCGCTGGAGGCCTCCGGCCTGCTGGAGCTGGTGATCACGGTGCTGTCGCTGCAGGCCGGCAAGCTGCCGGTCAACGCCGGCTACCTCGGCCCGGACCCGTCCTGCCCGCTGGACGTCATCGCGGGCTCGCCCCGGCCGGTGGCCAGCCCCTACGCGCTCAGCCTGAACTCGGCCTTCGGGGGCGCGAACACCGCCCTGCTGGTGCAGGCGACATGACCGCCATCTCCTCCGACCGACTGGCCGTGCTGAGCGAGTACCGCTGGCCCGAGCAGCCGGCGCGCGAACTGCCGGTGCTGCCCGGCTACGTGCTGTCCTCCTTCAGCCCGCTGGTCGCCGCGGCCGCCGAGGGCTGCCTGGGCGGCCACTACGGCGAGCAGGCCGCGACGGCGTCCCGGGAGCGCACCGCGGTGCTGCTGGTGACCGCCGGCAACGACGTGGTCAGCGCCGGGCACGTGCGCGACAAGGTCGCCGCCGGCCGCCGGCTGGGCCCGCTGTTCTTCTTCCAGATCGCACCCAACAGCGTGGTGGGCCAGTTGACCGCCCGCTGGGGCCTGGGTGGCCCGGTGGTCGGCATCAGCCCGGTGGGCGACCCGCTGGCCGACGGGCTGGCCGAGGCGGAGCTGCTGCTCGAGGACGGCGACGCCGACGAGGTGCTGCTGATCCTGGCCGAGCAGGCCGACCCGGCGGTGCCGGACTCGGTTGACCGGGCGCACGCGCTGCTGCTGGCCGGCAGGGCCGCCTCGTGAAGGTGCCCAGCCGCGGTGCGCTCGCCGCCGATCCGCTGATCGGCGCCGGCAACGTCCTGCAGCGGCTGCTGGATCTGGGTGCTGACCCAGACGGGCCGGGGCTGAGCTTCGACACCGCGGTCGAGCAGCACCCCGCGGAGCACCCGCTCACCCTCGGCCAGCTCGACGAGCGGGTCGCCGCCCGGGCCGCGGCGCTGCACGCCCGGGGATTCGGCCCGCGGGATCCGGTGGCGATCTGGTCGGCGACGGCGGCCGACCAGATCCTGTCCTTCCTGGCGGCCAACCGGCTGGGAGCGATCCCCGCGCTGGTGAACGGCAACCTGCCGGCGGCCACGGTGGCGGCCTACGTCCGCGGCCTGCGGGCCCGCGCGGTGTTCGCCGACGCCGACCGGCTGGCCCAGCTGGCCGGCCACGACCTGGGCGAGGCCGTCCCGGACGCCGTCGTCGAACTAGGGGAGGCCGACCCGGACGCCGCCCCCGCGCCGTACCGGCACCATCGCGACGACCCGGTGGTGCTGACCCACACCTCGGGCACCACCGGCATGCCCAAGGCGGTGCTGCACACCCACGCCAGCCTGTTCGCCGCCACCCGCCACCTGCTGAGCATGCCGCAGGCCCAGGGCACCCGGCGGATCCTCAACGCGCTGCCGGCCGCGCACACCGCCACCGTGCTGATGGTCAACCAGGCGCTGGCCAACCGGGCCGGTTTCCTGGCGCTGTCGTCCCAGCAGGGCGCCCGGGTGCTGGCGGCGATCGAGCGCTGGCGTCCCGAGGGGGTCTTCGGCTTCTCGGTGACCTGGGCCGAGCTGGCCCGGCTGGACCTGGCCGGCTACGACCTGGACTGCGTCCGGCTGTGGTTCAACACCGGCGACTGCACCCATGAGCCGCACGTCCGGCACCTGGTGGCGGTGGGCTCGCACGAGGAGATGACCCGGCAGGGCGTGGTGCGCCGCGCCGGCTCCAGCTTCATCGACGGCCTGGGCTCCAGCGAGATGGGCCACTCGATGTTCCACATCACCCACCGCGCCGACACCGACAGCTACGACCGGTGCATCGGGCAGCCGTACCGCTTCGTCGAGGCGGCGGTGCTCGACGACGACGGCGAGCCGGTCGCCGACGGCGAGGTGGGCCACCTAGGCATCCGGTCGCCCTCGCTGTCGCCGGGGTACTGGAACGACTCGCTGACCAGTTACCGGGCCCGCCGCAACGGCTACTACCTGACCGGGGACCTGGTACGCCGGGACGCCGACGGGCGGTTCTTCCACCTGGACCGGGCGGCCGACTCGGTGACCGGCCCGGACGGCACCCGGTACTACACGGCGCTGGCCGAGGAGCGCATCCAGGCCGCCTGCCCGCAGGTGGCCGACTGCACCGTGGTGATCAGGCGAACCGAGGACGGCGTCGTCTCGGACGTGCTGCTGGACGTGGACCCGGCCGCGAACGCCGACCTGGACCAGCTCAGCGCGGCGGTGCGCGCCGCCCTGGACCCGGCCACCGCGGCGACCGTGCGGCGGATCGCGATCACCCCGGCCGAGCAGGTGCCCAAGGGGGCCACCGGCAAGGTGCGCAAGGCCGTGCTGCGGGCGCAGGAGCCGGTCCGGTGAGCGCCGAGGCGACCCGCCCCGGCGTGGTGATCACCGGCATCGGCATGCTGACCCCGGTCGGCACCGGGATCGCCGAGGTGTTCGACGCGGTGTGCACCGGACGCTCGGGCCTGGCCCGGCCACCGGAGGGCCATCCGGTCGCCGGCTCCATCGAGGTGGCCGGCATGGTGGGCGCCCTCGACGCGACCGGCATCGGTTCCGGCCCGGAGCGCAAGACGCTGGACCGGACCATCGTGCTGGCCCTGCTGACCGCCCGGGCGGCGCTGGCCGACGCCGGGCTGGTGGTCGGGCAGGACGTCCGGCCCGACCGGGTCTCGGTGATCCTCGGCGGGGTGGGCGGCATGTCCACCCTGGAGTCGCAGGTGCTCGACCGCGCGGCGCGCGGCCGGGTGGGGGTCAGCCCCTACCTGCTGACCGGCATCCTGCCGAACATGCCGTCGGCCCGGATCGCCATCGAGCACGGCATCCGCGGCTACACCTCGGTGGTGGGCACCGCGTGCGCCTCGGGCGCCCAGGCGATCGCCGACGGGATCCGGCTGATCCGCTCCGGCGAGGCGGACGTGGTGATCTGCGGGGCCAGCGAGGCGCCGCTGTTCCCGACCTTCGCCGAGGCCTTCGACAACGCCCGGGCGCTAGCCCGGGACTGGGACGACCCGAGCCAGGCCAGCCGGCCCTTCGACCGGCGCCGCAACGGCTTCGTGCTGTCCGAGGGCGCGGCGTTGCTGGTGCTGGAACGGGCCGCACACGCCGACGAGCGCGGCGCCCGGGGCTATGCCGACCTGGTCGGCTACGGCGTCAGCACCGACGCCTACCACCCGACGGCTCCGGATCCGGCCGGCACCGGAGCCACCGCCTGCATGCGCGCCGCGCTCGCCGACGCCCGGATCGCGCCCGATCAGGTCGGCTACGTCAATGCGCACGGCACCTCCACCAAGCTCGGCGACGTCGCCGAGTCGCACGCGATCGGTCAGGCGTTCGGCACCGCCCGGCCGGCGGTGAGCTCCACCAAGTCGCTGACCGGGCACATGCTGGGCACCTCGGGGGTGGTGGAGGCCGCGATCAGCGCGATGGCGCTCAACTGCGACATCCTGCCGCCCACCTACAACCTGACCGATCCGGATCCCGAGTGCGAACTGAACCACATCTGTGACCGGCCGCTGTTGACTGCAGCGCAGTACGCGATGTCGAATTCCTTTGGCTTCGGCGGACAGAACGTCACCCTGCTGTTCGGCCGCAGCGCCACCCCACGCCGCCACCCAGCCGTCGCTGTCGCCGGCACCCAGGACGACCACGCACGCGAGGAGAACACCCCATGAACATCTTCGATATCGACCATCTGGAGTTGTTCGTCGGTGACGCCCAGCAGGCTGCCTACTACTACGGTTCGGCGTTCGGGCTGGAGGCCGCCGGCCGCGGCGGGCCGGAGACCGGGCTGATGGATCAGCGCTCGCTGCTGATGGCGCAGGGCGAGGTGCGGCTGGTGCTCACCTCGGGCCTGGCCGCCGAGCACAACGCGGTCAGCTACGTCCAGCGGCACGGCGACGGCGTGGCGGTGGTGGCGATGCGGGTCGACGACGTGGCGGAGTGCTTCGCCGAACTGGTCAGCCGCGGCGCGGCCCCGGTGTCGCCGCCGCGCTCGTTCACCGACGGCACCTCCTCGGTAACCTTCGCCGACGTCGGCGGGTTCGGCGACGTGGTGCACCGGCTGGTGCAGCGCGAGGGCGACAGCTTCCTGCCCGGGCCGATCGAGATGCTGGAGCGGGAGCCGAACGAGCACCCGATGTTCTCCCGGATCGACCACCTGGCCATCTGCGTGCCGGCCGGCAAGCTGCAGGCCACTTCGGACTTCTACCAGGAGGTCTACGGCTTCGCCGAGATCTTCACCGAGTACATCGAGGTGGCCGGCCAGGGCATGAACTCGGTAGTGGTGCAGAGCCCGTCCGGCGGGGTGACCTTCACCCTGATCGAGCCGGACGTCGAGCGGCGGCCCGGCCAGATCGACGACTTCCTGCAGTGGCACGCCGGGGCCGGGGTGCAGCACATCGCGCTGATCACCGACGACATCGTCTCGGCGGTGGACCACCTCGGCGCCCGCGGGGTGCGCTTCCTGTCCACCCCGGACGCCTACTACCGCACCCTGGAGCAGCGGGTCGGCCATGTGGACGCGTCGGTGGCGGATCTGGCCCGGCTGGGCATCCTGGTCGACCGCGACCACTGGGGCCAGCTGCTGCAGATCTTCACCGAGTCCACCCACGTCCGGCGCACGCTGTTCCTCGAGGTCATCGAGCGCCGCGGTGCCCGCACCTTCGGCAGCGGGAACATCCGCGCCCTGTACGAGGCAAAGGAACGTGAGATGGTGCACGCACCCACCCCGATGGCCGCCGATCCCGACCCCGAACCCATGGAAGTGTGACGATGACGACGACCAGCACCGAGTTCCGCCTCACCGCCGAGGAGGAGGCGCTGCTGCCCTCCGACGCCGACGTCCGCTTCTACGCCGAGCACGGCTGGTACCTGTCCGGCAAGCTCTTCTCCGACGCCGAGATCGACGCCCTGGTGGCCGCCAGCGACGACTACTACGACGGCGCCCGGGACCGCCGGTTGCCCAACCGGCCGGCCAAGCTCGCCTACTGGGAACCCCAGCACGGGCAGGTGCAGCGGCACAACGACTACGTGCACTACGAGAGCGACGCGATCGCCGCGATCCTGCGCAAGCCGCTGGTCGGCGCGGTTGCCGCCCGGCTCGCCCAGGCCGAGGAGATCCGGATCTTCCAGTCCACCATGATCTACAAGCCGCCGGTGGCCTCCGAGCCGACCAACGTGGTGCCCTGGCACTTCGACAAGCACTACTGGTCCTGCTGCAGCTCGGAGAAGATGCTCACCGCGTTCATCCCGTTCCACGACTGCGGGGTGGAGATGGGCACCATCACCATGGTCGACGGCAGCAACCGCTGGGAGGAGATCGGCACCGACGACAGCACGGTGCGGCACTTCGCCGAGCGGGACAAGTCCCAGCTGGACGTGATGCTGGCCGAGAACGCCGCCCACAACGGCGCCGAGGTGGTCAGGATCCCGATGGAGATTCCCAAGGGCCACATGAGCTTCCACCACTGCCGCACCTACCACGGCAGCGGCGCGAACCTGAGCGGCCGGCCGCGCCGGGCGATCTCGCTGCACCTGCAGGACGGCGACAACGCCTTCCGGGAGTTCGGGCTGTCCACCGGGGCGCTGGCCGGCTACAACCACGACAGCCTGGTCCGGCGGACCGCCGAGGGCTACCCCGACTACTCCGACCCGGTGTACTGCCCGACCCTGTGGCGGTCATGAGCGCATCGACCACTTTTCGGTGGGGCAGCACCGAGACCGGCTGGGAGACGCTGCCGGAGCCGGTGCGCGAGCAGATCGTGGCCTGCGGGGTGCGGCACTGGCGCGAAGTGCACCAGAACGTGCCGAGCTACAACCAGACCTGGCGGCCGCTGCGGCCGGTGATCATGACCTCGTCGATGTTCACCGCGCTGCACGAGGTGTCGGTGCGGATCGCCGAGCTGATCCTCGAGGCCTGCCGGCGCCGGGCCGGCACCGCCGGTGAGCTGCGCCGGGCGCTGGGCGTGCCCGCCGGCCGGATCCGGCTGCTCGACGACGACGAGCCGCTGACCTCCGAGCTGCTGGTCTCCAGCCGACCGGACGTGCTGTTCAGCGGCGGGGTGCCCAAGTTCGTCGAGTTCAACATCGACGGGGCGCTGGGCGGCGCCTTCGACTCGGACAACCTGGCGGCCAACTTCGACGCGGTGTACCGCGCCGAGGGGATCAGTGAGGCGGCCGGCATCTACCGGCCGCCGTCGGCGGTGGACGGCCGGCTGCGGACGGTGGCGCGGTGGCTGGGGCCGGCCGAGGACCGCCGGGTGGTGATGGTGTCGGACTGGAGCGTCGGCCACGCCGGCCCGGCCGACCAGCGCGAGTTCCTGAACTTCCTGAAGCCGGTCAGGGACCGGGCAGCACTGGCCGGATTCGAGCTCGTTCCGTACTGGCTGGACTGGCTGGACGCCGACGAGCAGGACCGGCTACTGGTGGACGGCCAGCCGTTCCGCACCGTGCTGCGGATGTTCGTACCCGACATCCCACCGCCCGGTCCCGGCGTGGATGCCCTGGAACGGGTGGTCCGGGCCGGCACCGTGCGGTGCTTCACCTCGGCGACGACCTGGCTGCTCACCAACAAGCTCACCCTGGCATGGCTGTGGGAGGACCTGCCGCAGCTTTCCGAGGCCGACCGCGACCTGGTCCGGGCGCACATCCCGGCCACGGCGCTGCTCACCGCCGACCAGGTGCCCGACGCGGTTGCCCGCCGGAGCGAGCTGGTGCTCAAGCCGAGCGACGGCACCAACGGCCGGGACGTGCTGCTCGGCCCGGACGCCACCCCGGAGGAGTGGCGCGCCGCACTCGAGCGGGCCGCGGCCGGTGGCGCCTTCCTGCTGCAGGAACTCGTCGTGGGCGATCTGTTGCCGATGGACTTCGTCAACATGGCTACCGGAGAGGTGGTCTCCCAGGGCGTGCCGTGCTGCTTCGGCCCGTACCAGTTCGGCGGCGAGCAGTGCGGCGGCGAGACGCGGATAGGCTTCCCGGGCGGCGGCTCCGTGCTGAACGTGGCCTTCGGCGCGCTGGTCGACGGGTTCGCCCTGGTCGAGGGCTAGCTAGGCGAACTTCGCACCTTCGGCTCGCAGCATCTCAAACGGCGTGATCCAGGTGACTCCGACCGCGGCGCAGGCGTCGGGAATCTTGATCCGCTTCTTGGAGAGGGGGTCGGGCTTCTCGAGAGTCACCACTGCAAAGCCGAGCGTCAACGCCTGGGCGACGATGAAGTAATCAGCCGCCTGGAGGAAGTCCGACACCGCCGCCGCCTTGAAACCACTGCCGTTAGCCCACGCGCTCACTGAAGTGAGCGACGCTGCGTCCGCGGCTGTGGGTGCCAAGCTGAACGAGGCAGGCTGCGCCTTGACCCAGTTCGCCAACTCGTCTCCGCCGCTGACGATCTCGTCGTGCACCGCCTGAACGATGAATACCTTGCCCGCTGAGTGCTGTGCGGCCAACCAGTCCCAGAAGGCAGGCACGATGTCGAAGGCGAAGTACCGGTTCTTGGCGTCGATCAGTACGTTCGCGTCAAGCAAGTACATCAAGCGGCCCCGAGGCGCTGGCTCAGTTCCTCGAACGTCGAGAACTTCTTGAAGCCCAGCAGGCGGAATGCGTCCCGGTGCAGCGTCCTGCCTTCGTTCGTATCGGTCACCAACGCCCGGGCGAAGGTCCGGCTGACGCGAATCGGCTCGGTGTTGTAGAAGTTCCCGCCGCTACTGCCGCTGGTGGCCAGTTCCAGCACCCGTGCGAGCTCGTCCTGGTACGCACTTCGGTACACCGACCAGGGCATCAAACCCGCGTCATAGATCCGGCGAAGCACAACTAGGGTGCTCACCTTGTACAACTTCGCCAGCCGGTCCAGCTCTGCCGTGAGGTCGGGCCCTTCGGTGTACTCCTGGGCGATCGAGGCTCGTGGCACCAACAACTCGGCGGCCGCTCGATTGCACCACGCCTCCACCCCCGAGCCCATGTCCAAGTCGGCGAGATCAGGACGCGACAGGGCCGAGCCACCTAGTGCCAGGTGGGCCAGTTCGTGAGCCAACGTGAAGATTTGCGCTGCTTTGGTATCGGCACCGTTGACGAACACCACCGGCGCCAGCTTGTCAGCCAGTGCAAAGCCCCGGAATTCCTTCGGATTCAGCTTGCGATGAGTATCGCTGCCGACGACACCGTTGATCATGACCAGTACGCCGGCGTCTTCCGCGTGGTCGCGGAGACCGTTCAGCGCATCACTCCACGTCCTGAAGTCGGCTCGACGAGCCAGCCCGAAGCCGAGGAGGTCCCGCAAGGTTCCGGCGGCGACTTCGGGATCGTCGCTGACGCTGAAACTGCCGACCAGCCCGACCTCGTCGTAACCTCGCTCCTGGGCGAAGTCGCGGTACCAGTCCTGACGTAGCTCGCAGGCATACACCGTGTCGAGCAGGTCGGGCGTCGGCGTCAGCACATGCTCGTCACCGAACGTCCGGAAGTCCGGTAGCGGCACCTCTTCGACAGGCGGCTCATGCAGGAAGAAGAAGCCGATCGGGGTATGCGTGGCCTTGGCGTAGTTCTCCAGTTGCCGCATCGTGGGTGCGAGGGCACCGCTTTCCCACTGCTCGAGCTTCGGAAAGCGTTTGGCGAAGTCGCTCACCTGACGACCCGAACGCTTGCGGGCCCACACCAGCAGTTCGGGAGCGACGCTCACCCGGTTGGCCATGGCGCCGCTTCTCCTCCCTGCCCTCGATGCCTGCCAAACCCCAGACTAGGGCCGCGATCGCCATTGGTCCGGTCACGACCGCCTGAATATATAGCGCGGCTCCTACGTTAATTCGCACATCGGACTTGACGGGATCGACGACCGGTCGCCGTACCAGTCATAGTGGCGCGCTCCGGCTGTCCGCAGTCTTGCGCCAGGCGCCCAGTGCCCGGACCACCTCGGCCGCGGCGATGGCGTCGCTGCGGGCGTTGCCGTGCTTGCCGTCCGGCGCGTAAAGCTCCGGGTCGGCCGAGCGGGGATGCCGGCTCAGGTCCACGTGCACGCAGCCCGAGCGGCCGGCGACGGTGCGCAGTTGCTCGGCCAGCAACCCCAGCCGGCGCCGGAGCGACAGCCGGTACCGGTCGGGCAGGAACGGGCTGTGCGAGACGTCGAAGATGCCGATGATGACCGGCTGCGCCCCGGCCGCGCGCAGCTCGGCCAGCATCGCGGTCAGCTCCGCGGCGACCGCCTCGGCCTGCTCGGCAAAGTTCGGACGGAACGCGTCGTTGCCGCCGCACACCACCAGCGCCAGATCCGGCCGGAACGCCAGGGCCGGCTCCAGCTGCCCGGCCCGCACCTCGCGGGTCAGCAGGCCGTCCACCCCGAGGTTGCGGTAGTCCAGGTCCGGCGCGCTCGCCCGCAGCTCGGCGGCCACCCGATCGCTCCACCGCAATGGGGTGAAGCCCGGCACCGGGAAGAACGGGCCGTGCGCGACGCTGTCGCCGAGCACCACCAGCCGCCGCCACGGATGGCCGGTCAGCAACGCCCCGGCCTCGTCGGCCGCCAGGCAGTCCGGATCGGCGAGCTCGGCCGCGCGGTCGTCGGAATGGCCGGCCCGCTCGCCGGAATGGCCGGCCCGCTCGCCGGCGATCATGCCCGGCTCACCGACAGGTCGAGCCTGGCCCGCCGCTGGGCCGCCAGCGGTCCGGCCAGCACCGCCACGCAGACCAGCACCGCGGCCAGCAGGGCGGTGTGCAGCCCGAGCCGGCTGACCGCCCAGCCGGCGGCCAGCGCGCCGATCGGCACTCCGGTGAAACACACCGTTCCGCACAGGCCGATCACCCGGGTCTGCAGGGCGTCCGGCACCCGCTGGTAGAGCGCCGCGCCCAGGATCGGGTTCACCGAGGCGATGCCCAGCCCGGCCAGCACGTTCACCGCGACCACCACCAGCAGGTTGTCGCTCAGCGCGAGCACCAGCAGCCGGGGCAGGCAGCTGACCAGGCCGCCGATCACGAACACCGGGTACTGCGGCAGCCGGTCGGCCAGCAGGGTAAACAGCAGGGTGCCGCCCAGGGCGCCGCCGGCATAGGCGCCCAGTGCCAGGCCCAGGCCCTGGGGGGAGTGCAGCACGTCCCGGGCCCACACCGGGATGAAGACCGCCGTCGCCGCGGTGGCGAAGACGTTGAGCGCGAACACCACCCGCACCATCCGGGCCAGCGTCCGGTCCTCGCGCAGGTACCGGAAGCCGCCCCGCAGGGCGGTCAGGTACGGCTCGGCCGGGGCCTGCCGGGTGGCGGTACCGGCCTGGGCCGCCCGCACCACCACAGCCACCACCACCGCGCATCCGGCGAACGAGGCCGCGTCCAGCCACACCGCGCCGCGGGCGCCGAACCCCGCGATCAGCAGGCCGCCCAGCGGGGCGCCGAGCAGCGCGGCGAGCCGGCTCAGCCCCTCGTAGGTGGAGGTCATCCGGATCGCCGAGTAGCCCGCCGCCTGCCCCGCGGGGCGCAGCAGCACGTGCTTGACCCGGTCCCCGACGCCGCGCAGCGCGCCGGCGAGGGCCACCAGCACCAGCAGCAACGCCAGCCCGCCCTGATGGAAGGCCGCGATGCAGCCGACCGCCAGCGCGCTGCCGAGGTCGCAGAGCACCGAGCTGGTGCGCAGGCCCAGCCGGTCGGCGACCGGGGTGAGCAGCATGCTGGACAGCAGGTACGGGATCATCTCGGTGGCGGCCACCAGGCCCATGTCGGCCGCGCTGCCGGTGGTGGTCAGCACCAGCCAGGGAATGGCGACCAGCGAGATCTGGCTGCCCAGCGTGGACCCGATGTCCGCGCCGAGCAGGGCGAGATACCTGGCCCGCGGGCTCACGCAGGCCCGCTCGCGGCGCCGGCCGGCTCTGCCCCGGCCGGCTGGCTCGCCCGCGCCGCCCAGGCCGCCCGCAGCGCCTGCTTGTCCACCTTCGCCGAGCGGTTGCGCGGCAGCGCCGCCACGAACTCCACCGAGTGCGGCGCCCACATCTCGTTCAGCGTCTCACCGACCAGCTCGATCAGCTCCGCCTCGTTGACCCGGGCGCCCTCGGTGGTCACCACGAAGGCGTGCGGTACCTCACCCACGATCTCGTCGGGCACGCCGATCACCGCCGCCGCGCGTACCTCGGGATGCTCGGCCAGCGCGTCCTCGATCGGGCGGCAGAAGATCGCCCAGTTGCGCCGGGTGGTGACGATCATGTCGTGCACCCGGTCCACCAGGTACAGGTAGCCGTCGTCGTCGAGGTAGCCGAGGTCGCGGGTGCGTACCCAGCCCTCGACGATGGTCGCGGCGGTGAGCTCGGGCTGGCCGAAGTACCCGGAGAAGCTGAGCCTGCTGTGCACCCACACCTCGCCGGTCTGCCCGGTGGGTACCGGTGGTTCGGTGCCGGTCGGTCGGGCGAGCTCGGCGGTGTCGCGGATCTGGATCCGGACGTCGCCGAAGGGCGTGCCGCACGAGCGCAGCCGTTCCGGGTGCTCGGGGTCGTCGGTCAGGTTGGGCAGTGCGGTGATCACCACCGCCTCGCTGAGGCCGTACACGATGCGCAGCACCGGCCCGAACCGCGCGATGGCCTGCCGGAGCCGGGCGGGTGAGGCGGGCCCGGCGCCCACGTTGAACATGAACATGCTGGAGAAATCGGCTGTTTCGCAGTCCGGGTGGTCCAGCACCTCGTAGAGCATCGGCGGGGTCAGGAATGTCGAGTTGAGCCGTTCGGCCTCGACCACCCGCAGGAACGCCGCCGGGTCCCAGTCCTCCCGCAGGAACAGCACGCCGCCGGTGAACAGGTTGAACAGGCCGGTCATCTGGCCGCTGGCCAGCCACATCGGCGAGTGCGACAGGTGCCGCAGCACCGGGAAGCCGGCGGCCCGGAACTGCCGTCCCAGTTCGAGGATCTGGGCGTAGAAGCCGTGCTTGTGGTGCACCAGCTTGGGCGTTCCGGTGGTGCCGCTGGTCTGCAGGAACGACTCCGGCTCCGCGGTCGGGGTGTCCAGCGACCAGGCCGGCGCGCCCGGCGGCCGCGGAGCGGTCAGGTCCGGGCCGGCGCCGCCTGCGCCCATGCACAGCACCGGAATCCCGGGCAGCGCCGCGCTGATCTCGCCTCCGAGCTGGTTCGGGGCGGCAGGGTCGTAGACGAACACGTCGGGAGCGGCCAGTTCGGCGAACTGCATTATCTCGCGGCGGGCAGTCACCGAGGCGATCCACATCGAGCGGCAGCCCAGCAGGTGCAGGGCCAACTGCAGGACGGGTCCCGAGACGGAATTGCTCATCATCACCAGGACCGCGCTGCCCGATCGCACTCCGTGATCGGCCAGCGCAGCGGCGAGGTCGAGCACGTCCTGCCGCAGCTGGCGGTACGTCAGCCGCCGGCCGCCGCCGACGATGGCCTCGAGGTCGGCCAGCTCCTCGAAGAGTTCCAGGGCACCATGCACGTAACTGGCCCGGTTGCCGGATCGGGGCTGCACGGCACCTCCAGAATCCCGGTTTGTGGTTCGCACTCTACGAGAAATGCCATCCGTTACGACCGAAAGACGGGAAAAACTTCTTTAACACTCCCTTGACTGCCGAAGTTCGGCGGTACTACCTTTCGTTCCCATTGACCAGGCGCCGCTGACAGTTCCAACAATCCGGGGGTTCGAGCGCTGCGCCGTATGGAGGTTCACCTCGAATGTCTGGAATTTCGTCAAAAGCGAAAGGCACCGCAGTCACCGGTGCGCTGGCTCTGCTCGGGTCGGCGTTTTTGTTCACCGGATCCGGTGGCCTGGCCGCGGCCAGCTCACCGTCGGCGGCCACGCCGCAACCCGTGCACGGCCGGCAGTGGGCCGGTACCTGGATGGCCGCGGTCACCCACGGCAACTCCGCCGGTTCGACCAACACCGGGTTCACCAACCAGTCGGTCCGGCTGATCGTGCACACCACGGTCAGCGGCAGCCAGGTCCGGATCAAGCTGTCCAACGAGGACGGCGACCAGGCGGTGACCGTCGGGCACGCCACGGTGGCCAAGCCCGACACGAGCACCGCAACCCAGGCCGACATCGACGCCGCGTCCCTGCACCAGCTGAGCTTCGGCGGCCAGCCGTCGGCGGTGATGAACAAGGGTGCCGAGCTGCTCAGCGACCCGGTCGACCTGGCGGTCGGCAACGAGCAGGACCTGGTGGTCACGGTGTACTTCCCGACCCCGACCGGCCCGACCACCTTCCACGGCCAGTCCCAGCAGACCAACTTCGTCGGCTCGACCGACCTCGCCAATGACGTCAGCGGCTCCGGTTTCACCATCACGCGCACCTGCTGCTGGTTCTTCCTGTCCGGCGTCGACGTGCTCCGCGACAAGGCGGCGGGCTCGGTGATCGTGTTCGGCGACTCGCTCGGCGACGGCAACGGCATCGCGGTCAACAGCAACCTGCGCTGGCCCGACCAGCTCTTCGACCGGTTGCAGGGCAAGGTCCACCCCAAGGCGCTGCCCGGTGTGCTGAACGTCAGCCGCGCAGGAGCCCGGCTGAGCCACGAGGGTCTCGAACCCGGTGACGGCGGCTTCGCGGGC
>NZ_DATINC010000009.1:0-8286 GCF_035474675.1 Jatrophihabitans sp. | reverse complement strand
GCTCGCGCAGCACGTACAGCAGGCTCTCGCCCTCCCAGACGTCGTCGACCTGGCGGGCCTCGCCGTTGACCGTGGTGTTCAGGCGCATGACCGGTACTCCTGCCAGGCCCAGCCCAGGGTGCGCCGGGCCAGCACCGCCAGCGCGTGCCGGCGGTAGCGCGCGGTGCCCCGCAGGTCGTCGATGGGCGCGGCGGCCGCGGCCACCAGCTCGCCGAACCGGGCGGCCAGCCCGTCCGGCAGCTCGGCGCGGGACTCCCACAGCCCGCCCGCGCCCAGCTCGCCGGCCAGGAACGTCTCGGCCTCCAAAGCCCGCACCGGGGTGGGAGCGGCCGAACCGATGCCGGTCCGCACCGATCCCGGCGCCGGGTGCAGGGCAACCGCGAACGAGCAGACCGCGATCACCATCGCATTGCGGGTGCCGACCTTGGCGAACTGGCAGGGTCCGGCGCCGGGCGGGATCCGCACGGCGCGGATCAGCTCGTCCGGTGCCAGCGCGGAGCGCTTCGGCCCGAGGTAGAACTCGTCCACCGGAATGTCCCGACTGCCCCGCACCGAGGCCACCTCGACCGTGGCGTTCAGGGCCAGCAGCACCGGATGGCTGTCGCCGGCCGGCGAGGCCGAGCCGAGGTTGCCGCCGATCGAGCCGCGGTTGCGGATCTGCGGGGAGCCGATGGTGCGCGATGCCATCGCCAGGCCGGGCAGCCGGTCGCCCAGCTCGGTGATCACCCGGGCGTACGGCAGGGTGGCGCCGAGCACCAGCTGCTCGCCGTCGGAGGCCCACTCGGCCAGCTCGCCGACCGGGTTCAGGTCCAGCAGCGCCTCGGGCCGGCGGCGGTCGAAGTTGATCTCGACCATCAGGTCGGTGCCGCCGGCCAGCGGCGCGGCAGCCGGCTGCTCGGCCTTGGCCGCCAGCGCGTCCGGCCACGAACCCGGTCGCAGGAAGTCCACCCGCCACTCCCTTCCGTTCAGGGCACGATAGCCGGGCAGGATCGGAAATGCGCGGTGCTCGGGCGTTACGCGGATCCGCGGTTCTCTCAGGGCCAGGCGGGCCCGGCGTCCGGCGCGTCGTCGGCCAGCACCTGGCCCTCGATCAGCCCGTACGGCCGGTCGGCGGCGAGGTAGACCTCGTTGTCGTTGGGCTGCCCGAAGGGCTGGAGGTCCACCAGGAAGTGGTGCTTGTTCGGCAGCGCCAGCCGGACCTCGCAGGCCTCGGGCACCTCGGCCAGCACCCGGCAACCCATCGCGTAGAGGGTCTGCTGCAGCGAGTAGCTGTAGGTGCTTACGAAGGCGTCCACCAGCGCCTGCCGGGCCCGCGCATAGGCCGCCGCCCAGTTGCAGTCGGCATTCCGGAACCGCCAGCGGGCCTCCACGCTGGTGGCGAGTATCCGGTCGGTGGTCTCGGCCAGCGTGGTGAACTCGTCCCGGGCGAAGCCCCAGAACTCCGAGTCGGTGGTGTTGAGCAGGGTCAGCTCGCGCAGCCCGCCGACCACCCAGCTGCCGGACTGCTCGTCGTGCAGCACGGTGACGGTGCGGACCTCGGCCCCGGACCGGACGAGTGAGTGCGGCCCGACCGCCGTCCAGCCGTAGCTGTGCAGCTGCACCCGAGCCCGGGAGATGCCGGCCTGGCGGTCCACGAAGTGCCGGGCCAGCGTTAATGCGAACACCTCGGGCTCGACCGCGCCGAGCTGCTGGGCCAGCGCGTAGACGGTGTTCTTCTGGGTGTCGGTGGGCAGCACCCGGTCGTTGGCGCCGGACAGATGCACCTCGCGCATGTCGCCGGCCAGGCTCACCGAGACGTTCCAGTCCGACAAGGTGTGCGGCTCGGAGCTCCGGTCGACGCGCACCACCCGGACCTCGGCCTTGCCGTACCGGTTGTCGCCGAGGATCGCCATCAGCCCGAACCCGCCATCAGCTGCCCCGGTAGGTCGAGTAGGCGAACGGGCTGAGCAGCAACGGCACGTGGTAGTGCTGGCCGGCCCCGGTGGCCCGGAAGCTGACCACCACCTCGGGGTAGAACGCCTCCGGCCCCAGGTAGCTGCCGGTGTCGAAGACCAGCCGGTAGCTGCCGGCCGCGAGCCCGGTGGACAGGTCGGCGATCCGGCCGTCCGGCCCGGTGACCCGCTCGGTCAGCAGCGTCCAGCCGTCGCCGACGTGCTGCTCCAGCCGCACCGGCAGGCCCGACGCCGGACGGCCGCGCACCGCGTCCAGCACGTGGGTGGACAGGCTCATCGGAACGCCTTGGCCAGCCGCAGCCGGACGATCTTGACCAGCTCGCCGCGGACCACCTCGCGTTCGGCGATCGGGTCGTTGCGCAACCGGAACCGCAGCGCGGCCAGCATCGTCTCGGCGGACAGGCCGGTGGCGCAGATCAGGAAGACGTGGCCGAATCGCTGCTCGTAGGCGAGGTTCGCGGCGGTCAGGTCCCGGCGCACCTGCTCGGCGGCGCCGGCGGTGCCGGCCTGCTCCTGCCGGGACCAGCTGTCAGAACGGCTGTCGGACGTGGCGCGTTCGCCGATCCGGGGATGGCTGGCCAGCACCGCCGCCAGCTCGGACCAGTCCAGCGTGGCCAGCAGGGCGTCCGAGGCGGTGGTGAGCCGGTCCAGCCGGGCGTACGGGCGGCCGCTGACCAGCCCGGAGATCCAGCGCCGGCTGGTGCAGCACGGCATCAACTCGGCGGCGGCGTCGGCGGCCGGGGCCGAGTCGAACTCGGCTACCGGTATCGGGCCGACCTGTGCCGGGTCCACACCGCACCACCACCCCTCTCGCCCCAACCTAGCGCGAGGGCACCGAAAAGGGCTCGGATTGGCCGGCCGGACGTGTTGGATGAGGCGGTGACCGATTGGAGGAGGCGGTGACCGACGACGTGCTGGTGCGGGCCCGCCGGATCGTCACCCCGGCCGGTGAGCGGCCCGGTGCGGTGCGGGTCAGCGGTGGCCGGATCGTCTCGGTCGAGGAGTTCGACGCACCGGCTGGTCCGCCGTCCGACGGCAGCGCCGAGGTGCGCATCGACGACGACTGCGTGCTGCTGCCCGGCCTGGTGGACTCGCATGTGCACGTCAACGAACCCGGCCGGACGGAATGGGAGGGCTTCGCCACCGCTACCGCGGCGGCCGCGGCCGGCGGCATCACCACGCTGGTCGACATGCCGCTCAACAGCATCCCGCCGACGGTGGACCTGCCGGCGCTGCGGGCCAAGCAGCAGGCCGCCGCGGGCCGGGTGCACGTGGACGTGGCCTTCTGGGGCGGCGCGGTGCCGGCCAACTGCGCTGGATCCGGCGGCGAGCTGCGCGATCTCCACGATGCCGGGGTGGCCGGCTTCAAGTGCTTCCTGCTGGACTCCGGGGTGCCGGAATTCCCGCCGCTGGACCGGGCCGGCCTGCGTTCGGCGATGGCGGTGATCGCCGGCTTCGACGGGCTGCTGATCGCCCACGCCGAGGACCCGGCGGTGATCGCCACCTCCGCCCGGCCCGGCGGGCCCAGCTACCAGGACTTCCTGGCGTCCCGGCCGGACTCCGCCGAGACCGAAGCGATCGGCTGGCTGCTGGACGCGGTGCGCGAGACCGGCTGCCGGGCGCACCTGGTGCACCTGTCCAGCGCCGCCGCGCTGCCGCAGCTCGCCGCCGCCCGCGCCGAGGGGCTGCCGGTCACGGTGGAGACCTGCCCGCACTACCTGTCCCTGGCCGCCGAGCAGGTGCCGGACGGGGCGACCCAGTTCAAGTGCTGCCCGCCGATCCGGGACGACGCCAACCGGGAGCGGCTGTGGCAGGCGCTGGCCGACGGCCTGATCGACTGCGTGGTGTCCGACCACTCACCGTGCACCGCCGAGCTCAAGCGGCTGGACACCGGGGACTTCGGCGCCGCGTGGGGCGGCATCGCCTCGGTGCAGCTGTCGCTGCCGGTCACCTGGACGCAAGCCAGCAGTCGCGGTCACAGCCTCGCCGAGCTGGCCGGCTGGATGGCCGCGGCGCCGGCCCGGCTGGCCGGGCTGGCCGGCAAGGGCGCGATCACGGCTGGCTATGACGCCGACTTCGCCGTCTTCGCCCCGGAGGAGAGCTTCGAGGTGGACCCGGCCCGGCTGCTGCACCGCAACCCGGTTACGCCGTACGCCGGGGTTAGGCTGCGCGGCGTGGTGCGACAGACCTGGCTGGCCGGCCGGCCGATCGACGGGCGCGTCCCGCTGGGTCGGTTGCTGCGTCGGGGCGAGCGCCGGGCGGGCACCCGATGAGCGCGAGCACCCGGTGAGCGCCCATCCGGCCGAGTTCCGCGCCCTGCCCGACCTCGCCGGCCGGGCCCTCGGCGCCGGCGTGGTGTGGAGCAACGACGACTTCTTCGCCAGCGCGCACAACCTGATCAATCCCGGGCCGGCGGGCCACGACCCGGCCGCCTTCGACGCCCGCGGCAAGGTCTACGACGGCTGGGAGACCCGGCGCCGGCGCGACGATCCCGGCCGGCTCGCGGCCCATCCTGCGGACGAGGTGATCGTCCGGCTGGCGGTGCCCGGCATCGTCCGGGGGGTGCTGATCGACACCAGCCACTTCACCGGCAACTACCCGCCGTACGCCTCGGTGGAGGGCGCCACGCTGCTCGGCTACCCGCCGGCCGACCAGCTGCGGGCCACCGACTGGACCCCGCTGCTGGCCCGCTCCGAGCTCGCCGGCGACACCGAGAACGCCTTCGCGGTGTTCGCCGCCGACCGGCTGAGCAGCCACGTCCGGTTGCGGATCTACCCCGACGGTGGCGTGGCGCGGCTGCGGGTGCACGGCGAGCCGGTCGCCGACCCGCGGTTCCTGGGCGGCCGGGTGGACCTGGCGGCCACCGTGCACGGCGGCCGGATCATCGGCTGCAGCAACCGGTTCTACTCGGCCCCGGCCAACGTGCTGGCTCCTGGCCGGTCGGCGGTGATGTCGGACGGCTGGGAGAACGCCCGCCGCCGCGACGACGGCAACGACTGGCTCGACGTGGGCCTGGCCGGCGCCGGGGTGCTGCACTCGGTGGTGATCGACACCTCCCGGTTCGTCGGCAACGCCCCCGGGGCGGCCCGGCTCTCCGACCTCGACACCGGCGCGGAGCTGCTGCCGCGCACCGAGCTGCTGCCCGACACCGAGCACCGGTTCAAGATCGGCTCGTCCGCGCCGGTGCGCCGGGTGCGCCTGGACGTCTACCCGGACGGCGGCATCTCCCGGCTGCGGCTGTTCGGCGAGCTCACCGCCGAGGCGCGCGCTGAGCTCGGCCGCCGCTGGCTCGCCCTGTTGCCCGGCCCGCTCGCGGCCGGCATCGCCGCCGACGAGCTGTTCGACTGATGAGCCCGTCCGCCGATCCCCGGCTGGTCGCCGAGCTCGCCGGTCGGGCCGAGGCACTGCTGGCCGGCGACGACGCCGAGCGGGCCCGCCGCTACCCGGGGCCGTCCGCGGCCCGGCAGCCGGTGCACACCGCCTATGTCCCGGCCGATCGGTTCTCCGCCGCCACCCCGCGGCAGTGGGGCGAGGCGGCCCTGCAGGCGCTGGCCGAGCACGGCCCGCTGCCCGGTTTCGACGAGCCCGAGCACCGTGCGGTGCGCGCCAAGCTGGAGCGAGAACCGATCGAGGACCTGCGGATCGACTTCGAGGACGGCTACGGCATCCGCCCGGACGAGGCGGAGGACGCGGCTGCGGTCGCGGCGGCCACCGCGCTGGCCGAGCTGCTGGCCACCGGTTCAGCGCCGCCGTTCACCGGCCTGCGGATCAAGTCCCTGGAACCGGCGGTCCGCCGCCGCGGGCTGGCCACCCTGGTGCTGTTCCTGGACACCCTGCTCGGCCGGACCGCGTTGCCGGCCGGCTTCCGGATCACCCTGCCCAAGGTCACCTCGGTGCTCCAGGTGCAGGCGATGGCCGAAAGCTGCGCCGTGCTGGAGGACCGGCTGGGCTTGGCCGCCGGGCAGCTGCGGTTCGAGATCCAGGTGGAGACCCCGCAGGCCGTCCTCGGCCCGGACGGCACCGCGCTGGTGGCTCCGATGCTCACCGCCGCGGCCGGCCGGTGCGCCGGCCTGCACTACGGCACCTATGACTACAGCGCCTCGCTGGGTATCGCCGCCGCCTTCCAGTCGCTGGACCACCCGGCCGCCGACCACGCCAAGGCGGTGCTGCAGGTGGCCGCGGCCGAGACCGGCGTCCCGGTGTCCGACGGCTCGACCAACGTGCTGCCGGTGGGCGACACCGCCGCCGTCCGGGCCGCCTGGCGGCTGCACGCCGACCTGGTGCGGCGCTCGCTGGAGCGCGGTTTCTACCAGGGCTGGGACCTGCACCCGGCCCAGCTGCCCAGCCGGTACGCCGCCACCTTCCGGTTCTTCACCGACGGGCTGGCCGCCGCACAGGCCCGGCTGGCCGCCTACCGGCAGCGGCTGGAGACCGGCATCGCCGACGAGCCGGCCACCGTCCGGGCGCTGACCGACTACCTGGCGCGCGGGGTGGCCTGCGGGGCGATTACCGAGCAGCAGGCGGGCACGCGGAGCTGAGGAACGAAGCGGAGTAGTCGGGCACCGCGGGGACGGAACCGGCGCCCGGCGGCTGACGGTAGGGTGACCCGGTGGCATTGGCGCTATATCGGAAGTACCGCTCTGCCGACTTCTCCGAGGTGATCGGGCAGGAGCACGTCACCGCTCCACTGATCCAGGCGTTGACGGCCGGCCGGATCAACCACGCATACCTGTTCTCCGGTCCCCGGGGCTGCGGCAAGACCTCCAGCGCCCGGATCCTGGCCCGGTCGCTGAACTGCGAGCAGGGCCCGACGGCCACCCCGTGCGGGGTGTGCCAGTCCTGCGTGGAGCTGGCCCCCAACGGCCCCGGCTCCATCGACGTGATCGAGATCGACGCGGCCAGCCACGGTGGTGTGGAGGACGCCCGGGACCTGCGGGAGCGGGCCTACTACGCACCGGTGCGCGACCGCTACAAGGTCTACATCATCGACGAGGCCCACATGGTCACCACCCAGGGCTTCAACGCGCTGCTCAAGCTGGTCGAGGAGCCACCGGAGTTCCTGGTGTTCATCTTCGCCACCACCGAGCCCGACAAGGTGCTGCAGACGATCCGGTCCCGCACCCACCACTACCCGTTCCGGCTGATCCCGCCGTCAGTGCTGCGCGGCCACCTGGAACGGATCTGCCAGGCCGAGGCGGTGACGGTCGAGCCGACGGTGTTCCCGCTGGTGGTGCGCGCCGGTGCCGGCTCGGCCCGCGACTCGCTGTCGGTGCTGGACCAACTGCTGTCCGGCGCCGGGCCCGAAGGGGTCACCTACGCCCGGGCGGTCGGGCTGCTCGGCGTCACCGACTCGGCCCTGCTCGACGACATGACCGACTCGCTGGCCGTCGGGGACGCGGCCGGGGTGTACGCCACCATCGACCGGGTAGTGGAGGCCGGCCACGACCCGCGGCGGTTCGCCGCCGACCTGCTGGACCGGTTCCGGGACCTGATCGTGCTGGACGCGGTGCCCGACGCGGTGGACAAGGGGTTGATCGACTACGCCGGCGACCAGGCGAGCCGGATGGCCGACCAGGCCCGCCGGATCGGGCTGGCCAGCCTGGTCCGGTTCGCCGACATCACCCACACCACGCTGACCGACATGCGGGGCACCACCTCGCCCCGGTTGATGCTCGAGCTGCTGTCGGCCCGGATGCTGCTGCCGGACGCCGCCGCGGACTCGGCCGCGCTGCTGCAGCGGCTGGAACGGCTGGAGCGTCGGCAGGGGATGGCGGCTTCTTCGGCATCGGTGGCGTCCGTGGCTTCGGTGACGACCGTTGCGGCGAGTGGGCAGCCGGCGGCTGAGACCGAGCAGCCGGCGGCCCGGCCATCGCGGCCGAGGGCCACGGAACGGCAAGCCGAGCCCGCAGAACCCGAGGTACCCAAGGCAAGACCTGAGGTACCCACGGCGAAACCCACACCGTCGAAGGCGGAGCCAACGCCGCAGGCGGAACAGCCGGTGGCCGGTATCGAGCAGCCTGACCGCTCAGGTACCGAGCAGCCGGCACCCGAGCAATCCACCGCTCCGGCCGAGCAGCCGGCCGCGGAGCCCGAGCCCACCGCCGTAGTGACAGCCGCGACCTCGACCGTCGTAGTGACCGAGTCCGCACCGGACTCCAACGCGCTGCGGCAGTTGTGGCCGGAGGTGATGGCGGCGCTGCGGGACCGCAGCAAGGTCAAGTGGGCCATGATGAACGAGGTGGTGATCGCCTCGGTCGAGGGCGAGGTGGTCAACCTGCTGGCCCCGGCCGGGCTGGCCAAGCGGATCGCTGACGAGAGCAACCTGTCGGTGCTG
>NZ_DATINC010000008.1:0-2208 GCF_035474675.1 Jatrophihabitans sp. | reverse complement strand
GCAGCAGGTCAGCAAGCTCAGGGCGCTGGTCAAGGACGCCGACGAGGTGTACCTGGCCACCGATGAGGACCGCGAGGGCGAGGCGATCGCCTGGCACCTGGTGCAGACGCTCAAGCCGTCGGTGCCGGTGCGCCGGATGGTGTTCCACGAGATCACCCCGGCCGCCATCGCCCGCGCGGTGGCCGAGCCGCGTGACATCGACGCCCACCTGGTCGACGCCCAAGAGACCCGGCGGATCCTGGACCGGCTCTACGGCTACGAGGTCTCGCCGGTGCTGTGGAAGAAGGTGCTGCCGAGGCTGTCGGCCGGCCGGGTGCAGTCGGTGGCCACCCGGATCGTGGTGGAGCGGGAGCGCCAGCGGATGGCCTTCCGGACCGCCAACTACTGGGATATCGAGGGCACCTTCAGCCCCACCGCTCACCCGAAGGGTGATGCTGTAAATCCAGCGACCTTCAGCGCCACCCTGGTCGCCCTCGGCGACGAGCGGATCGCCACCGGCCGGGACTTCGACCCGGCGACCGGCCGGGCCTCCTCGGAGGTGCTGCACCTGGACGAGTCCGGTGCCCGGGGGCTGGCCGCCCGGCTGGCGGACGCGGACTTCGCGGTCACCCGGGTCGAGGAGAAGCCGTACCGGCGCCGGCCCTACCCGCCGTTCATGACCTCGACGCTGCAGCAGGAGGCCGGCCGCAAGCTCCGCTGGTCGTCCCAGGTCACCATGCGGGTGGCCCAGCGGCTGTACGAGAACGGCTACATCACCTACATGCGTACCGACTCGACGAACCTGTCCGAGACGGCGCTGACCGCGGCCCGGTCCCAGGCCCGCGACCTGTACGGCGACGCCTACGTCCCGGCCGAGCCGCGGCACTACAGCCGCAAGGTGAAGAACGCCCAGGAGGCGCACGAGGCGATCCGGCCGGCCGGCGACACCTTCCGCACCCCGGGCCAGCTGGCCTCGGCGCTGTCGTCGGAGGAGTTCCGGCTCTACGAGCTGATCTGGCAGCGCACCCTGGCCTCGCAGATGTCCGACGCGGTCGGCACCACCGTCTCGGTCCGGCTGGCCGGCACCTCGGTGACCGGCGAGCGGGCCGAGTTCGCCACCTCGGGCCGCACCATCACCTTCCCCGGCTTCCTGCGCGCCTACGTCGAGGACATGGACGAGGACTCCTCCGGCTCGTCCGACTCCGGCCGGGACGACAGCGAGAAGCGGCTGCCGCAGCTGGCCCGGGGCGACGCGCTCGGGGTGCGGGCGCTGGAGCCGACCGGGCACTCGACCAATCCGCCGGCTCGCTACACCGAGGCCTCGCTGGTCAAGGCGCTGGAGGAGCTGGGCATCGGACGGCCGTCCACCTACGCCTCGATCATGCAGACCATCCAGGACCGCGGCTACGTCTGGAAGAAGGGTTCGGCGCTGGTGCCGTCCTGGGTGGCCTTCGCGGTGGTGGGGCTGCTGGAGGGGCACTTCGGCCGGCTGGTGGACTACGGCTTCACCGCCTCGGTGGAGAACGACCTGGACTCGATCGCCGGCGGCAACACCTCGCGGGTGGACTGGCTGCGCCGGTTCTACTTCGGGGCCGCCGAGGGCGAGCGCCGGCCGGACGAGGGGCGGATCTCGGCACAGGGCGGGCTGAAGAAGCTGATCGCCGAGCGGCTGGAGGACATCGACGCGCGCGGGGTGAACTCCATCCAGCTGTTCGGCCCGGACTCCGACACCGTGGTGCGGGTCGGCCGGTACGGGCCGTACGTGCAGCAGGGCGGTCCGGACTCCGAGCGGCGCGCCTCGGTGCCCGAGGACCTGCCGCCGGACGAACTGACGCCGGAGAAGGTGGAGGAGCTGCTGTCCGCCCCGTCCGGTGACTACACGATCGGGGTCGATCCGGCGACCGGCCGGGAGATCACCGGGCGCAACGGCCGGTTCGGGCCGTACGTCACCGACGGCGAGCGGACCGCCTCGCTGTTTCAGGGGATGTCGCTGGACACGTTGAGCCTGGAGGACGCGTCCCGGCTGCTCACGCTGCCCCGGGTGGTCGGCGTCGATCCCGCCGCCGAGGATGCCTCTGCCGCCGAGATCACCGCGCAGAACGGCCGGTACGGGCCCTACATCAAGCGCGGCAACGACTCCCGGTCGCTGGAGTCGGAGGAGCAGCTGTTCACCGTCACCCTGGAGCAGGCGCTGGCGATCTTCGCCCAGCCCAAGACCCGGGGCCGGCG
>NZ_DATINC010000007.1:0-5130 GCF_035474675.1 Jatrophihabitans sp. | reverse complement strand
TCCGTCATCCGGAACATGCCGATCGCCCGGCACAGCACCAGCACGCCGGGGAACAGCGGGTCGCCGTGCACCAGCACCAGCGCGTCCAGCGGGTCGCCGTCCTCGCCCAGGGTGTTCTCGATGTAGCCGTAGTCGGCCGGGTACTGGGTGGCGGTGAACAGCGTTCGGTCCAGCCGGATCCGGCCGCTGGCGTGGTCCACCTCGTACTTGTTGCGGCTGCCCTTGGGAATCTCGATGAGGACGTCGAACTCTTCCATGCCGGGCTCCTTTCGCGTGCGGACCGCTGTCGGGTACAGCTGCCGGGACGCGCCGCCGCACGCTGATGCGCGATGGCCTTATTGTGGCCTACCGTGGCGCGCCCCAACACGAAGCCGGTCACGCTGGCGCTGCTGGTCCTGGCGCTGCTGCTGGCCGGGGTCGGCTACTTCGGCGTCGGCGCCGGACGGCAGTTCGCGGCCGACCGGTCCTTCCGCCCGGTCCGGGTCCCGTCGCCCACCGCCGCCCCGCCCGGCGTCGCCGCGCTGCTGTCGGCCGCCTCCGCGCCCCCGACGCAGTCCCGGCCCGCGGCGAACCCGCCAGTGCCGACCGCCGCCGGGGTGGCCGCGGCACTGGCGGGCCCGCTCGGCGATCCCGAGCTCGGCTCCTCGGTGGCCGGCCAGGTCTTCGACGCCCGCACCGGAGCGCTGCTGTTCGACCGGCGCTCGCAGGACAGCGTCGCCCCGGCCTCGACCGCCAAGCTGCTCACCGCCGCCGCGGTGCTGAGCGTGTACGCACCCACCGACCGGTTCAGCACCCGGGTGGTGGCCGGTGCGGAGCCCGGCACCGTGGTGCTGGTCGGCGGCGGCGACCCGACGCTGTCGGCGGCCCCGGCCGGCCAGGCCCCCCGCTACGCCGGCGCGGCCCGGATCACCGACCTGGCGTCCCGGGTGCGGACCGCCCTGCACGGCGTCGAGGTCCAGCAGGTGGTGGTGGACGGCTCGGCGTTCACCGGCCCGGGGGCCGCGCCGGGCTGGGATCCGGTGGACACCCCGTCGGCCTACGCGAGCCTGATCACCGCTGCCATGGTCGACGCCGGCCGGGACCGCGCGGACGACGAGATCCGCTCCGCCGAGCCGGACCTGGCGGCCGGCAACGCGCTGGCCGACGCGCTCGGCGGCGCATCCGTGAGCCTGGGCAGCGCGCCGCCCGACGGGGCGGTGCTGGGCCAGGTGCACTCGGCCCCGGTGGACGTGCTGGTCGAGCAGATGATGCGGTCCTCGGACAACGTGATCGCCGAGGTGCTGGCCCGGCAGGTCGCGATCGCCACCCACCGGCCGGCCAGCTTCGCCGGCGCCGCCGAGGCGGTCCGGGCGGTGCTGGCCGACGCCGGCATCGACATCGGCACCGGCATGGTGGACGGCAGCGGCCTGTCGGTGCAGGACCGGATCCCGGCCGCGGCGCTGGCCGGCACGCTGCTGGCCAGCCTGGGCGCCGAGCACAGCCGGCTGCGGCCGCTGCTGAGCGGGCTGTCGATCGCCGGCTGGGACGGCACCCTGCTGGACGAGGACCGGTTCAGCGGCCCGGCGGCCATCGCGGCCGGCATGGTGCGGGCCAAGACCGGCACGCTGACCGGGGTGTCCGGGATGGCGGGCCTGCTCACCGACGCCGACGGCCGGTTGCTGGTGTTCAGCTTCGTGGCCGACCAAGCCCCGTCCGAGGGGCCGAGCCGGATCGCCGTGGACAACCTGGTGGCCGCATTGGTGCGGTGCGGCTGCCGCTGATCGCGCCGGTACCGTGAGGGGATGACGTCCCTGGTCGATTGGTCGGTAGCCGAACGCAGTGCCAAGGCGCTGGCTCCCCAGCCGCCAGCGGTCAGCCCGGTGCAGGCCCAGGCCGTCGTCGCCGAGCTGCGCCGGGCCACCGACCGGGCGGCCGCCCTGGTCGCCGAGCTGACCCGGCTGAACGAGCCCGCCGTCACCGCGACCACCGTGGTGACCGACCGGCCGGGCTGGATCGAGGCCAACGTCGCCAGCATGTCGACGGTGATGGACCCGCTGACCGACAAGCTCATCGCCAGCAAGCAGCCCGGCCGGCTGGCATCGGCAGTCGGCGGCCGGATGACCGGCGCCCAGGCCGGCGCGGTGCTGGCCTTCCTGTCCGGCAAGGTGCTCGGCCAGTACGAGTTCTTCTCCAAGCAGAACGGCCAGCTGCTGCTGGTGGCCCCGAACCTGGTCGCGGTGGAGCGGGCGCTGCGGCTGGACTCGAGCGACTTCCGGCTCTGGGTCTGCGTGCACGAGGTGACCCACCGGGTGCAGTTCACCGCGGTGCCCTGGATGCGCCAGCACATGCTGGACGAGATCCAGGCGCTCACCGACGCCCTCGACCTGGACCCCGAAGCGATCCGGGAACGGCTCAAGGGCGTGCTGTCGGAGCTGACCAAGGCGGCGCGCGGCCACGGCGACGGCAATGGCCTGCTGGCCGCGCTCGCCTCGCCCGAGTCCCGGGTGGTGATGGAGCGGGTCACCGGCTTCATGTCGCTGATCGAGGGCCACGCCGAGTACGTGATGAACGCGGTGCCGGCGAATGTGATCCCGTCCCAGCCCGACATCGAGCGCAAGTTCGCCGCTCGCCGGCGCCGCGGCGCCAACCCGCTGGACCGGTTGCTGCGCAGCCTGCTGGGCATGGACGCCAAGACCCGGCAGTACACCCAGGGCTCGCAGTTCGTCCGGTCGGTGGTCTCCCAGGTCGGGCTGGATGGCTTCAACGCGGTCTGGACCTCGCCCGAGACCCTGCCCAGCAAGGCCGAGATCACCGCTCCGTCGAGCTGGGTGAGCCGGGTGCACGGCTAGCGATGGGACCGCATCCGGCGGTCGCCGCCGTCCGGCTGGCGGTCCGCCGGGCGCTGGCCGGCCATCCGGTGGACAGGCCTGCCTTCGTGGCCTGCTCGGGCGGCGCGGACTCGGTGGCACTGGCGGCGGCGCTGGCCTTCGACAGCGCCCGGACCCACCGTCCGGCCGGCCTGGTCTGCGTGGACCACGGCCTGCAGGAAGGCTCGGCCGCGGTGGCCGAGCAGGTGGGCGTGCTCGGCTACGAGCTGGGCCTCGACCCGGTGCAGGTGCTGCGGGTCGAGGTGCCCCCGGCCGGGGACGGCGGCCCGGAGGCGGCGGCCCGGACGGCCCGGTACGCGGCCCTGCGACCGTTCGCCGACCGGGGCCTGGTGCTGCTCGGGCACACCGCCGACGACCAGGCCGAGACGGTGCTGCTGGGCCTGGGACGCGGTTCCGGGCCACGCTCGATCGCCGGCATGCGGGCCGAGCAGTCCGGTTACCTGCGGCCGTTGCTGGCGCTGCGCCGCTCGCAGACCGAGGCAGCCTGCGCGGCGCTGGGGCTGCCGGTCTGGCAGGACCCGCACAACTGCGATCCCCGGTTCCGGCGGGTCCGGCTGCGCCGGGAGGTGCTGCCGCTGCTGGAGGAGGTGCTGGCTGGCGGTGTCACCGAGGCGCTGGCCCGCACCGCCGAGCAGCTGCGGGCCGACCTGGACACCCTCGACCTGCTGGCCGACCGGGCGCTGGCGGCCGCGGTGGTAGCCGGCGGCGTGAGTGCCGCGGTGCTGGAGGAGCAGCCGGACGGCATCCTCGGCCGGGTGCTCAAGTCCTGGGCGGAGCGCGGCGGTGCCGGGCCGCTGACCGCTGCCCACGTGGGTCAGCTGTGCCGGCTGGTGCGGGACTGGCGGGGCCAGGGACCGATCGACCTGCCGGGCGGTTATCGCGCCGAACGGGCGTCTGGCACGCTAAGGCTCGTCCCGCCCACCCCCGCCCCGCCTGCCGGCCGCCCGGCGACCGGTTCCGCTGCCGGCAGCGCACCGCCAGAACCACCCGAGGAGTAAGAGTGTCCGTCCTGGACGACGACATCGAAGCCGTGGTGGTGTCCGCCGAGGACATCCAGACCAAGATCATCGAGCTGGCCGCCACCATCGACGCCGACTACGCCGACCGCGAGCCGCTGCTGGTCGGCGTGCTCAAGGGCGCGGTGATGTTCATGTCGGACCTGGCCCGCGCGCTCAGCCGGCCCTCGACGATGGAGTTCATGGCCTGCAGCTCCTACGGCTCGTCCACCACGTCGTCCGGGGTGGTGCGCATCCTCAAGGACCTCGACCGCGACGTCACCGGCCGCGACATCCTGATCGTCGAGGACATCATCGACTCGGGCCTGACGCTGTCCTGGCTGCTGAAGAACCTGCAGGCCCGCAATCCCGCCTCGGTCGAGGTGGTGGCGCTGCTGCGCAAGCCGGACGCCCTGAAGGTGCCGGTCCAGGTCAGGTACGTCGGGTTCAACATCCCGAACGAGTTCGTGGTGGGCTACGGGCTGGACTTCGCCGAGCGGTACCGGGACCTGCCCTACATCGGCCGCCTCAAGCCTTCCGTCTACGGCGGCTGAGCCGCTCCGTAGACCGTGTGATCGTCTACGGCGGCTGAGCCGCTCCGTAGACCATGAGTTCGTCTACGGCGGGTAGCGGGAGCGGACGCACAGCCGGCGCACAGCCGGATGCAGCGGACCGGCGAAGGTCTCACATATCCTGGTGGGGCGGAACTACCGCGCTGCGCGCAGCGTTCGATTAGACGCAGGCCCCGACGGCTGCGTGTACCGTCCGAAGCAGCATTTCCCGGCCCCTGATCAGGAGGACTCGCCCGGTCGAACCGACCGGACGGACGCACTATGGATCGTAAGCGCCTCGTTCGCTCGCCGATACTCTGGATCGCCGTCGCGGTCATCCTGCTGTTCGCGCTGCCGCAGATGCTGTCCGGGGGCAGCTCCTACAAGGGTGTCAAGACCTCCGAGGCGCTGTCGCAGATTACCTCCGGCAACGTCAAGACCGCGATCATCCACGACAAGGAGTCGCGGGTCGAGCTGGACCTCAAGACCCCGTACAACGGCAAGAGCAAGATCAGCGCCTCCTACCCGGCCGACTTCACCCAGACCCTGACCAACGACCTGCTCAAGTCCAACGGCGCGGTCACCGACACCAAGCAGAGCAAGGAGAACGCGCTCGTCAGCATCCTGCTGTCGCTGCTGCCGATCCTGCTGATCGCCTTCGTGCTGTTCTTCGTGATGTCCAACCTGCAGGGCGGCGGCTCGAAGGTGATGAGCTTC
>NZ_DATINC010000006.1:0-2558 GCF_035474675.1 Jatrophihabitans sp. | reverse complement strand
CTGATCCGGGTGCTGATGATGGAGATCAACCGGATCTCCTCGCACTGGGTGTGGCTGGCCACCGGCGGCATGGAGCTGGGCGCGCTGACCGCGATGACCAACGGCTTCCGGGCCCGCGAGCGCTGCCTGGACATCCTGGAGATGATCACCGGCCTGCGGATGAACCACGCCTACGTCCGGCCGGGCGGCCTCGCCCAGGACCTGCCCGAGGACGCGCTGGAAAAGATCCGGGAGTGGATGAAGGAGACCGACGCCGAGATCGCCGGTGTCGACCGGCTGCTGCGCGGCCAGCCGATCTGGATCAACCGGCTCAAGGGGGTGGGCTGGATCGGTGTCGAGGGGTGCCTGTCCCTCGGCGTGACCGGACCGCTGCTGCGGGCCGCGGGCCTGCCCTGGGACCTGCGCAAGACCGAGCCGTACCTGGGGTATGAGACCTACGACTTCGACGTCCCCGTCGACGACGGCGGCGACTGCTGGAGCCGGTTCGTGGTCCGGGTCGCCGAGATGCGCGAGAGCCTGCGGATCATCTCCCAGGTGCTGGACCGGCTGGAGCAGACCCCGGGGCCGGTGATGGTCGACGATCCCAAGATCGCCTGGCCGGCGCAGCTGTCCATCGGCTCGGACGGCATGGGCAACTCGCCCGCGCACGTCAACAAGATCATGAACAGCTCGATGGAGGCGTTGATCCACCACTTCAAGCTGGTCACCGAGGGCTTCCGGGTGCCGGCCGGGCAGGTCTACGTGCCGGTCGAGAGCCCGCGCGGCGAGCTGGGCGCGCACGTGGTCTCCGACGGCAGCACCCGGCCGTACCGGGTGCACCTGCGCGAACCCTCCTTCATCAACCTGCAGGCGGTCGCCGCGATGTCCATCGGCGGCATGATCGCCGACGTGATCGCCTCGGTGGCCTCGATCGATCCCGTGATGGGTGGGTGTGACCGGTAGATGAAGACGACAGCGAGTGAGGATCGCAGCGGAGCGAGGACCGGAGCGAGCGCGGAGTCGAACCATGGGTAGCAATCAGCGACTGAGCCTGATCGACATCGGCCGGCCCGGCGACCCGGCGGTCTTCGGCGAGCAGGTCCGCACCGCGGCCGCCGAGATCATCGCCCGCTACCCGGCCGGCGAGGCCCGCTCGGCGTTGCTGCCGATGCTGCACCTGGTGCAGTCCGAGCAGGGCTACGTCTCGGCCGACGGCATCGCCTTCTGCGCCGAGCTGCTGGAGCTCACCAAGGCCCAGGTGGCCGCGGTGGCCACCTTCTACACCATGTACAAGCGCTCGCCCACCGGTGAGTACCTGGTCAGCGTGTGCACCAACACGCTGTGCGGGCTGCTCGGCGGCGACGAGATCTACCGGGCGCTGTCCGAGCGGCTCGGGGTCGGGATGAACGAGACCGCGGGCACCCCGGGGGCGCCGGGCTCGATCACCCTGGAGCATGCCGAGTGCCTGGCGGCCTGCGACTACGCCCCGGTGGTGACGGTGAACTACGAGTTCTTCGACAACCAGACCCCGGACTCGGCGCTGGAGCTGGTCGGCGAGCTGCAGGCCGGCAACCGGCCGCTGCCGACCCGGGGCGCCCCGCTGTGCAACTTCGCCGAGATCTCGCGCCAGATCGCCGGTTTCGTCGACCGGCGGCCGGAGTCGGTGCGGGCGGCGGCCACCGGCGCGCCGACCGAGGCCGGCGTGCGGCTGGCCCAGCAGCTCGGCCAGCAGGCCCCGTCCTACCCGGTTTCCGACCGGGCCGGCGGGCCGGAGCACGCCGGGGCCGATGCTGAGACCAAGGCCGCCGACAACACCGGCAAGCCCGACTACACCAGCTCCAACGATGCCCCGCTGAACACCGTGAAGAGTGACCCGGCCGCGGCCTCGCCGACCGGCGGCCAGAGCGAACGAGTCGACGAGGAATGACATGCCGCTAACTCCCGTGCTGACCAAGCGGTTCGGCACCAACGCGCCGTGGCTGCTGGACAACTACGTCGCCCTCGACGGCTACGCCGCGCTACGCAAGGCGCTGGCCATGCAGCCGGACGAGCTGATCGCGCTGATCAAGGACTCCAACCTGCGCGGCCGCGGCGGCGCCGGCTTCCCGACCGGCATGAAGTGGCAGTTCATCCCGCAGGCCAAGCCGGGCGAGGCCGCCAAGCCGCACTACGTGGTGGTCAACGCCGACGAGGGCGAGCCCGGCACCTGCCGGGACCTGCCGCTGATGATGAACGACCCGCACTCGATGATCGAGGGCATCATCATCGCCTGCTACGCGGTGCGGGCCGAGCGCGCCTTCGTCTACATCCGCGGCGAGGCGGTGCACGCGATCCGCCGGGTCACCCAGGCGGTGGACGAGGCCTACGCCGCCGGCTACCTGGGCTCGGACGTGCTGGGCAGCGGGCTGCGCTTCGACATCACCGTGCACGGCGGTGCTGGGGCCTACATCTGCGGCGAGGAGACCGCGCTGCTGGACTCGCTGGAGGGCAAGCGCGGCCAGCCCCGGCTCAAGCCGCCGTTCCCGGCCACCAACGGCCTCTACGACGCGCCGACCGTGGTCAACAACGTCGGCACCCTG
>NZ_DATINC010000005.1:0-5235 GCF_035474675.1 Jatrophihabitans sp. | reverse complement strand
ATGCTGCAGGAGTTCATGACGACCGCCTCGGACGGCTGGCAGCTGGCCACCACCAGCGTGCGGGACCTGATGGCCGAGGCCGACCTGCACGCCGACGAGGCCGGCGGCGACTTCGCGGGCGAGGCGCACCGGCTCGGGGTCTCCACCGCCGAGGTGCACGCCGACCTCGCCGAGGCGTTCGGCACCACCGTGCTGGACCAGCCCGAGCTCGCCGAGCGGGCCGCCGCCATGAACGGCCGGCTCACCGCGGCGCTGGCCGAGGTGCCGGAGCTGGCCGAGGTGGCCGACGGCCTGCGGCAGGCCTACGCCGACTTCGCCGAGCTGCCCGGCCAGGTGCTGGCCCAGCGGGTGCACGGCGACCTGCACCTGGGCCAGGTGCTGCGCACCGCCTACCGCTGGGTGCTGCTGGACTTCGAGGGCGAGCCCGCCAAGTCCATCGGCGAGCGGCAGGCGCACGACTCCCCGATCCGGGACGTGGCCGGGATGCTGCGCAGCTTCGACTACGCAGCCCGGCACCAGTTGATCGACATGGGCTCGACGCCGCAGTCGGAGTTCCGGGCCGCCGAGTGGGCCGAGCGCAACCGTGCCGCGTTCTGCACCGGCTACGCCCAGGCCGGTGGCCAGGACCCGAAGGAGGCCGCGGTGCTGCTGCGCGCCTTCGAAGCCGACAAGGCGGTCTACGAGTCGGTGTACGAGGCGCGCAACCGCCCGAACTGGCTCCCCATCCCGCTGGCCTCCTTGCACCGATTGGCAGGAAACGCATGAGCACGCAGGATCCGAACGGCGCCGCGGACGACCCGATCGGCGCGGCGAAGAAGGCGGCCAAGGCCGTGGTGAAGAAGGCCGCCGCCGTGGCGAAGGGCCCGGCCGGCAAGGCCGTGGCGAAGGCGCCGGGCGGCAAGGCAGCGGCGGCCAAGGCACCGGCCAAGAAGGCGGCCGGCGCGGCCAAGACCGCCGCCACCAAGACCGCCAAGGCTGCCGACACCCCCGCGAAGAAGGCCGCCGCCGGCAAGGCCGGCCCGCCGGTGGTGGGCACTGCCCCGGCGGGCGAACCAGCGGTGGTCTCGGCCGCCGCCGACACCCCGCAGGCCGCGCAGGGCGAGCTGGCCACCACCGCCGAGGCGACCGCGCTGGCCACTCCGCGACCGTCCCGCGGCCCCAGCCCCGCCGAGGGGCAGGGCACCGCGACCGACGCGGGAGCGGAGTTCCGGCCAGAACCGAGCCAGGAGGACCTAGACCGGCTGGCGGCCGGCGTCCACTCCGGGCCGCACTCGATCCTCGGCGCCCATCCGGTCGGTCCCGGCAAGATCGCCATCCGCACCCTGCGCCCGGAGGCCAGCGCGGTCAGCGCAGTCATCTCCGGGCAGCGCTACCCGCTGGAGCAGCTGCACCCGGGCGGCATCTTCGGCGCGGTGATCGACCTCGGCCCCACCGACTACCGGCTCGAGGTCAGCTACGGCGAGGACAAGTTCATCGTCGACGACCCGTACCGGTGGCTGCCCACCCTGGGCGAGCTGGACCTGTACCTGCTCGGCGAGGGCCGGCACGAGCAGCTGTGGGACGTGCTGGGCGCGCACGTGCGCAGCTACGACACCCCGTCCGGCCCGGTCACCGGCACCTCGTTCGCGGTCTGGGCGCCCAACGCGCGGGCCGTCCGGGTGGTCGGCGACTTCGACTACTGGTCCGGCCGGGCGTTCCCGATGCGCTCGATGGGCGGCCCCGGCATCTGGGAGCTGTTCATCCCCGGCGTCGGCGACGGCTGCCGGTACAAGTTCCAGATCCTCGGCGCCGACGGCGAGTGGCGGGACAAGGCCGACCCGCTGGCCTTCGCCACCGAGGTGCCGCCGGCCACCGCGTCGGTGGTGTTCACCTCCTCCTACACCTGGAACGACGACGAGTGGCTGGCCGCCAGGGCTGAGACCGCCTGGCACGCCGCGCCGATGTCGATCTACGAGGTGCACCTGGGCTCCTGGCGGCTGGGGCTGGACTACCGGCAGCTGGCCGAGCAACTGGTCGACTACGTCCGCGACACCGGCTTCACTCACGTGGAGTTCCTGCCGGTGGCCGAGCACCCCTACGGCGGGTCCTGGGGCTACCAGGTGTCGTCCTACTTCGCGCCGACCTCCCGGTTCGGCAGCCCGGACGACTTCCGCTACCTGGTCGACGCGCTGCACCAGGCCGGCATCGGCGTGATCGTGGACTGGGTGCCGGCGCACTTCCCGAAGGATTCCTTCGCGCTGGCCCGCTTCGACGGCACCCCACTCTACGAGCACGCCGACCCGCGCCGCGGCGAGCAGCCGGACTGGGGCACCTACGTCTTCAACTTCGGGCGCAGCCAGGTCCGCAACTTCCTGGTCGCCAACGCCCTGTACTGGCTGGAGGAGTTCCACATCGACGGCCTGCGGGTGGACGCGGTCGCCTCGATGCTCTACCTGGACTACTCCCGCAAGGCCGGCGAGTGGCTGCCCAACGTGCACGGCGGCCGGGAGAACCTGGAAGCGGTGGCGTTCCTGCAGGAGATGAACGCCACCGTCTACAAGCGGGTGCCCGGCGTGGTGACCATCGCCGAGGAGTCCACCTCCTGGCCCGGGGTGACCCGGCCGACCCACCTGGGCGGGCTCGGGTTCGGTTTCAAGTGGAACATGGGCTGGATGCACGACACCCTGGGCTACGTCCAGCACCAGCCGGTCCACCGGCAGTACCACCACCACGAGATGACCTTCTCGATGGTCTACGCCTACTCCGAGAACTACGTGCTGCCGTTCAGCCACGACGAGGTGGTGCACGGCAAGGGCTCGCTGCTGAACAAGATCCCCGGCGACCGGTGGCAGCAGATGGCCACGTTGCGGGCGCTGTACGCCTTCATGTGGGCGCACCCGGGCAAGCAGTTGATCTTCCAGGGCTCGGAGTTCGCGCAGGGCGGCGAGTGGAACGAGGGCCGCACCCTGGACTGGTGGCTGCTCGACGGCGCCGACCACGCCGGGGTACGCCGGGTGGTCAGCGACCTCAACCGGCAGTACCGCGACGACCGCGCGCTGTGGTCGCAGGACATCCTGCCGGCCGGCTTCGGCTGGATCGACGCCAACGACGCCAGCGGCAACGTGTTCTCCTTCCTGCGCTGGGGCGATGACGGCTCGGTGCTGGCCTGCGTGGTCAACTTCTCCCCGGTGCCGCACGAGCACTACCGGCTGGGCCTGCCCCGGCCCGGCCGGTGGGACGAGGTGGTCAACACCGACGCCGAGATCTACGGCGGTTCCGGGGTGGGCAACCTCGGCGGGGTCACCGCCGAGGAGCGCAGCTGGCACGGCCAGCCGGCCTCGGCGAGCGTCCGGGTGCCGCCGCTGGGTGCGCTGTGGCTGCGCTACCGGGCCGGGCAACCGGACGGGCCCGCGGCGGAGCCGGCGTCGGGGGATTCCGAGCAGTAACGACGAATTCCGGAACTGGTCACTTATTGTGACCAGATCCGGCATACTTCCGATCGATTTGTAACTGTACGTAATCGACACGGAGGTCGTTGTGACTCGAATGATGCGCCCGGCCGCGGCCGGCGTTGCCTTTGTACTGGCCTGCGGCGTGCTCGGTGCCGGCGGCTCTGCCCTCGCCGCGCCCGGCAAGGCCCACTCCAAGCCCGCCGCGCACAGCCGGCCGGCCGCACACAGCCACCCGGCGTCGCACAAGCCGGTGGACAAGCTCGCCGGTGCGCGCAAGGGCGCGACCAAGGCGCTGGCCGCCGACGCCGCCCGGGTACGCCGGATCGCGGCCGCCGCAGCCGCCTCCGCGCTGCTGTCGGCCGAGGACAAGAGCGCGCTGGCCACCGCCACCGCTGCCGACCTGGCCGCGCTCGCCGCCGACAGCGCCGCGGTGGCCGCCGCGACGTCCGGCCCGGCGATCCGGTCCGCCACCGAGGCCGGCCTGCGCACCGTGCAGGGCGCGGAGCTGCAATTCCAGCTGGTCACCGCCGCCGCCCGGGTGCGCAGCGCCGCGGCGAAGCTGGCCGATCGCGCCGGCGAGCTGGCCGGGCAGGCGGACGAGCTGGCCGCGGCGGGCGCGGACGTCAGCACGGTGTCCGCCCCGCTGGCTGACCTGGCCGCCAAGCTGGACGGGGCGACGGCCCACGCCGGGAGCGCCACCGCGACCGCACTGGCTCTCCCGGCCGCGGGAACGGCCGCGCAGCTGCGCACCGCCCGCGCCGCGGCCCGGGCCGATCTGGACGCCGCCGCGCTGGCACTGGCCGGCGCCGCACAGGATCTTGCCGCCGCGACGGCCGAGCTCACCGCCCTCCAAACGCCTGATGACAGCGAAGAGTAATCGGAATAGCCGTATCTGTTACCGCAAGTCACCGAGTCGGCCCAGTTTGCCGTCCGAGTGCGACGCGTCACCTCCGGACGGCTCAACTGGGCCGTTTTCGGCCGATGAGAAATGCACACCTCCACGGAAGGACCTCCTATGACTCGACTGCTGCGCCCGGCCACTGCCGGCATTGCCCTACTGCTGACCTGCGGCATCCTCGGTACCGCCAACCCGGCTTTCGCCGACAAGAGCGCCAAGCTGACCGTCAACGACAAGTCCGCGAGCGTGACCGTGGACGACAAGTCGGCTGGCATCACCGTCACCGACGACAAGTCGGCCGGCCTCACCGTCACCGACGACAAGTCGGCCGACGTCACCGTGACCGTCGATGACAAGAGCGCCGGCCTCACGGGAACCGACGACAAGAGCGCCCTGACCCCTGCCGACAAGAGCGCCTGACCAGTCGGGACGCCGGAACGAGGGCAGCGCACGCGGCCACCGGCCGCCTACGTCCACCGCCGCACCCAGGCCGCCTTCCGGCGTGCCGGGTGCGGCGGTCGTTGTGCGGAAAGCCTGCGCCAGCCAGCCGGCGTGGAATAGCTTCGATGGCCCACTGGTTGCAGAAGCTAGTTGCACATGCAACGAGCGAGGAGGCTGGAAGACAATGGCTGCCGTTACTGCCGACACCATGACCCTGCCCCGGGTGACCGGGGCCTCCCTGGGCGACGTCGAGCGTCCGGTGCTGGCGGTGTCCACCGCCCCGGCCGGCCTGGAGGGCGAGGGCTTTCCGGTGCGCCGGACCATGGCGGGCATCGACTACCGCTACCTGGACCCGTTCATCATGATGGACCACATGGGCGAGGTGGACTACGCCGCCGGCGAGCCCAAGGGCACCCACTGGCACCCGCACCGCGGCTTCGAGACGGTGACCTACCTGATCGAGGG
>NZ_DATINC010000004.1:0-34851 GCF_035474675.1 Jatrophihabitans sp. | reverse complement strand
CGAGCGCGACGCGGCCGGACCACTCCCCTATCTGACAGACCCGGAAGCCGCCCATCTTGCCCAGGCCCGTCTCGGCGATCAGCCGAGCCATTCCCACCGCGTGTACTCGTGGCACCAAGCCGTCGAGGAGTGTCGTCATGACAGGAACCGTGCTGATCACCGGAGCGACTCGCGGTGTCGGGGCCGCCGTCGCGGCGCTGCTGGCCGAGGACGGCTACCAGGTTTTCGTCACCGGCCGCGACCCCGAGGCCGCCCAGCAGGTCGCCGCCGGCCTTCCGGGCCGAGGCCATCGGGGTCTGACCCTCGACGTCGACGACCCGGTGGCGATCGAGAATGTCCTGAGCGGCCTGGACGAACTCGACGTGCTGATCTGCAACGCGGCTGCCTACGTCGACTGGACCGAGTCCGTGCTCGCCGCCGACCTGGACGCCGTGCGCCGGGTCATGGAAACCAACCTGTACGGCCCCTGGCGGCTCGCGCAGGCGGCGGTGCCGTTGTTGCGCCGCAGCGCCCGGCCCCGCCTGGTGATGGTGGCCAGCGGCGCGGGGTCGCACGGCGATGCGATGTTCGGCCTGCCGCACCGCAACGGGCTCGCGGCCAGCTACGGCATCAGCAAGGCAGCGCTGCTCGCGCTGACCAGCACGCTGGCCGCCCAGCTCGCCGACACCCCGATCCTGGTCAACGCGACGTGTCCCGGGCTGACGGCAACCTTCGACGGAGCCGAGCAGATGGGCGCCCGGTCCGTGGCGGCGGGCGCGAACAGCGTCGCCTGGGCGGTCAGGATTCCCGACGACGGTCCACGGGGCGGCTTCTTCCGCGACGGCGAACCCGTGCCGTGGTGACCCGACCTGCATCGTCCTGAGGGATATTTGATGCCGCCGCGCCATCACGATCGTCCGGCGCTGGGTCGGTACCTGACCGGATCGGGGCGGCGCCCGCCGGACGCCGGCCCCTGGCTGCTGCTCAGGCCCTTCCGGTCTTCGCCGCGCAGAACTGCAGCGCGCCGGTAGCACCATTACGTGCACAGGCCCAGATCGTGACGCTGGTGCCATCCGTAATGTCGAGGTTCGCGTGGCCGGCGCAGTTGTTGTTGGCGCCGTCGGTGTCCTGTACTTCGGCACTGCGGGCTACCCCGCCTGAGGTCCATTGCGCAATGGCCACTGCGCGGAGTCCGTCGGATTTGGTGTCACATGCATACAGGTGCTCGCCGACATCCTGAAACTGGGACTGGGCCGAGCCGTTCGTCGAGTCGACGATCACGCTGGTCCCGGCGAAGGCAGTCCCTGAGCCGAAGGCCAGCGCGACCATGGTCGTCAGGACTACGACGATGACAGACAGTGTGCGTTTCATGGTGTATCCCTACTTCTCGTCGGAGCGGGTGCTGGTTCTGGTAAGCCCTGCTCCTTTCCCTCGTCGTTTGTTCTAATTTCGCACCCGTATCGAGGTTTTTAACACAATAAGCTGATTTATAATAGATGTGAGACGCTGTGAAGCAGCATGGTCATGAGTGCCGAAACGACGAGAGGGTCGAGCTCGGGATGCGGGTCTCTGACACGAAGCGCTGCCCCGGCCGGCTTACACGGCCGACCCGGCAGATCATGGCGGTGCAGCATGGGGCGCTGCGAGCGGTTAATTCACCTGCCGATCGGGGACCGGCCGTGCAGAATGGTCGATCGTGTTCCTTTCGATCTCGACGACCCTTACCCCGGCGACCGATCTGGGGTATCTGCTGCACAAGCACCCGAGCCGCCTGCAGCCCTTCGACGTGTCGGTCGGAACCGCGTACGTCTTCTACCCCGAAGCGGGCGAGGGTCGGTGTACGGCGGCGCTGCTGCTCGAAGTTGATCCGGTAGCGCTCGTCCGGGGACACAAGGGACCGTCGAGCGAGGGCTTCGCACTGGGTCAGTACGTCAACGACCGCCCGTATGCGGCGTCGTCGATGATGTCGATGGCGTTGGCCAAGGTGTTCCGCACCGCGATGACCGGCCGTTGCGACTCGCGGCCGGAACTCGCCACGGCAGCCCTTCCGCTGGAGATCTCCGTACCGGCGCTGCCGTGTCGCGGTAGCGCGGACCTGGCTCGCCGGGTCTTCGAGCCGCTGGGCTGGACGGTCCAGGCCGGCACCGCCATGCTGGACCCGCACTTCCCGGCATGGGGTGACTCGCGCTATGTCGATCTGCGGCTGACCGGCGAGGTCCGCCTCGCCGATGCGCTGAACCACCTCTACGTGCTGCTGCCCGTCCTGGATGACGCCAAGCACTACTGGGTGAGCCCGGACGAGGTCGACAAGCTCGTCCGGGCCGGCGGCGGCTGGCTGGCCGCGCACCCTGAGAAGGAACTCATCAGCCGGCGCTACCTCGCGCACCGCGGTGTGCTCACCCGAGACGCGCTGGCCCGGCTGGCCGAGGTCGACGACACCGAGCCGGAACTGCTCGACAACGCCGCCGATGCGCCGCTGGTCAGGGACGAGCCGAACCTCCCGCTGGCGCAGCTGCGCCGGGACGCGGTGCTGGCCGCGGTTCGCGCCTCGGGTGCCCGCCGGGTGGGTGACCTCGGCTGCGGCGAGGGCGCCCTGGTCGCCGACCTGCTGGCGGAGAAGTCCGTCGAGCAGGTCGTCGCGGTCGACGTGTCGGCCCGGACGCTGGAACGTGCCGCCCGCACGTTGCGTCTGGACCGGATGACCGAGCAGCAGCGGGCTCGGCTGGACATCTTCCAGTCCGCTCTGACCTACCGCGACGAGCGGCTGTCCGGCCTGGACGCGGCAGTCCTGATGGAGGTCGTCGAGCATGTCGATCCGCCGCGGCTCGGCGCGCTCGAGCGGGCGGTGTTCGGCGATGCGGCACCGGGAACGGTGATCGTGACGACGCCGAATGTCGAGTACAACGTGCGGTTCGAGGGGCTGCCGGCGGGCACGAAGCGGCATGCCGACCATCGCTTCGAATGGACCCGTGCCGAGTTCCACGGCTGGGCCGACCGGGTCGCGACCGAGCACGGCTACTCCGTCCGGTACTCACCGGTCGGGACCGACGATCCCGAGGTGGGACCGCCGACCCAGCTGGCCGTGTTCACGAAGCGTCCGGCGAGCACGGAGCGCGCCGCATGAGCCGGGAACTGGCCGTGCCCGAACTGAGCCTGGTGGTGCTGATCGGGGTGAGCGGGTCGGGCAAGTCCACCTTCGGCCGGGCCCATTTCAAGCCGACCGAGGTGATCTCCTCGGACTACTGCCGCGGCCTCGTGTCCGACGACGAGAACGACCAGTCCGCCACGCCGCAGGCGTTCGAACTGCTGAACCACATCGTCAGCCTGCGCCTGGCGGCCGGCCGGCTGACCGTGGTCGACGCCACGAACGTCCAGCCCGACGCTCGCAAGAAGCTCGTCGCGCTGACGCGTGAGCACGACGTGCTGCCGGTCGCGATCGTCCTGGACCTGCCCGAGCGACTGTGCCTGGAACGCAACGCCGGTCGTCCGGACCGCGACTTCGGCCCGCACGTCGTCCGCCGCCAGCGCGACCAGCTGCGCCGTGGCCTGAAGAGCCTGCAGCGCGAGGGGTTCCGCACGGTGCATGTCCTCTCCACGCCGGAGGAGGTCGCCGACGTGGTCGTCACCCGCACCCGGCTCTACAGCGACCTGCGGCACGAGACGGGACCGTTCGACGTCATCGGGGACATCCACGGCTGCCGGGCCGAACTGGAGACGCTGCTCACCGACCTCGGCTACACCGTTCTCCGCGACGAGCAGGGCCGCGCGGTCGACGCGCACCAGGACGGCCGTCGCGCGGTGTTCGTCGGCGACCTCGTCGACCGCGGGCCGGACACGCCCGGCGTGCTGCGGCTGGTGATGGGCATGGTCGCGGCCGGCAATGCCCTGTGCGTGCCGGGCAACCACGAGAACAAGCTGCTGCGCGCGCTGCGCGGGCGCAACGTCCAGGTTTCCCATGGCCTGGCCGAGTCGCTGGAGCAACTGGCCGCGGAGCCCGCCGAATTCCGCGCCGGCGTCGAGCGATTCCTCGACGGGCTGGTCAGCCACTACGTGCTCGACGGCGGCAAGCTGGTGGTCTCGCACGCCGGCATTCTCGAGCGCTACCAGGGACGGGCATCCGGGCGGGTGCGGGAGTTCTGCCTGTACGGCCAGACCACCGGCGAGACCGACGAGTACGGACTGCCGGTTCGCTACCCGTGGGCGCGGGAGTACCGGGGCAAGGCGATGGTGCTCTACGGCCACACCCCGGTGCCGGCACCGGAGTGGATCAACAACACCCTGTGCCTGGACACCGGTTGCGTCTTCGGCGGGCGGCTGACCGCGCTGCGCTACCTGGAGCGCGAGCTCGTGTCGGTGCCGGCCGGGAAGGTCTACTACGAACCCGCCAAGCCGTTCCCCGTTCATCCCGACGCCGGTTCCGGCCCGTCCCGGCGCGAGCCCGAGGTACTCGACATCACCGACGTCACCGGCAGCCGGGTTCTCGAGACCGCCTACCAGAAGCGGATCGGCGTCCGGGCGGAGAACGCCGCCGCCGCGCTGGAGGTGATGAGCCGGTTCGCGATCGACCCGCGGTGGCTGCTGTACCTGCCGCCGACGATGAGCCCGGTCGCGACCTCGACCCGGCCGGAGCTGCTCGAACATCCCGAGCAGGCGTTCGAGGCGTTCCGTGCCGACGGGGTGGACGGGGTCGTCTGCGAAGAGAAGCACATGGGCTCGCGTGCCGTCGCGCTGGTCTGCCGGAACCTGGACGCGGCCCGGGCGCGGTTCGGCGCACCGGGTGCGGCGATCGGCTCGGTGTGGACGCGGACCGGCCGGGCGTTCTTCGATACCGCGCTGACCGACGAAATGCTTGCCGGGCTGCGCGATGCGGCCGAGCGGGCCGGACTGTTCGACGAGCTCGGCACCTCCTGGCTGCTGCTGGACGCCGAGCTGCTGCCGTGGAGTGCCAAGGCCGAGCAGCTGCTGCGCGAGCAGTACGCGGCCGTCGGCGCGGCCGCCCGGTCCTCGATACCCGTCGCCGTGTCGGCCCTGGAACGGGCGGCCGCCTCCGGGGTGGAGGTGACCGCGTTGCTGGACCGGACCCGGTCCCGGGCCGGCAACGCCGAGGCGTTCACCGCCGCGTACCGGCGCTACTGCTGGCCCACCGAAGGACTTGCCGGCGTGCGGCTGGCACCGTTCCAGGTGCTGGCGACCGAGGCTGCGGTGTACCACGAGCGGCCGCACGCCTTCCATCTCGACATCGCCGACCGGCTGGCCGCCGCGGCGCCGGAGCTGGTCGCGCCGACCCGCCGGCTGTTCGTCGACACCACCGACCCGGCCTCGGTCGCCGATGGCACGGCGTGGTGGGAGGAGCTGACCGCTGCCGGCGGCGAAGGCATGGTGGTCAAGCCGGTTGGAAACCTCACCCGCGGTCGCAAGGGGCTGGTGCAGCCCGGGCTGAAGGTCCGCGGCCGGGAGTACCTGCGCCTCATCTACGGCCCGGACTACACCGAACCGGAGAACATCTCCCGGCTGCGCCAGCGCAACCTCGGCCACAAGCGGTCCCTCGCGTTGCGCGAGTATGCCCTCGGGCTGGAAGCGCTCGACCGGGTCGCGCGCGGCGAGCCGCTGTGGCGCGTCCACGAGTGCGTGTTCGCCGTGCTCGCCCTGGAGTCCGAACCTGTCGATCCCCGGCTGTAGGTGGTTCGGGCAGCGACATGGCTATCCGGCTGGTGCGCGCACGGTATTTGCGGGTGAGGGCCGGACGGAAGCGGTTCTCCGTCCGGCCCCTCGCTCAGCTAGCCCGGCTGCGGGTCAGGTGAAGGAGCCGCCGATCAGGATCTGCTGGAAGGCTCCGTTGTCGGGAAGGGAGCTGTAGACGCGGATCTGGTCCCGGGAGACTCCGAACTGGCCCATGTTGTAGGTGGGCATGGTGCCGGTGCGGCTTTTGAGGGTGATCACTCCGACCGGGCCGAAATCGAGAGTGACCCACAGCTGGGTGCCGTCGGCCAGGTTTACATTGCTGACGTTGACCGACAGCAGGCTGAAGCCGCCGCAGCCGCTGAACTTGCTCTCGTCGGCGTTGGCGGTGCCGCTGGGGGTTCTGCCGTTGAACGACGGCCCGCTGAGGTTTTCCTTGAGTTTGCCGCCGGTCTGGCAGCCGGACGGAGTCGGCGCCGGCGACGGGGTCACGGTGAGGGAGAACGTCCCGGTTGCCGAACTGCCGGCCGCGTCGGTCACGGTGGCGGTGAAGGTCTGGGTCCCCAGGGTGGTGGGCGCGCCGAGCAGCAACCCGGAAGGCCGTAGCGTCAGTCCGGCCGGTGGCCGCCCGGACCAGGTGTAGGGGGCGGTGCCGCCGCTGGCCTGGAAGGTGGTGGTGAAGAAGTTCTTGACGAACACGTTGCGGCCCGCGCCGATGTCACACACGCCGTTGGCGCAGCTGAAGAACTGGTTGTCGATCGTCAGCGACGGGTTAGTGCCGGCGCCGGCACCGGTCAGCGGGACCGACTGCGGGCTGTTGGCGGCATTGTCGGTGTAGACGACATTCGCGGTGCGGGTTCCGGTGGCCTTCGGGGAGAAGGTGACCGAGATGCTGCAGCTGGCCCCGGGTGCCAGCACCGTTCCGATGCAGTCGTCGGTGCCGATCGTGAAATCGAGGGTGTTACCGGTGGTCGAGACGTTGTTGAAGAACACCGACTGGTCACCGCTGTTGGTGGCGGTGATCGTCTGAGCCGCACTCGTCGTGCCGACGTCCTGCGCGGGGAACGTCAGCGAGCCGGGGGCGAACGTGAGGGCAGCGGCCGCCTCAGCGGGCGCCGTCATAACGGTCAGCGCGGTCGAACCGGCCGCCAGTACTGCCAATAACCGAAGCAGTCGCATCTTGGTCTCCTTGTGTCGGGGGTGAGCCCGGCCGGCCTGCCAGGATGGGGCACCTCCGGGCCCGGTGCCCATCCCATTCCACAGAGCCCTCCCCTCGCCATGCCCGACCGCACTTCTGGCGTCCGGGCACCTGCGGGCATGCCGCCCGCCCACCCGTACGGATGAGACGGCCCACTGGTTCAATGACCTGCCCAGGTTCCGGATAGCTGGTCGCTCACCCCCTGAGTCAGGAGTACGGATGCGACGACGTGGCCGTGCGGTACGCCTTGGCGTCACTCAACCTTGCGTCTGTGCACTCGTACCTGTGACAGCGAGGGTGGCGAGAGGTAAGAAGTGGCCCCGATGAGGCGCGACGTCTGAATCAGCCCGGATAAGAATGCAAAGGCAATCGCCACCGGCAGGCTCAGCACGTGGCGAGGAAGGCATCCAACGCCGGTGCTCGGTACGCCGGCATTTTCGACTGCTTCCATGATCCTGACTCGAGGTCCGGGCGGACGATACCCCGATGACCACCCTGTTTGAACTATTTACTTGCGCCGCAGGTCCGTGGAGAGGAGCGTATGGATGGGGCGTAATAGCGCCTACTGACGGATAAGTCGACTTGTTAGCGCCACGTCACTCCGCTAGTAGGGCACTGCGTCCGGGGGAGGCACAAGTGACTGTTCCTAAGCGGAAGACCATTTGGGTTCAGCAGGTCGCAGTTGATGCAAACAGCCTGCAGATCCGTCTTGATGTTGCTAGGGCTGCCGGTACGCTCACCCCTCAAGATGAAGCCGTCGCTAATGGGGTCCAAAGCTTCATTGAGGCTGCCAGGAACGCGGCGGATCGAAAGGACCCTGTCCCTAGTCGTGTTATCAATTGGTGGCGCGGCGTTCTTGTGGAAGCCGCCTACCGCAATCTGCACGCTGCCCGGGCTCAACTCATCGACTTGTACAGCGAGGCTGACCTCGATGCAGAGATCCCCGGTGCGGTAGCGCGAACTCAAACCACCCTACATCGAGATGATCCACGATGCCTTACCCAACGTCAGCTACGAGACCTGCCTATCGCCGAAAGGCGGGCCTGGCTGCGACGGCTTACCGAAGTCTGCTATGAGGCAGTCGACCTCAAGCATGCCCGATTGCGCAGCTTCCGAAACAATCTATTCATGGCAGCGGTAGTTGTTATCGCTCTTGTTGCCATCACCGTACTGTTCGTTTCGCAATTTCCTTCGGCGATGCCACTGTGCTTCGACAATGTCGCGGCTGATGGCACCAGAAGCACCAGCTGCCCAACGCGGTCAAATACTTCGGTAGCAAGCGGCGGTGATATCTTGCTTGTCAGCTTGATAGGGCTGCTAGGTGGAACACTCGCAACAACAGTCGCTATACGCAACATCCGAGGAACGTCGATACCATACGACGTTCCAGTAGCGCTGGCTTGGTTAAAGGTGCCACTTGGCGCTTTCACAGCGATACTCGGCCTCGTGGCCATCCATGGCGGATTCATACCGGGGTTGTCCGCTCTCGACTCACAAGAGCAGATCATCGCGTACGCCCTACTCCTTGGCTTTGCTCAACAGGCGTTCACCGGAGTGCTTGATCGAAGGGCACAGAGCTTGCTAACTGATACGCCCAGCAAAGAGTCGCAAACCGCCCCTCAGGTTGCGAGCGCCCACGCCTGATGGAAGCCGACTCCATCCAGCCCGAGGGCCGGTCAAGGTTGTCAGCCGTTTCGATACACCTCACCCTGCTGGCTGAGGGCTGGTCACTGCGCCACAAGATCGTCTGGCAGAAGACGAACCACTTGCCGCACACACCACCAGCGACCGCGGGCGGCTCCGATCCGATTACCAGTGCCCGCAAGTGTTCGGGTAAGCGAGTTCTGGTGGGCGATACTGGGATTGAACCAGTGACCCCTACCGTGTCAAGGTAGTGCTCTCCCACTGAGCTAATCGCCCGTACTCAACCACGCGCGGCGAACCGCGCGAGGCCGGCTACGAGGTGGAGACGGGATTTGAACCCGTGTACACGGCTTTGCAGGCCGTTGCCTCGCCTCTCGGCCACTCCACCAGGGACCGGCTACCCGGCCTGGGGAACGCCTATGGCGTCCACCGAGCGGACGACGGGATTCGAACCCGCGACCCCAACCTTGGCAAGGTTGTGCGCTACCAGCTGCGCTACGTCCGCATGGTGTTGACCCGGCGTTTCTACCCCGAGCAAACCCGAGGCTGCCAGCACCGGCACCGCCCGAAACTCTAGCCGATGGCCGTTGGCCGTTCCAAACCGGGTGCGCCCGTCGCTCCCCGCACCGAAGACGCCGCTCCCCGCACCTAACGGGTCAGGAACCCCCGCCGACCAGCCTCGCCCAGGCGGCGTCCACCTGGGCGGCGAGATGCTCAAAAGACCCGGAGTTGTCCAGCACCACGTCGGCCACCGCCCGGCGCTGCTCATCGCTCGCCTGGGCGGCGATCCGGGCCCGCGCCGTCTCGGCGTCCATCCCCCGCCCGGCCAGCCGCTGCAGCCGCAGCTCCAGCGGCGCCTGCACCACCAGCACCACGTCGTAGTTGCCCGCCAACCCGTTCTCCACCAGCAGCGGCACGTCGTGCACCACCGCCGCCGCCCCGCCGGCCGCCGCCTGGACGGTCAGCTCCTCGCTGCGGGCCCGCACCAGCGGGTGCACGATCGCGTTCAGGTCCGCCAGCGCCGCCGGGTCGCCGAACACCAGCCGGCCCAGCCCGGGCCGGTCGAGGCTTCCGTCCGGCCGCAGCACGTCCGGACCGAACCGCTCCACCACCCTGGCCAGCCCGGGGCTGCCCACCGCCACCACCTCGCGGGCCAGCTGGTCGGAGTCCACCACCACCGCGCCCAGCTCGGCCAGCCGGGCAGCGACCGTGCTCTTGCCGCTGCCGATCCCGCCGGTCAGCCCGATCCTCAGCACAGCAACCTCAGCACGAAACCCCAGCACCGAACCTCAGCCGGTGGTGCTGGGCGATGCGGCGGCCGCCGCCGAGCCCAGCGTGTAGTGCGCCGACGCGTCCAGCACCGCCTTGGCCAGCGACGCCAGCTCCGTGGTGGACCCGGCCGTCAGCAGCTTCGGCGTCACCGTGACCGCCACCGTCCGGGGGCCGGACGCCACCACCACGGTCGGCATGCCGTACCCGCTCAGCATGGTGCCCGGCAGCGTCCCGACCTGGACCGGCCGGTCCCCGGCGCCGTGCGCCCGGTAGTACTCGACGGTGGCCTGTATCCGCCGGTGGGCCTGGGCCGGCGAGTTGTACAGGCTGATGCCGATCTCCACCTGTGGCTGCGGCGCCGGCTTGCCCTTGACCGGGGTGGCGATCCCGTATCGGCAGTTGAGGTAGGTCAGCCGGCCGATGTCGGGCTCGGCCACCCCGAGGATGAACGCGGTGCGGCCGATCACGGTGCGCCGCAGCGCGATGTTGACGGTGCCGACCGGCAGCAGGTCCTCGCACCGCCCGCCCAGCGACGGCTCGCCGGTGGCCACCGCGGACGGCCTGGCGGTCGCCGTCCGGCTCGGCGACGGCGTCGCGCTGCGGGTGGCCGGCGTGCTCGACCCGGTCGAGGCGCTGCCGCCCGGCGGTGCCGCCTGGGTGCATCCGCCCAGCAGCCCGAGCGCCACCAGCCCACCGGCCAGCGCACCGGCCCGGGACGCGGATCTGCTCAGCACACCGACACGGTAACCGCCCGAATGCAGCAGGCCCGGGAGGCGAACCTCCCGGGCCTGCTGTGTGCCTTGTTTCAGAACCGGATCAGCGACCGGCCAGCTTCTCGCGCAGCGCCGCCAGCGCCTCGTCCGAGGCCAGCGTGCCGCTGGTGTCGGCCGGTGCCTCCGAGGAGTACGAGGTGGCCTCGCCGGTCTCGATGGCAGCCTCGGCGTCGGCGCGCTGGGCACCCTCGAGCTGCCGCTTGTGCGCCTCGAACCGCTCCCGGGCCGCCGCGTAGCGCCGCTCCCAGGCCTCGCGCTGCTCCTCGTAACCCGGCAGCCACTCCTGGGTCTCGGGGTCGAAGCCCTCCGGGTAGATGTACTCGCCCTTGTCGTTGTACTGGGCCTCCATGCCGTACTGCGACGGGTCGAAGCTCTCCTCGGCCAGCGAGCCCTCGTTGGCCTGCTTGAGCGACAGCGAGATCCGCCGGCGCTCCAGGTCGATGTCGATGACCTTGACCATCAGCTCGTCGCCGACGTTGACGACCTGCTCCGGGATCTCGACGTGCCGCTCGGCGAGCTCGGAGATGTGCACCAGGCCCTCGATGCCGTCCTGCACCCGCACGAACGCACCGAACGGAACCAGCTTGGTGACCTTGCCGGGCACCACCTGGCCGATGGCGTGGGTCCGGGCGAACTGCCGCCACGGGTCCTCCTGGGTCGCCTTGAGCGACAGCGACACCCGCTCGCGGTCGAGGTCGATGTCGAGCACCTCGACGGTGACCTCCTGGCCGACCTCGACCACCTCGGACGGGTGGTCGATGTGCTTCCAGGACAGCTCCGAGACGTGCACCAGGCCGTCCACGCCGCCGAGGTCGACGAAGGCGCCGAAGTTGACGATCGAGGACACCACGCCGGTGCGCACCTGGCCCTTGGCCAGCTTGTTCAGGAAGTCGCTGCGGACCTCGGACTGGGTCTGCTCCAGCCAGGCGCGGCGCGAGAGCACCACGTTGTTGCGGTTCTTGTCCAGCTCGATGATCTTGGCCTCGAGCACCTTGCCCACGTACGGCTGCAGGTCGCGCACCCGGCGCATCTCCACCAGCGAGGCCGGCAGGAAGCCGCGCAGGCCGATGTCGATGATCAGGCCGCCCTTGACCACCTCGATGACGGTGCCCTCGACGACCTCGTCGCGTTCCTTCTTCTCCTCGATCGTGCCCCAGGCGCGCTCGTACTGGGCGCGCTTCTTGGACAGGATCAGCCGGCCCTCCTTGTCCTCCTTCTGCAGGACCAGGGCCTCGATCTCATCGCCCACGGAAACGACCTCGGACGGGTCGACGTCGTGCTTGATGGACAGCTCGCGGGAGGGGATGACACCTTCGGTCTTGTAACCGAGGTCGAGCAGGACCTCGTCCCGGTCGACCTTGACGATGGTGCCTTCGACGATGTCGCCGTCGTTGAAGTACTTGATGGTGGAATCGATTGCCGCCATGAAATCTTCGGCGGAGCCGATGTCGTTGACTGCAACCTGCGGGGCGGTGCGGGTGGTCGGATCGATTGTGGACGTCATGTAGTAGGTAGGTCCTGACAGTTGCCGGTGGGGTGCGAGACGGGCCCCCTTTCTTCCAGCTCCGACGAGCGTTCGGTATCCAGCAGTTCGATGCCGAGCAAGAGGTGGAGGAGTGACCTGCTCCATGTCGAGGCCACAGACCTGTTCCGCAGGCTCACAGCCTACTCCAGGGCCCGGTGTCGGCGGAAATCCGCCGGTTACGGTACGGGCTACATTTCTGCAGGTGGGCACCGAATCCGTACTCGGCACGGTCGGCGTCGCCCGGCGGGCGGTCGGGCCCGCCGAGTCGGCCCGGGCCGGCCGGCGCTGGTGGGACGCCGACGCCGACGACTACCATGCCGAGCACGGCGACTTCCTCGGCATCGCCGACTTCGTCTGGGGCCCGGAGGGGCTGCGCGAGGAGCAGGTCCGGCTGCTCGGCCCGGCGGGCTCCCTGACCGGCCGCCGGGTGCTGGAGGTGGGCGCGGGCTCGGCGATGTGCTCGCGCTGGCTGGCCGGCCAGGGCGCGCATCCGGTGGCCCTGGACGTCTCGGCCGGCATGCTGCGGCACGCGGTGGCGGCCGGGGCCGCGACCGGCACCCCGGTGCCGCTGGTGCAGGCCGACGCCCAGTGCCTGCCGTTCGCCGGCGGCTCGTTCGACCTGGCCTTCAGCGCGTTCGGCGCGATCCCGTTCGTGGCCGACTCGGCCGCGGTGATGGCCGAGGTGGCCCGGGTGCTGCGGCCGGGCGGGCGGTGGGTGTTCGCGGTCAGCCACCCGGTGCGCTGGGCCTTTCCCGACTCCCCCGGCCCGGATGGGCTGACCGCGACGATGTCCTACTTCGACCGCAGCCCGTACGTCGAGTTCGACGCCGCCGGGCAGGCCACCTACGTCGAGCAGCACCGGACGCTGGGCGACCGGATCCGGGAGCTGGTGGCGGCCGGCTTCCGGCTCGAGGACCTGATCGAGCCGGAGTGGCCGGAAGGCCTGGAGCAGGAGTGGGGACAGTGGTCACCGCTGCGCGGCCGGCTGCTGCCCGGCACCGCGATCTTCGTCAGCCGGCTGGCCGGCTGAGGCGGACCTCCCGGCTGCTGGCTGAGGCGGACCTTCCGGCGGGCCGGACCTCGTCAGCGGGCCAGGCGGCTACTGCTCAGCGGCGGGCCGGCTGCCGCTCAGCGGGGCTGGCCGACCGCGACCGGCGGCTGACCGGCGCTGGCCCGGTGCCCGTCGCCACCGTCGCGACGGTAGAGCGCGACCGCCCCGACCAGCGCGGCCAGGCCGACCAGCAGCAGCACCAGCGGCAGGATCACCGTCAGCATCCGGATCTGGGACCGGCCGTCGCTGGCCTGCTTGGCCTGGAAGTCGATGGCGTCCTGGTCGAAGGTCAGGGTGGTGTCCAGCGCCTGGGTGCCGTCGGCCAGCCAGCGCTGCTGGTGCTCCACGCCCTTGACGATGGCGCCGGTGGTCGGCTCCACCCATACCGTGCGGGTGTCGGCGTAGCTGCCGGGGATGTCCGGGCCGACCGGCAGGTCCATCTTGTCGATGACCGCCTCGTACTTGTACATGGTCATGCCCTTGAGCTTCTCGGTGCCGATGAACCGGGCGTCCGGCGCCTGCCGCGAGATCGGGTCGAAGAACTTGTAGCTGGTCTTCTTGGCGTGGAAGGGCCACTTGTAGGTCAGGCCGGTGTGGGTGGCCGTGGCGTCGCCGTCGATGTTGGTGTGGTACTTGGGGTCGTTGACCGACTGGGCGGTCCGGCGGTCGGCGGCCACCCGGTCGGTGGTGAAGCTGACCAGCCGGTGCTGCGGGTCCTGGGCGTCGAGGCACTCCGGCGGGTTGTCGATGTCCTTGACGATGCACAGCGTCTCCTGCACCACCGTCACCTTCGAGTCCGAGGCGGCCGAGTCGGTGCGGACCCGCCGGGTGGCCTTGAACGCCAGGTCCTCCAGCTGGCCGGTGCTGGCGTTGAGCAGCTTCGCCGGGCCGGTGGCGACCTGGATGACGTCTAAGTCCAGCGGGGTCTTCTCGGCCCGGGACGGGGCGTAGAACCGGAACAGGCCGGCCGCCACCAGGCCGAACACGCCGAGGCCGACCAGAACGGCTACCAGGATCTTGCGCACGGCTTGCGTCCCCTTACAGTGTGCGAACGGTTGGCCGGACGCTACCAGCGAGTAGGGCAGCTCCGTAGCATCAGCGCGTAACAATCTGCGTTGCCAGCAGCCGTCGGAGGGAGTTCGCGTGGAGGCCTCGCCCTCGGCCGGCACGACGAGGCACGCGGCTACCCGGCTGCCGCAGCGCAGGACGCACCGTCCGTTCCCGACCGCCCGGCGCCGGACCAGGGTGCCGGCGGTATGACGGCGGCCACCACGCGCCACCGGTCCCCGGCCCGGATCGAACTGTCCTTCGACTGGTACGCGGTGACCCTCGGGGTCCTGGTGCTCGCCCAGGCGGCCTGGCTGGGCCTACTGGCGCACCGGGGGTGGTTCTACGGCGACGACCTGAGCTACCTGGCGGCCGCGACCGGCCAGCCGCTGCGCTGGAGTTACCTGTCGGTGCCGGTGAACGATCACTTCGTCCCGGGGCTGCGGTTGGTCTTCTGGCTGTTGAACCGGTTCACCGGGCTCGACTACGGCGTCACGATCCTGGCCCGGCTGCTGCTGCAGGCCGCAGCGACCCTGCTGCTGTACCGCCTCATCGTGCTGCTGGTCGGGCGCCGGCCGGGAGCGCTGCTGGTGACCGGCTGGTACGCCTTCGGACTGCTGCTGCTGCCGGGCTCGGTGTGGCTGACCACGTCGGTGGACCTGTTGACCGCGCAGCTGCTAGTGATCCTGGCGATCGACCTGCACCTGCGCTACGCCGTCACCGGCGGGCTGCGTCCGGCGGTGGGCTGCGCGCTGTGCCTGCTCGGCGCGACGTCGTTCTGGGAACTGTCGGCGCTCACCGTGCTGCTGTTGCCGATCCTGTCGCTGGGCTTCGCGCATGCCGGGACGCCGGGGCAGCGGCTGCGCGCGAGCCTGCGTCGCTGGCCGGGCTGGCTGATCCTGGCGGTTGCCCTGCTGGCCTGGCTGGCGCTGTTCCTGACCGGGCCCTACGGCGGCTCGGGACGCTCGCTCAGCCCGGCGGCGGCCTGGAAGGTGCTGCGGATCGGGTGGCTGGACGCCGTGGTGCCGGCACTGTTCGGCGGTCCCTGGCACTGGTTCTACACCGCCGAGGTGTACTTCCCGCTCGCCGATCCGCCGAAAGTCCTGGCGATCCTCGCCCAGCTCGGCCTGCTGGTGGTGCTGGTGATCGGGTGGCGCCGGACCGGGTACCGGACGCTGCTGGCCTGGTCGCTGCCGGTGCTCACCTTCGTGCTGAGCACCCTGCTGGTGGCCTACGGGCGGTTCCAGGTCTTCGGCGATCTCACCGCGCGCTCCTACAACTACGCGTTTCCGCTGGCGGTGCCGGCCGCGCTGGCGCTGGCGCTCTGCCTGCTGCCGAGCGACCCGGCCGAACTCGCCGTCCGGGCCGGTTGCGCCTCGCCGGCCGGGCAGGCCGCGCGCTCGGAAGCGGCTGCCCGGTCGGAAAGAACGGCGCGGTCCGACGAAGGTGTCCGATCGGAAGGGGTCGCCCGATCGGAAGGGGTCGCACGGTCCGCGGGAGCCGCGCCGTCCGGGTCGAGGCCGGCCGGTCGACGGCGGACCTGGCTGGTCGCCGTCGGCGCGGTGCTGTTGCTGGTCTCGTCCCTGGTCAGCTATCAGAGCTTCGGGCACCGGTGGTCGCAGAACCCGGCCAAGCGGTACGTGAGCACGCTGGAGGCGTCGGTACGGGCAGCCGGGCCGAACGTGAACCTGTGGGACACCCGGGTGCCGTCCTCGGTGCTGGCATTCGTCTCCGACGCCAACCACGTCTCCGACGTGCTGGCCCTGGCCGGGGTGCCGGCCCGGTTCGACGACTCCGCCACCGAGCCGCTGCTGGTCCGGCCCGACGGTCGGCTGGCCCCGGCCGGGCTGTACCCGGTCGCCGAGGGGGTGCAGCGTCCGCGCACCCCGTGCACCGCCCTGATCCGGGGAGCCGGCACCTGGACCATCCCGCTGTCGGCCCAGCCGGGCGTCAACGAGTACTTCGTCAAGATCAGCTACTACCAGCAGCAGAACACGGTCCTGTACCTGTCGGTCCGCGACTCCGCCGGCAAGTCGATTGCCCCGGTCGCCGGTGACCGGACCCTGTTCGGCAACCCGCTGGCCAACCTCTACCTCCGGCTGCCGCTGGCCGCGCCGCGGACGCTGCTGGTGCGCAGCGACAGCCTGGACGCCAACGTCTGCATCGGAGCCGTGGTGGTCGGCTTCCCCGTCGCCCTGGCCGCCAGATGACGGACCATCGCGCATCGGACAGCCGCGCACCCGACAGCCCCGCACCGGACGGCCGCGCGCCGGACGGCCGCGCACCGGACAGCCCCGCGCCGGACGGTGCCGCGCGGGCAGCCGGGCACCGGCGGGCGGGCCGGCAGGGCGTGAACCAGCGGTTCCCCGCGCTGGACGGGATGCGGGCGCTGGCCTGCTACGCGGTGATCGGCACCCACGTCGGGTTCGAGTCCGGACGCGCCTTCGGCGTCGGGCCGGTCGCCCCGTGGCTGTCCCGGCTGGACACCGCGGTCCCGATCTTCCTGATGCTGTCGGGCTTCCTGCTCTACCGCCCGTTCGTGGTGCAGGCGTTCGGCAACCGCGACCGGCCGCGGACCGGCAGCTTCTACTGGCGCCGCGCCGTCCGGGTGCTGCCCGCGTACTGGCTGACCGTGATCGTGACGCTGGGGCTGCTGGGATCGCATCCCAGGACCGCCGAGGACTGGTGGTCCTACCTCACGATGACCCAGATCTACGACGGCCATGACCACAACTCCTCGATGAGCCACCTGTGGACCCTGGCCGCCGAGGTCTCGCTGTACGTGGTGGTCCCGCTGCTCGCCCGGACGCTGCGCCGGCCGAACCGCAGCACCGAGCAACTGCTGATCGGCCAGTTCCGGATGGTCGCCTCGATCCTGCTGGCCAGCGTGGCCTGGCAGGTGCTGACCTTCTCGGTGCCGGCACTGGGGTACGAGGCCACCAAGTGGCTGCCCGGCATCATCGACTGGTTCGCCACCGGCATGCTGCTGGCAGTGCTGTCCGCGGTACCGGCCGAGTGCCGGGCGCTGCCCCGGCTGCGCTCCACCCTCAGCCAGTGGGCCGGCGCGCCGGGCCAGTGCTGGCTGACCGCGCTGGTGCTGTACTGGCTGCTCACCCTGCCGACCGCGGGACCGCTGGACCTCAACGTGCCCACCGCCTGGCAGCACCTCACCAAGAACCTGCTGCAGCTGCTGGTGGTGCTGTTCATGATGCTGCCGCTGACCCTCGGTGCGGACAACCTCATCGCCGCGATCCTCGGCAGCGCCCCGGCCCGGTTCCTCGGCCGGATCTCCTACGGCGTCTACCTGTGGCACCTACCGGTGCTGATCTTCTTCCAGCGCGAGTCGGGCATCCCGATCTTCCAGGGTCACTTCACGACGTTCTTCCTGGTCACCACCGTCTCGGCCACGGTGCTCGGCACCGCGTCCTGGTACCTGGTGGAGCGACCGTTGCTGCGCCGGTTCTCCGACTCGTCCTGGCGGGGCCGGCCGAGCCCGACCACCGTGAGGCAGACCGCGAGCACGCACAGCGTCTGAGCCCACGGCGAGCCGGCGAGCGGGTGCGGGTCCTGGGCCGGGTGCCAGGCCTCGGCGGCACCGGCCAGGCAGACCCCGACCGCCACCGACCAGGCCGGCAGCGCCAGCCGCCGGCGCGCCGCCAGCGCACGCACCGCCAGCGCCGCGGCGACCGCCACCAGCCCGATCAGCCCGGTCAGGACGAAGGCCGCCAGCACCGCCGTGGCGGTGACCAGGGCCGGCGGCACATCGCGTTCGGCGAGGGCCCCCGCGGTGGGCTCACCGGTCGGTTGCGGGCCTTGCAGGGCTTCCGGGCTTTCCGAGCCTTGCGGGGCTGCTTGCGGGCCCGGCCTGCGCCAGGCCAGCCAGCACAGCCCGAGCGCGGCCAGCAGGCCCAGCACCAGTCCGGCCTGGAAGCCGGCCTGCGGGGCGTAGTGCAGCCGGACCACGCCGTTGGCCGCGGCCGGCAGCTCGAAGCCCTGTTGCCAGCCGTCCAGCCGCACCGCCTTGAGTCGCCGGCCGTCGAGGCTGGCCTGCCAGCCGGCGTTGGCGTTCTCCCGGATCACCAGCAGCGCCGCGGCACTCGTGCTCACCCGTACCGTCCGGCGGGTCGGATGCCAGACCAGCGGCGTGACGACACCCGCGCTCGCGCCGGCCGCCTGCTGCGGCAGGGTCAGCCCGGCCCGGGACAGCACCAGCTCCGACCCGGCGGTCAGGGCCGACCGGCCGAGCTGGACCCGGTGCCGGCCGGGCGCCAGGGCCACCTCGGCGCCGCAGGCGGCCGCCCGCAGCGGCGCGCCGGTGAGCAGCTGCTCGCGGGAGGCGCCGACCTGCAACGGCACCCGGACGCCGTCGACCAGTGCGGCGAGCCCGGCCGAGCAGTCCAGCCGCACCTCCCCGGTCGCGCGCGGTTCGGTCCGGCCGTTAACGGCGATCTCGGCGATGCCGGCCGGCAGGAACCGCGGTGTGCCGTACAGGGTGCTGGTCGTCAGGCGCAGCTCGGCCCGGGCCACCGAGATCCGCACCGTCCGCGACGAGGTCGGCTCGGGAAGCGTCAGCACCCCGTCCTCGGGCACCGGCAGGGACCACTGCTTGTCCGCGACCCGCACCACCACCTGCTCGGGCCGGGCACTGGGGCTGTCGGGGTCGGTCTGCAACCGCAGGGTCGAGATCGTCCGCGGCCGGCCCAGGTCCAGGGTCAGCGACGGTTTCAGGTCACCGGCCCGGGCCACCCAGCTGGTCGTCGGGTCGCCGTCCACCGCCGCGCCGGGCCGCTCCCGCGGATCCGGGTCATCCACCGTGGACGCGGTCGCGGTGACGGCGCGGCCGGCGTCCAGCAGACGATCGAGCGCCGGGCCCGGCGCGGGCAGCACGGTGGCCGCCAGCCGGTAGCGCTGCCCGCCGGCCAGGTCGAACGTCCGGTCGATCACCCCGTCGCTCTCGCCGGCGGCGGCGAACATCGGGTCGCAGGCCGCCCGGCCGGCCACCGTCAGGCAGCTGGGCCGGCCGCCGGCCTCGGTGGCGAAGACCAGCAGGTCGGGGGTGCCGCTGGTGGGCACCTGCAACGTCCGGAACGGCGAGAGGCCGGGAACGGTCAGCGTCGCCAGCCCCACCGAGCCGGTGCCCGGCGTCACCGACAGCACCGTGATGCGAAGGTTCTGGGTGGGACCGGCCGGCAACGCGAGGCGCTGCCCGAACGGGCCGGCAGTGACGTCGGCGTCCAACGTGCCGGCGTCGGTGCTGACCCGCACCCGGTTCGGGTAACCGCCCAGCCCGGCCGCGAAGGCGATCTCCACGGTCGACGTCGAGATCGGCTGGCTCAGTTGCACCGACAGCCACTGGTTGACGCCGCCGGTGAGCGCGCTGCTCTTCCATGCCGTCGCGGGATCGCCGTCCAGCGCCGACCACGGCCCGTTGGCCGGGCCGGGGTTGACCAGCGCGCCGGCGTCCGCGCCAGAGGAGGACGCCCGGACGTCGGAGAGGCCGCCGCCGTAGGCCACGCTCGACAGCGGTCCCGGCGTGGCCGGCAGGTAGTCCTGCGCGGCCCGGGACTGGCGGTAGGGCTGCGAGCCGGTCAGCGTCGCCGACAGCCCGCCGGGCTGGCCGAAGCTCGCCTCCCGGCGCCGGATGCCGTCGGTCGCGACGTTCAGTCCGGCCGCGCCGGTGTCCCGCCCGTCGGAGCCGAACAGCACCGGCGCGTCGGTCCCGAGCCCGGCCGAGACGAGCGGGCCGAGCTGGTCGGCCGAGCCGGTCGCGCGCACCAGGCCGGCGGCGGGCAGCAGACCTACCATGCCGGACCAGCCGGCAACCTCGTACACCTGCACCGCCGGCCTGGTCACGGTCGCGCCGACATCGACCAGATGCGCCCGGTCCAGCCCGTTCACCCGCGCGGCGCCGAAGTCGGCCACCGCGGTGAACCCGGGGGTCGCGGCGATGCTGGCGTGCACGAACGCCGGGTTCGCCGACCCGGAGGCGACCGTGTCCAGGTCGTTGCGCACCACCAGGTACCTGATCCCGGCCCTGGCCAGCAGCACCGGCAGGTCGTCGTCGCGGCGGCCGGCAGACAGCCGCACCGTGAGGTCGTCGAGCAGCCGGATGTAGCCGGCCGACGCCAGCGGAATGCCGTCGCGGACCGTCCACGGGGCGGTGGCCACCGGTTGCAACGCGTCGTCCACCGTGGCGCCCCACAGGTACACCGGCCTGGACGCGCCCGGCACCACCAGCGACCGGCCGGCCCCGGAGTGAGCGCCCAGCCAGGCGCCGGTCTCGCGCCACCAGCTTGCCTCGGTCACCCCCCGGGGTGCCGGCACCAGGCTGTTGGTGATCGCCGGGGCCACCGCGAGCGCGGCGATCGACAGGGCCAGCAAGGCGGCCAGCGGCCGCGGCCGCAGGTCCAGCACCATGCCACGCCACCGCGGTTGCCAGCGGGCCGGCAGCCGCAGCCGGTTCAGCAGCCAGCCGACGCCGAGCGCGATCGGCAGCCGGATCAGCGGGTCGAACTTGTGGACGTTGCGGAAGGCGTTGAGCGGCCCGTCCAGCAGGCTCCGCAGCGCGGCACCGGCCGGCGGTCCGACGGTGGCCAGGTAGCCCATCGTCACGCAGACCAGCCCGAGCAGCAGGCAGCCGATCGCGAACGCCCGGTGCGGCTGGTCGCGGCGGGCGATGCCTGCCAGCCCGGCCGCGGCGACCGCGGTGGTGGCCAGCACGACGGCGGGCACTGCCACCAGGATCCAGCCGGCCGGCCAGACTCCTGGACCGAGGTAGGCCTGCCAGTGGTCCACCCCGCGCAGCGACCCGATCAGGCTGGTGACGCCGGTGGTCACCTGGCTCGACTCGATCCAGTCCAGGAACGGCGGGCTGTAGCGGCCCAGCAGCAGCAACGGGATCGCCCACCAGGCCGATGCCAGCACCACCGACACGCCGAACCAGAGCATCAGCTGCCGGCGCCGCCGGCCGGGCTGCCGGGTGAGCAGCCACAACACCGGAACCGGCAGCACCGCCAGGGTGGCGGCGGCGTTGACCCCGCCGGCGAACAGCAGGGCGACCCCGGCGAGCGCGCCGGCCCGCCGCGGCGAACCCCGTTCCGAGCCGGCCACCAACGGGATCAGGATCCACGGCAGGGCGGCCACCGGCATCAGCTCGGAGGAGATCGAGCCGAGCTCGCTGAGCATCCTCGGCGCCAGGGCATAGGTCAGGCCGGCGGCCACCTTCGGCCAGAACGCCGACACCCCCAGCAACCTGGCCAGCCGGAGCATCCCCAGGAAGGCCGCCAGCACGAGCGCGGACTCCCAGCTTCGCTGCACCACCCAGGCCGGCAGCCCGAGGAGCTTGCCCAGCGCGAAGAAGGGCCCCATCGGGAACAGGTAGCCGTAGGCCTGGTTCTGCAGCTGGCCGGCGGCTCCCAGCGGATCCCACAGTGTCAGGGACCGGCGCAGGAAGCGCAGCGGATCCACCACCAGGTCCAGCTTGGTGTCGGCCGCGGTGTAGCCGGCGCTCTGGCTGAACACCAGCAGCACCAGTCCGAGGCAGATGGTGATCAGCCGGAGCCGTTGCACCGCCGGGGGTGCGGCAGGCCGGCTCGGATCGGGCAGCGCCGTGCCGTCCGTGCCCGGCGCCAGGGAGGCAGTCATCGCTTGCGCAGCACCATCGCCAGATTCCAGAGCGCGACCTCGCGAAGGACCGGAACCCGTACCAGCCAGCACGCCCACCACGGATGGTAACGGGGAAAGGCGGCCACCAGCTCGGCGTCCGGGTGGGTGCGCGCCCAGGCCAGCGCCTGGCTGACCCGGTGCCCGAACAGCGACCGGCCGAAGGCGTTCTTCGGCTCGTGACCCGTCCGGCGCAGGTAACGCCGCCGGGCGTAGTCCCCGCCGAGGTAGTGCCACGGTGCGGTCTCGTGGCCACCCCACGGCGACAGCCACGGCGTGAACGAGACGAACACCGTGCCGCCGGGCTTGGTGACCCGCACCAGCTCGTCAGCCATCCGCCAGGGCCGCCCCAGGTGCTCCACCACGTTCGAGCTGTAGGCGACGTCCACCGACCCGGAGCGGATCGGCAGCGCGTAGCCCGAGGCGCACACCGCGAAGCCCTCCGCCGGCAGGTCGCCGCCGATGTCGAGCTCCACCCCGACGTAGCGGGCGCCGGCCTGGCCGAAGGCGCGCGCGAAGTACCCGGGCCCGCCGCCGACGTCGAGCACCCGGGCGCCGGACAGCTCCACCCAGCCGGCCAGTTGCCGCACCGCGTCGTCGGCCAACGCCGAGTAGAAGTCGGCCGGCCTGGTCTGCTCGACCAGGAACAGCCGGAACAGCCGGAACGAGCGGCGCAGGCTCGCCCGCGGGGGCCGGCGGGAGTGGGCGCGCACCAGCGAACGGTACCTGGGGCGCGCCGGTGGGCACGAACCCGGCACCCGGGCGCGGGCCACCGAACGGGCGCGATCCCGCTCGCCGGCCGGCCGCATCGGCTACTCTCCGGTAACCGTTTTTCACCGGTCGGGGAGCAATGGAACTGTCGAGGACGCCGCGCCGCATCACCTTTCTGGTGTGGCGGGACACCAGCCATCCCGACGGCGGCGGCTCCGAGGTCTACGTCGAGCACATGGCGCGCTGGCTGGCCGCCCGCGGCCACCAGGTGACGATCTGCTGCGCCGCGCACCCCAACGGCCCGGCCGACGAGGTATGCGACGGCGTCCGGTTCCGCCGCCGGGGCGGCCGGCTCGGCGTCTACGCGCACGGCCTGGCCTACCTGCTCAGCCGGGCCGGCCGGCGCACCGACATCGTCGTCGACGTCCACAACGGCATTCCGTTCGCGGCGTCACTGGTGCGCCGCCACCACCTGCACGTGCTGGTGCACCACGTGCACCGCGAGCAGTGGCAGATCATCTACCCCGGCGTGCGCGGCCGGATCGGCTGGTGGGTGGAGTCGTGGCTGGCGCCCCGGCTGTACCGGCGGCAGCCCTACATCACCGTCTCGCAGTCCAGCCGCAACGACCTGGCCGGGCTCGGCATCGACCCGGACCGGATCTCGGTGGTGTGCAACGGCATCGACGTGCCGCACCCGTCCCGGCTGCAGCCGCGCTCGGCCACCCCGCGGATCTGCGTGCTGGGCCGGCTGGTGCCGCACAAGCAGGTCGAGCACGCCCTGCAGCTGATGGCCCGGCTGCACCCGGCCATCCCCGACCTGCGGCTGGACGTGATCGGCTCGGGCTGGTGGGCGGCGGAGCTGGTGGCCGCCGCCGAGGCGCTCGGGGTGAGCGATCTGGTCACCTTCCACGGCCAGGTCAGCGACGCCGAGCGGGACGCGCTGCTCGATGCCAGCTGGCTGATGTTGGCACCCTCGGTGAAGGAGGGCTGGGGCATCGCGATCATGGAGGCTGCCGCCCGGTCGGTGCCGGCGATCGCCTACTCGTCCGCCGGCGGGGTGACCGAGTCCATCGTGGACGGCGAGACCGGCGTGCTGGTGGCGGACCTGGAGGAGATGGTCAGCCAGTGTCAGGCACTGCTGACCGACACCGAGGCCCGGCTGGCGATGGGAAAGAAGGCCCGCAACCGGGCGCACAGCTTCGGCTGGCGGCGCTCAGCGGAGGCGTTCGAGCACCTGCTGATGGACCGTCCGGATCAGCGGTTGCCATAGGAGACGATCGGGGCGCTGGCCGGGTTGTGCTTGGGCGCCTGGGTCGCCGAGGACACCAGGCCGGTCACGGCGGTTCCGGCCAGCAATGCGCCGACGATGGCGGCGAGCACCACCGAGATAAGCTTGCCCACTGCACTCCTTACGAGCTGTGATCGCTGTTGCAGCCAGAACCGCGTTGCACCCGCGGCGGGCGCGATGTTACCGGCGAGTGTAGCGCTTACTCCCCCTGAACAGGCGGCGGTTCGACAGTGCCGTCGCGGCGAGCGCGGCGAGCACTGCCGCGGCGACCGCCGAGTCCACGCCTAGCACCACCCAGCGGCGGCCGGCCCGTTCCGCTGGGCGGGCGATCGGTCCCGGCACCCGGTACAGCTCGACCGCGCTACCGGTGAGCACCGGGCGCAGGCCCGCCAGGTCCGGCAGCGCGGGCCCGGGCGTGTCCGTCTCCCGGAGCACCCAGCCGATCCCCTGCCCGGCCAGCCCCGCGGCGAGCTGCTCGGCGTCCGGCCGGGCCGTCAGCAGCGCCGCCACCCGGGCGGCTGCCGGGTCCTCGCCGTTCAGCAGCACCCCGGAAACCGCCAGCCGGTCGTCGACCACCGTCTCGGCCGGCAGCCAGCGCGGCGCCGGGTCCAGCACCGTCCGGCCTGGCGCCCAGGGATAGGCACGGTAGGAGCCGAACGGCAGCACCAGCACCGCATCCCGCGAGCCGCGCACCTGATCGGCGGCCTGCTGCCAGCCGGCCGGGTAGTGCACCGGGCTCAGCGGTGCCCGCAGGGTGGCCAGGGCGTCCGGCAGCAACGCCAGCGGCAGCGCCAGTGCCGCCAGCAGCACCGGCCAGCCGGGCACCCGGCCGGCCAGCCACGCGGTCAGCCGCTGCACCGCGGCCCCGGCGCTCAGCACCGCCAGCAGGACGAACGGCATCAGCCACTTCTGCCCGTCGCGCAGCAGGCCGGCCCCGGGCAGCTCGCGGACCGCCCAGCGCAGTGCGGCGGCCAGCCCCGGCAGGCTGCCGGCGGCCACCAGCAGCAGCCCGGCCAGGCCCAGCAGCACCAGCCGCCACTGCAGCCGAGAGCCCAGCCGGGCCCGCAGCTCCGGCAGCCCGACGACCAACGCGGCCAGTACCGCCGCCGTGCCGAGGTAGCCGAGCAGGCCGGCCCGGCTGGCCGGGGTGACGTCGGCGCTCCAGATGCCGCCCAGGCCCAGCAGGCTCGCCAGTGCGCCGCCCGGTCGCTCGGAACGGGCCGCGAAGGCGGCCACCCCGCGCGGGTCGCTGGTGGCGCCGGCCGGTGAGGTGAGGGCGGGCACCAGCCAGGGCAGTTGCACCAGCAGCGCGGCGGCCAGCACCGGCGCCAGCCGGCGCAGCTGCCGGGAGCCGGCCACCCCGACCGCGACGCCGGCCCCGACCAGCGCGCCGGTGGGGGTGATCGCGCAGCAGGCCAGCCAGCCCAGCAGGGCGGCGGTAGGCAGCCAGCCGGGGGTGGTACGGAGCCGCCAGGCGGCTCGGACCAGCCACGGCAGCGCCCCGTAGGCCCACAGCAGCGCCCACTGGCCCAGCGCCAGCCGCTCCACCACGTACGGGTTCCACACCGCGAACCCGGACACCGCCAGCACCGCCGGCAGCGATTGCGGTCGCAACAGCCGGGCGCATCCCACGCCGGCCAGCAGCAGCGGCACCAGCAGCGCGATCCGGCCCAGCAGCGCGCCGTCGAGCGCCCGGCTGGCCAGTGCCACCAGGGCGTCCAGCGGCACCGCCCGCGGCGCGGTGGAGCCCAGCCCGACCGACTGCCAGGTCAGCGGCTGGTGCGGCGTGAACACCATGTCGTGGCCCAGCCCGTAGCCGGCCAGCCGCTGCGGCCACAGCAGCAGGACGCTCAGCGCGAGCACCCAGCAGCCGGCCAGCAGTCCCGACCGGGTGTCCGCCCGCACCGCCGCTCCTCTCGCCCGCCCGGCGGCGGTCGTTACGCTCAGTGTGGCGTGCCGCCGGCGAACCGGTCGGCCGCGGAGACTGTAGCCGTTACCTGGGCAGAGAGGCTGGACGAGGCGTGGCCAACCGGGCACTGCCGTTCCGCCGAGCCGGCCGGCTCCCCGCCGAAGGACCCCCCGCAACCGAACCGGCGCCGGGTGCCCGTGGCCTGCTCGGCGTGACGGTGGCCGGCTGGCTCGGCAACGCGCTGAGCTACCTGCTGCTGCTGGCCGCCGCCCGCCGGCTCAACACCGCCGACTACGGCGAGCTGGTGACGCTGCTGAACCTGCTGCTGATCGGCTCGGTGCCGTCCTTCGCGCTGCAGGCGGTCGCGGCACGGCGGGTGGCCACCGGCACGGCGGACGGGCTGCTGGCAGCCGGCAGCCTGGTCGGGCTGGCGGCCGCGGCGCTGATCGCGGTGCTGTCGCCGGCGCTGGTGGCCTTCCTGCACCTGCCGGGACCCGCCGGGCCGCTGCTGGTGGCGCTGTCCATGCCGGGGACGGCGCTGCAGGGCCTGTGCCAGGGCGTCTGGCAGGGCGAGCAGCGGCTGACGGGCCTCGCGGTGGCGACCTTCGTCGGCACCGCCGGACGTTCCGGCGCGGGCCTGGCCGGGTTGCTGGCCGGCGGCACCAGCACCTCGGCGGTCGCCGCGCTGGCCGTCGGGGTGAGCCTGCCGGCGGCCGGCTGCGTGCTGGCGCTGCCGGAGCTGCGCCGGCCCTCGCCTGGGCTGTTCTCGCGCCGGCCGGCTGAAGAGCAGGCCCCCTCGCAGCAGGCCTCTTCGCAGCGGCCGTCCCTACGGCACCGGCCGCTGCTGTCGGTGGTGGTCGAGGCCAGCCATGCCTCGCATGCCTACGGGGTGTTCCTGCTGCTCAGCGTCAGCGACGTGCTGCTGGCCCGGCACGTGCTCAGCACGCCGGCCGCCGCGGTCTACGCAGCGGGCTCGGTGCTCACCAAGGCCAGCCTGTGGCTACCCCAGTCGGTGGCCAACGTGCTGTTCGCCTCCCTCACCGACACCGACCGCCACCACCGGGTGTTCGCCCGCGCCGTGGCGGGACTGGCCGGCCTGGGCCTGGCCCTGGTCACCGGCAGCTGGCTGCTCGGTGGCCCGGTGACCGGCGTGGTGGGCGGCGGCAGCTACCCGCAACTGCGCGCCGACGCCTGGCTGTTCGCGCTGCTCGGCAGCTGCCTGGCGGTGCTGCAGTTCACCCTGGTGGCGGGCCTGGCGGTACGCAACGTGATGGTGACCGCGCTGATCTGGGCGGGCGTGGCCGGTGAGGCGGTGCTGGCGCTCAGCCTGGGACCGCACCCGTCGGTGCGGCTGGTGATCGCGCTGATGGCCGGGCTGAATCTGCTGATCGCCGCCGCCGCGGTGCTGCTGCGGCTGGCACCCCGCTACCGGCAGTCCGCCGGGCCCGGCCAGCCCACCGCTCAGCTGGACTCGGCGACCGGCCACTGACCGGGCACGTACGCCGGGTCGATCCCCTCGCCGATCACGCCGGCCGACCCGGCCGGGCTCGGGTAGATCGACCGGCGCACCCAGTCGTCGAGCACCTTGACCAGGCCGAGGCGCTGGCCGTCGGAGAACCGGCAGTGCCCGGCGCCGTACGGTGCCTTGTCAGTCTCGGAGTAGGTCGCCGGCGGCTTGATGTAGAGCTGCACCAGCTGACCGGACCGCTGCTCGGCACGCACCCGGCCGGCGAAGACGGTCTCGTTCTGCACCAGCACCAGCGGGTCCTGCTCGGTGTGCATGGTCACCGTCGGCACGGTGAGCTTGCCGGTGGGGTCGCCCAGCTCCTCGAACGCCGACCGCGCGGCCGGGTCGGCCGTCACCCGCGGCGCGTCCGCCAGCTGCTTCTGCATCGCCGCCACGTCGCCGCCCACCGTGCTGATCAGGCTGGCCTCGGCGGTGTCGATCCGGCCGGCGTAGTCGGCGGCGGAGTTGTCGGAGGGGTTGCCGCCGACCCGCTGCTCCAGCTCGTACCGGCCGCTGGTGCCGAAGGCCAGCGCGGTGAGCAGCGCCTCGACCCGGGCCTTGACCTGCGAGGGCAGGTCGTGGCCGTCGTAGGTGGCGGTCTCGGTCGGGGCGTCCACCAGGGACGCGATGAACATCGCCTTGCCGGTGCCGCCGCCGGCGGTGTCGGCCGCCGCCTTCTGCACCGCCGCCGCGGCGTGCTGCCAGTTCGCGCTGGCGTCCTCCTGGCTGGTGTAGCCAGTCAGCTTGAGCTGCGGGTCGATCAGCGTCTTCACCGCGAACGCGACGTCCAGCGCGGCGTCGAAGTTGTAGTTCGGGCCGGCCAGCACGCCGCACATCGGCGCGGCGCCGTCCACCCAGTCCGGGTGGGTCTCGGCGATCAGCTGGGTCACCAGGCCGCCCAGCGAGTCACCCCAGACGTAGGTGCGCTTCGGGGTGCCGACCAGCTTGACGAACTTGTCGCGCAGGTCGGTGCCGGCCTTGACCCCGTCGGCCACCGCCCAGCCGTTGGACTTGTAGGACGAGCCGGCCAGGGCGTAGCCGGCCGCGAGCAGGCTGGTGCTCAGCTGGTCGGAGCCGCTGCCGTCGGTGTCGGTGGAGCTGACCTGGGCCTGGGTCTCGACCGGGTCGAAGTTCGGCGGCGCGGGGGCGGCGAACCGGTAACCGTGCGAGTACAGCAACAGGGTGCCGTTCCAGCGCTGCGGCAGCTTGATGGCGTACTTCGCGCCGTCGATCTCACCGGCGCACTCCGAGGCGCAGTCGGTCATCTTGACGTTGGCGTCGGTCGCGCGCACCTGCTGCTGGCGCTCGGACAACGGGGTCGAGGTGTCCGCGCAGCCGGACAGCAGCAGTGCAAGGGCGACGCCGGCGGCCGGAACGGCGCCACCGCGGAGACGAGGTACGGGCATGCCGACATCCAACACCACAGCGGGTGGGAAATGTCGGCAAGCCGGCATGTCGGGGTGTGCCGGTCCGGCAGGGCGCACCGACACCGGGCCGGCCTGCCGTACTGTCCAGCGGTGCCCGCAGAACAGCCGCCGCCCGGCGCGGCCCCGTCCGCCGAACAGCCGCCGCCGGCCGAGCCCGGCTTCGACGCCGTCTGCCGGCAGGTCCGCGAGATCGGCGGATGGCTGACCGAGGCGCAGGCCGCCACCCTGTGGCATGAGGCGCGCGCCGTGCCGCCCGGCGGCGTGATCGTCGAGATCGGCAGCCACCAGGGCCGCTCGACGGTGGTGCTGGCCGCGGCCGCGCCGCAGGCCCGGGTGGTGGCCGTCGACCCGTTCGTCGGCGGCGCCATGTTCGGCGGGCTGGCCACCCGGGAGAAGTTCCTGGCCAACCTGGACCGCGCCGGGGTGGCCGAGCGGGTCGAGTTGCGCCAGGCGAAGAGCACCGAGCTGCGGCCGTCCTGGACCGAGCCGATCGACTTCCTCTACATCGACGGCAAGCACGACTACTGGACGCTGTCGGACGACCTGCGGTGGAGCGAGTTCCTCCCCGCCGGCGGCCGGCTGTGCATCCACGACGCCTACTCCTCGATCGGCGTCACGCTCGGCCTGCTGCGGCACGTGCTGGCCGGCTCGCGGCTGCGCTACCTGGACCGGACCGGCTCGCTGGCCAGGTTCGAGGTCGCGCCGGCGGGTGCGCCGGTGACCCGGGCCGACCGGTTGCGCATCCTGGCGGAGCTGCCGTGGTGGCTGCGCAACGTGGGCATCAAGGTGCTGCTGCGGCTGCGGCTGTACCCGCTGGCCCGGCTGGTCGGGCACGCCGACCGGGCCGACCCATACTGAGCAGCCCGTACTGATCCGGCGCGCCGGTCGCCTGTCCGGGCCGGACGCCTGTCCGGACGGTCGCCCCGCTCGTGTGTGATACCCAGCGGCTGCCCCGGCGACCGGTGACTATCACACACACGGAACCCGGCCACGCCGGCTCAGTGTGCGGCGGCGTCCCAGTGCGGGCCCACCCCGACGCTGACGTCGAGTTCCACGGTCAGCTGCACCGCGGCCGCCATCTCGCGCCGCACCAGCTCCTCCAACTGCTCCCGCTCACCGGTGCCGACCTCGAGGACGAGTTCGTCGTGCACCTGCAGCAGCAGCCGGGAGGCCAGCCCCGCCTCGCGCAGCGAGCGCTGCACGCCCAGCATCGCCACCTTGATGATGTCGGCGGCGCTGCCCTGGATCGGGGCGTTGAGCGCCATCCGCTCGGCCATCTCACGACGCTGCCGGTTGTCGGAGTTCAGGTCCGGCAGGTAGCGCCGGCGTCCCATGATGGTCTCGGTGTAGCCGGTCCGGCGGGCCTCGTCGACCACCGAGTAGAGGTAGTCGCGCACCCCGCCGAAGCGGGCGAAGTACGCCTCCATCTGGCCCTTGGCCTCGTCCGGAGTGATCTTGAGCTGCTGTGCCAGGCCGTAGGCGGACAGGCCGTAGGCCAGGCCGTAGCTCATCGCCTTGATCCGGCGGCGCAGGTCGACGTCCACCTGCTCCAACGGGACGTCGAAGGCGCGGGCGGCGACGAAGGTGTGCAGGTCCTCACCGGACGTGAAGGCCTCGATCAGGCCCGCGTCGGCCGACAGGTGCGCCATGATCCGCATCTCGATCTGGCTGTAGTCGGCGGTCATCAGCGACTCGTAGGCACCCGGCGGGCGGCTGCCGACCACGAACGCCTGCCGGATCCGGCGGCCCTCCGCGGTCCGCACCGGGATGTTCTGCAGGTTCGGGTCCACACTGGACAGCCGGCCGGTCGCGGCGATGGTCTGGTTGAAGGTGGTGTGCACCCGGCCCAGCTCGTCCACCATCGGGATCAGCGCGTCGACCACCGACTTGAGCCGGGTGACCTCGCGGTGGCGCAGCAACCAGGGCAGCAGCGGGTTGTCGCTGGCCTCGGCCAGCCAGGCCAGCGCATCGGCGTCGGTGGTGTAGCCGGTCTTGGTCCGCTTGGTCTTGGGCAGGTTCAGTTCCTCGAACAGGATCTGCTGCAACTGCTTGGGCGAGCCGAGGTTGAACCGGCGGCCGACCAGTGCGTGCGCCTCCGTCTCGGCCTGGGCCACCCCGGCGCCGAGCTCGGACTGCAGCTCGGTGAGGTGCTCGACGTCGACGGCGATGCCGGTGGCCTCGATGTCGGCCAGCACGAACGTCAGCGGCAGTTCCAGGTCGGCGAGCAGGGCCGCGCCGCCGCGGGCGGCCAGCTCCGTGTCGAGGGCGTCGGCCAGGTCGCGGATCGCCGAGGCCCGGACCGCCTCGGCCTGGGCCCGGGCGTTGTCGGACTCCTCCAGCCCGCCTTCCAGGGTGAGCTGGCCGGACTCCGGGTCGGACTCGTCGCGCAGTTCCCGCTTGAGGTAGCGCAGCGCCAGATCGGCCAGGTCGAAGGTCCGCTGGCCCGGCTGCACCAGGTAGGCGGCCAGCTGGGTGTCCGAGCTGACGCCGGCCAGCTTCCAGCCCTGCTGGGCCAGCGCCAGCACCGGGCCCTTGATGTCGTGGCAGGCCTTGGCCGCGTCCTCGTCGGCCAGCCAGCCGGCCAGCGCCTTGTCGTCGGCGGCGGTCAGCTCCGCGACGTCGATCCAGCCGGCGGTGCCGTCGGCGCAGGCCAGCGTCACCGAGTTCAGGGTGCCGGTGCCGCGGCCCCAGGTGCCGCCGAAGGACACCCCCACCCGGCGGCCGTCGGCGGCGTGCTCGGCCAGGAAGCCGGCCACCTGGTCTGGCCCGAGCCGCAGCACGTCGACCTCGAAGCCCTCCGACGCCTCCGGCTCGGGCGCGGCCAGGGTGGCGAACAGCCGCTCCCGCAACACCCGGAACTCCAGGTTGTCGAACAGCTTGTGCACCTCGTCGCGGTCCCACTGCTGGCGGCTGAGCTCGCTGACGCCGAGGTCGAGGTCGAGGTCGCGCACCAGCCGGGTCAGCTGGGCGTTGCGCAGCACCGAGCCGAGGTTCTCGCGCAACGCGTCGCCGACCTTGCCCTTGACCTCGTCGACCCGCTGCACCAGCTGCTCCAGCGAGCCGAAGTCCCGGATCCACTTGGCGGCGGTCTTCTCCCCCACCCCGGCGATGCCTGGCAGGTTGTCGCTGGGGTCACCGCGCAGCGCGGCGAAGTCCGGGTACTGGGCCGGGCTCAGGTCGTACTTGGCCGCCACCGCCTCCGGGGTGAACCGGGTCAGGTCCGAGACGCCCTTGCGCGGGTACAGCACGGTGACCTGGCTGTTCACCAGCTGCAGCGCGTCCCGGTCGCCGGTGCAGATCAGCACCTGCATGCCGTGCCCGCACGCCTCGGTGGTGAGGGTGGCGATCACGTCGTCGGCCTCGTAGCCGGGCACCGACAGCATCGGGATGCGCAGCGCCGAGAGCACCTCCTGGATCAGCGACAGCTGGCCCTGGAACGGCTGCGGGGTGCTGGTCCGGTTGGCCTTGTACTCCGGGTAGGACTCGCTGCGGAAGGTCTGCCGGCTGACGTCGAAGGCCACCGCCAGGTGGGTGGGCTCCTCGTCGCGGAGCAGGTTGATCAGCATCGAGGTGAACCCGAACACCGCGTTGGTCGGCTGCCCCGCCCGGGTGTTGAAGTTCTCGACCGGCAGCGCGTAGAAGGCCCGGTAGGCGATCGAGTGACCGTCGATGAGCAGCAGTCGGGGCGTGGCGGTAGCGGTGGCTGTCACGCTGGCTGAGTCTAGGCCCATCCTCCGACAGCCCCGCCCGGCCGGAGCCGGCCCGCAGACCGCCCCCGAAGCTCGCTCAGACCGGGACGGCCAGCCCCGCCTGGTGGGCCGGCCGGATGGCGCAGCTGAGCCGAGCGGTGCAGGTGCGGCGGCCGTCCTCGCCGGTGATCACGATCTCGAACACCGACAGGGTGCGCCCGACGTGGATCGGGGTGCAGACCGCGGTGACCTCGCCCCGGGCGGCCGCCCGGTGGTGGCTGCAGCTGAGCTCGACGCCGACGGCGATGTGATCGGGCCCGGCCAGCAGCGCCGCCGCGTACGAGCCGACGGTCTCGGCCAGCACCGCGGACGCGCCGCCGTGCAGCAGCCCGTACGGCTGGCGGTTGCCGGCCACCGGCATGGTGGCGACCAGGTGGTGCGGGTCGAAGTCGACGACCTCGATGCCCATCCGCTCGATCAGCTGCTCGCCGGTGCCGCCCCACCGCTTGGCGAAGTCGTCCAGCATGCCCTGCTGTGCGGGTGTGATCATGCCCCTCTGCCTACCACACGGCCGGGGATGACCCCGCGCACAGTGCGGCGGCGGCGAAGCGTCACCCGGTCCAGGGTGTCGGCGATGCCCAGGCTGCGGCGCAGGGTGGCCACCGAGGCGATCCGGCGGACCACCAGCGGCGCGAAGCCCAGCCGGGCGAGGTAGCGGTTGGCGTCGCGGGCACCGGCCTGCACCGCGACCACCACGTGGTTGATCTCGCGGTCCTCGGCATGCCGGACCGCGCCGGTGAGCAGGGCCCGGCCGGCACCGCGCCGGCGGAAGGCGGGCGCCACCAGCAGATGGGAGATGTAGAGGGTGGCGGCCGGCGCCAGCACGCCGATCTGCTCCTCGACCAGCACCGCGAAGCCGACCAGCTGCTTGCTGGCCTCGTCCACCGCCACCAGCACCAGCCGGTCGAGGTCGGCCAGCAGCTCGCGGTAGCGGTCGGCGAGCGAGTGCGGGTCGCCGCGCCGGCCGCGCCGGCCGATGTGCTCGGTGACCCCGTTGTCGACGGTGAGGGCGATCAGTTCGGTGATGTCTGAGGGAACGGCTGGTCTGATCCGCAGGTTTCCTCTCGACACATCCGCTCCCGATCTGACGGTGGTCCTGGCGCTGGGTGGGTTTGTTCAACGTTCAAACCCGAACGCACATTAGCGTGCACCCGCCCGGTTCGACAGGGCAACGGAGAGTATTGCCAAAGAGAAAACTGCCCGTGACCGCAGCCGTTACCGGCGGTGACCAGCAGGGGTGCCGGTCACCGCCAGGCGGCAACAGGACGGCCAGGCCTAGGAGGCGATCTCCTCCCCCAGATAGGCGGCCCGGACCCGGTCGTCGGCCAGCAGCTCGCGGCCGGTCCCGGTGAGCACGATCTCGCCGGTCTCCAGCACGTAGCCGCGGTTGGCCAGTCCGAGCGCCTGGGCCGCATTCTGCTCCACGATCAGCACGGTCACCCCGCTGGAGTTGATCTCCCGGACGATGTCGAAGATCTGCTTGACGATCAGCGGGGCCAGGCCCATCGACGGTTCGTCCAGCAGCAGCAGCCGCGGCTTGCCCATCAGCGCCCGGCCGATGGCCAGCATCTGCTGCTCGCCGCCGGACAGGGTTCCGGCGTGCTGCTTGATCCGCTCACCCAGCCTGGGGAACAGCTCCAGCACGCGCTTGAACACCTGCGCGTCCGGCTTCTTGAACCGGAACGCCCCCATCTCCAGGTTCTCCTGCACGGTCATCCGGGGGAACACCCGGCGGCCCTCGGGCACGTGGCAGATGCCCATGCTGATCAGCTTGTGAGCCGGGATCCCGTCGATCCGCTCGCCGTCGAACAGGATCTGCCCGAGCGCCGGTTGCAGCATGCCCGAGACCGTCTTCTGGGTGGTGGTCTTGCCGGCGCCGTTGGCACCGAGCAGGGCGACCACCTCCCCCTCGTGGACCTCGAAGCTGACACCCTTGAGCGCCCTGATCGCGCCGTAGCGCACCTCGATGTCCTCGACCTGCAGCAGGGCGCTCACCGCGGCAACTCCCCTCTGTCGTCTGCTTCGGTGCTGGCGTCCGGCGTCTGCCCGACCAGCTCGTCCAGCGAGACGTCGGTGTCGATGCGGCGCAGCTCGGGCTGGTCGAGGTCGGCCGCGTCGACCTCGTCGGCCGAGGTGCCCAGGTAGGCCGCGATCACTTCCGGGTTGCGCTGGATCTGCTCGGGGCTGCCCTCGGCGATCTTCTGGCCGAAGTTGAGCACGATGATCCGGTGCGCGATCGACATCACCAGCTTCATGTCGTGCTCGATGAGCAGCACGCTGATGTCGTCGTCGACGTTGATGCTCTGGATCAGGGTGGCCAGCTCCCGCTTCTCGGCCGGGTTGGTGCCGGCCGCCGGCTCGTCCAGCAGGATCACCCCGGGCGAGGTGCCCAGCGCCCGGGCGATCTCCAGCCGGCGCTGCTCGCCGTAG
>NZ_DATINC010000003.1:0-10535 GCF_035474675.1 Jatrophihabitans sp. | reverse complement strand
CCGGATCGTGGAGCACTTCGGCGGCCTGCAGAAGGTGCTGGCCGCCTCCGTCGACGAGCTGCAGGAGGTCGAGGGGGTCGGCGACGCCCGGGCCCGCTCGATCCGCGAGGCCCTCTCCCGGCTGGCCGAGTCCTCGATCATCGAGCGCTACACCTGAGCGTCCGGCTCCTTCTGCAGCACCCGTAGTGCCACCCGCCGGTTGCCGCCGTTGGCCTGCACCAGCGCGAACCACAGCGGCAGCACCCCGTCCACCACGTCCTGCTTGCCCTCGCCGAGGTAGGCCGGCCGGAGCCCGACCGCGGTGATCAGCTCCTCGACGGCCGCCCGGTCGTCGGCCGGGCAGGAGAAGAACAGGTCCGCCGGCACGCCGTCGAAGACCGGCTGGGCGAAGTTCTCCCACCCGAGGGTGTTGAACGCCCGGACGTAGCGGGCGGTCGGGGCCGCCTGGCTCAGCCGGGCGGCGGCGTTGGCCACCGGCGCGCCGATCCGGTTGGTCGCATCGATCACCAGCCGGCCGGCGAGCGCGCCGGCGTGCTCGGCGAGGAAGCCATCCAGCGCAGCTGCCGGCACCGCCAGCAGCACCACCTCGGCGTCGGCGAGCGCCGTGGCCAGGTCGCTGACCTGCGGATCGTCGGCCGACGGCTGCGGATGCCGGGAGCCGAACCGCACCTGATGGCCGGCCCGGGCGAAGGCCGCCCCCAGCGTGCTGCCGATGTTCCCGGTTCCGATGACTGCGATGCGCACGCCAGGCTCCTTCCTCTCGATGCTCCGGCCGGTCGTCGCCCGAATCCAGCACCGGTCCGGTCCGGTCCGGTCTATTCCGGCCGATCCGGCACGGCCGGCCGATCCGGTGCGACCAGCCGGTCCACCGTGGTCAGCTCCACCAGCGGCGCGTACAGCGCCATGATCGCCAGCGCTCGCTCGTGGTTCTCGTCGGTGGAACCCGCGCAGGCGTCGGTGACCACGCGCACCCGCACCCCCGCGTCGGCGGCGGCCAGCACCGTGGAGATCACGCAGCAGTCGGTGGTCACGCCGGCCACCACCAGCTCGGCGCCGGCCCGGGCCGCGAGCTCGGCACCCCACTTGCCGAAGGTGGGCATGGCCAGCGCGGGCCGGCCCGCGAACCGGTCCACCAGGGCGTACAGCGGCGCGTCGGGCGGCTGCCGGGCGAAGGGCCACTGCCGGTAGTACTCCTGCCAGGCACCGGCCGGGGAGTCCGGAGCGACGAACCGGGTGAAGGTGACAGCCGGCTGGTACGCCGCGACCAGCCGCTCGACCGGGTCCAGCAACTCGCCGAAGCGGGGCGTGTACCAGGGCGAGGCCGGGTCGGCGAACACCTGCTGGAGATCGATGACCACCAGGTGAGCACTCACCCCGGCATCGACTCCTGGCGCCTGATCGGCCCGCGGTCGGCAACCGCGGTCACCACGAAGCCGATCAGCAGGGCCAGCAGCACGCCGAGGTTGGCATACGCCCATTCGCCGGTCTTGCCACCGAGCCCGAACGGCTCGAGCAGGTAGCCCTGCCAGCTCAACCAGCTTGCATAGTTATTGGTGACCAGGCCCCAGCCGAGTGCCGTGCCGAGCAGGATGCACAGCATCGGCACCGGGCGCACACTGCCGTACCGGCCGCGTGGATCGAACAGGTCCGGCTCGGCGTAGTCGCGCCGGCGCAGCAGGATGTCGGCCAGCATCACCCCGCACCAGGCCGCCACCGGCACCCCGAGGGTGATCAGGAAGCCCTGGAACTGCAGGAAGAAGTTGTCGGCGAAGAACACCACGTAGATGGACCCCGCCACCATGATCACGCCGTCGAGGAACGCCGCGGCGGGCCAGGGCACCCGCAGCCCGGCGGTCAGCAGGGCCAGGCCCGAGGAGTAGATGTCCAGCACTGCGCCGCCCACCAGGCCCAGCACCACCACGATCAGGAACGGCACCAGGGCCCAGGTGTCCAGCTCGCCGGCCAGCGCCCCGATCGGGTCGGCCCCGATGGCCGAGCTCAGCTCATCGGACGAGCCGGCCAGCAGCAGCCCGAACACCAGCAGCACCATCGGCGCGATCGCCCCGCCGAAGGCCGTCCAGCCGATCACGCCCCGGCTGCTCGCACGGCGCGGCAGGTAGCGGGAGTAGTCCGCCGCCATGACCACCCAGCCCAGCCCGAAGCCGGTCAGGAACAGCACGAAGCAGCCGAGGACCTGCTGCGTCGAGCCGGCCGGCGCCGCCGACACCGTGCTCCAGTGGATCTTGTCGAGCACCAGCACGATGTAGACCACGGTGAGCACCCCGGTGACGACCGTGATGACGGCCTGCATCCGCATGATCAGGTCGAAGCCCATCACCCCGCCGGCGATGATCAGCGCGGCGACCACGACCAGCGCGATCACCTTGGTGGGGGTGCCGGCACTCCAGCCCAGCCGGTCGAACACGGTGGCGGTGGCCAGGGTGGCCAGGATGGTCAGCACCGTCTCCCAGCCCACGTTGACCAGCCAGGCCACCAGCGTCGGCAGGGTGTTGCCGCGCACCCCGAACGGTGCCCGGCTGAGCACCATGGTCGGTGCCGAGCCGCGCTTGCCGGCCAGCGCGATGAAGCCGCACAGCAGGAAGGACAGCGCGATGCCGAGCAGGCCGGCGATCAGCGCCTGCCAGAACGAGACGCCGAAGCTGAGCCCGAACGAGCCGTAGCTCAGCGCGAACACCGAGATGTTGGCGCCGAACCACGGCCAGAAGAGCTGCCGTGGCACACCCTTGCGCTCGGCATCGGAGATCACGTTGATGCCGTTCGTCTCGACCTGCAGCGGCCGGTAGTCCTCGGCCTGCCCGGTCTCCGTCCTGCCAGTAGCCACCATGGGGCACACCTTGGCCCTTGGCACCGACAGAATCAACCAACTCGCCGCGATCGGCCGCCTGCCTGTGGATATCCGACTCCCGGGCGACCGGCCCACCGGCGGCCGTGCGGGCTTCGCCGGCCGGAGCGGGCCATGCCAGGATGGCGGGGATGTCAGCCAGCACCGCTCCCGTCGACGCCTTCGCCGCCGAGCTCTCTACCTGGTTCGCCGGGTGCGCCCGGGACCTGCCGTGGCGCCGTCCGGGCACCTCGCCGTGGGCGGTGCTGGTCAGCGAGGTGATGCTGCAGCAGACCCCGGTGGCCCGGGTACTGCCGGCCTACCGCAACTGGCTGGAGCGCTGGCCGGGCCCGGCGGAGCTGGCCGCCGACTCCCCCGGCGAGGCGGTGCGGATGTGGGGCAAGCTCGGCTACCCGCGCCGGGCGCTGCGCCTGCATGCCTGCGCCTCGGCGATCGTGGCCCGGCACGGCGGCCGGGTGCCGGCGGGCCTTGCCGACCTGCTGGCGCTGCCCGGGGTCGGCGAGTACACCGCGCGGGCGGTGCAGGCCTTCGCGTTCGGCCTCCGGGCCGCGGTGGTGGACGTCAATGTGCGCCGGGTACTGGCCCGCGCGATCGGTGGCCAGGGCCAGCCGGGGCTGCCCTCGACCGGCCGGGACCTGGCGGCCATGGAGGCCGTGCTGCCCGCCGACGCCCCCGCCGCGGCGCTGTTCTGCGCGGCCATGATGGAGCTCGGCGCGGTGCTGTGCACGGCCGGCGTGCCGTCCTGCGCGTCCTGCCCGGTCCGGGACCGGTGTGCCTGGCGGCTGGCCGGCTACCCGCCGTACCAGGGCCCGGTGGCTCGGCCGCAACGGTTCACCGGCACCGACCGGCAGGTGCGCGGCCTGCTGCTCGACGTGCTGCGCGGCCGTCCCGACCCGGTGCCCGGCCCGGCGCTGGACGTGGTCTGGCCCGACGCCGACCAGCGCCGTCGCGCCCTGGACGCCCTGGTGGCCGACGGCCTGGTGGACCCGCTGCCGGACGGCCGGTACGCGCTGCCGTCCTGACCGGTTTGGGTGCGCCAGGACGAAGCAGTCCGGGAAGGCTCGTCGGCTCGCGAGGGTTTCGTATCCGATTCGTACGCCTGGGCGGCCAATCCGGATACGAAACCGGACGGACCGGCATGCCCACACCGGGGCGGCGGCATGCGAAAGCCCCGGCCCTGAGAACAGGACCGGGGCTTCGCACAGGCTGCGAGGAGCTACTCGACGGTGCCGACCGCCTCGGTGGGCGGCACGTCCGGCACCACCAGCTCGGCCTTGGACTCGCCGCGGAAGGTGAACTGCTCCTTGCCGTCGTCGTCCAGCTGGGTGTCGACCACCACGATCTGACCGCTGCTCAGCTCGCCGAAGAGGATCTTCTCCGACAGGCTGTCCTCGATCTCGCGCTGGATGGTCCGACGCAGCGGCCGGGCACCGAGCACCGGGTCGTAGCCACGCTTGGCCAGCAGCGCCTTCGCCGACGCGGTCAGCTCCAGGGCCATGTCCTTGTTGCGCAGCTGGGCGTCGACCCGCGAGGTCATCAGGTCGACGATCTCGACGATCTCCTCCTCGGTCAGCTGGTGGAAGACCACGATGTCGTCGATCCGGTTGAGGAACTCGGGCCGGAAGTGCTGCTTGAGCTCGTCGTTGACCTTCTGCTTCATCCGCTCGTAGTTCGAACCGGTGTCGTTGGCCCCGGCGAAGCCCAGGCTGCCGACGGACTTGGACGCGTCCTTGGTACCGAGGTTGGTGGTCAGGATCAGGACGGTGTTCTTGAAGTCCACGATCCGGCCCTGGCCGTCGGTGAGCCGGCCGTCCTCCAGCACCTGCAGCAGCGTGTTGAACACGTCCGGGTGGGCCTTCTCGACCTCGTCGAAGAGCACCACCGAGAACGGCTTGCGCCGCACCTTCTCGGTGAGCTGGCCACCCTCGTCGTAGCCGACGTAGCCGGGGGGCGCCCCGACCAGCCGGGAGACGGTGTAGCGGTCGTGGAACTCCGACATGTCCAGCTGGATGAGGGCGTCGGCGTCGCCGAACAGGAACTCCGCCAGGGTCTTGGCGAGCTCGGTCTTACCGACCCCGGACGGGCCGGCGAAGATGAACGAGCCACCGGGACGCTTCGGGTCCTTCAGGCCGGCCCGGGTACGCCGGATCGCCTGAGACACCGCGCGGATGGCGTCGTGCTGCCCGATCACCCGGCGGTGCAGCTCGTCCTCCATCCGCAGCAGCCGGGCGGTTTCCTCCTCGGTCAGTTTGAACACCGGGATGCCGGTCCAGTTGGCCAGCACCTCGGCGATCTGCTCGTCGTCGACCTCGGCGACCACGTCGAGGTCACCGGCCTTCCACTCGCGCTCGCGCTGCGCCTTGTCGTTGAGGAGGTTCTTCTCCTTGTCACGCAGGGCGGCGGCCTTCTCGAAGTCCTGCGCGTCGATGGCGGACTCCTTGTCGCGGCGGACGTCGGCGATCCGGTCGTCGAACTCGCGCAGGTCCGGCGGCGCGGTCATCCGGCGGATTCGCATCCGGGAACCGGCCTCGTCGATCAGGTCGATGGCCTTGTCCGGCAGGAACCGGTCGGAGATGTAGCGGTCGGCCAGGCCCGCCGCGGCCACCAGCGCCGAATCGGTGATGGAGACCCGGTGGTGCGCCTCGTAGCGGTCCCGCAGGCCCTTGAGGATCTCGATGGTGTGGGCCACCGAGGGCTCGCCGACCTGCACCGGCTGGAACCGGCGCTCCAGGGCGGCGTCCTTCTCCAGGTGCTTGCGGTACTCGTCCAGGGTGGTGGCACCGATGGTCTGCAGCTCGCCGCGGGCCAGCATCGGCTTGAGGATGGAGGCCGCGTCGATGGCGCCCTCGGCCGCACCGGCACCGACCAGGGTGTGGATCTCGTCGATGAACATGATGATGTCGCCGCGGGTGCGGATCTCCTTGAGCACCTTCTTCAGGCGCTCCTCGAAGTCACCGCGGTAGCGGGAACCGGCCACCAGGGAACCGAGGTCCAGGGTGTAGAGCTGCTTGTCCTTCAGCGTCTCGGGCACCTCGCCGCGGACGATGGCCTGCGCCAGGCCCTCGACCACCGCGGTCTTGCCGACGCCGGGCTCGCCGATCAGCACCGGGTTGTTCTTGGTGCGCCGCGACAGCACCTGCATCAGGCGCTCGATCTCCTTCTCGCGGCCGATCACCGGGTCGAGCTTGCCCTCCCGGGCGTTCTGGGTGAGGTTGCGGCCGAACTGGTCGAGCACTAGCGAGGTGGACGGGGCGCCCTCGCTCGCGGTACCGCCGGCCGGTTCCTTGGACTGGTAGCCGTTGAGCAGTTGGATGACCTGCTGGCGGACCCGGTTGAGGTCGGCGCCGAGCTTGACCAGCACCTGGGCGGCCACGCCCTCGCCCTCGCGGATCAGGCCCAGCAGGATGTGCTCGGTGCCGATGTAGTTGTGGCCGAGCTGCAGCGCCTCGCGCAGCGAGAGCTCCAGCACCTTCTTGGCCCGGGGGGTGAACGGTATATGCCCGGACGGGGCCTGCTGGCCCTGCCCGATGATCTCTTCGACCTGCTGGCGGACCGCCTCGAGAGAGATGCCGAGTGACTCCATGGCCTTGGCCGCGACACCCTCGCCCTCGTGGATCAGGCCAAGCAGGATGTGCTCGGTACCGATGTAGTTGTGGTTGAGCATCCGGGCCTCTTCCTGGGCCAGGACGACAACCCGACGGGCTCGGTCGGTGAACCTTTCAAACATCTCGCTCTCCTTACCGCTCGGCGGGCTCACTTGGCTGAACCGCCGCGCAGGCCTTCGACTCTAGTCGTCGCCACGACCTGGGGTCGTACTCCAATCCCCGCATCTGCTATCAGCGAACGCCACTGTCAGCCTACGCCGATTTAACGAAGTCATCGGCCAGATGCACCGTGAAACCCAGGGTCGCATCCCCAGGTGGGTCATAACAGCGATCGGGACATCTTTATGCCAGGAGCGCAAGATGGCGGAAGACGGGTAACAGTCCGCATACGGAGGCCGCGCCAGCCGGGAGAGATAGGCCGAGGCCGAGAGCCGGCCGGGCGGAGAGCCGGCGGGCCGGGATCCGGCCGGGCCGAGAGCCGGGGGCCGGGATCCGGCCAGGCCAAGAGGCGGTGGGACGAAAGGACTCCGCCCGGCCGAGAGAAGCCCGGGCGGAGGAAAGAGAGGTGTCGAGATCGGATGGGCATCGGGCCGGGCGGCATCCACGCGCCCGTGCCGATGTGGCTACCGGCTGGGCGACCTATCAGGTGCCCCCACCGGCCGCGGCGCCGCCGGCCCAGCCGGGCGGCGCCGTACGGCTCCGGCTGGGGGCGGAAGCCCCGCTCGCCGGCCGGTGGGTGCGCAGGTGTCAGTGCGCGGAGTTGTACGCCTCGAAGATGCTGGCCGGGATGCGGCCGCGCTCGGAAACCTTGTGCCCGTTCTTGCGCGCCCATTCCCGAATTGCCTGGGTCTGCTCGCGGTCGATACGGGCGCTGCCCCGGGCCGGCTTGCCCGGCGTCGCGGCCCGCGACGGGGTGGCCCGCGAGGCGCGGCGGGCGTGACCAACAAATGGCGCCAAAACTTCACGCAATTTATTAGCATTCTCGGATGAGAGGTCGATCTCGTACCCAGAACCGTCGAGACCGAATGTGACCGTCTCGGTGGCAGTTCCACCATCTAGGTCATCGACGAGTAGAACCTGGATCTTCTGGGCCATGGGAGTTCCAATCTGATCAGTGCCGACGGAGGCCAATATATGTGCCCGGGCTCCATTAAAGCATCAGTTGTTCGCTGATGAGATATTGAAACACCACTGAGATGTGAACAACTCGCCGGGCAGGTGTGACTCGCAACGCACTAACGCGAGCCGGCAGCCCTTACAGCGGCTTGAGAAGCGGGAAAAGTATGGTTTCTCTAATTCTGCTGCCGGTCAGCATAGCGATCAACCGATCGATGCCCAGACCCATTCCCCCGGTCGGTGGCATACCGTATTCAAGTGCCTGCAAGAAGTCCTCGTCCAGCTCCATAGCATCCGGATCCCCATCTGCGGCAGCCAGGGATTGCTCAATCAGCACCCGGCGTTGTTCGACGGGGTCGGCCAATTCGGAGTAGGCCGGCGCGATCTCGACCCCGCCGATAACCAGATCCCACGCTTCGGCGAGCCGGGGGTCCGACCGGTGCTGCCGGGCCAGTGGCCGGACCGAGCGGGGATAGTCGCAGACGAAGGTCGGTTGAATTAGTGTGTGTTCCACCAGCTTTTCGTATAACTCGAGCACTATCTCCCCAGCGCCCCACTCCGGCTTGAGAGCGACATTTCGCGAAGCCGCCAGCTGGGCCAGCCGACAGGCCTCGGTGTCGGGGGTAAGCGATTCGTCGAGGGCGGCGGAGACTAGATCATAGATTGATGCCCAGCGCCACTCCGTAACGAGATTGATATCTTCGCCGTCCAGCGAGCGAGGAGTTTCCACACCCACCGCCATAGCGGCATCCAGAATGATCGCCCGGGTCCACTCCGCCACCGACTTGTAATCGCCGTAAGCCTCGTACGCCTCGAGCATGGTGAATTCCGCAGAATGGGTGGAGTCGATGCCTTCGTTGCGGAAGGTCTTGCCAATTTCGAAAACACGTTCGATTCCACCCACTACCGCGCGCTTGAGATATAACTCGAGCGCGATTCGCAGCGACATGGGCTGATCGAATGCATTGAGGTGGGTGTGAAATGGCCGGGCGGCCGCCCCACCGTGCACCAGCTGCAGGACGGGCGTCTCGACCTCGACGAATCCGCGCTGGTGGAGCGTGCTGCGGATGGAGGCCAGCACCTGGGCCCGCACCATCACCATCCGGCGCGCGTCCGGCCGCACGATCAGGTCGACATAGCGCTGCCGGACCCTGGTCTCCTCGCTCATCGGCTTGTGGGCCACCGGCAGCGGGCGCAGCGCCTTCGCAGTCATCCGCCAGGCATCGGCGAGCACCGAGAGCTCGCCCCGGCGGGAGGAGATGACCTCACCGGTCACGAAGACCTGGTCACCGAGGTCGACATCGGCCTTCCAGGCCGCCAGCGCCGGCTCTCCGGTCCGGTCGGCCGAGAGCATCACCTGCAGTTCCACACCACCCTCACGCAGGGTCGCGAAGCACAGCTTGCCGGTATTGCGGACGAAGATGACCCGCCCGGTCACCCCGACCAGCTGGCCGGTCTCGGCGCCGGCCGCCAGGTCCGGATAGGCCTGCCGCACCGCGGCCAGCGTGTGGGTGCGCGGCACCGTCACCGGGAACGGCGCCCGGTCCGGGTCCGTCATCAACCGGTCGTACTTCGCACGCCGGATCCGGACCTGTTCGGGCAGATCGTCGTTGGTGTCGGCGGCGGTGCTGGAGTCTGTCACCGTTTCACCCTATCGGCGCACGAAAGCCGGCTCAGCGCCGGCGACCGCCGGGGCCGCGCCGTCCCGGCTAAGGTCGCACGCATGACCGACCGCCGGCGGAGCTCCTGTGACGGTGACCCGCCAGGATCAGCCGGAACGCGCCAGGACGTGCGGCACGCGGTGTTCGCCCGGTCCTTCGGCGCCCAGGCCGCCCGCTACGACCGGACCCGGCCGTCCTATCCGGCTGCGGCGCTGGACCTGGTGCTGGCCAGCGGTACCCACCGGCGGATCCTCGACATCGGCGCCGGCACCGGCAAGCTGACGGCCGCCCTCCTCGGCCGCGGCGCCGAGGTGGTGGCTGTCGACCCCGACCCGCAGATGCTGGCCGTGCTGGCCGCCCGGCTGCCCCAGGTGCGGCCGGTGGCGGGCGCCGCCGAGCGCATCCCGCTGCGGGACGGGGTGATCGACGCGATCGTGGCGGGCCAGGCCTTCCACTGGTTCCGGCGTCCGGACGCCGAGCACGAGCTTGCGCGGGTGCTACGGCCCGGTGGCGTTCTCGGCCTGTTCTGGAACCTTCCCGATCGCGGCGTGGAATGGGTGCGCGCGCTCTACTGGGCTACCGGAAAGCCCGAGCTGCCATGGTCGGAGCAGTTCGACCAGCTCGACGGCGCCCTGTTCACCGAGCTGGAGCAGGCGTCGGTGCGCTCGGAGCACCTGCTGCCCGGGCCGGACGGCCTGCGCGAGCTGGTACACACCTGGAGCTGGGTGAGCACCCGCAGCAAGGCCGAGCAGGACGCCATCGACGACCGGATACGCATCCTGACCACCCAGTACGCCGAGCTGCAGGCGCCGACGGTGGCGTTACCGCTGCGCACCCAGGTGCTCTGGCAGCACCGGCGCTGAGCGCCAGCCCCTGCCGGGCACCCCCGACCGGCCCGCAGCCCGAGGCCTCAGGTGTTGCGTTCGAAGATCAGCCGGAGCCCCAGCAGGGTGAGGTCGGGCTCGTGCCGGCGCAGCGTCTCGGCATGCTCGACCACCAGCGAGGCCAGGCCTCCGGTGGCGATCACCTCGACCGAGTCCGGCGCGTCCGGCGCCAGGCTCGCCGCGATCCGCCGGACCAGGCCGTCCACCTGGCCGGCGAAGCCGTAGAGGATGCCTGACTGCAGCGCTTCGACGGTGTTCTTGCCGATCGGGGACCGTGGCGCGATCAGCTCGACCTTGCGCAGCTGGGCGGCTCGGGCCGCCAGGGCGTCCAGGGAGATCTCGATACCCGGGGCCAGCGCGCCGCCCAGGAACTCACCCCTGCCGCTGACCACGTCGAAGTTCGTGG
>NZ_DATINC010000002.1:0-5365 GCF_035474675.1 Jatrophihabitans sp. | reverse complement strand
TGGCTCAGTGCGTCTCGCGACGCTCGGGCGCGCTTGCCCCTAGTCTGCCGAGGTGAGCAGGTGGCTGGTGGTCGGCGGAGCGGCGACGGCTGTTCTCGGCGGCATCCTGGTCCCGTTGCCGGGCCCGGGATGTGCGCTCCTCATCCCCGGGGTGTTCGTCCTGCTCGTCGGCGTGGGGCTCGCCCTGGCACGCCGGCGAAAGTCCCAGCGAACCTCCTGACATGCCGAGTTGAGGGGACCTGAGTCGACCAGCGTCGGCAGCCGGGGTCTTGACGGAGGCACTTGCATTTTGCAAGTATGCCCGCATGAGCCTCTTCATCACCTGCCCGGTCGAGAACGTCGAGCGCGCAACCGCCTTCTACACCGCCCTGGGCTGGACCCTCAACGCAGAGATGTCCGATCACAACGTGTCGTGCTTCGCGATCGCGCCCGAGCAGTACGTCATGCTCGGCAGCCGCGAGATGTACGCGAACGTCGGCGGCGTCGAGGAGCTGGTCGGCGGAGCCGGGACCCCCTCGAAGGTCACGGTCTCCTTCGACCTCGGCAGCCGCGAGGCCGTCGATGAGCTCGCCGAGCGCGCCGGTGCCGCCGGTGGGCGGATCGGTGACACCGACGACTACCCCTTCATGTACCAGCGCCAGTTCGACGACCCCGACGGCTACCACTACTCGCCGTTCTGGATGAAGCCGGACGCCGATCCGACGGCGTGAGCGACCTCGCCGCGGCCCTCGACATTGTCGGAGCCCGGTGGGCACTGCTCATCGTGGAGCGGCTGCTCGACGGGCCGCAGCGCTACGGCGATCTGCAGCGCGACCTCGGAGTGCCGACGAACATGCTCTCGACCCGCCTGCGCGAGCTCGAAGCGGCCGGCGTACTGACCCGTCTGCCGCTCCGGCACAACACCCGGGCCTACGCGCTGACCGATCGCGGGCTTGCCTTGCGCGAGGCGATCGTCGCGCTCGGACGCTGGGGTGCCGAGGAGGCCTAGGTGTACTGATCGGACAGGTTGGCGCACTGCCTCTGACTGAGGCCGATCTTCGCCGTCACCCTGATCTCGATCAAATCAGACTCGATCACCACGGCCTGGCGGCGGATCCTGTCGAAACCCCGTGTCTGACCTTTACGAAGACAGCCGGTACGTGCAGAATCAGCCCTGGCCTCGACGGGGGCTCAGACAGCCCGCGCACTCCACCCCCCGTGGGTGCGCGGGCTGTCGTCGTATCCGGCCGCCTTACGCCGGGTTGCCGCCCTGGCCGATCGCCGGGTTGCCGCCGGGCCCGGTCCCCGGGTCACCGGACGCGAGCGTCCCGCCCGGCTCCTCCTCCTCGGAGGACGTGCCGTCGGACGGCCCGATCGCCGCGGCCAGCAGGCCGGAATTCGGCATCGACACCAGGCCCTCCTCAGTGTCGATGGTGGTGTACATCAGGCCCGCGGTGACGATCACGCCGTCGAACGGGCCGCCCATCGAGCCGCTGCGGATCTTCACCCGCTGGCCCGGCACGTACGGCCGGGCGAACAGCAGCACCAGGCCGGCGAAGACGTTGCCCAGGGTCTGCTGGGCGGCGATGCCCACGATCACCCCGGTCACCGCACCGCCCACCAGCAGGTTGCCGAGCTCGACCCGCAGCAGGGCCAGCACGGCCAGCCCCACGAACCCGTAGCCGAGCACCATGCAGATCAGCCGGATCGCCGACGCCGCGGCCACCCCGCCGTGCACCTCGCTGACTCGGCCCAGCTCGCCGGCCACCGACCGGGTGGCGATCACGCCGGCCACCACGAACAGCACGCTCAGGCCCAGCACCAGGATGCTGACCTGGCCCTTGGTCAGGCTCAGCGACCAGCCGAACATGGCGAACGTGGTGTCGTGGGTGCGGGGAATGCCGCCGAGGTGGTCGCCGAACCCGAAGCTGACCAGCGCGACCAGCACGGCGGGAATCGCTCGCTTCAGGTTGGGCCTGGTCCGGGCGTCGAGAGCGCGCAACGCCTCGATCGGGGCCGGCAACGGCCGGCCGGCACGCAGCCGGGACAGCCGGGGCGAACGGGGAGGCTGCTCAGTCATGCGCCCATCCTCGACCACGCCGGTCCCGGCCCCTGCCACGGGTGGGGTGCCGGGTCAGCCGAGCTCGGCGGCCTGCCGGTCGCGCAGCTCGGCAGCCGCGGCCAGTTCCCGGCGCAGCGCCTGGCGGGCGTAGCCGGCCGTCACCTTGCGCAGCAGCGTCAGCATCAGCGCCGCCACCGGCACCGCGATCAGGAACCGGGTCAGCGCGGTGGTGATCCCGAGCGATCCGGCCGCGAACGCCGCCCACAACGCCGGCATGCTCAGCAGCACGGCCAGCCCGAGAACGGATGGACGCAACATGTTCCTCAACCTCCGTAGCCAGTACTGCCGGTGCCGTCGGACATCACGCGCTCGCCCGGTGCCGGGCGCCGCCGCGCAGCAGCGGGAACAGCAGGCCGGCCCAGGCGAAGGTGCTCGCCGCCCGGCCGTCCAGCAGGCCCAGCGGCAGGTCCAGGTCCCACACCGAGGCGGGGCTGGCGCTCAGCTGAGCCGAGTGCACCACTAGGGCATCCACCTGGCCCAGCCGGTCCAGCTGGGCGCGGCTGTCCTCGGTCTTCCAGCGCGCGTCCACCACCGCCCAGACCGCAGTGGGACACAGCGCCGCCAGCATCTCGGCCGCCCACGGGTCGTCCGGCCCGGCCACGGTCGCGTCGGTGGCGATCACCACGATCGAGGGCAGGTCGGCCCGGCGCAGCTCGGTGCGCAGCCGCAACGCCTCGGCCCGACCGCTGATCACCGGGTAGTCCGTCCCGGCTTCGGCTGAACCTGCCAGGCCCGCCACCCCGATGCCGTCCGGCGGGATGCGCAGCATCGCCGCGCAGGTCCGGGCGGCCTGCAACGCCGGGCCGGACTCCCCCACCACCGCCAGCACCTCACCGGCACCCCGGGGCGGCACGGCCGGCGCCGGCAGGTCGTCCAGGATGCTCTCCAGCGCCTCGTACAGGGTGTGGGTATCGGTCCGCGGGTTCACCGACACCGGAACGCCCACCTGGCGCAGCTGCATCAGCATCTCCAGCCGGGCCCGGGCGTCCGGCTTGCCGATGGCGGTCACGTTGTTCGAATGAATCGGCTTCGCCGGCCGGACCGGCCGTTCAATACCGGCCGGAGCGCTGCCGAGCGGTGCGCTGCCAAGCGGAGCGTTGCCGGCCGGAGCACTGTCGGTCCGTGCGACAGCCAGCAGGCTGGAGTCGGAGTCGGCCTCGGTCAGGGTGCGCAGCAGGGCCGCGAAGTCCGGCTGGCCGGCGGGCTGGCCGGCTAGCGGCTGCCGCACCAGATCCGGGGCGCGGTGCTGGCCGCCACCGGCGTTCTCGGCGGCCTCGGCGGTGGCCAGCAGCTCGTCCAGTTCCGGCAGCTCGGTGCCGCTGGGCAGGCCGGCGGCCGGGGCACCGGCATACAGCTCGGCAGCCGGGCTGCTGCCAGCGACGTCGACGGCCGGCAGCACCGGCTCGGCCGGCAAGGTTGACTCGGCCGGCAGGCTGTCGACCGGTGTCGCAGCATCGTCCGTCGCTGCCTCGGTGTCGGCGACCCGGTAGGCGATCCGGTGCACCTCGCGGGCGAAGAAGCCGCACACCCCGCCGCGCCGCACCCGGTCCTGGTACAGGATCTGCGCACCCGGCTGGGCGTTCACTTCTTCCAGCAGCCGTTGCAGGTCAGCGCCCTCACACACCAACGGTCCTGGCATTGGCGATCACCCCCACGGTGTCGACGACGGCGGCGTTGCTGGCCACCTCGGAGTAGGACAGCACCGGCAGGTCGGGCGCGGTGGTGGCGATCAGCCGGCGCAGCGGCAACCGGATCTGCGGCGCGCACACCAGCACCGGCCGGATGCCCTGCTCGAGCAACTGCTGGTACTGCCGCGCGGTGTCGGTGACCAGGGCCTCCACCAGGTCGGGGCCGGGCAGCAGCTGCACGCCGGTGTCGGAGGGCCGCACCGACTCCAGCAGGCTCTGCTGCATCCGAGGGTCCAGCATGATCACCGACAAGGTGCCGGCCACCGTGTGTGAGGCGGTGATGGCCGGCGCCAGCGCCAGCCGGGCCGCCTCGACCAGCCGGTCGGGCTCGGTGCCGGATTTGGCTGCCAGCGACAGGGCTTCGAAGATCCGGACCAGGTCGCGGATCGAGACGCCCTCCTCCAGCAGGGCGTGCAGCACCCGCTGGATCTCGCCCAGGCTCAGCATCGCCGGGGTGAGGTCCTCCACCACCACCGGGTGGGTGCGCCGCACCGCCTTGGTGAGCGCCGAGACCTCCTCCCGGCCCAGCAACCGGTTGGCGTGGGTGCGGACCACCTCCGACAGGTGGGTGATGATCACCGACGAGCGGTCCACCACGGTGGCGCCGAGCAGCTCGGCCTGGCCGCGCAGCTCGGTGCCGATCCACTTGCCGGCCAGGCCGAACACCGGTTCGGAACCGGCGGTGCCGGGCAGGTTCTCCAGGCCGTCGCCGATGGCGAGCACCGTGCCGGCCGGCGCCTGGCCGCGGGCCACCTCGACGCCGTTGAGCTTGATCGCGTAGGTCGAGGCCGGCAGGTCGAAGTTGTCCCGGGTGCGCACCGGCGGCATCACCACGCCCAGTTCCATGGCGAGCTTGCGGCGCAGCGCCCGGACCCGGTCCAGCAGGTCGGCCCCGATCCCGTCGACCAGGGTGATCATGTCCGAGGACAGCGCCAGCTCCAGCGGGTCGACGGCGAGGTCGTCCAGGATCGCCTCCGGGCTGTCCGGCGCCGGCCCGGCGGCCGCCGCGACCGGCCCGGTGGCGGCCACCGTCTCGGCCTTCACCGTGCTGGCGATCCGGCGTGCCATAACCAGCAGCACCCCGCCGACCAGCAGGAACGGCAGCTTCGGCAGCCCGGGCACCAGGCACAGCGCCAGGCCCGCGCCACCGGCGATCTGCAGGGCGCGCCGCTGGCTGCTCAGCTGTTCGGCCACCACGGTGCCGAGGTCAGAGGACCCGCCGGCCCGGGTGACGATCAGGCCGGTGGCCACCGACAGCAGCAGCGCCGGGATCTGCGAGACCAGCCCGTCGCCGACGGACAGCAGGCTGTACTTGGCCACCGCCTCGGTAACCGACAGGTGGTTGGACAGGATGCCGATGGCGATGCCACCGACCAGGTTGATCACCGTGATGATGATCGCGGCGATGGCGTCACCCTTGACGAACTTCGAGGCACCGTCCATCGAGCCGTAGAAGTCGGCCTCCGAGGCCACCTCGATCCGGCGCCGGCGGGCCTCGGCCTCGTCGATCAGGCCGGAGTTCAGGTCGGCGTCGATGGCCATCTGCTTGCCGGGCATCGCGTCCAGGGTGAACCGG
>NZ_DATINC010000001.1:0-31572 GCF_035474675.1 Jatrophihabitans sp. | reverse complement strand
GATGCCGCGCGGCACCGCGTCCACCTCGTGCAGCACGCCGTCGATGCGCAGCCGGATCTTGAGGTCGAACTCGCTGGGCTCGAGGTGGATGTCGGAGGCCCGGGAGCTGATCGCGCGCTCCAGCAGCGAGTTGACGTAGCGCACCACCGGGGCGTCCTCGTTGACCGAGTTCAGCCCGTCGACGGTGGAGGAACCCTCCTCGGCCTCGGCCTGCGCGGCCGCCTCGTCCAGGTCGGTGCTCTCGCGGGTGTAGCGGTCCAGCAGCCTGCCGAGGTCTTCCTTGGTGACCACCATCGGGCGCACCATCAGGCCGGTGGCGGCCCGGATGTCGTCCAGGGCGAGCACGTCGCCGGGGTCGCCCACGGCGACGGTGATGGTGGTGTCGCTGACCGCGATGGGGAACATGTTGTGCCGGCGGGCCAGCGTCAGCGGGATCCGGGCCATCGCCTGCGGATCGACCGGGAACGCCGACAGCTCCACGGCCTCGACGCCGTAGGCGTCGGCGGTGGCCAGCGCCAGCTGCAGGTCGGTGATGATCTGGTCGTCGACCAGTACTGAGCGCAGCGGCCGGCCGCTGACCTTGGCGGTCTCGATGGCCCGGTCCAGCACGCCCTCATCGAGACCACGGCCGCGCAGGGCGGTGACGATGGTTCGCAGTGCGGGGTCCATAGTTCCCTCCGGAAGCAGGTGGTGGACCTACCCCACCCGGGGACCGGGGGGATTTATCACCGGGTGCGGTAGGACCACCTGGCTTTACCTATCGGGGACCGGCCGGCGGATCTGAGGGCTTGGCCGAATCTCAGGCCGGCCGGCCTGGGGCACCGGACAGCGGGCTCAGCGGAAGTCGCGCGAGGTGGTGCGCATGCCCAGCTGCAGCGGCTCGATCCGCTCGGCCAGCACGTTGACCACTCCCTCGGAGCACTCCAGCATGCCGCGGACCAGCAGGCCGCCGGAGGAGGCGGCGGTCCGGCGGTGGCGCTGCCAGACCACCGGGTCGCAGATGACGTTGACCATCCCGAACTCGTCCTCGAGGTTGACGAAGATGACGCCGCGGGCGGTGGCCGGCCGCTGCCGGTGGGTGACGATGCCGGCCACGATCACCCGGGTCCGGTCCTCCAGCTCGCGCAGCTGGGTGGAGGTGGTCACGCCGAGCCCGGTCAGGTGGTCCCGGATCAGGGCGGTCGGGTAGCGGTCCCGGGTGATGCCGGTGGCCCACAGGTCGGCCATCAGCTGCTCGGGCTCGGTCATCTCCGGCAGCGGCGGGATCTGCTGCTCGCTGGGGGCGGGCAGGTCCAGCTGGCCGGGGCGGTAGTCGGCGGCGGCGCCGGCCACCCAGAGCGCCGCGCGCCGGCTGGTGCCCAGGGAGTCGAAGGCGCCGGCGGTGGCCAGCGCCTCCAGCTGGGGGGAGTTGAGCCCGACCCGGCGGGCCAGCTCGGTGAGGCTGCGATACTCCCCGCCCCGCTCCCGCTCGGCGACAATCCGCTCGGCCAGCTCGTCGCCGATCGCCCGGACGCTGGACAGGCCCAGCCGGACCGCCGGCTGGGCCGGGCCGGGACCGGGATAGCTCGACTCGCCCTCGGTGGTTTCCTGCAGGCTGGCGGCCGCCAGCGAGGAGTTGATGTCCGGCCCGCGGACGGCCACCCCGTGCCGCTTGGCGTCCTGCACCAGCGTCTGGGGTGAGTAGAAGCCCATCGGCTGGGCGTTGAGCAGCGCCGCGCAGAACGCCGCCGGGTAGTACAGCTTCATCCAGGACGAGGCGTAGACCAGGAAGGCGAAGCTGATCGAGTGGCTCTCGGCGAAGCCGAAGGCCGCGAACGCCTTGATCTTGGTGTAGATGTCGTCGGCCACCGCGCCGGTGATGCCGTTGGCGGCCATCCCCTCGTACAGCCGGTCGCGCAGCCGGGCCATCTTCTCCTCGCTGCGCTTGGAACCCATCGCCCGGCGCACCTGGTCGGCCTCGGACGGGCTGCAGCCGGCCGCGTCGATGGCCAGCCGCATCAGCTGCTCCTGGAACAGCGGGATGCCCAGGGTGCGCTCCAGCGCCGGCTGCAGCAGCGGGTGCGGGTAGGTGACCGGCTCCAGGCCGTTCTTGCGGCGCAGGTAGGGATGCACCGCGTCGCCCTGGATCGGGCCGGGCCGGATCAGCGCGATCTCGATGACCAGGTCGTAGAAGGTGCGTGGCTTGAGCCGGGGGAGGGTCGCCATCTGGGCCCGGGACTCGATCTGGAACACCCCGACGGTGTCGGCGGCGCACAGCATGTCGTAGACCCGGGGGTCCTCGGGCGGGATCTCGTGCAGGCCGTAGCGGTGCCCGTGCCAGGCCTCGACGAAGTCGAAGCAGTACTTCAGCGCCGAGAGCATGCCCAGGCCCAGCAGGTCGAACTTCACCAGGCCGGTGGCCGCACAGTCGTCCTTGTCCCACTGCAGCACGGTCCGGCCGGGCATCCGGCCCCACTCCACCGGGCACACCTCGATCACCGGACGGTCGCAGATCACCATGCCGCCGGAGTGGATGCCGAGGTGGCGCGGGGCGTTCTGCAGCTGCTCGGCCAGGGCCAGCACCTGCTCGGGCACCGCGTCCGGGTCCGGCTCGTCGGTGGGGTGCCCGGCTTGTTCGGCGGCGGGTGCGGCGACGCTGTCCGGTCCGCCGTCCGGGGCGGCGGGCTGCCAGTAGCGGTGGGCCTCCATCTGCTTGCTCCAGGCGTCCTGCTGGCCGGTGGCGTAGCCCAGTGCCTTGGCGATGTCGCGGACCGCCGAGCGCGGCCGGTAGGTGATCACGTTGGCGACCTGGGCGGCGTGCTGGCGGCCGTGCATCTCGTAGACGTGCTGGATGACCTCCTCGCGCCGGTCGGACTCGATGTCGATGTCGATGTCCGGCGGCCCGTCCCGCTCGGGGGCCAGGAACCGCTCGAACAGCAGGTTGTGCCCGACCGCGTCGACGGCGGTGATGCCGATGGCGAAGCACACCGCGGAGTTGGCGGCCGAGCCGCGGCCCTGGCAGAGGATGCCCCGCTGGAAGCAGAACTGGGTCAGCTCCCAGACCACCAGGAAGTAGCCGGGGAAGCCGAGCTGGTCGATGACCGCCAGCTCGTGCTCGAGCTGGCGGTAGGCCCGGTCGGTGGCCGGGCCCGGCGGGCCGTACCGGGTCCGGGCGCCGGCGTAGGTCAGCTCGCGCAGGTAGCTCATCTCGGTGTGGCCGTCCGGCACCGGGAACGGCGGCAGGTTCGGCGCCACCAGCCTGAGCGGAAACGCGAGTTCGGTGCCGAGCCGGGCGGCGGCGGCGACCGCGTCGGGGTAGCGGCGGAACCGGGCGGCCATCTCGGCGCCCGAGCGCAGGTGCTGGCCGGCCCAGCCGGGCAGCCAGCCGTCCAGGGCGTCCAGGCTGGTGCGGGCCCGGACCGCGGCCATCGCGGTGGCCAGCGGCCGGTGCCGCGGGGCGGCGTAGTGCGCCGCGGTGCTGGCGACCAGCTGCAGCCGCTGCTCGCCGGCGAGTTCGGCAAGCGCGGCGTAGCGCTCGTCGGCCAGCGGCTCCAGGGCGTGGGTGAGCTCGACGGCGACGTTGTCCCGGCCGAACCGGTCCACCAGCTCGGTGAGCGCCTGCCGGGCCGGGTCCAGCGCGAAGGTGCCGAAGCCGGCACCTTCCAGCGCCTGCCGGACGCTGCCCTTGCGGCAGCCGGTGAGCACCAGCCAGTTGTTACCGGACAGCTCAGCCAATTCATCCAGGTCGTAGACCGGCCGCCCCTTGGCGCCGCCGCGCAGGTTCGCCTGGCTGATGCCCCGGCACAGGCTCGCGTAGCCGGCCGGGTTGCGGGCCAGCACCAGCAGGTGGGTGCCGGGCGGGTCGGGAACGCCGGCGCGGGCGGCGATGGCACGCTCGGACTTGGTCCGCGGCAGCTCGACGCCGGTGTTCAGCTCGGCGCCGAACACCGTCGGCAGGCCGAGCGCGTCGGCGGCCTCGGCGAACCGGGCGACGCCGTACATGCCGTCGTGGTCGGTCAGCGCCAGCGACTGCAGGCCCAGGGCGACGGCCTCCTCGACCAGCTGCTCCGGGTCGCAGGAGCCGTCCAGGAAGGAGAACGAGGAGTGCGTGTGCAGCTCGGCGTAGGGGACCGGGGTGTCGTCGGGCAGCGGGATCGCGGGGGCTTCGTAGGCCGGTCGCTTCCGGCTCCAGGCGGGTGAGTCGCCGCCGTCGGGTTGGTTCTCGCTGCCGTGGCCACGCCGCCGGGACGGGCGCAGCGGGGTGGGCGGGGGTAGCGGCTCGTCCTCGGTGGTCGGCCCGCCCTGCTGCGGCGGGTCGCCCTCCGGGCCGGCACGTCCGGACAGCTGGCGCTCCAGCTCGCGCCAGGGCCTAGGCGGATTAGCGAACCCCATAGACGAAGTGTACTGGAACATATGTTCGAATATCTGCCTTGCGCGTCAATTTCGGTCGATCGGCCGGTGGCGGGGAACCGCAATGCCAGGGCGTGGTTCGTGACCCTCTTCCTTGCCTACCGCATGCCCAACGATTAGCGTTGGGTCATGAGCGGTACTAATTCCGACCCGACCAACCCGCAGCCGGCCAAGCGCCGGAGGGCGGCGGCCAAGCCGGCCCGGCGGTCGGTAGCTCTGCCCACCGCTGTCGCCGGGCGGGTAACGGTACGGGCCGATGCCGCCACGGCGTTCTCTCCGGTAGCGACTGTCGAGCGGCTCGTCGCCGTCCTAGGCAACAACACCCTCGCCCGGATCCTCGGTGTCTCGATTTCGCAGCCGAGCCGGTGGCGGACCGGCAAGGAGCAGATCAGCCCGGAGAACCGGCGCAAGCTCACCGATCTGAATCACGTGCTGGAGCGGCTGCTGCTGGAGGTCTACCCCGACCAGGCCGAGGACTGGCTCAGCAGTCCGAACGCTCATCTCGGTGGCGGCATCCCGCTGAACGTGCTCATGCTGTACGGGCCCGCTGCCGTGCTCGAGGCCATCGAGGCGTTGGCCGGCGGCGCATACGCCTGACGATGGTCACCTTCTATCGCGTCCTGCCCTACCTGGACACGGCACGAGCCGGCGAACCGGGCCACCCGCTGTACCTGTCGTCCGCTCGCGGCAGCAACCGGGTGGACAACCCCGGCCACTATCAGGTGCTCTACCTCGCCGACGCTCCGGCAGGGGCGCTGGCAGAGGCGTTCGGCTCGTTCAGCCGGTGGAATCGCGGGCTGTTCCGCGGCACGCCCTCGCTCAGCAGAAGTGTGCGGGCGCTGGTCACCTACGAACTCGACGAGGGTGCCGCGATCTGCGACCTGGATGACGCGTACACCCTTGTCGAGTTGGGATTGCGCCCGTCGGAGGTGGTCACCCGCAACCGCGCGGTCACCCAGTCCTGGGCGCTCAAGCTGTACGAGGCCGGCAGGTACGCCGGCGTGCGGTGGTGGTCCTACTACGATCCGCGGTGGGGCAGCATCGGGCTGTGGGACAGCCGGCTGCTCACCGTTGTCGAGGTAGCGGTGCTGGACGACCTGATGCATCCCGCGATGGTCGAAGCAGCCGCCGTGCTCTGTCGCATTCTCGAGCCCTGACGGGTAGCCGGCAACAGTGCGATCTGCCTTGCGAGGTAGGGCTGATCGCGATCAGCCCTACCCGCAAGCTCACCCTGCTGGCGGCCTCTTAGCAGGGATTCGGGATGACGTTGCGGAAGTCGTTGAACCGGGTGACGGTGCTGCCACCGCCGCCGAAGGCGAGATAGGTCAGCGGCAGCAGGGAGCCGTACTGGGCGTTGCGCCCGAAGTTGCTGGTCTCGCCAGGGGTGTCGTTGCCGAACTGCCAGGTGCAGGTGTCCCGGACGTTCGTGGTGGTGAAGAACGGGTAGAACTCGGCCGGGGTGCCGCTGTCGGTCTGCGGTATCAACGTGCAGCCGGCGCCGGTGGTCCGGTTGCAGGTCGGCTCGACCGCCGGCAGGTCGGCCTCGAAGGCCACTCGCTGGTACGGCTGGTCGAAAGCGGCGCCGGTCCGCGCGCTGGTGAACTGGAACGGGGTCGGATGCAGTCTGGTGTTCCCGTCCGGCCAGACCGGCGTGTAGGAGACCCCGTCGAAGCCGGTGTTGGTCTCGGTACAGCCCTGCACCCGGTACAGCAGCGCTTCGGAGGCTGGGAAGCAGAAGTCGTTGTCGGAGTCCGTGGGTCGCTGGTTGGCACCGCTGCCCTCGGTATTGCCCGCCGGACACGTGATCGGGTTTCCGGAGCTGTCCAGGCCGAACGGGGTGGCCGGTACCGTGGCGCCGTTGCAGAACTGGAAGTGGCCGATCTCGTCGGAGAAGGCGACGTTGTAGCTGTGCGCGGCCCACGGCACCCGGGTCTGCTCCGAGGCGGTGCTGTACATCGGGTGGAACGCGTACGGGATCGCGTTGCAGCTGGTGCCGGTCGGGTCGTACTGGATCTGGACGAACCCGTTGGCGGGGCTGGCCGTCATCGAGCCGGACTGGTGGGTGGACAGGTCATCGATCTGGGTGCGTACCCCGTCCGCGGTGTCGGAGATGCTCAGCTGCAGCTTGTCCCCGGAGTTCATGAACAGATCCTGCTTCGGGTTCGGGGTAAAGGTGGCGAGCGTGGAGTCGAGCGGGTTCGCCGGCGCCTGGGCCACGCCGCTCTTGGTCACGAACGCGAACTGGAAGGTCTCGATGCCGACCCTTGCCGCGCAGGTCGGGTTCTGCAGGGTGCCCGCGACCGGGTCCTCCAGCAGGCTGAACACGTTCATCGCGGCGCACCACTGGGTGGGGCTGCAGGTGCTCGCTCCGATGGCAACGGCCCAGGTCGGCCACGGCACCCAGCCCGGCGGGTACAGCTGCAGCTCCAGGAAGGCGGTTCCCGGGTGGTTGGGTGACACGGCGGGGTCGACGATGTTGCTGTCGCTGTCCGGCGTGCAGGTCGACACCTGCTCCGGGTAGGACTGGGTGTCGCACAGCGCCATTCCGAACCACAGCGCGCCGTTGAGCTCGAAGTTGTAGCTCTTGCCCGGGGTGGTCGGCTGCGCCGGTGTCGGGTCGTGCGGCAGGGTGATCGAGTACTGCATCCGGTTACCGGAGCCGGGCTGGTTGGAGTAGAACAGCAGTGACGGCTCGTCGTGTCCGACGTACTCGTCCTCGCCGAACACCTGCGCCGAATCGGTGAGATCCGGGCACAATGTGCTGTATTCGCAACTGATTCTCACATGTTGACCGGCTGTCGAGTGGGGTACTGGTTGGGATGCCGACGACGGACCCCACGCGGCGGCCAGGGCCGCGGCTACGGTCAGCGCGGCGACGAGCACGAGCAGGCGACGCAGAGTTGATCGGGAACTGAACATGAGACACGCCTTTGGCGGGGGTCGCCGGTCTCCCTGGAGGCTCGGCGTGGCTCGCGGCGGCCAAGAGGGGCCACGCCGGCAGGTGTTCGGTAACAGTCAGCGAACAGTGTGACCACGGGTCCCTGGCAGGTCAAGGGATCCCGACGGGTATTCCGTCCGGGCCCCGGAAACCGGGGCGCCGACACCTCCCGTGCGTGTGACCCGATGTGAACGGCTGGCAGAATGTCCTGTCGTGGTCTCACAATCGGCGGTGGTCGGCATCTTCCTGGTGGCACTGGCGCTGGTGCTCACCCCGGGACCGAACATGCTGTACCTGGTCTCGCGCAGCATCACCCAGGGCCGCCGGGCCGGGGTGATCTCGCTCGGTGGGGTGGCGGCCGGCTTCGGCGTCTACCTGACCGCCACCAACCTCGGCCTGACCGCGATCTTCACCCACGTGCCGCAGCTGTACCTGGCGCTGCGGATCGCCGGCGCCGGATACCTGGCCTGGCTGGCCTTCCAGGCGCTGCGCCCGGGTGGCCTGACGGTCTTCGCGCCCGCCGCGATGCCGCCGGACTCACCCCGCCGGCTGTTCACCATGGGGATGATGACCAACCTGCTCAACCCCAAGGTCGCGGTGCTCTACCTGTCGCTGATCCCGCAGTTCGAGCGGCCGGACGACGGGCACGTGCTGGCGCAGGGCTTCATCCTGGGCGCCGTGCAGATCACCGTCGCGTTGACCGGCAACCTGCTGATCCTGCTGGCCGCCGGCACCCTCGCGGAGTTCTTCGCCACCCGGCCGGGCTGGCTACGGGTGCAGCGCTACCTGATGGGCAGCGTGCTGGGCGTGCTGGCACTCAAGATCGCCACCGACCAGACCCGCCCCGCCGGCGGCTGAACCGAAGCCGGTCTCGCCCAGGGGTTCCGCCGAACGCTCGGCGGTTTCAGCGGTTTCGTATCCGATCTGGTTGCCAGGGCCTTCGAAACGGATACGAAACCACCGACCAGACAGGCCCCGCGGACGACTGAGAAAGCCGGATCAGCGCAGTTGTCGGGCCAGGAAGTCCAGCACCTGCGGGTAGGCGTCCAGCTGGTTGGCCCGCTTGGCCAGCCCGTGCCCCTCGTCCGGATAGACCAGCAGCTGGCATTCCACGCCGTTGGCGCGCACCGCGGCGACCACCTGCTCGGCCTCCGACAGCGGCACCCGCGGGTCGTTGGCACCGTGGATCACCAGCAGCGGCGCGCGGATCCGGCCGATCCGGGGCAGCGGCGACGCCGCCTCGAGCACCTCGCGGTCGGCGTCCAACCGGCCGTACTCGCGTTCCCGGTAGGCCCGCCGGTAGGCCGAGGTGTTCTGCAGGAAGGTCACCAGCGAGGAGATGCCGACGATGTCGACGCCGGCCGCCCACAGGTCGGGGTAGAAGGTCAGGCCGGCCAGCACCATGTACCCGCCGTACGAGCCGCCGTACAGCGCCACCCGGGCCGGGTCGACCCCGGCCGAGGGCAGCCAGTCACGCACCGCCACCAGGTCGGCCACCGAGTCCAGCCGCTTGTCCACGTCGTCCAGCGACAGCCAGCGCCGGCCGTAACCGGACGAGCCCCGGACGTTGGGCAGCACCACGGTGTGCCCGGCCAGGGCCAGCGCCGCGGCCACCGGGCTCCAGCTGCGCACCGAGGCAGCCTCCGGGCCACCGTGGATGACCAGCACCGCCGAGCCGTCCGGCCGTTCCGGCGTCAGCACCAGCACCGGGATCTGCTCGCCGTCCGGGGCCGGCACCCGCGCGGCGCTCGGCAGCACCAGCCCCTCGGTGGCGGCGGCGGGGTTGCTGGTGGTGCGCCGCTCGGCGTGCTCGCCGCCGCGCCAGGTGTAGGCCTCGGGCGGCTGTACCGGCGAGGCGAACGTCATGCCGAGCAGGCTGGAGTCCGGTGCCCAGACCGGCACCGAGTTGAAGGTGAGCACCCCCGGGTTCGGGAACCGGACCGGCTGGCCCCCCTCTATGCCCAGCGGGCCGCCGGCCCAGTCGAGGACGGTCAGCTCGTCGGCGCCGTCCCGGGTACGGACCACCGCGAGCCGGCGGCCGTCCGGGGCCGGCCACCCGAACAGGTCGCTGTCCTCGGCGGACGCCACCGTCGACCAGCGCCGGCCGGCCAGCTCGAAATGCCGCAGCGAGACGAACTCCGCACCGGAGTCCGACGAGGCCAGCAGCCCGCTGGAGTCCGGCAGCCACCGGACGTTCGACCAGGCGCCCGGCACCGTCGCGTCGGTGATCGGCTCGACCCGGCCGGTGCCGACCTCGACCAGCAGCAGTTCCGACGACGCCGGCAGCAGGGTCAGCCGGGACAGCACCACCCAGCGGCCGTCGTCGGAGACCTCGGCGTCGGAGAACCAGCCGCCGCCGTCCCACAGCACCTGCTCGGCACCGGTGGACAGGGTGCGCGAGACCACGTCGAAGTCCACCCCGTTGCGGCGATTGGTGGCATAGACCAGCCGATCTGGCTGGACGTCGAGCAGGTTGTGGATGAACGCCGGGTCGTGCACCACCGGCTCCAGCTCAGCCAGCCTCGCGGCGGCTGTCCCGGTGCCGTCCAGCCGCAGCAACGACAGCTGGGTGCGCTCGGTGCCGCCGGTGTCGGCCGACACCACCACCGCCCGCTCGCCGGGCAGGTACCGGCCGGTGCACGGCTCGCCGAGATCGGTCAACTGGGTCCAGCCGCCGTCCGGGGTCAGCTCGTAGAGCTGCACTGAACCGCTGTCGTCGTTGCCGACCAGCAGCCGGTCGTCGGAGTCGATGTCGAACAGGGTGCTGCGCCGCAGTTCGAGAAGTTCGCGCAGCCGGTCGCCGGTTTTGTCCATTCCAGCATCGTCGCACCCGGCTGCTAGACATCCACTATGACCTTTCCCGCACCGGTTCCGGCACCGCCGGACCACCCGGCCTCCCCGGCACCCCCGGCCCCCGCTACCGGCGGGCCGGCGGTGCGCGACGAGGACCGGGGGCTGCTGCGCGAACAGGCGCAGGCCCACCTGCGGGCGCTGGCCGGGCCCACCGCCGAACTGCGCGCCGATCAGTGGCGGGCGATCGAGGCGCTGGTCGCCGACCGGCGCCGGGCCCTGGTGGTGCAGCGCACCGGGTGGGGGAAGTCGGCCGTCTACTTCGTCGCCACCGCCCTGCTGCGCGCCCGCGGCGCCGGCCCGACCGTGATCGTCTCGCCGCTGCTGGCCCTGATGCGCAACCAGATCGCGGCCGCCGAGCAGGCCGGCATCCGGGCCGCGACCATCAACTCGACCAACCTGGAGGACTGGTCGGCGACGTATGCCGCAGTGCACCGCGGCGAGGTCGACGTGCTGCTGCTCTCACCCGAGCGGCTGAACAATCCCGAGTTCCGCGACCAGGTGCTGCCCCGGCTGGCCACCAGCTGCGGCCTGCTGGTGGTGGACGAAGCGCACTGCATCAGCGACTGGGGGCATGACTTCCGCCCGGACTTCCGGCGGCTTCGCACCCTGCTGCCGCAACTGCCGGACGGTACCCCGGTGCTGGCCACCACGGCGACGGCCAACAGCCGGGTGGTGACCGACGTGGCGGAGGTGCTCGGCCTCGGCAGCCCACCGGCCGCCGATGCCGGCACCGACGGGGGCCGGCGACCGGACGAGGTGCTGGTGCTGCGCGGCAGCCTGGACCGGGAGTCCCTCCAGCTCGGAGTGCTGTCGCTGCCGTCCAGCGCACACCGGCTGGCCTGGCTCGCCGACCAGCTCGGCACCCTGCCCGGCTCCGGGATCATCTACACCCTCACGGTGGCCGCGGCGCAGGAGGTGGCCGGTTACCTGCGCGAGCGCGGGCACCCGGTGGCCGCCTACTCCGGCCAGACGGAGCCGGCCGAGCGGCTGGTGGCCGAGGAGGACCTGATCTCCAACCGGGTCAAGGCGCTGGTGGCCACGTCGGCGCTCGGCATGGGCTTCGACAAGCCCGACCTCGGCTTCGTGATCCACTTCGGCGCGCCTGCCTCGGTGATCGCCTACTACCAGCAGGTCGGGCGGGCCGGCCGGCGGTTGGACCGGGCGCCGGTGATCCTGCTGCCGGGTGCTGAGGACCAGGCGATCTGGGACTACTTCGCCTCGGTCGGCTTTCCGGCCCAGTCCCAGGTGCGCGCCACCCTGGAGGTGCTCGCCGGCAGCCCCGGCCCGATGAGCACCGCGGCGCTGGAAACCCGGGTGGAGCTGTCCCGCGCCCGGTTGGAGACCATGCTGAAGGTGCTGGACGTCGACGGCGCGGTGCACCGGGTGAAGGGCGGCTGGACCGCCACCGGCCAGCCCTGGCACTACGACGCCGAGCGCTACGCCCGGCTGGACCAGGTGCGCCGGGCCGAGCAGCAGGCGATGCGGAACTACCTGCGGCTGGACTCCTGCCGGATGCGCTACCTGCGTACCCAGCTGGACGACCCGGCCACCGCGGACTGCGGCCGGTGCGACAACTGCGGCGGCCTGTCCCTGAGTGCCGGTGCCCCGGCCGAGGCGGTGGCCGCCGCCGAGGACAGCCTGCAGCGGCCGGGCGTGTTGCTGGAACCGCGCCGGCAATGGCCGTCGGCAATGCCGTCGCTGGGCATCGAGGTGCGGGGCCGGATCGCCGCCGCCGAGACGGCCGAGTCCGGCCGGGCCGTCGCCCGGTTCACCGACCTCGGCTACGGCAGCCGAATTCGGGCGGTGCTGGCCGGCGAGCAGCCGGGCGATCCCACCGGTCTGGGAGATGATGCCGGCCCGGTCGCCTCGGACGCAGCCGTGCCCGCAGACCTGATCGCCGCCGCCGTCGCCGTGCTGGCCGGTTGGCAGTGGCGGCAGCGCCCGGCAGCGGTGGTGCACATCGGCTCGCGGCGCCGCCCGCTCCTGGTCGCCGACCTGGCCGGCCAGCTGAGCCGGATCGGCCGGCTGGCAGATCTCGGCGGCGTCGAGCACGTCGGCCGGTCGGCAACCGGCCGGTCCAACAGCGCGCACCGGCTGAAGGCCTGCTGGAACGGCTACCGGCTGCCCGACCGGCTGGCCGGGCAGCTTGCCGGTGAGCTGCGGGGCACACCGGTGCTGCTGGTCGACGACTTCTGCGACACGGGGTGGACGATCACCGTGGTGTCGCGGTTGCTGCGGGCGGCCGGCGCCGGGTCGGTGTACCCGTTCGTGCTGGGCCTGACCGGCTGACCGCGAGAACTCAGTCCGGCAGCAGGCAGCCGGCCGGCAGTTCGAACCAGCGCAGGTGCTCGAAGTCCGTCGAGACGAAGCGGGCAGCCGGCTGCACCGGATCCGCCGACAGCGCGGCTGCTTCGGCGGTGGCGAACAGCCGGGCCGCCTCGTCCAGGTAGCCGCGCAGCTCGCTCTCCGGCGCCCGGTCCTGGTGATGCGGGTAGACCATCGCACCGGTCTCGTCGTAGCTGATCTGGGAGAGCCGCAACGGCGGCTCGGCCGGGCCCAGGCGGTGCCGCCACAGCCCGGTCACCGGGTCGAACCGGTAGTCGCCGAGCAGCCGCCAGCCGTGCCGCGCCACCAGCCGGACCGCCTCGACGATGTAGTCGAAGACCGCCTCGGAGATGAAGTAGTTGAAGTTCACCCGGACCCAGCCGGGCTTGATTCCCTCGCAACCGCCGGCGATCTCGCGCTCGAACTCGTGCGAGCGCTCCAGGTCGATGCCCAGCAACCGGTGCCCGTACGGCCCCGCACACGAGCAGCCGCCGCGGGACTGGACGCCGAACAGGTCGTTGAGCAGCGCGACCACGAAGTTGTGGTGCAGGTAGCGGCGGCCCTCGGCACCGGAGCGCACCACGAACGACAGGATGGACAGCCGCGGCGAGGCCAGGTTGCCCAGGATCTCGATGGCCGGTTCGGCCGACCAGGCCTGCACCGCGCGGCGCAGGTAGTACTCCTCGTGCGCCCGGATCACCGGCAGGCCCACGGCTTCCTTGAGCTGGAACACCAGGCCGGCCCGGATCGACTCGACGATGGCCGGCGTGCCGCCCTCCTCCCGGGCGGTGGGGTCGGTGAGGTAGCGGTGCTCGGCCGGGTTGACGTAGGCCACCGTGCCGCCGCCCGGCACCACCGGCACCCGGTTGGTGAGCAGCTCGCGCCGGGCGATCAGCACGCCCGGAGTGCTCGGGCCGCCGATGAACTTGTGCGGACTGAGGAAGATGGCGTCGCAGTAGCCCTGGTCGTGATCCTCATACATCCGGATCCGGATGTAGGGCGCCGCGGCGGCGTAGTCCCAGAACGACAGCGCGCCGTGCGCGTGCAGCAGCGCCGAGATCCGCGCGGTGTCGGTCATGATCCCGGTGACATTGCTGGCCGCGGAGAAGGAGCCGATCTTCAGCTTCCGGTCGGCGTAGCCCAGCAGTTGGCGTTCCAGGTCGGCGGCGTCGAGCTGGCCGTCGGCATCCTGCCCGATCAGCACCACGTCGGCGATCGACTCCCGCCACGGCAGCTCGTTGGAGTGGTGCTCGTACGGCCCCAGGAAGACCACCGGACGGTCCTCGACGGGGATCGCCCGGCTGAGGGAGTAGCGGTCCTCCAGCCCGGCCGGGATTCGCAACCCGAGGATGCCGATCATCTTGTCGATGGCGGACGTGCAGCCCGAACCGGTGAAGATCACCACGGTCTGGTCGTCGCCGCCCACCGCGTCGCGGATGATGGCGCGGGCGTCCTCGCGCAGCCGGGTGGTCTGCAGGCCGGTGCCGCTGGACTCGGTGTGGGTGTTGGCGTACCGGGGCAGCACCTCGTCGCGGATGAAGTCCTCCAGGAAGCCCAACGCGCGCCCGGAGGCGGTGTAGTCGGCGTAGGTCACCCGGCGCGGCCCGTACGGGCCGGGCATCACCTGGTCGTCGCCGATCACCGACTCGCGGATCCGGCGCAGCAGCGCGGTCTCCGGCGGCGGACCGGCCGGGGCCGCTGTCCCGGCTCGGTATCCTGCGGGCACACCGGATCCGAGGCTGGTCATGCCCGCCAGGGTAGGGCCTGGCGGGCCGGCCGGCTGACCGCCGGGTTGTCCGACTGCTCACAGTGCGGCTCTGGTCCAATGGAGCGATGGACGACACGGACGCGGTGGCAGGACTGCTGGCAGACGGCTTCGACCGGATCCGGCAGCTGGTCGAGGACACGGTGGCGGATCTCTCGCCGGAGCAGCTGGCCTATGCGCCGGCGCCGGGAGCGAACCCGATCGGCTGGCTGGTCTGGCACCTGACCCGGATCCAGGACGACCACGTCGCCGGGCTGGCCGGCCGGGAACAGGCCTGGACGGCCGAGGGGTGGTACGAGAGGTTCGCGTTGCCCTTCGACAGCTCGGCCACCGGCTACGGCCAGCGCCCGGAGCAGGTGGCCGCCGTCCGGGTGCCGGCCGAGCTGCTGCTCGGCTACCACCGCGCGGTCTTCTCCCGGACCCGGGACTACGTCGCGGGCCTCGCCGGGCCCGACCTGGCCCGGGTCGTCGACGAGTCCTGGGATCCGCCGGTGACGGTGGGAGTGCGGCTGGTCAGCGTGCTGTCCGATGACCTGCAACATGCCGGACAGGCCGGCTACCTCACCGGATTGCTGAGTCGGCAGCAGGCTTGACGACGGCCTGCTCCGGCGAGGTGGGCAGCCACACCGTCAGGGTGGTGCCGACCCCGAGCTCGGAGTCGATGTCGACCGCGCCGCCGTGCCGGTGCACGATCTCCTGCACGATGGCCAGCCCCAGTCCGGTGCCGGGCAGCGCCGCCTCGGCGGCGTTGGAGGCCCGGAAGAACCGGGTGAACAGGTTGGGGTACTCGTCCGGCGGGATGCCCATGCCGGTGTCGCGGACCTCGATCACCACGCCGCCGTCCTCGGCCGGGGCCAGGCTGACGTTGACGCTGCCGCCGGCCGGCGTGAACTTCAGGGCGTTGGAGATCAGGTTGGTGAAGACCTGCTCCAGCTGCTGGGCGTCGGCCTGCACGTTCAGCTCGCCGTCCGGGGCGCTCAGCTCCAGCTTGACGTCGCTTGCCGCGGCCAGCGGTGCCATCGCCGCCAGCACCGAATGCAGCAGCGAGCGCAGCTGCACCGTGGCCAGTTCTAGCCGCAGCCGGCCGGCGTCGATGCGGGACTGGGTGAGCAGGTCCTCGATCAGGTTGCGCAGCCGGGTGGCGTTGCGGTCGATGATCGACAGCATCGCGGCGGCCTCGTCCGGCAGCTGGCCGCCGTCGCCGTCCTGCAGCATCTCCAGGTAGCCGGCGATCGAGGTCAGCGGGGTGCGCAGCTCGTGCGAGACGGTGGCGATGAAGTCGGCCTTGGCCTGGTCGAGCTCGTGCAGCAGCTGCACCGCCTGGGCCTGCCGCTCGATCAGGTACGCCTGCACCAGGCTGTGCGCGAGGTCGGCGGCCAGGTGCTGGGTGGTGCCGGTCTCGGTGAGCGTCCAGTGCCGGGAGTGGCCGGCCATCGACACCCAGAGCAGGCCGAACGCGCTGGAGCTGTCCCCGACCGGCACCACCAGCGAGGCGCTGGCACCGGCCGCCTGGGCCAGGTGGAAGGTGTGCCGCCCGGCGGTGGTCGGCTCGTAGGTGCGGTGGTCGTCGATGGTGATGACGTGCGCGCTCTCCCACAGCCGGCCGGCCAGCGCCCGGGCCATCTGCAGCTGCTCGGCCTGCGGTTCCGGCAACGGCCGCAGCGGTTCGCGCTGCCACTGCGCGGTCAGCTGCGGCACCCGCTCGTCGGCGAAGATGGTCAGCCACACCCGGTCGACCTCCATCGCGTCACCCAGGCCGCGGACCAGCAGGTCGGCCATCTGGGTGCCGCTGGTGGTGCGCCGGATGGTGGAGGCGATCAGCCTGGTGCGCTGCCGGAACACCTCGGCGTCCCGGTCCACGATGGCCTCAGCCCGGGCCCGGCGGCCCACCGCGTTGACCGCCCGGGCCAGCGCCCGGACCTCGGACGGCCCGTCCTGCTCGTTGGCGCGGGCGCTGAGGTCGCCGCGGTCCAGCCGGCCCACCACCGTCCGCAACGCGCGCAGCGGGCGGGTGAGCCCCGCGGCGATCCGGAACGACAGGATCGCCGCGATCAGCACCGCCAGCACGGTGGTCACGGCCAGCACCGGAACGGCCAGGCCGCCCAGTCGCTGGGCGTCCTCCCGCAGCCGGCGGCGGTTGGCGTCCAGGTTGCGGCCGACGGCTGAATTGGCCTTGCGGAACTGGTCGAACAAATCCTTGGCGCCTTGCTGCTCGTAGGCCTCCGACCCGTTCGCCGGCACCGGATTGCGGGCGATCGGGTCGGCGTACTGGTTCAACCACTGCTCGGCCAGGCTCCGCTCGGTGGCGAGGGCGGCGTCCAGGTCGCGCTCGCCGATGGCGTGCAGGTTGTCCCGGGTCGCGTCCAGCGCCGGCAGGATCCTGCCGCGGCTGGTGCGGTACGGCTGCAGGAAGCTGCGGTCGCTGGTGATCAGGTAGCCGCGTACGCCGGTCTCGACGTCCAGCATCATGGTGAGCGCGGCGGCATGCTGCTCGCCGGCCGGCCCGTAGCCCCGGGCAAGGTCGGAGACCTGCCCGGTGGCCACCTGCAGGGCCAGCACGCCGGCCGTGCCGATGCCGAGCAGCAACAGCAGCAGCATGCCCACGAGCCTGCGCAGCCGGGTGCCGACCGCATCGCGGTTGTCGGCGGGTATGGCACTGCTGGTCACGCGGGCGACCGTCCCAGCACCGCATTCACCCGGATGACCAGATCACGCGGGCTGAACGGCTTGACGATGTAGTCGGCAGCGCCCACGGCGTAGCCGGAGTCGATGTCGAACTCCTGGCTCTTGGCGGTCAGCAGGATCACCGGGATACCGCTGGTCCGGGGGTCCTTGCGCAGCCGGGTGACGATCTCGATGCCGGAGATGCCGGGCATCATCACGTCCAGCAGGGCCACGTCGGGCTGGTGCTCCTGGGTGGCGGCCAGCGCCGTCTGGCCGTTGCTGTAGGCCAGCACCCGGTAGCCGGCGGCGGTCAGCTTGGCGGTCACCAGCTCGCGGATGTCGCGGTCGTCCTCGGCGATGAGCGCGACCGGTCGCGCGGTGTCGGGCGTCGGCTCGTTCGTCATAGCGGTGTGAGCCCTTCTCCACTGTGCTGCACTGCGCAGTCCGGTCAGTATTACTGGCCCCGTCAGACCCTTAAGAATCATCCCGCGGATAGCTGCGTACGCAAGCCGCAACGCAGCTGCAGGTGTACGGCAAATCTGTCCGGACCGCCGGAATGATCGATTCCGGTCGCTTGGGACACCCGGCGCAACCGGTACCGCACGGTGGTGGGGTGCAGGTGCATCTGGCTCGCGACCCGCCCGACGTCGGAGCCGGCTTCGAAGTAGTTCAGCAGCGTCCGGGCGCCTTCGGGGTCGGTCTCGATCAGCTCGCCGATCCGCGGGTCGAGCAGATGTTGTTGGTGGGCAAGGCAATTCTCCACCGCCGCGATGAGCAGCCGGGACCGGACGGCGTCGAAGGCGACGACCGCGGCACTGCCGGCCAGGCCCAGTGCCAGCTCCGCGTCGCGCCGCGATCCGGCGGCTGCCGGCACCGAGTCCACCATCGGGCCGATCGCCGCGCGGGCTGCCGGGTCCAGGTGCCGGCGGGCCGCGGCCATCGCCCGGCGCAACATCACCGTGGCCGATGTCACGCTGTCCAGCGCCGGCAGCAGCGCGTAGACCCGGCCGTCCAGCTGCTCGACCAGGGCGCTGCGCCGGTAGGCGGCGGCGTGCACGGTGAGGATCGCGGCCAGCTCGTCCAGCTGTGCCGCGGCGGTGGCCGGGTCGCGCGGCTGCGGGCCGAGTTCGGCCACCGCCACCGCGCAGGGCTGCCCGGCCGCCCGGCCGAGCCGGGCCGGGACGGTGCCCGCCGCGCCCGGCCCGGAACCGAGCTGGGCCGGGACGGTGCCTGCCGCGGCGGGTGCGGCGCCGAGCAGGGCGGCGAGCTCGGCGCCGGAGCCGGCCGGCCGGCGGCCCCGGGAGACCAGCTGGGCCGCGGTGATCCGGGCCGCGCCCAGCAGCGCCTGCTCGGCGTGTGGCTCGAAGTCGCCGCTGCCCTGTTGCAGCCAGATGGTGGCCAGCTGGCGCTCGCCGGCGAACACCCCGACCGCCAGCCGGCGGCGCACCCCGGACTCCGGGTGCTCGGCGATCTCGACCACCTCCTCCGAGGAGCTCAGCCGGTCGTAGACCCCCCACTCGCGCAGCAGCGCCAGGTACTGGGCCGGGCCGCTGCGGCCCAGGATGGACAGCCGGCGCAGCTCGTCCACCTCGTCGCTGGAGCGGGAGTAGGCCAGCACCCGGGCCGAGGTGTCCTCGATGGTGACCAGCCCGCCGGTCAGGGTGGCAATGGTTTGGGCCAGCTCGGCCAGCTCGTCGTCGGCGCGGATGGCCGGCGGGGTGAGCCGGCGGACCAGCTGCCGGTGCAGCTCGTTCCAGCCGTGCCCGGCCGCCAGCCACTCCAGCCGCACCCGTTCGGCTGCCGCGCGCCGCTCGACGGCGGCCTGCTCGTCGGGGACGGCCGGCCGGCGCAGCAGCACCGCCGCGGCACCCGAGGCCGCGGCGCTGGCCAGCAGCCCGGCGGCAGCGTCCGGGCCGATGCCGACGCCGAGCACCAGGTCGCCGGCGGCCAGCGGGGCGCCCGGGTCCTCCGGGTCGGCCACCGCCACCGCGGTGGTGGCCGGCACCCGGTCCAGCAGGGCGGCGGCCACCGCACTGATACTTGGTTCGGTGGAAGTCATGGCATCAAGATTATCGATTACGAGCAGCCTGGGCGTTCCGAAACGGCCTACCGTGGGTACATGGATGCCGTCACCCAGATTCCCGCCCCGCGCAACGAACCGGTCCTGGAATACCGGCCGGGCTCTGCCGAGCGCGCCGCCCTGACCAGCAAGCTCGCCGAGCTCGCCGCCGAGACCATCGAGATCGACTGCGTGATCGGCGGCCAGCGCCGGCCGGGCAGCGGCCGGGCCGGCCAGGTGGTGCAGCCGCACCGGCACTCGCAGGTGCTGGCCACCTACCGGCATGCAGGTCAGCAGGAGGCACTGGACGCCGTCGCCGCGGCCAAGGCCGCCGCACCCGCCTGGCAGGCGCTGTCCTACGACGACCGGGCGGCCATCTTCCTGCGCGCCGCGGACCTGCTGGCCGGTCCCTGGCGGGCCACCCTGAACGCGGCCACCATGCTCGGCCAGTCCAAGACCGCGGTGCAGGCCGAGATCGACTCCGCCTGCGAGCTGATCGACTTCTGGCGGTTCAACGTGGCCTTCGGCTACCAGGTGCTGGCCGAGCAGCCGGTCTCCTCGCCCGGCGTGTGGAACCGGCTGGACCACCGGCCGCTGGAGGGCTTCGTCTATGCCATCACACCGTTCAACTTCACCGCGATCGCCGGCAACCTGCCGACCGCGCCGGCGCTGATGGGCAACGTGGTGCTCTGGAAGCCGTCCGAGACCCAGCTGCTGGCCGCCCACTACACCCTGCGGCTGCTCGAGGCGGCCGGCCTGCCGCCCGGCGTGATCAACCTGCTGACCGGTGACGGCTTGGCGGTCTCGGAGGTGGTGCTGCCGCACCCGGACCTGGCCGGCATCCACTTCACCGGCTCGACGGCGACCTTCCAGCACCTGTGGCAGCAGGTCGGCACCCACATCGCCGGCTACCGGACCTACCCGCGGCTGGTCGGCGAGACCGGCGGCAAGGACTTCGTGCTGGCGCACCCGAGCGCCGACGTGGACACCCTGCGTACCGCCCTGATCCGCGGCGCGTTCGAGTACCAGGGGCAGAAGTGCTCGGCGGCGTCGCGGGCCTACGTCCCGGCGTCGCTGTGGCCGGCCCTGAAGGACGAACTGGCCGCCCGGACCGACGCGCTGGCGATGGGCGACGTCACCGACTTCGGCAACTTCCTCGGCGCGGTGATCGACCGGCGGGCCTTCGACCGGCTGGCCGGGGTGCTGGACCGCGCCAAGAACGACCCGAAGCTGGAGATCCTGGCTGGCGGAACTGCCGACGACAGCGAGGGATTCTTCATCCGGCCGACCGTGCTGGTCTCCGACGACCCGGACCACGAGGTGTTTTCCACCGAGTACTTCGGGCCCATCCTGGCAATCCATGTCTACGACGACAGCTCCGATCCCGAGGCCGCCTTCGAGCACATCATGGACGTGCTCGACTCGACCGCCCCGTACGCGCTGACCGGCTCGATCATCTCCACCGACCGGCTGGCGGTCGCCCGCGCGCAGCAGCGGTTGCGGTTCACGGCCGGCAACTTCTACGTCAACGACAAGCCCACCGGCGCGGTGGTCGGCCAGCAGCCGTTCGGCGGCTCGCGGGCCTCGGGCACCAACGACAAGGCCGGCTCGATCCTGAACCTGCAGCGCTGGGTGTCGCCGCGGGCCATCAAGGAGAGCTTCGTCGCCCCCACCTCCGTCGAGTACCCGGCGCAGGCGGGGGAGTAGCGGATGGCACTGCTCCGCCAGCCGCTGCTGGCCGCCGCCCGCTCGCCCCGGCTGCGGTCGGTGGCCGAGAAGTCCCGGTTCACCCGGCCGGTGGTGAACCGGTTCGTGGCCGGCAGCACCGAGGACGACGCGCTGCGGGTCACCGCGGACCTCGCCGCTGCCGGCCTGCTGACCACCCTGGACTTCCTGGGTGAGGACACCACGTCGGTCGAGCAGGCCGAGCACACCGTGCGGGCCTACGAGTCGGTGCTGGCCGGGCTCGCCGACGTCACCGGCACCGGCCTGGCCGACCGCGCCGAGGTGTCGGTGAAGCTGTCGGCCATCGGACAGGCGCTGCCCGGCGACGGCGAGCGGATCGCCCTCGACGGCGCCCGGCGGATCTGCCAGGCCGCGGAGAAGGTGGGCACCACGGTGACCATCGACATGGAGGACCACACCACCACCGACTCCACGCTGGGCATCGTCGCCGAGCTGCGGCAGGACTTTCCGTGGGTGGGTGCGGTGCTGCAGGCCTACCTGCACCGCACCGAGGCCGACTGCCGGGAGCTGGCCGGGCCCGGTTCCCGGATCCGGCTGTGCAAGGGCGCCTACGCCGAGCCCGAGTCGGTGGCCTTCTCCGGCGACGCGGTGGAGGATTCCTACCGGCGCTGCCTGGCGGTGCTGTTCGGCGGCCAGGGCTACCCGATGGTGGCCAGCCACGACCCGGCGATGATCGCGGCGGCCCGCTCGCTGGCCGTCCAGCAGCAGCGCAGCCCCGACAGCTACGAGTTCCAGATGCTGTACGGCATCCGGCCGGACGAGCAGCGCGCGCTGGCCGCGGCGGGCCACCGGATGCGGGTCTACGTGCCCTACGGCGACGAGTGGTACGGCTACTTCATGCGCCGGCTGGCCGAGCGTCCGGCGAACCTGGCCTTCTTCCTGCGGTCGCTGACCTCCAAGAAATAGGCCGGCGGCTCAGGCCGAGTCAGTCGTAGATCCCTTCCAGCAGCCACTGGCCGCCGGTGCGGTCGTAGCACACCAGGTAGGCCCGGCCGGTGGCGTCCACCAGCTGCATCCGGGCCAGCTGGCGGGCCGATTCGGCGTCCCACCAGCGCTCGTCCACCGGCCACGGGCCGGCCCACTGGGTGATCGCGGTGGCCTGCCCGGTGCTGCCGGCGTAGCGGGCCGGCGGCGCCGGGACGGTGCCCCGCTCGGTGACCCGGACCGTCCGGCCGGCCTCGTCGAGCACCTGCACCGGCTGCGGCGGGTCGATGAGCACCGACGGCGCCGGGGACGGCAGCCGGCCCGGCCACGGCGCGGTCGCCGGCTCGCCCGGGTCGTCGCCCCACGGCACCAGCCTGGTCCGCTGCGCCGGGCCGCGGCCGCCGCCTAGCACCGGGGTGAGCACCGAGCCGTGGCCGAGCAGCGTCTGGACCCGGGCCAGCGCCCGGTGCGCCCGCTCGTCTCCCGCGCCGTCGCCACCCCACAGCGCCCGCTGGTGGGTGCCGGTGGGCACCGTCTCGACCGGGCTCAGCCGCAGCAGGTTCACCGGCCCGGACGGCGCGTTCGGCTCGCCAGCGGCCCGGCTCAGCCAGCCCTCCAGCTGCCAGCGGACCCGGTCGGTGACGTCGACGGCGGTGAGCACCCCGGCATGCCGCCAGCGGCGCACGGTTTCCTCGCCCCGGTCGGTCTGGGCCACCAGTTCGAAACAGCTGCAGGCCAGGCCGGCCTCGGCCAGCTCCCCGACGAACCGCTCGATCGCGCCGCGGGCGGTGAAGGCGATGGTGTCGACCCGGTCCAGCGGGGGTTCGAGGGCGATGCTGACTTCGAACTCGGCCGGCGGCAACCGGCCGGCGATCGGCCGGCTGTCCAGGCCCGCGGCCTGCCGGTGTGCCCAGGTGCCGGCCGGGCCGAACCGGGCCTGGGCGTCGGCGACCGGGAGCGCGGCGAAGGCGCCGAGGGTGCGGATGCCCAGCCGGGTCAGCAGGTCGACCAGGCCCGGATCGTCCAGGGTGGCGATCGGCAGGTCGGCGAGGAAGTCCGCCGAGCTGCCGGCCGGGATCACCACGCCCCGCCGGGCTGCCTGCTCGGCGGCGAAGGCGCCGTCGGCCACCCCGATCAGCACGTCCTCGGTGTGCTCGGCGATCGTCTGCGCCAGGGCGTGCACGACGGCGGTCTCGCCGCCGAAGTACCGGGTGGCCCCGCGGATGCCGATCATGGCCAGCCCGGGGCGGCCCAGTTCCACGCCGAGCGCCACCGACTCGATCGCGGTCAGCACCGGCTCGAAGGCGCGGGCCTCGGCGGCCAGGTTGCGCGGCCGGATCACCAGCTCGGGGCAGCGGGCCTGTGCCTCGCGGCGGCGCATGCCGCGCCGGATCCCCTGCCGGCGGGCGGCGTGCGAGCAGGCGACGACCCGGTTGGCGGTCAGCACCGCGACCGGTTCGGAATCGGGCAGGCCGGCCTCGGCCCGGGCCACCGTGACCGGCCAGTCCGGGCACCAGATCGCGGCCATCCGGGGCGGGCCGGGGTGTTGCTTGCTCACAGCCACAGTTCGGCGTTGCGCGGCCGGGCCGAGCGGCCCCGGCCGGTCGCCGAGAGCAGCAGCTGGCGCTGCCGCAGCCGGCCGTAGCCGCGGTCGATCCCGGTCCAGCGGCCGTGGGTGGCCGACAGCTCGATCTCGACGGCGGGCCAGGACGCGGCCTGCGGGCCGAACAGCACCAGGATGCCGCCCTTGCTGCGGGCCCGGGCGGTCAGCCGACGGGCGTCGCCGTCGCTCACCCGGCCGGTCCAGCCCCGGGTGCCGGACGCCGCGCCGGCCGGCACCCCGCTCGCTCCGGGCTGGGCGACCACCAGGTCCACGGCGTCGAGCAGCGTGCCGACCACGGTGGTCCAGGACGGCCCGGTCCGCACTGCCAGCTCGCCGTGGCCACCCCGGCTGGTGTCCTCCCGGCCCGCGGATGGGTTGATGATGGCCAGCCGGTCCAGCGCGATGCCGGCCTCGACGGCGGCCTCCGCGCTGATCGCGGGCATTCCCACCATCGCGGTCCAGGCACCGGCCGCCGACGCGGCGCCGAGCAGGGCGAGCAGCAGCGAGACCGACGAGGTGACCGCCACGGTGCTGCCCCGGCGCAGCCCGTCGGGCAGCAGCTGTCGCAGCCCGTCCGGCACCGGCAGCGGCGGCAGGGCCGGCGGGGTGAGGGTGGTGATGCCCCCGGCCGGCTGGGCGTTGAGCTCGGCGCGCAGCACCGGCCGCAGCGCCGGCCGGCGGAGCGGCAGCGCGGGCGGGGCGCCGAACGGGTCGGGCTCAGCCACCGCGTAGGCGCCGTCGCTGTCGTCGAAGCGCTGCACGGCATCGTCGTCGAACGCCCAGTCCTCGGCGGGCAGCGGCTCGAACGCGGCGGCAGTCACCTCTCTATTTTCGAATACATGTTCGAACAGGTCAAGGACTAATTAGACGGTTCATCTAGGCCGTCTAGCTCATCCGGGCGACTGTGCGTTCGGTGCGGTGGACAGGCCCATAATGAGCCGTGACCAGCTGCCCGTGCGGATTGGGCGAGCCCTACGAGTCCTGCTGCGGTCGGTACCACCGCGGTGAGGCCAACCCGCCGACCGCGCTCACCCTGATGCGCGCCCGGTACGCCGCCTTCGCCTGTGGTGAGGAACAGTTCCTCGCCGCGACCTGGCATCCCAGCACCCGTCCGGCTGGTCCGCTGCTCGACCCGGCGCTGGACTGGACGGCCCTGCACATCACTGGCCACACTGCCGGCGGCTGGCTCGACGAGACCGGCACGGTGGCCTTCACCGCGCGCTACCAGCGGGCCGGCGTGCCCGGCCGGGTGCGCGAGAACAGCCGGTTCGTGCGGCTGGACGGGCGCTGGAGCTACCTAGGGCCCGCCTGAACCGGTGTCCGCTGTTCCCCTGGTCGCGAGTCTCGCGGAGTTTCGCGCCTTTGCGGCCGTACCTTATGACAATCCATCCAGAACGGGAGCGTCCGGCCCGCTAGGGGGCACCGGTGAGCGCAGTGCACAAGGCCGGTCGGCAGCGGTCGGTGGCCCATTCCGACTCGCCAGTGCCAGAACACGATTCCGCAGACCAGGAACGCTGCTGTCCCGTCCCGGTGGCCGGCCTGGTCCATCGCTCGTCTGGCTCTGCGCCGCCCCCGGCGCCGCCGACATCCTCGATCGTCCAGACCCTGCGCCGGTACGTGGAGATAAAAAAGCCAGGTATGCACCCGATTGCAGTCAACGAGCGGGCTACCAACGCCTACTACGGATTCGACTCCAAAAGGAATGTGGGCTGGATAAAGCTCGGCACCAAGGACAAGGACTTGGCTCCGCGCGTCGAGAACTCCATACACGGCGAGGCTCATGCGGAGGAAAAGCTCATCGCCTACGCGGCAGGCATGGTGAAAGACCTCAAGATGGCGCCGGATGCGGATGGTGACCAGCTGCGGGTCAAAGAACTCTACACCGAGCGCCGGCCCTGTAGGCAAAAGGAGAACTCCGGCGACGAGGCGCGCTTGAAACGGCACGAGGGTTCCTGCAAGGCCTATCTCCACAAGACTCTGCACGAGCAGGTTCCGGTGTTCTATTCGGTCAAAGGACCGGAGCCCCACACGGAGTTACGCCACAAGGCATGGGCCGAGCACCATAAGAACCAGCAGCTCCGACAAGTCGACGAGGCCTACACCGCCAAATACAACAGCGTGAAATCCCCCGACGTAAAACGGCCTCCAGGCCTCTGGGAGCTCTACGAAAAGCACGTGAAAGCGATCAAGGCCCTGCAGCCCGCTAACTGGGGAGACGAGAGGGAATGCAGCAATTGCCGGGACGAGGTGACAAAGGCCTCCCGAAAAGCCCTGGCTGAGCTCCAGGCGTGGCCGTCAGTCCCCACCCCGGCATCATCCGGACCCCCGGGACTGCCGCCGGCAGCGCCTGGCCTCGTGCCGGCACCGGCAGCGCCTGGCCACATGCCGGCACCGGCAGCGCCTGGCCACGTGCCGGCGCCAACAGCACCTGGCCTCGTGCCGGCACCGGCAGCGCTCACATCGGCAGCGCCCGCTCCCGCACCGGCGCTCGCTCCCGCGCCGGTGCCAGCGCCGCCCGGCCTGCCAGGACCGGAGAAACGTGGACACCCGGGGGGCTCCGGCGACCCGGCCACCAAGCGCCCGCTGGTCGGGTCCTCCCTACCAGCGGCGCCGGGCGGCCCTGTCGTCCAGCCGCCACCGCGGCCGTAGCCATTCCGGCTGCAAGTACTGCTGGCGGGATGAAGAAGGGCGGCGCCAGGGTCAGCCGGCGCTGAGCACCGTCTCGGGATCCTCGTCCGGGTTGTCCCAGTCGTTCGGGTCGTTGGGGTCGCGGTCCGGCAGGCCCGCAGCCACCCGGTCCGGGTGCAGGAACACGAACCGCTTGTAGGCCCAGAACCGGAAGATGGTGCCCAGGCCGATGGTGAACAGGTTCACCACGTTCATCACCAGGACGTGGTGCTTGTAGTGCAGCGGGTAGGAGAAGATCGCGATGATCACCAGCGCGACCAGCAGCGCGATCAGGTTGATCAGGAAGAAGAACCCGGCCTCCCGGGCCAGCTTGCTGCGAGCCCGGTGCGAGAACGACAGGTTGCGGTTGCCGACATAGGTCACCGCGGTGGCCACCGTGGTCGAGATCGTCTTCGCCACGATCTGGCCGTGGTCGAAGAAGAAGTTGAACAGGGCGAGGTCGACCAGGAAACCCACCGCCCCGACCACGCCGAACGCTGCGAGTTCCTTGACGAGGATGCGCCACGAGCCGCGGACGTGGTCGAGTAGGGAAGAGGACATCGCCCGTCGATTGTACGGGCGGGCGCTGTGCGCAATCCCCGGCCGTGCCCGGTTCAGGCGATCCACAGGACATTCCCAGCTAGTCGGGCACCGCTGAAGCTCAGCAGGTGATGCGCACCGTGTCGGTGACTACCTGGTCGAGAGCGGAGGGCAGCCGGGGCAACGCCGTCGCCGCCAGGTCGGGCAGCACGCTGCCGAGCACGAAGCGGGCCGTCAGCGCGTGCCACAGCTGGGCCCGGCGCAGCATCGCGTGGCCTTCGCCGGAGACCGACACCAGGCTCACCGAGGCCCCGGCCGCCTCGGCCCGGGTGGCATAGCCGGCGGTGGCCGCCGGCGAGGTGACCCGGTCCAGGGCGCCGTGCATCAGCAGCACCCGGCGGTCGGCGAGCTGGCTCACCGGCTCACCGGCCGGCAGCCACGGCGCCAGGCCCACGACGCCGCGCACCTGCCGGTGGCCGGCCACCCGCAACGCGGTCCGGCCGCCCATCGAATGCCCGACCAGGCCGATCGGCAGGTCGGGAAACCGCTCGGTCAGCCGGCGCAGCGCCCACTCGGCGTCGCGCACCGGAGCCGGGTCGTCCGGGCCGTTCCAGCCCCGGATGGCGTAGCGCAGCCGGGCGACCGCGACCCGTCCGTGCCCGCCGCGGGCGATCCGGCGGGCGATCGGGCGCATCCGCAGCACCGCCAGCTGGCGGGCTCGCACCGGGTCGCTGCTCAGCTCCCGGCCGCCGTGCAGCACCAGCACCACGGCGGAGCTGGGGTGCCGTCCGGTCATCACCGTCAGGTGCGGTTCGGGAAGGGCCATGGCAGCCACGCTACCCAGGCGGGTCAGCGTCCCCGTGGCGGCCGGCGGCCGAGGCGCTAGATTCCACTTCCGTGGACAGCCGTACCGGACTGCCGGTGGTGGGCATGGTGGGTGCCGGCCAGCTCGCCAGGATGACCCACCAGGCCGGCATCGCGCTGGGGCAGTCGTTGCGGCTGCTGGCCGACTCGCCGGACGACGGCGCGGCGATGGTAGCCGGCGACGTGCAGGTGGGCGACTACCGGACGCTGGCCGACCTGCGCCGGTTCGCGGCCGGGTGCGACGTGCTGACCTTCGACCACGAGCACGTGCCGGGCGAGCACCTGCGGGCGCTGGCCGCCGACGGGGTGCTGGTGCTGCCCTCGGCGCAGGCGCTCCGGTTCGCCCAGAACAAGGCGGAGATGCGCCGCCGGCTGTCCGGGTTCGGCATCGCCGGGCCGGCCTGGCGGGATCTGTCGGCCGAGGCCGACCCGCGCACGGCCCTGGCCGAGTTCGGGGAGGAGGTGGGCTGGCCGGTGGTGCTGAAGGCGATCTCCGGTGGCTACGACGGCAAGGGGGTCTGGGTGCTGGACTCGCTCGCCGCCGCCGAGCCGCTGCTGGCCTCGGGCACCCCGCTGCTGGCCGAGGCCAGGGTGGAGCTGGACTTCGAAGTGGCGGCCCTGGTGGCCCGCTCGCCGTTCGGGCAGGGCGCGGCCTGGACGCCGGTCGAGACGGTCCAGCAGGACGGGATCTGCACCGAGGTGATCGCGCCGGCGCCGCGGTTGAGCGCCGAGCAGGCCGAGACCGCCGAGCAGCTGGCGCTGCGGATCGCCCGCGAGCTCGACGTCGTCGGGGTGCTGGCGGTGGAGCTGTTCGTCGAGCGCGGCGGCCGGCTGCTGGTCAACGAGCTCGCGATGCGGCCGCACAACTCCGGGCACTGGACCATCGAGGGGTCGCGCACCTCGCAGTTCGAACAGCACCTGCGGGCGGTGCTGGACTACCCGCTCGGGGTGACCGCGCAGACCGCGCCGGTGGTCGTGATGGCCAACGTGCTGGGCGGCCCGGACGACACCGAGCCGGGCCTGGACGAGCGGGTGCACCACCTGATGGCCCGCTGGCCGGACGTCAAGATTCACCTGTACGGAAAAGGGTTCCGGCCCGGCCGCAAGGTGGGGCACGTGACCGCGCTGGGGGATCGGCTGGATCAGGTTCGCGACCGGGCCCGGGCCGCGGCGGACTACCTGTCGCTGGGCCGTCGAGCGAAGGTGGACGCCCATGGTTGAGCCGCAGTTCCCGCCTGCCCCGCCTGCCGGCCGGCACCCGCTGGTAGGGGTGATCATGGGCAGCGACTCCGACTTCGCCACCCTGTCGGCGGCCGGCGAGGCGCTGGCCGAGTTCGAGGTGCCGTTCGAGGTGCGGGTGGTCTCGGCGCACCGGACGCCCGAGGCGATGCTCGACTACGCCCGCTCGGCCGCCGGTCGCGGGCTGCGGGTGATCATCGCCGGCGCCGGGGGTGCCGCGCACCTGCCGGGCATGGTGGCCTCGCTCACTCCGCTGCCGGTGATCGGCGTGCCGGTCCCGCTCAGGCACCTGGACGGCATGGACTCGCTGCTGTCCATCGTGCAGATGCCGGCCGGCGTGCCGGTGGCTACCGTCTCGATCGGCGGTGCCCGCAACGCCGGCCTGCTGGCCGTCCGGATGCTGGCGGTGGCCGACGAGGGGTTGCGGGCCCGGATGGCGGCGTTCCAGGCCCAGCTCGCCGAGGTCGCGCTCGGCAAGGACCGGTCGTTGCAGGAACAGGTCCGTACGCTCGGCTGGTGAGCAACGAGCGGTCCGGTGCCGGCCGGCGGTGGCGGGCCCTTCGCCCGGCACGGCGGTCTTCCGCGCCGGACCGGCGAACCCGGTTCCCGGCGCGGCGGTGGCTGGCGACCCGGCGCGCCAAGCAGGCCGGCGCCGCGCTGCTCGCCGTCCTGCTGGCGATCGCGGTGTTGGTGGTGCTCAACCGGGAGCCGGCCGTCCGGGTGTCGGCGCTGTCGATCCCCGGCACGCCCGAGCCGGACGGCCGGCCGGTGCTGCTGGACTCCTCGCTGTACCTGCCCGAGCACATTCCCGCCCCGGCGATCCTGCTGGCGCACGGCTTCGGCGGCTCGAAGACCGGCCTGGACGGCCAGGCCCGCGGCCTGGCCCGGGCCGGCTACGTGGTGCTGACCTACACCGCCCGCGGATTCGGCGCCTCCGGCGGGCAGATCCACCTGGACTCCCGGCGCTACGAGGTAGCCGACGGCTCCCGGCTGCTGGACTTCCTGCAGTCCCGTCCGGAGGTGGCCCGGACGAGTAATCAGGTCGGTGACCGGCCGGTGCTCGGGGTGGCCGGTTCCTCCTACGGCGGTGCGCTGGCGCTGATGCTGGGCGCGACCGACCACCGGATCGGGGCGGTGGCCGCCGACATCACCTGGAACAGCCTGGCCCGGTCGCTGTTCCCCAACGCCAATGCGAGCGCGACCGGGGCCGACCAGCGGGCCGGGGTGTTCAAGCGGCTGTGGGCCGGCTATCTGTTCTCCAGCGGCTTTCCCGCCGACGGGGACTCCGCCGGTGCCGCCCCGGCTAGCTCTGCTTCGTCCGGCTCCAGCGGGTGCGGCCGGTTCGCCGCCGAGCTGTGCGCCGACTACCAGCAGGCGGTCGCCGGCGGTCCGCCCGACCTGCGGCTGGCCGACCTGCTGGCCGAGTCCAGTCCGGCCAGCGTGCTGGCCGACATGCGGGCGCCGACCCTGCTGACCCAGGGCGAGCAGGACTCGCTGTTCCCGCTCAGCGAGGCCGACGCCAATGCCCGCCAGATCGCGGCGGCCGGTGCGCCGGTGGTGGTGCGGTGGCGCGCAGGTGGCCACGACGCGCCGGGTTCCGATGACGATGTTGCCGGCCTGCAAAGGCGATTCTTCGACGCCCGGCTGCGCGGCCACGGCTCGGTGGGCAGCGCGTTCGAGATTGCCCAGCCCGGTGCCGGGATCTCGGCCAGCAGCGGCCGGACGGTCGAGGTCACCCAGCGCGCCGCCGGCTACCCGGGCCTCGCCGGCGCTGCCGGATTCACCAGCCGGCCGGTGGTACTGCACGGCGCCCCGCAGCAGATCAGCGCACCGGCCGGCGGGTCGCCGGCGGCGGTGTCCACCGTCCCCGGCCTGGGTGGCCTGCTCAGTGGGGCGGCCGGGCTGGGCCTCGGCGGCGCCGCGGGGTTGTCCAGGCTGCCCGGCCAGAGCGCGGTGTTCAGCTCCGATCCGTTGCCGGAGCCGGTGCTGGTGATCGGCTCGTCGCAGGTCCGGCTCTCGGTGACGGCCGGCAGCACCGGCGCGGCGACGCTGTTCGTCTCGCTGCACGACCTCGGCCCGGACGGTTCGGACACCCTGCCGGCCCGGCTGGTGTCGCCGATCCAGCTGACCGGCAAGCCCGGCCAGGTGCACCTGGTGACCGTCCAGCTGCCCTGGATCGTGGCCCAGGTGCCGGCCCGGCACCGGCTGGCCGTCGAGGTCGCCACCACCGACTTCGGCTACCAATTGCCCGTCCAGCCAGCCAGCTACACCGTCGGGCTGGGCGAGGGCATCGTCGCCTCGGGGGCCGCGCTCGGCGTCTCGTCGCTGCCGGTCACCGAGGTGCGCGGCGGCGGCGCCTGGAACTGGCTGGCAGTGGCGGCGCTGGTGGTGCTGGCCTGCCTGGCGTTCGGCTGGTGGCGGCTGCGGTCCCGGCGGCCGGGCGGGGTGGATCCGGAGCTGGCCGGGGTCCCGATCGTGGTGCAGGACCTGGCGAAGGTCTACGCCGACGGCTACCGCGCGGTGGACGGGGTGAGCTTCACGGTCGAGCGCGGGCAGGTGCTGGGGTTGCTCGGCCCGAACGGGGCCGGCAAGACCACCACGCTGCGGGTGCTGATGGGCCTGATCCTGCCGACGTCCGGCTCGGTCCGGGTGTTCGGGCACGAGGTGGTGCCGGGGGCGGAGGTGCTGTCCCGGCTGGGGGCCTTCGTCGAGGGGCCGGGTTTCCTGCCGCACCTGAGCGGCCGGGAGAACCTGCGGCTGTTCTGGGCGGCGTCTGGCCGGCCGGTCGAGCAGGCCGAGTTCGACACAGTGCTCGAGATCGCCGGGCTGGGGGAGTCGGTGGAGCGCCGGGTGAAGACCTACAGCCACGGCATGCAGCAGCGGCTGGCGATCGCCCAGGCGATGCTGGGCCTGCCCGACGTGCTGGTGCTGGACGAGCCGACCAACGGCCTGGACCCGCCGCAGATCGCCGAGATGCGGGTGGTGCTGGGCCGCTA